>CAYSDJ010000030.1:0-43015 GCA_964429775.1 uncultured Rhizobiaceae bacterium
GGTGAGCGCAAGCGAACCTGACATGCTCTAGTGCCTGCTAAAACCGGTTAGCCCCGACGATGCCGCCCAACGCCTTCGCGGGCGCTCATCTGACCATCGACCTCGACGCCATCACCGCCAATTGGCGTGCGCTTGGCGCGCGCCTGAAGGACGGGGCCGTGGCCGCCGCAGTGGTCAAGGCCAATGCCTATGGCCTCGGGCTGGCGGCGGTGGCGCCGGCGCTGCACAAAGCCGGCTGCCGCGAATTATTCGTTGCCTCGCTCGATGAAGCCATTGCCCTGCGCGCAATTCTGCCGGAGAGCCGGATTTACGTTTTTTTTGGGCCGAGCGCGCAAGATGCGGCGGAATATTCGCGCCACCGCCTCATTCCGGTGCTCAACGATCTCGGCCAAATCGACACCTGGCGTGCCCGAAACGGGGTGGGGGAGGGGGGCAAAGCGGTGCTGCAGGTCGATACCGGCATGTCCCGCCTTGGCCTGCCGCCGGACGAGGTGGCGCGCCTGGTGGCCGAGCCCGAGCGTCTGACGGGGCTCGATATTGTCTATGTCATGAGCCATTTGGCCTGTGCCGAGGAGAGCGGCCACGCCATGAACGCTGCCCAGTTGGCGGAATTCAAGACGGCGTTGGCGGCGCTCGGCGCAATTACGGCACATAGCAAAGCCAGCCTGGCCAACTCATCGGCAATCTTTCTCGGGCCCGATTATCACTTCGATATGGCCCGTCCCGGGGCCGCTCTTTACGGCCTGAATCCGACCCCCGATCAACCCAACCCGATGTCGGAAGTCGTTCGTTTACAAGGAAAAATCCTGCAAGTGCGGCGCGTTGACAGCTCTCGGAGCGTTGGTTACGGTGCCGCGCACGTTGTGACGCGGCCGAGTCGAATTGCGACCGTGCCCGTCGGTTATGCCGATGGTTATTTACGTAGCGCCAGCAATCAGGCCGCAAATCAGGCTTGTGGCTATATCAGAGGCGCCCGGGCACCAATCGTCGGGCGCGTATCGATGGATATGATCACGCTTGACGTCACAGACATTCCTCAAGCGCACGCCCATCCGGGTGCGGCGGTCGATTTGATCGGCGGCCCCTATCCTGTCGACAGGTTTGCTGGCGATGCGGGAACAATTGGTTACGAAATATTAACCACGTTCGGCCAACGCTACCGGCGTCTTTATATTGAAGACGGCAAACAGCGGATGGCGACGGAATGAATGTTGCCGCAAAAGAATACAAACATTGGGCCAATGCTGCTGATTCACCAGGTGTTTCGCCAGGCTGAACAGGCAATGCGCAAAGAGGACACCCGATGACGTCTCAAACCGCCCAGGCCTATGACACTCTGGTGCTGCGCCACCCCAAGCTGGTCCTGGTCGCGTTGCTCGCGGTTTTGGTGTTCTTCGGTTACTACACGAAAGATTTCAGGCTCGATGCGTCGGCCGATTCCCTGCTGCTCGAAGACGATGCCGACCTCCAGACATTCCGCGAAATCCACAAGCGCTATCCGAGCAGCGACCTGCTGATTGTGACCTACACCCCGGAAGCGGATCTGTTCGCACCGCAATCGCTTGAGTCGTTGAAGCGCTTGCGCGAAGAACTGAGGAAAGTCGGCGGCGTGGAGACGGTGTTCACGATCCTCGACGCGCCGCTGTTGAAAAGCTCGGACAAATCATTCATCGAAATGATCGAAGACGTTCCCAGCCTGGAGAAAGCCGGCATCGATCCGGCCCGGGCGCGGGACGAAATGGTCAATAGCCCGATATACCGCGAACTCATCATCAGCGCCGATGGCCAAACCACCGCCATATTGTTGAGTTTGGCCGAGGACCAGCAGTTCAACAGCCTGTCGCAATCACGCAATGATTTGCGCGCCAAAAGACGGAATGACGATCTTTCGGCCGAAGAATCGCAAACTCTGGACCAGGTCGAAGGCGACTATATTGCGTTGCGCGATGCGTTGAATGAACAGCGCAGCCTGGATATCGCCCAGATCCGTGAGATCATCCAGCCCTACCGCGGCGCGGCTCAGTTGTATCTCGGCGGCGTGCCGATGATTTCCGACGACATGGTGACGTTTGTGCGCAACGACCTGACCGTCTTCGGCGGCGGCGTTCTGGCGTTTCTGATCATTGTGCTCACCGTCATCTTCCGCAAATTGCGCTGGATCCTGTTGCCGCTCCTCAGCTGCTTCTATGCCGGCCTGATCATGATGGGCGTGCTCGGCGTGAGCGGTTGGAACGTCACCGTCATCTCCTCCAATTTTCTCGCCCTGATGCTGATCATCACCATCTCGATGAACATTCATTTGATCGTGCGCTACCGCCAGCTGCGCCAGGATCGCCCCGATGACGATCAGCTGGCGCTGGTCAGAGCCACCACCCACAAGATGGTGAAACCGTGCCTCTATACGGCGCTGACCACCATCATCGGGTTCGGCTCGCTGGTTGTGAGCGACATCAAGCCGGTGATCGATTTCGGCTTGATGATGAGCGCCGGTTTGGCGGTGACATTCGCCACGTCGTTCCTGCTGTTCCCAACGCTTCTGATCGTGATGGGAAAAACCAAATCCGCGCCCGCCGTCAAAAGCGACCGTTTCCTCCTGCCGGCCTATCTTGGCCGTCTGACCGAGACACAAGGCAACAAGATTCTGCTGCTGGCAGTGGCCCTGACCATTGCCGGTGCGGCGGGAATCAGCCAGTTGCGCGTTGAAAACAGCTTCATCAACTATTTCAGCAGCGACACGGAAATCTATCAGGGTCTGAAACTGATCGATGACAAGCTCGGCGGCACGACGCCGCTCGAAGTGCTGATAAAATTTCCCGAAGAACCGGACGATTTCTTCACCCCCGAGGAACTGGCGGAGATGGATCCATACGAACGGCAATTGGAGCTCGAATTCGCCGAATCGATGGCCGACGCACCGGAATATTGGTTTACCCCCGACAAGATCCAGCGCATCAAGGAAGTGCATGATTATCTCGATAGCCTGCCCGAAATCGGCAAGGTGCTGTCGCTCGCCTCGGCGGTGCGGGTCGCCGAAGACGTTATCGGCGAGGAACTCGATGCCATGCTGCTGGCGCTGCTCTATACCAAAATTCCCGCTTCCGTCAGAAAGGACATGATCGACCCTTACGTCTCGATCGAAGCCAACGAGGCGCGCATGTTCGCGCGCGTGCTCGATTCGAAACCGGATTTACGCCGTAAGCAGTTGCTCGAGACGGTGCGCCGCGACATGGGCGAGAAGCTCGAATTCAAGGCCGAGGAAGTGACCCTGAGCGGGCTTCTGGTGCTCTACAACAACATGCTACAGAGCCTGTTCTCGTCGCAGATCAAAACCCTGGGCGTGGTGATGCTCGGGATTGCCATCATGTTCCTGATATTGTTCCGCTCAATTCCCCTGGCGATTATCGGCATTTTGCCCAACCTGCTCGGCGCCGGTGTGGTTCTGGGCGTCATGGGCTGGGCGAAAATTCCGATGGACATGATGACCATCACCATCGCCGCCATTACCATCGGTATCGCGGTCGATAATGGCATTCACTATATCTACCGCTTCCGCGAGGAATATGCGCAAACCAAGGACTATATCGAGACCATGCGCATCTGCCATTCGAGTATCGGCAAGGCGGTGTTCTACACCACGCTGACGATCATCATCGGCTTCGTCATCCTGGTGTTTTCCAACTTCAACCCGACGATTTATTTCGGCGTGCTGATCGCCGCCGCCATGTTCATCGCCTTGTTGGCGGCGCTCACGGTGCTGCCAAAACTGATTTTAATGTGGAAACCGTTCGGCTGATGCCGGATAAGAGCAATTCCATTACCACGACTCTTTCCATTACCCATGACAGGGCAAGCGCGGGTAAAATTACAAACCGAATCGCGATAATTCATCCGGACGCCCGGCACGTACATCTAACCTAGGGTAGGAAACTCGTTGGCCCGCACCGAACCGAGATTTGTCTGTCAATCCTGCGGCGCCAGCCGGCCGCGGTGGGCCGGCAAGTGCGACGCCTGCGGCGCCTGGAACAGCATCACCGAAGAAAAAGGGCGCGAGGCGGCGCCCAAGGGTCTGGGCAAGGGCAAGGGGCGCAAGCTCGATTTTGTCAACCTCGCCGGCGGCCACGACGAAGTGGCGCGCCACGCCAGCGGCATTGCCGAGCTTGACCGGGTGGTCGGCGGCGGCCTGGTGGCGGGCTCGAGCGTGCTCCTGGCTGGCGATCCCGGCATCGGCAAATCGACCCTATTGTTGCAGGCCGCCGGTGCGCTCGCCGCCAATGGCATACGCTGCGCCTATATTTCGGGCGAGGAGGGGATTGGCCAGATCCGCCTGCGCGCGGCCCGCCTCGGCCTCGCCGAAGCGCCGGTGCAGCTCGCCGCCGCGACCAGCGTGCGCGATATTCTGACCGGCCTCGAATCGGCTGAGCCGCCCGATGTGATCGTCGTCGATTCGATCCAGACCATGTATCTCGATACCCTCGATTCGGCGCCCGGCACCGTTTCCCAGGTGCGCGGCGCAGCGCAGGAGCTGATCCGCCACGCCAAGCGTTCAGGCTCGGTTTTGCTCCTGGTTGGACATGTCACCAAGGAGGGACAAATCGCCGGGCCGCGCGTTCTCGAACATATGGTCGATGCGGTGCTCTATTTCGAAGGCGAACGCGGGCATCAGTTCCGCATTGTCCGCGCGGTCAAGAACCGCTTCGGCCCGACCGACGAAATCGGCGTGTTTGAGATGACCGGCGCCGGCCTCTCGGAAGTGCCCAACCCCTCCACGCTCTTTCTCAATCCGGAGCGCGGGCCGGTTTCCGGCGCCGCCGTCTTTGCCGGCATTGAGGGCACGCGCCCGGTATTGGTGGAAATTCAGGCGCTTGTCGCACCGGGGCCGCCGGGCTCGCCCAGACGCACCGTGGTCGGCTGGGATTCGGGCCGCCTCGCCATGGTGCTGGCGGTGCTTGAAGCCCGCGCTGGCCTCTCGCTCGGCAACAGCGATGTTTTTCTCAATGTGGCCGGCGGTTTGCGTATCGCCGAACCGGCGGCGGATTTGGCCGTCGCCGCGGCCATCGTTTCGTCCTATAGCGACCGGCCGGTGCGCGAAGGCACGGTGGCGTTTGGCGAGATTGGCCTTTCGGGCGAGGTCCGTCCGGTGGCGCAAAGTGCGGCGCGCCTGAAAGAGGCGGCCAAGCTCGGCTTTACCCATGCGCTCGCGCCGCAGCCGGGCGGGCGCAAGAAGAAGAACAAGGCGGAAGCCGAGCCGCCCGAAATTTCGATTCAGACGATTGGCCAGGTGAACGAGCTTTTGGACCTGCTGGCACCGGCGCAAACACCCGCTAATACGCCGCGCGTGCGGGAAGTCTGAACGCCATGGATGGAATTCCCGTCAATCCGGTAGATGTGCTGGTCGCGCTGGTGATGCTGATCTCGGCGCTGCTCGCCTTTTCGCGCGGCGCCGTGCGCGAGATTTTGGGCGTCAGTGCCTGGGTCGGCGCGGCTCTGGTGGCGGTTTTCGCCTTTCCCCATGCGCGGCCCTATCCGCGCCAATGGGTGGCCGAAAACTGGCCCGATCTCGATCTCGGCGAGACTCTGGCCGATGCCGGTACGGCCCTGGTTCTGTTTATTCTGGCGCTCATCGTCTTCACCATTGTCAACCAGATCATCTCCGGCTATGTGCAACGCAGCAGCATGGGCGCGCTGGACCGCTCGATCGGTTTCATTTTCGGCCTGCTGCGCGGTGCGGTGCTGATTTGCCTCGCCTATATGTTGTTCGTGTGGGCGGTCAAGGAGCCGGAAGACCGGCCGCCCTGGGTGGAAGAAGCGAAGACCATGCCCTATATCCAGATGGGAACCGAGATTATCCGCGAAATCGCGCCTGAGGAGTTGCGCGACAAAGCCAAGAAAAGCGCTACGGAGACACAGCAAAACCTGAAAAAATTGCAGGATGCGGAACGCAGCCTGCGCGCGCTCTCGGAGCCGACATCGGATGACAGCGATAAGCGCGATGACCGCGAGGGCTATGGCAATTCCGAGCGCAAGGCAATGGACGGCTTGACGGATTCGGTCGAGGAGTAACGGCGTCTAATATGAAACAAGCGACTAAAAACAGCATGAGCGACCGTTTCGACGATGACAAGCTGCACGAGGAGTGCGGTATTTTCGGCATCCTCGGCCACCCCGACGCTTCGGCCCATACCGCGCTTGGCCTGCATGCGCTGCAGCATCGCGGCCAGGAATCGGCCGGCATCGTCAGCACCACGGGGGCGCAATTCTATTCGCATCACGGATTGGGCAGCGTCGGCGAGAATTTCAGCTCGGCCGAGGTGATCGATGAATTGCAAGGCTCGACGGCGATCGGCCACAACCGTTATTCGACCACCGGGCGGCCGGAGCTGCGCAACATCCAGCCGCTCTTCGCCGATCTCGCTTTTGGCGGCCTCAGCATTGCGCACAACGGCAATTTGACCAACGCGGTCGGCCTCCGCACCAAGCTGGTGCAGCGCGGCTGCATCTTCCGCTCGACCTCCGATACCGAAGTGATCATTCACCTGATGGCGCTCAGCCGCGGCGAGGATGTGACCGACCGCCTGGTCGATGCGCTGCGCCAGATCGAGGGCGCCTATTCGCTGGTTGCCATGACCGAGGACACGCTGATCGGCGTGCGCGATCCGCATGGCGTGCGCCCGCTCGTGCTCGGCAGCCTCGACGGCGCCTATATTCTCGCTTCCGAGACGGTCGCCCTCGATATCATCGGCGCCACGCGCGAGCGCGATATCGCACCGGGCGAAATGGTCGTGATCCGGGGTGGTGAGCTATCCAGCTTCAGGCCGTTTCACAATGCGCCGGAGCGCTTTTGTATTTTCGAATATATCTATTTCGCGCGGCCCGACAGCATGGTTGAAAGTCGCAGCGTTTATGAGGCACGCAAGGCCATCGGCGAGGAATTGGCGCGCGAAGCGCCGTGCGACGTCGATCTTGTCGTTCCGGTGCCCGATTCGGGCGTGCCGGCAGCAATCGGCTATGCGGCGGCGGCACAAATCCCCTTTGAACTTGGCATTATCCGCAACCACTATGTCGGGCGCACCTTCATCGAACCGACAGATCAAATCCGCCATTTAGGCGTCAAGCTGAAACACAACGCCAACCAGCTTTTGCTCGAAAACAAGCGCGTCGTTTTGGTCGATGACAGCATTGTGCGCGGCACGACTTCAACCAAGATTGTGGAAATGGTACGGAGCGCCGGCGCAACGGAAGTGCATATGCGCATCGCCAGTCCGCCGACCACGCATTCCTGCTTCTATGGCGTCGATACGCCGAAGCGCGAACAGCTCCTCGCCGCCAACAACGACACGGCCGAGATGGCCAAGCTGATCGGCGTCGACAGCCTCTCCTTTATCACCATTGACGGCCTCTACCGGGCAATGGGCGAAGCGCGGCGCGATGGCGAGGCGCCGCAATTCTGCGATGCCTGCTTCAGCGGCGAATATCCGATCGCGCTCACCGATCACGATGATAACGGGTTGCCGGCGCAGCTCTCTCTCTTGAACGAACCAAACGGTCGATAGAGGCATGACAGCGAAACGCCTTGAAGGCCGCATCGCGCTGGTGACCGGCGCCTCGCGCGGCATTGGCCGGGCCGTCGCCAAGCGCTACGCCAGCGAGGGCGCACAACTTATTCTCGTCGCGCGCACCCCAGGCGCGCTCGAGGAGGTCGACGACGAAATCCGCGAAATCAGCGGCGCCGGCGCCATGCTGGTGCCGCTCGATCTTCGTCAAGGGGACTTGATCGATCAGTTGGGAGCAGCCCTGCATGAGCGCTTCGGCCGCCTCGATATCCTCGTCGGCAACGCCGCCATGCTGGGCGGCTTGCGCCCGGTCGGCCATTTTCCGCCCGATGTCTGGCAAGAGGTTATCGACATCAACCTGACCGCCAATTGGCGTCTGATCCGCAGCCTCGATCCGCTCTTAAGGCTGTCCGAGGCGGGCCGCGCCATGTTCGTTACCTCCGGCGTCACGGAATGCGATCCGCACCTGCCGTTCTGGGCCGCCTACACGGCGAGCAAGGCGGCGCTTGAGGCGCTGGTGCGGACCTATGCGGCGGAGCTCAAGCGCACCAACATCAAAGCCAACATCATCGATCCCGGCACCGCCGCCACCAACATGCGCGCCGAGGCCTTCCCCGGCGAAGACCCCAAGACGCTGGCCGCGCCCGATGAGATCACCGAGCGCTTTGTCGAGCTGGCCGAAGCGGGCTATGGCGAAAGCGGCATAAAGGTTTTCGTTTAGAGAAAATTCCTCCCGCCCGGAATTTGCTCTAAATAGGATAGGGCCCGCCGGTCGCGGCGGTGCCACCGTCGCACGACAGGTTGGTGCCGACGCAATAGCTCGATTCGTCCGAGGCCAGGAACAGAGCCGCGTAGGCAACCTCCCTGGGGTCGGCAAGCCGGCGGATCGGCAGTCCCTTGGCGAGGTCGTTGATATTGTCCTCGATCTCGCCCTCCATCGTTCCCAGCCAGTCGTCGATCATCTTGGTATGGGTTTCGCCCGGGCACACCGAATTAACGCGGACATTATCGCCGATGTGATCGAGCGCCATGCATTTGGTCATTTGGATGACGGCACCCTTGCTGGCGCAATAGGCGCTGAGGCCCGGCTCGCCGTTCAATCCCGATTCCGAGGCGATATTGACGATCGACCCGCCGCCCTGGGCGACCATCTCGCGCAGCGCCGCGCGGGCGAGCTGAAACACGGCCGTGACATTGACGGCGAAGGTATCCGACCACTGTTCGTCGCTCGTCTCCACCGACGGTGCGTAGTAGAGAATGCCGGCATTGTTGACCAGCACGTCGATCCGGCCAAAACGCGATTTGGTTTCGGCAACGAGTTGATCGCAAACTCCGTCTTCGCGCACATCGGCGGCGATAAACTCCGCCGTGCCGCCTGCCTTATGGATTGCCTCCAGCACCGCATCGCCGCGCGCTTGGTCGCGCCCGTTCATCAACACCTTGGCGCCTTCCTCGGCAAACAGTTTGGCGCAGGCCTCGCCGATTCCGGCGGTCGCCCCGGTAATGAGAATTGCTTTGTCCTTGAGTCGCATCGTGTCAGCCTCCCTTTATTCGAGATTTTTCAGATGGTTTCTTCAGACAGCCGGCAGCGTAGCACATCCAATAATCGCCGGCAGGGGTGATACTCTTCCCATGTCGATGGAGGTTGAATAGAGTCGGCTGCGATTTGAATGTGACCCGCGAACCGTCAGCCCATAAGGAAGATCACCCGATGACCTATACCCTCTACAATTCCGATGGTTCCGGCAGCTTTGTTGTCGAAGCCGCCCTGATCATGGCGGCTGCGGATTTCACCAAGATCGATATAGATACGGAATCCGGCATGCACCGCAACGCGGAATATGCCGCCATCAATCCCATGAAACAGATCCCCGCACTTGTCTTGCCGGGCGGTGAAGTCATGACGGAAACCGCTGCCATCGTCATATACCTGGCTCAGGAATTTGCCGGCAAGGGGCTTTCGCCTGAAGCGGGCACAGCTGAGCAGGCCCGCTTTCTGCGCTGGGCGGTGTTCATGTCGGCCAATCTGTATGAAGGCGCCTTGCGGGTTTTTTACACCGAGCGTTACACCACGGATAAGAGCCCGGCGGGTCCGGCCGGCGTCAAGGCAGCGGCTGAGAACCATATGCGCACCGCCTGTGCTGTGCTGGAGGCGGATTTCGCCCGGCACGGCCCGTGGCTGTCAGGACCAAATATGACCCTGGTGGATGTCTATTTTACCATGATCCATGCGTGGGTACCGTCAATGGCCGACACATCGGCCATGCCCAAACTCACCGCCCTGGCCGAGGCCGTCCGTTCGGACGCCGTAATCGCCCCGATCATGCAACGCCATGGCTTATGAGGAAGAATTTGCGGCAATTCGGGAGATAAAAAGATGACACGCGATCCCCGTTACGACGTCCTGTTCGAACCGGTCAAGATCGGCCCCAAGACGGCCAGGAATCGCTTCTATCAGGTGCCCCATTGCAACGGCATGGGCCATCTCTATCCCAATGGCATGGCCGCCATGCGCGGCACCAAGGCCGAGGGCGGCTGGGCCGTCGTCTGCACCGAGGAATGCGAAATCCACCCAAGCTCGGATTATACCCCGGTGACCGAAATGCGGCTCTGGGACGAGGGCGATATGCCGGTCCACCAACGGGTGACCGACAGCATCCATGCGCACGGTGCGCTCGCCGGCACGGAGCTGGTGCACAATAGCCACGATTCCCCCAACCGTTTCAGCCGTGAGGTGCCACTATCGCCGTCGCATCAGATATGCATCTACAACGACCCGATCCAGGCGCGCGCCATGGACAAGGAAGATATCCGCAACTTCAGGCGTTGGCACCGCGACGCGGCGCTGCGCGCCAAGAAGGCCGGCTACGACATCATCTATCTCTATGTCGCGCACAACATCACCATGCTGACATACTTCCTGTCGCGCCGTTACAACGACCGCACCGACGAATATGGCGGCAGCTTCGAGAATCGCCTGCGCCTGTTGCGCGAGACTTTGGCCGAGACCAAGGAGGCGGTCGGCGATTCATGCGCCATCGCCATCCGCTTCGCCGTCGATGAGCTGATGGGCGACAAAGGCATCACCCATGACGGCGAAGGCCGGGCGGTGATCGAGGCGCTGGCCGAGCTGCCTGATCTCTGGGACGTCAACATCGCCGGCTGGAAGAATGATTCGGTGACGGCGCGCTTCTCGGAGGAAGGCTATCAGGAGGAGTTCATTTCCTTCGTCAAAGAGGTGACGACGAAGCCGGTTGTCGGCGTCGGTCGCTACACCTCGCCGGACCGCATGGTCTCGCTCGTCAACAAGGGCGTGCTCGATTTCATCGGCGCGGCGCGGCCCTCGATCGCCGATCCGTTCCTGCCCAAAAAGGTCGAGGAAGGGCGGCTTGAGGACATCCGCGAATGCATCGGCTGCAACATCTGCGTCAGCTGCGATTTTCTCGGCCACCCTTTGCGCTGCACGCAGAATCCGACCATGGGCGAGGAGTGGCGCAAGGGCTGGCACCCGGAAAGAATCGCCGCCAAGGGCTCAGATACGCGGGTTCTGGTCGTCGGCGCCGGCCCGGCCGGCCTCGAGGCAACGCGTGCCTTGGGCGCGCGCGGTTATGACGTGATGCTGGCCGAGGCGACGCGCGATCTCGGCGGCCGTGTGACCCTCGAATCCCGCTTGCCGGGTATGGCGGCGTATGCGCGGGTGCGCGATTACCGCGTGCAGCAGATCGAGAACATGGCCAATGTCGAGGTTTTCCGCGAAAGCGAAATGACAGTGGAGAGCGTGCTTGAGACCGGCGCCGATCACGTCGTTATCGCCACCGGCGCAAAGTGGCGCCGGGACGGCGTTGGGCGTCAGCACAGCTCGCCGATCCCCGGCAGCGACCTCACACCGCTGTTCACGCCCGATGACATCATGGCCGGACGCCTGCCCGACGGGCCGGCGCTACTCTTTGACGACGATCACTATTATATGACCAGCGTGATCGCCGAGCGCCTCCGTGCCGAGGGCCTCGAGGTAATCTTCGTCACCCCGGCGGCCGATGTCGCCAACTGGACGCACAACACCATGGAGCAGCCGCGTATTCAGGCGCGCCTGATCGAGCTTGGCGTGGAAATCCAGAGCGGGCACAATCTCATCGCCATCGAGGCGGGCCGGGCGCTGCTGTCCTGCGTCTATACCGGCAACGAGACGCGGTGCGACTGCGCGGCGATTGTTTCGGTCACCGCGCGGCTACCCAACGATGCCCTCTATTTGGCGCTTGCCGCCGACAGTGCGGCGCTCGACGCGGCCGGGGTCAGCAGCGTCAAGGTCATCGGCGACGCCTGCGCGCCGGCGGCGGTGGTTCACGCCATTTATTCGGGTCACCGCTACGCGCGCGAGCTTGACGCGCCGCCACCCGAGGGCTTGCCATTCAAGCGCGAGCGGATGGTGTTGGCGCCGCCGGCCTGACAGACGGTTATGCCGGCTTATCCGAACAGGTCTTTCAGCCGGTTCTTCTGTAGCTTGCCGGTGCTGGTCAGCGGCAAATCGCCGTGCGACACGAACTTAACCTCGCGCGGCACTTTGTAGACGGCGAGGCTGGCGCGGCAGAGCGCGATCAGTTCATCGCTCTCGACCGGCTCTGTGGCGACGATGACGGCGGCGACGATTTCGTCGCGCCGTGGATCTTTTAGGCCGATGACATAGGCGAGTTCCACTGACCTGTGGCTCATTAACAGCTCTTCGATCTCGGCCGGCGAGACATTGATGCCGCCGGTCTTGATCATCTCCTTGGCGCGGCCGCGAAAATAGAAATAGCCGTCATCATCGACGAAGCCGAGATCGCCGGTGCGGAAATAACCGTCGGCGTCGAACGCCTCGGCTGTTTTCTCCGGCTCTTTGTAATAGCCTTTGGTGACATAGCCCTTGAGGCGGATTTCGCCGATCTCGCCGGTTGGCAGGCGCTTGCCGGTTTCCATATCGGCGATGATCATTTCGCTGCCCGGAAGCACCTTGCCGATCGATTCGGTGCGCCGTTCCACGCTGTCATGCGCATCGTTGAGCGAGCAATTGGCGTAGCTCTCTGTTAGGCCGTAGATCTGACAGGCCTCCGTCACGCCGAGATCGATCAGGCTTTGGATCTGCTGCGGCGAACCCAGGGTGGCGCCGGCGCGGAGCGAAGAGATATCGCGCACCGCCAGATCGGGATGTTCCTCGAGCGCGAGGGTCATGTTGGGCGTGCCGTAAAAAACCGTGCAGCGCTCGGCTTCGATCAGGCGCAGCGCCTCGCCGGCATCGAAATGCTCCTGCAGCACGATGGTGGCGCCATGCGTCCAGAGGGCGAAGAGTGCGTTCTCGCAACCGAGGCCCCAGAACAGCGAAACCGCGAGCCACAGCCTGTCATCGCCCCGGATATGCAGGCGCTCGCCGATTGCCCACATGTTTTCAATGAGGGCGTAGTGCTGCAGCGGCACGCCTTTCGGCAATGCGGTCGAGCCCGAAGTATAGAGTAGGCAGGCGGTGTCTTCGCCCTCGACGGCGGCCTCGGCGGTATCGATCTCGCTGTCCGGCAAATCGGCGCCGATCTGCCACAGCGTATCGAAAGGCTCCATGCCTTCGGGCGCGGCAGTATCGGAAATACAAAAAATGCGCTCAAGGCCGCTCAAATCATATTCCTCGGCCCGCGCCTCTTCGATCAGCGCGACATAGTCACGTTTGAGATAGGTCGCCGACATAATCAGCATGCGGCACTCGGCGTGGCTGAGCTGGTAGGCAAGCTCGCGCGCCGTCGCCCAGGTGTTGGCCGCGACCATCACGCCGCCGAGCGCCATGATGGCGAAATCGGCGATCAGCCATTCGCTACGGTTGCCCATCAGAATGGCGACCTTGTCGCCGCGCCGGATACCGGCGGCATGCAGGCCCTTGGCGAGGTCGCGCACTTGGGCGCGGAATTCGGCCCAGCTATAACGCTCAGCGCCATCAATGAGCGCTTCGCGCTCGGGATGGCGCGCCGCCATTTCGTTGATCAGCGCCATGGCAGTACGGGATTCGGGCATTTGCATCGGAGGCAGCCTTTAGACGGTGGCGACGGGGGTCGCCGGCGAGCCGACGGCGCCCGGCATGCGCAAGGGCGGCGCGGTGAGAAGGAAGCGGGCGCGCTTGTTGTCGCGCAGCCAGGCCGCGAGTTCGCTCAGGTGCCAAAGCTCGCCCAAGGGCACGCCGATCTTGAACAGGCAATGTTCGTGCAGCGGCAGGACCGGGCCGGGCGTGGTCATTTCGCGCGCGACGGAGGAGGATTGCTCGACCGCGACATTGTCGGAAATGAGCGCGGTAATACCGCTCTCCGTGATCCAATTGAGCAGTTCCTTGTCGTCGCCGTCGAGCACCGTGCAAACCGCGCCGACGGGCTGCGGATCGGGCGTTTTCGCCTCTTCGACGATGCGGTCGGCAAAGCCGGTATGGAGGCAGACGAGATCGCCTTCCGCCACTTCGACATTGTCCTTGGCCATGATCGCCATCAGTTCGGCATGGCCCACCGCGCGGCGCTCATCGCCGCAATGGGCGCGGAGATCGATCATCACGCCGCGCCCCTGGACGCAAGCTTCGGCCATGTTCTCGATGCCGAGATTGACCGCGCCGATATCGCCGTAAAGCCCCTTGCCGGTTTCTTCCGAGAGCACCTTGAAGCCATTGTAATAGACATGCTCCGGCTCGCCGTCGCCATCGGCATCGAACATCGCGCCGATATGGGAGAAGCTGTCCCACTGGGTCGAATATTGGCTGTGGATCAGCATCGCATCGTCGCACAGGAGATCGGTCTGCATCGGATTGTCGCGCCTGGCCGGGCCATCGAACGCGACCTCGCCCTGGCGGATGACGGGCTTCAGCTCGGGCGGCAGGCGGCTCGGATTGATCGCATTGCCGCCCGGCAGGTCGAGCGGCATGGAGAGGCAGAAGGTTTTTCCCGTGCGCACCTCTTTCACCGCTTCGAGAACGCGCGCTTCGGTTAGAAGATTAAGGCGGCCCAATTGATCGTCCGGGCCGAAATCGCCCCAGTTCGAACCGTCCGGCCGTATTTTCCAGCGCTTGCTCATATTGCCTCTCCCGGTTGACGCCGGTGATTATGCCTAAAACGCGCGCATGTTACAGTGTCGCAAAGGAGATCGAATATGAGCGATGTGGCTGTCGCGGCAAACACGGAAGATGTGCTCGGCGAAGTGCCGGTCTGGGACGCCGATGCCCAGTGCCTGTGGTGGACCGACGTCTTCCGCCCGGCCATTCACCGCCTCGATGCGGCCAGCGGCGAGGTCGAGAGCTGGACCCCGCCCGACAAGGTGCATTCCTTCGCGCTCAGGGAGAAAGACGGGCTGGTCATCGCCGGGCGCAAGGGCTTCGCGCTCTATCACCCCGAAACCGGCGCCCACAAGCCGCTGGTTGATCCGCGCGGCGGCGATGAGGACACCCTGCTCAATGACGGCCGCGCCGACCGCCAGGGCCGCTTCTGGGCCGGCACCATGGATAAGATGCTGAAGGCGCCCACCGGCCGGCTTTTTCGCCTCGATGCCGACGGCAGCAGCCACGCGGAGGCCGACAACATCACCCTCTCAAACGGCGTCGCCTTCTCGCCGGATGGCGGCACGCTTTATTTCGCCGACAGCCTGCTCAAAACCATCTTCGCCTATGATCTCGATGCGGAATCCGGCGCACTCGCCAACAAACGCGTCTTCGCCGAGACAAGCGCCGTGCCCGGCATCCCCGACGGCGCCACGGTCGATGACGAAGGCCATCTCTGGAGCGCGCGCTTCGACGGCAGCCGCGTCGTCCGCCATGCCCCCGACGGCAGCGTGGTGCAGGAAATCACCCTGCCGGTCAGCCGCGTAACCTCCTGTGCCCTGGGCGGCCCCGATCTCAAAACCCTCTACATCACCAGCGCCTTCTTCCGCCTGACAGACGAACAACGTGCCGAGCAACCTTTGGCTGGTGCACTGTTTGCGGTGCAGGTGGATGTGCCGGGCGTGGTGGAGCCGCGCTATCGGGGCTGAAAGCGCGGCAGCGTTACTTCTTCGCTAACGTCATCAAAGATGACTTCGACCTTCATGCCGACGCTTATGTTTGCGTTGTCGACGCCGACCAGATTGGCCGTGAGGCGCGGGCCTTCTTCAAGCTCGATTTGTGCGGCGTTGTAGGGCAGGTCGTCGCGGAAGGCGGCGAACCATTCCTTGTGCACTACTGTCCAGGCGCTGACCTGACCGCGGCCTGAGGCCTTCCGCCAGCCGAGGTCGCCGGAGAAGCAGAATGGGCAGACTGGGCCGGGCGGCAGGTGGACCTTGGCGCAGGCGTTGCATTCTGCGAGCAATAATTCGTGGCGCTGGCAGCCTTCCCAGAAAGGCTTGGTGTCCGGTGTAACGCGCGGCAAAGGTTTCTGGCTGACGTCCATGTGGATTAGTTCCTGAAAACCAAAGAATCGCCCCAGCAGGTCCCCCATTGCAGGTGTCGGGCATTCTCGATTTGCCGCGCGCCGCACGCGCCACGCAGCTGGCTGGCGATCTCGTAGACCGAGTTCCAGCCGCCGATATGGCTTTCGGAGAGGAGTCCGCCGGAGGTGTTCATGGGGAGATCGCCGCCGAGCTCGATGCGGCCGTCTTGCACCCATTTGGCCGCTTCGCCGGGTTCGCAGAAGCCGAAGCGTTCGAGGACGAAGAGGGGGAGCGGCGAGAAGGCGTCGTAGGTGTAGAGGCCATCTATGTCCGCGCGCTCGATACCGGCCATGCGGTAGACGGCGAGGTCGCGCTCATCGGCGCCGGTGCGGACGTTCGATTGCCGGTTCATGCCCATGCTGCGCGGGCTGAAGATAAATTCCTCGCGTCCGCTGCGAAGACCCTGCATGCCGGAGATATAGACGGGTTCTTGTTTGAGGTCGCGGGCGCGCTCGGCGCTGGTCACCAGAATCACCACCGCGCCGTCGGAAATCAGGCTGCAATCGAACAGGCGCAGCGGATCCACCACCATGCGCTGGCTTTGGTGATCCTCAAGGGTGATCTCGCCTTTGTCGTAGGTGTAGGCATGGGGATTGAGGAGGGCGTGTTTGCGGAAGGCGATGGGGACGGCGGCAAGGTCTTCGCTGGTGGCATTGTAGAGCGACATATAGCGCTGATAGGCAAGCGCGGCGCCGGCGGCAGGCGCGGTCAGGCCGTAGGGTGGGCTTTCGCCGTGCGTGCCGCCGCCCTCGCGCATGCCTTCCATGTCGCCCGGGCCGCCAAGGATATCGCGCTCGCGGGTGAAGCTGATGGCGGTGACGCAGGCAACCACATCGGCCATGCCCGAGATCACGGCGAGCGCTGCGTGCTGCAGGGTGTAAGCAATGAAGCGGCCATGCGTCCACATCTGGTTGACGTAGCGCACGTCAAGGCCATAGGCCTCGGCGACCTGATCGTAATCGAGGCCGAGCGGCCAGCCCATATGCATCGACAGGCCATCGATATCGCCGCGCTCGAGGCCGCTATCGGCAAGCGCGTTTTTCATCGCGATGCTGCCGAGCTTGAGCTGGCTCTCGGGCAGGAAGCGGCCGAACGCGCTGCGGCCGATGCCGACAATCGCGGCCTTGTCGCGCACGATATCGTTCATGAGCGAGCGAAGGATTCGAGCACGGCGAGCGCCTCGTCGATATCGGCGTCCGTGTGGTCGGCGGATATCTGGAAGCGGATTTCCTCATCCCCCTGCGGCACCACCGGAAAATTGAGGCCGGTGGCGAGCACGCCGTTCTCGCGGAGATGGGCGACGAGCGCCGAGGTGCGCGCGGTATCGCGCACCATCAGCGGCACCACCGGGTGGGCGCCGGGGATGGTTTCATAGCCGAGCGCCACCAGGCCAGATTCGAAGCGTGCCGTCATGCTGCGGAGATGATCGATCAAGGCCTGGCCTGCCGGCGAATCGACGATTTCGACCGCTTTCAAGGCCGCCGCCGCTTCGCCCGGCGTGATCGGGTTGGAATAGATGTAGAAGGGCGAGGTCTCGCGCAAATATTTGATCAGCGTGGCGCTGCCGGTGACATAGCCGCCATTAACGCCGAACGCCTTGCCGAGCGTGGCGATCAGCACATCGACCGGCTTTGAGGCGCAATATTCCTCGGTGCCCCGTCCCGTTTCGCCGAACGCGCCGATGCCGTGCGAATCATCGGCCACGACAACAATATTCTCGGCGTAATCGGCATCGTGCTTTTCCGCCACGGCCATGATTTCATCCAGTGGCGCGTGGTCGCCGCGCATGCTGAAGATGCCGTCCGTCACCACCACGGCGCGGCGGCAGCTCGCGGCGCATTCCGACAAGTGGCGGTCAAGCTCGGCCAGGTCGAGATGGGCGTAGACGCGCTTTTCCTTTGGCCGAGCGAGGCGCATGGCGTTGATGATGCAGCTATGGTTGAGTGCATCACTGATCACCGCCGTCTCGCCATCGATCAATTGCGGCAGCACGCCCATCACGGTGGCGTAGGCCGAGCTGAAAATCATCGCCGCCTCGCGCCCGTGGAAGCGCGCCAAACGTTCCTCAAGCGCCGCGTGCGGACCCCAGGTACCGCTGATAAAGCGCACCGCACCGGGCCCGGTGCCGAGCGCCGCCACGGCTTCTTCCTCGGCATTTCGTACATCGGCGTTGAGTGCCATGCCGAGATAGCTGTTCGAATTCATGCGTAAGTAAGGCCGCTCGCCTTCGCCGGCGAGCAGATAGCGCGGGCCTTTGCCGCCTTCAGGCGGAACAATGCCGGCGAACAGCGTCTCGGCGCCCTTGGCCCGGCCCGATTCCTCCATCTCGCGCACATCCGCCGCCAGCTTCTCTTCCAGGCGTGCTATCGGCATGATTCACTCCCTTCCATTTAGGCCGTCCGCGTCGGGCTCTTTAATTTTTCGCCGAGCTTGGCCAGCATATCCGCGGTCATTGCCGCCAGATCATAGCGCGGCTGCCAATCCCATTCCGCCCTGGCGGCGCTGTCGTCGATGGTGCGCGGCCAGGAGTCGGCGATCGCCTGGCGCACCGGATCGACATCATAGTCGATGGCAAAATCGGGAACGGATTTGCGTATTTCGCCGGCCAGTTCATCGGGCGTGAAGTTCATTGCCGTCACGTTAAAGGCGTTGCGGTTCTTAAGGCGCTCGGGCTCGGCTTGCATGAGCTGGATGATACCGTCGATGGCGTCCGGCATATACATCATGTCGAGGCGCGTATCGGCGGCGAGGAAACAGGTGTAATGGCTGTATCGCACCGCCTGATAGAAGATTTCGACGGCATAATCGGTGGTGCCGCCGCCGGGCGGCGCGGCGTAGGAGATCAGGCCGGGCAGGCGCAGGCCGCGCGCGTCCAGCTCGAATCGCTCGGCGTAGTAGTCGCAAAGGAGCTCGCTCGCCACCTTGGTCACGCCATACATGGTGTTGGGCCGCTGAATCGTGGTTTGCGGCGTTTGATCGCGCGGCGTCGAGGGGCCGAAGGCGCCGATCGAGCTTGGGCAGAACACAGATGCGCCGTTCTGGCGCGCCACTTCGAGCACATTGTAGAGCCCGCCGAGATTAACCGACCAGGCGATCTGCGGACGCTCTTCGGCGACCGCCGAGAGGAGCGCCGCCATATGATAAACGGTACCGATATCATGGCGCCGCACCACATCCTGGATGGCGAGCGGCTGGGTGCAATCGACCTGCTCGAACGTGCCGTGATAGGCGCCGGCGGGTGGGATGCGGATGTCGGAAGCGACCACCCGCTCGGCGCCGTAGCGCGCCTCCAGCGCCGGCACCAGCTCCGAGCCGATCTGGCCGAGCGCGCCGGTGACGAGGATTTTCTTGTCTGTTTCCTTGTTCATGCTCTCTGCCTAGCCGGAATCGGGCAATTTCTCAATCAATTCGCCCGTATTGGAACAATTCGTTAACCAAACCGCGCTAGGTTGCCCAAGAGCGCCGAAGGGCGGCGCGAGCGGAGAATGCGTCTGTGAAATGGGGTAGCCTGGACAGTTTCCTGATCCAGGACAAATTCTGGCAAGACAAGATGGGCAAGCCCATCGCCAACAAGGATTTCATGTTGGCGCTGCTGACCCATGGCACGCTCGATTCATACCGCTTCTATTATCTCGACGAAGAGGATATGGCGCAGGGCCAGGCCGGCCTGGAAGAGCATCTGCCGGTCGATAAGTTGACCCGGGTCGGCTTCGCGACGCAATCCGAATTGGCCAATGACGTTGAAGCGGGCGAGATCGATATATTACACCAAGGCGATTTCACCTTTCACGCGCCCTATCTGATGGAGTTCCGCGCCGGCGCGGGCGGCACGCCGTTCGCCGTCTCCGGCACCACCCATTCGCTCGACGGGGTCAAGATTCAATCGCGCCTGATCGACATGCTGCTCGCCGGCCCCCGGCCCTATGACAGCATCGTCTGCACCAGCGATTGCGCCAAGCAAATGCTGAGCGCAGCGTTCGGAGATATCAGCGACAAGTTCAAGGAGCGATTCGGCGCCACATTGCCGGAGCCGCCGGAGCTGGTGCAAATACCGCTCGGCATTTCGGACGCGTTCGAAGACATGCCGGAGCGTGGCCAGTGCCGCGCCGCCCTTGGGCTTGATGAAAGCGAGCTGGTGCTGCTTTGCCTTGGGCGCTTTTCGGCCCGGCGCAAGATGGATCTCGGGCCGATGCTCGAATGCCTGCAATATCTCAAGGCGCGCGGCGAGCTGCCGCTCTTTACCTTGATCCTGGCCGGCGGCGGCTCCGATAGCGAGGTGGGTTTAACGCGCGAGATCGTCGAGACGCTTGAGCTCGGCTCTTGCGTGCGTATCGAAGCCAATCATGATTTCGCCCGCAAGCGCGAACTTTATGGCGCGGCGGATATCTTCGTCTCCCTCGTGGATAATTATCAGGAAACCTTCGGCCTGACGGTGATCGAGGCGATGGCGCACGGCCTGCCGTCGATTGTTTCCGAGTTTAACGGCTACCGCGAATTGGTGCACGAGGGCGAGACCGGCTTTCGCGTGCCGACCTATGCCAGCGCCGCCGAAGAGCCGTGGCAAGCGCTCGCCGGCGTGCTCGATCCGTCACTGCTCGGCTTCTATCGCGGCCAGAAGGTGGCGTTCGATTTCAAACGCTTTGCCGAGACGCTGGGCGCGCTCGCCGGCAATGAGGGCCTGTGCCGGGAAATGGGGCAAAAGGCCAAGACGCTCAGCCGCGACTATCTCTGGTCGCGCATCATCCCGCGCTATGAGGAGATGTGGCAGGCCCAGCATGCGACGGCGCAGGCGACCAACGGCAATGCGGCGCAAAATAGCGCGCCGCCAATCCTGGTGCCGGACCATAAGCGCGTTTTCGGCCATTACCCGACGCAATTCCTTGACGACCAGACCCCTGTGCGGGTGAGCGATTATTGCCGCACCCGGGCGGCGGAGAATTTCAAGCCGGTGATGTATGCCGCGCATGGCGAGCGTATCCGCTTCCCGATTATGCAGGCGCTGATGTCGCGCCTTGCCGGTGCGGCGCCGGATGCAGCGCCGGCGCTTGGCGCGCTGATCGAAGAAGTCGCGCGCGATGGCAATCTCGCTGCCGACATTGTCATGCATAATTTCGATTTCCTCCTCAAGCACGGCTACATCGAAATTTCCGCCTCCTGACGCACTTGCGTCCCATCAGCCAGCAACGCACTATTCGCCCTCACCCGGAGGGCAATGCGACATGGCGGATGGCGAACAAAACAAAAGCACAAGCGGGCGGACGAGCGACGGCGCGCGCATGGCGATTCTCTCCAATCGTTTCGAAGCGATTGCCCGGCGCATGCAGAACACCCTGTTCCGCACCGGGCGCTCGGGCGTGCTCAACACGGCGCATGATTTTTCCTGCGTTATCCTGACCGCCGATTGCCGCCTGCTGTCGGCGGCGGAGAGCCTGCCGATCCATGTCATGATCGGCCCCGATATCATGGCGCGCGAAGTGAAGAAGCATCACCCCGAATTCAAGCGCGGCGATGCCTTCCTGCACAATTCGCCCTATCACGGCAATTCCCACCCGGCGGATCATTGCACCATCGTGCCGGTGGTCGATGATGACGGCGTGCACCGCCTGACCGTGCTGGCCAAGGCGCATCAGGCCGATTGCGGCAATTCCGAGCCGACCACCTATATGGGCCACGCACGCGACGTCTATGAGGAAGGCGCGCTGATCTTCCCGGCGGTCAAATCGCAGGAAAATTACCAGGACATCGAGGATATTGTGCGTATGTGCCGCATGCGTATCCGGGTGCCCGATCAATGGTGGGGCGATTATCTGGCGGCGCTCGGGGCTGCCCGCATCGGCGAGCGTGAGCTCCTAAAGCTCGGCGCCGATGTCGGCTGGGAGACGCTGGAGAATTATGTCGATGATTGGTTCGATTATTCCGAGCAACGCATGATCCACGCTATCGGCCGCTTGCCGAGCGGCACCGTCAGCGCGACCTCGGCGCATGATCCCTATCCCGGCGTGCCGGACGGAATCCCGACCAAGGTGACGCTCAAGGTCGATGCCGAGGCCGGGCGTATTGAGGTTGATTTGCGCGGCAATCCGGACTGTCAGCCCTGCGGCCTCAATCTGTCCGAGGCGTGCTCGATCACCGCCGCCATGGTCGGCATTTTCAACGGCATCAACGATCACAGCGTGCCGCCCAATGCCGGCAGTTTCCGCCGCGTCGAGGTGTTGCTGCGCGAGAATTGCGTCACCGGCATTCCGCGCCACCCGCACAGCTGCTCGGTGGCAACGACCAATCTCGCCGACCGCATCTCGAACCCGACCCAGCGCGCCCTGGCTGAACTCGCCGCGGGCTTCGGCATGGCCGAGACCGGGCCGATCATTCCGCCGACCTGCGGCGTGATCTCGGGCCGCGATCCGCGCCACGACAACGAGCTTTACGTCAACCAACTGATCCTCGGCGTGACCGGCGGCGCCGGTGCGCCCGAGGCCGATGCCTGGATGCCGATCGTTCATGTCGGCAATGCCGGCATGCGCCGCCAGGATAGCATTGAGGTTGACGAGCTCTCGCACCCGCTGCATGTACCGTGCCGCCGCCTGGTGGCCGATAGCGAAGGGGCCGGCACCTTTCGCGGCGCGCCCAGTATCGAGGTCGAGTTCGGCCCGGCGGATGACAACAGTATGCGCGTGCTCTATGTCGCCGACGGCACCGTCAACCCGGCGGCCGGCGCGCGCGGCGGCTTGCCCGGTGCGCCGATCAAGGTGTTTAAGCGCGGCGGCAATGGCGAGGTGACGCCGCAGGCGGCTTATGGTGATGTCGAGCTGATGCCGGGCGAGACGATCATCTCGGTCTCGTCGGGCGGTGGCGGTTACGGCCCGCCCGGTGAGCGCGAAGCCGGGCGCGTCAAACACGATCTCGACGAGGGCTGGATTACGCGCGAGCGTGCCGAGACGGTTTACGGTTTGGCGTTGGACGGTGCGGGTGAGGTCGATCTGGCGGCAACCGAGGCGCGCCGGGCCGGCGCGTCAAAATAAGCGGACCGGCGGTTCCTTTTTGAGCGCGTCCCAGACGAAGCGGGCGAGCAGCTTTAACGGCACCGGCTTTTCCAGCACGGCGAAGACCGATAGACCGGATTTGTTGGCGAGGCGCACGCTGTCGTCAAAACCGGACATGAGAATGACTTTCGGCTGCCATGGCATATCGGCCATCTGGCGCGCTGCGGCAAGGCCGTCCATGGTCGGCATCTTGATATCCAAGAGGGCGACAGCCGGCTGTACCCGCTCGGCTTCGCGCAACGCCATTTCGCCGTCGCCGGCTTCAACCGATTGGATGCCTTCCATTTGAAGGAAATCGACGATTTTGCCGCGCAAGGAAGCATTATCATCTGCGATCAGAACGATATCGGTGCCGGCTGGCGACTTTGCTGCCATGGATTCCTACCGCATTATGGGGCCGCAATTTTACATTTGCGCACGTTCGGCAGATTTCAAACGGGCATGCTACTATGCATCGTGACTATTTCGAAAGTGTAAAGCCATGGCGGAAAAGATTTTTCTCGTGAGCGGGGCGACCGACGGCATCGGCCGTGTTACGGCGCTGAAACTGGCGCAAATCGGCGGGCGCGTGATTCTGATCGGGCGTAATGCGGCCAAGGGCGAACGCGTGATTGGCGACATCAAGCGCGCCAGCGGCAATGCCGAAATTGAGTTTGAACTGGCCGATTTATCGTCGCAAAGCGATATCCGCGCCCTCGCCGAGCGCCTGAATGACCGATTACCCCAATTGGATGTTTTGGTGAATAATGTCGGCGCCTGGTTTAACCGCCGGGCGCTGAGCACCGACAATATCGAGATGACATTCGCGCTCAATCATCTCGGCTATTTTCTCCTCACCGGCCTGTTGCTCGACAAGCTGAAAGCTGCGCCTGCCGCGCGCATCGTCAATGTCTCCTCGATGGCGCATAAGGGGCCGCAGGTCAGTTTCGACGATCCAGAAGGCGAGAACGGCTATTCGGGCTGGCGCGCCTATCAGGCATCGAAGCTCGCCAATATTCTCTTTACCTACGGTCTTGCCGAAAAGCTTGCCGGCAGCAGCGTGACCGTCAATTGCCTGCATCCCGGTTTTGTCGCCAGCAAATTCGCGCACAATAATGGCGGTTGGCTCAAATGGATGATGATCGTGGTGCAGCAGCTTGCCGCCATCAGCGAGGAAAAAGGCGCGCGCACCAGCTTTTATCTGGCCTCGGCGCCCGAGGCCGAAGGTGTCAGCGGGAAATATTTCGTCAAAAGCGAAATCGCCAAGAGCAATGCCGCCTCGCATGAGCGCGCGGCGCAGGAGCGTCTGTGGCAGATAAGCGAAGCGCTGACCGGTTTCAGCTACTGAGCGCCGCTTGGCGCAATGATGGCGCCTTGATGCTGAATGACCTCGGACGCGAGATCGGCGCCCCGACGCGCCGCTTGTTCCGCATCCGCACCCTGAATTCGTGCCGCAATATAGGCGGCGTTAAAGGAATCACCGGCGGCGGTGGTATCGACCGGGTGGGAGACCGCGGGCGGGCTCACCAGGCGCTGCCCGTTGCCCGTGTCTCCACTAAGTGACACAAGACAATCTCCGGCGCCGTTCTTGATCGCCACTTCCGCCACGCCGAGCGTGTGCAGGCGCCGGGCACTTGCTTCGGGCGTGGCGTCGCCGAACAGCAAATGCTCATCATCGAAGCTCGAAAGAATCAGCGTTGCCGCCGCCGCGCCGCGCGTAATTTCACGCTGCGCCGTGTTCTCGTCCGGCCATAGACGCGGGCGGTAATTGCTGTCGAAGGCGATAGTGCCGCCGCGCGTGCGAATATGCGCCAATGTTTCGAACAGATTGCTGCGTCCGGCCTCGCTTAATATGGCGAGGGTAATACCGCTGACATACACCAGGTCGAAATCCGCCAACGCGCTTTGGAGCACCGCCGCGCCGGCATCGGAAAAGAGCTGGCGCGCCGGCGCTTGGCTGCGCCAATAGTGAAAGCTGCGCTCGCCCTGAGCGTCGGTGCGGATGGCGTAGAGGCCCGGCAGCGCACCGGGCTGTTGGGTGATCAGTCCGGTACCGACCCCTTCCGCCCGCCACGCCGCCAGCATCTCCAGGCTGAACGGGTCATCGCCGAGGATAGTGACGTAATCCACCGCCGCATCGGCTCCTTTCAGGCAGCGCGCGGCATAGACGGCACTGTTGAGACTATCGCCGCCAAATGTCCGGCGCATGGCGCCCGGCCCGGACGCGGCGCTATCGTCGCGCAGTTCGATCATGCATTCGCCGATGAAGGCCAAGCGTTTCATGGTCACAATCCTCTGGTGAAGTGGCTGAGACCGTATATAACAAATGAAGCAGATTCAAAGTGGAGGAGAATAAGAAAATGGAATTCGGTTTCAATGTTCCGAATGCGGGCCTACTGGCCGAGCCCGGGGCAATCAGGCAACTGGTCGAGCGCGGCGAAGCGCTTGGCTTCACCATATTCGCCATTCCCGACCATATAATCATCCCGCGCAAATTCCGCCCGGTCTATCCCTATACGGAAACCGGCGAGACCGATTCCTTTGACAGCGGCGAGGCGCTCGAGCCGCTCGCCCTGATGGCGGCACTCGCCACCATGACAAAGAAAGCCAGGCTGCTAACCTCGGTGCTGGTGCTGCCTTACCGCGAACCCGTTCTGACGGCGAAAATCTTCGCCACCATCGATGTGATGTCGAACGGCCGCGCCCTTGCCGGCGTTGGCACGGGCTGGATGGAAGAGGAGTTCGAGGCTGTCGGCGCGCCGCCTTTTGCCGAGCGTGGCAAGGTGACGGATGAATATATCGAAGCCTTCCGTGCCATGTGGACGAGCGATGAGCCGAGTTTCTCCGGCGACTATACCAATTTCTCCGACATTTATTTCCGCCCGCAACCGGTGCAAAAGCCGCATATTCCGATCTGGATCGGCGGCGACAGCATGCCGGCGCTGCGCCGCACGGCACGCGTCGGCGATGCCTGGTATCCGGTTGGCCTGAGCCCGAAATATCCGCTCAATACGGTCGAGCGTTATGCCGCCCGCGCCAAGACCTTGCGCCAATTGACTGAGAAGGCGGGGCGTGATCCGGAAGCGGTTGAGCTTTCCTTCTGGGCCGTCTGGTACCGCGAGGACGATCCGGTCACGGTGGATGACGGCAGCCGTCATATTCTGCTCGGCAGTTCCGAGCAGACGGCGGAGGACATCTCGCGCATGGCGGAGCTTGGCGTCAAAAGCATGGTGTTTAATTTTCTCCGGCCGACGCTTTCGCAATCGCTCGATTCTATCGAACGCTTCGCCGCCGAAGTGATGCCAAGGGTCAGCGGTTAAGCTGCGCGCTGTTTTGACGGGAGCCCCCGGCATTCAACATGGCGAATTGCCGACGCCGCTTTCGGCGATGGCGGGCCTCGCTTGGCCGGCCATCCCGGATGCGAACGGCAATATCTTGTTGGGCCTGCTGTTCCAGCTCGAGCAGAGCCAGTGGTGGACGCCGGAAAAACTCCAGGCCGAGCAATTCCGCCAGGCCGGCGAATTGCTGCGCTATGCCCGCGACCATGTGCCATTTTACCGTGAGCGCCTGAAAGATTTCGCCTGGGATGGCAGGCAGCCGCTTGATCCGAACTTGTGGGCGCAATTGCCGGTATTACAGCGCGAGGATATTCAGACGCATGGCGGCAGCACGCTGTTGAGCGAGAAATACCCGAAGGGCCACGGCAAAACCCGCAAGGTGAATACATCAGGCTCAAGCGGTAAGCCGCTGACAGTGACCTCGAACGCCATGGCGGCCATATTCTGGAATGTTCTTACACTGCGCGATTTTCTTTGGCGGCGCCTGGATTTCAGCGCCAAGATGGCCGCCATCCGGTTCGACGAAAAAAGGCGCGCACAATATCCTGAGGGCGTGGTGGTGGATTATTGGTTGAAATCCGCTCAGCCATTCCTCGCCACCGGCCCCTGCGCGGTGCTCGATATCGCTACGCCGGCCGACAAGCAGATTGAATGGCTGGCGCGCCAGGAAGCGAGCTGTCTCATTACCTATCCCTCAAATCTGGAAGCGATGTTGCTCTATTGCGCGGAGCGGCAAATAGGGCTACCGGCGCTCAGCCACGTGCAGACCCTTTCCGAGATGTTGCCGCCACGCGTGCGGACGCTGTGCCAAGAGGTCTGGGGCATCGGCCTGAGCGATATGTATAGCTGTCAGGAAGCGGGCTACATCGCCCTGCAGTGCCCCGACCATGCGCATTACCATGTGCAGGCGGAGAATGTGATCGTTGAAATTCTGGATGATGACGGCAAGCCCTCGGCGCCCGGCGAAATGGGCCGCGTGGTGTTGAGCGACCTGCATAATTTCGCCATGCCGATGATCCGCTATGATATCGGAGATTTTGCCGAAGCTGGCGAAGCCTGCCCGTGTGGGCGAGGCCTGCCGGTTCTCAAGAATGTCATGGGCCGTGTGCGCGGCATGCTGACCCTCGCAGATGGCTCGCGTATCCGGCCTGATTTCGGTGGGCCGTATTTCCGAGAGGTTGCTGACATCCGGCAATATCAGGTCATTCAAAAAAGCCTTGAGACGCTCGAAGTAAAATTGGTGGCGCCGGGCGGTTTGAGCGACAGCGAAAGCAATGCTCTCCGGCAAATGATCCTGACCCAGCTCGGCCACCCGTTCGATGTGGTATTCAGTTTTCACGACGAGATTCCGCGCGGCAAAGGCGGAAAATTCGAGGATTTCCGCAGTGAAGTTTAGAGATAAGGGCAATGAATTCTTTAACCGCCCCATGTTAGGGTGCGCGCCGCATGAACGAAATTTCCGACCTTCCCATCCCGACCCCGAGCATGGCCGGCAATTTGTGGCCCGTCGTTCCCAGCCAGCGCGCCGCGACGATACTCGCCCTCCTGTTCCAGCTCGAGCAGAGCCAATGGTGGGCACCCGAGCGCCTGCAGGCGGCGCAGTTCCGCCAGGCGGCTGAGCTCCTGCGCCATGCGCGGCGCACCGTTCCCTATTACGGCAAGCGCTTCGACCATATCGCCTGGCGCCACGGCCAGCCGCTCACGCCAGAAATCTGGTCCGAACTGCCGCTCCTGAAGCGCGAGGATATCCAGGGCGCGGGAGACCGGTTGCACAGCCGGGCGCTGCCCAAAAGCCACGGCAAAATCGCAACGATCTCGACATCGGGCTCGACCGGAAAGCCGGTGAAAGTTCTTACCACTGAATTAACCGCCACCATGTGGAGAGTCTTCTCGCAGCGCGACATTATTTGGCGGCGTTGTGATTTGAGCGGTAAGCTCGCGGCCATCCGCTTTGATCGGATGAAGCGCGCGGCATACCCGGAAGGCCTCGCCGCCAAGAGTTGGGGAATCGGAAGCGGCGCGACCTTACCCACTGGGCCCGCCGTCGTTCTCAGCATCACCACACCGGTTGAAGATCAACTGGAATGGTTGCAGCGTCAGCAACCGGATTACCTGATCACCCACCCGACGAATTTGGAGGCCTTGCTGATGTACGCCGCGCAAGAGCGCGTCAGGCTGACAAGCTTGAAGGAGATTCAGACCATATCCGAAGTGCTCAATCCGTCCGTGAGGACTCTCTGCCGCGAAGTGTTGGGTGTTGGCGTGAACGATATGTACACAACCCAGGAGGCCGGCTATCTCGCCCTGCAGTGCCCCGGACAAGAGCATTATCATGTGCAAGCGGAGAACGTATTTTTCGAAATTCTCGACGACCGCGGCAAACAGTGCGCTCCGGGACAGGTCGGCAAAGTCGTGGTGACCTCGCTTCACAACTTCGCCATGCCGCTCATTCGCTACGACATCGGTGATTTTGCCGAAGTGGGAGAGGGCTGTTCCTGTGGGCGGGGCCTGCCGGTGATCAAACATATCGCGGGCCGGGTACGGGGGATGGTAGTGCTGCCGGATGGAAGACGGCACTGGCCCTTCTTCGGCAGCGGCAAATTCAGCAGCGTTGCGCCGATCACACAGTTCCAGCTGGTGCAAAAAACGCTTGATACAATTGAGGTAAAACTTGTTGCCGGACGTACACTTAGCGAGGGCGAGGAGCGCAGCCGCTCACGCCAGAAATCTGGTCCGAGCTGCCGCTGCTGAAGCGCGAGGATATCCAGGACGCGGGAGACCGGTTGCACAGCCGGGCGCTGCCCAAAAGCCACGGCAAAATCGGAACGATCTCGACATCGGGCTCGACCGGCAAACCGGTCAAGGTTCTCACCACCGAATTAACCGCCATCATGTGGAACGTTCTTACGCTCAGGGACTATTTGTGGCGGCGCTGCGATTTCGCCGCGAAATTGGTCGCTCTGCGCTATGACCCGAACAAAAGCGCCGGCTATCCCGACGGCAAGCAGACGAAGTCCTGGGGCCGGTCGAGTGGCGGCGCGATCACTACCGGGCCGGCTGCGATCCTCAGTATCATGACTCCGGTGGCGCAGCAGGTGGCGTGGCTGGCGCGCCAGGAGGTGAACTATCTGATCACCTATCCGTCCAACCTGGAGGCAATACTGCGCCACTGCCGGGAGAAAAAGATCCGCTTCCCCACCTTGCGCGAAGTGCAGACCATGTCGGAACTGCTCAAGCCCTCGATCCGGGAGCTCTGCCGCGAAGTTTGGGACGTGCCGATCAGCGATATGTATACCTGTCAGGAGGCTGGTTACATCGCCCTGCAGTGTCCGGGCCGTGAGCACTACCATGCGCAGTCGGAAAACATGATCGTCGAGGTGCTGAACAAGGATGGCAGCCCGTCGCAGCCCGGCGAAACCGGCAAGGTCGTCATCTCCCATCTGCACAATTATGCCTCGCCGCTGATCCGCTACGATATCGGCGACTTTGCCGAGGTGGGCGAGCCTTGCCCCTGCGGGCGCACCCTGCCGGTGCTGAAACGCGTTGTCGGGCGGGTGCGCGGCATGGTGACATTGCCCAATGGCGACCAGTTCTGGCCGTTCTTCAGCAACAGGAAATTCAATGAGGTCGCGCCGGTCCGGCAATATCAGATCGTGCAAAAAACGCTCGATAGCCTGGAAATCAATCTCGTGACGGATCGCAAACTGGTGGTCAAGGAAGAGGATAAATTGCGCGACGTCATCGCCAAGCGGCTCGGCCATCCCTTTGCCATGACGTTCAGCTATTTCGATGAAATTCCGCGCGGCAAAAGCGGCAAATTCGAGGATTTTAAATCGGAACTTTGAATAACATCCCGCCGGAGCTCAGGCGCGGCTCGTGATGAATTCGGCATAGGTGGCGTCTTGGCTGGTGCCCGAACCGGCCTGTGGATTGCCGTTCTTGCCTTTAACCGCGACCAAATTCAGCTCGTCGAAGGTGAAGTCCGCCTGGCCAAAAAGTGAGCGTAGCTCTTCCACCGAATGAAGCGAATAATTCTTTAGGCGGCTTATGTAACTGACCGCTGCATCCGCCATCTCGTCGGCGTCGATGCCAATTGTATCCTGCCATTTCTGAGCCCTGGCGTGGACATTTTCGCGAAAGGCGGGGATGCTTTTGGGGTCGGGCAGGATGTGCGCCTCGGTCCATTCCGGTTTGAGCCGGGTGCACGAGACTATCTTGCCGCCCGGGCGCAGCATGCCGTGCCATTTCCGCACCAGAATATCGCGCGCGGCGGCCGGCAGCATGGGCAAAAAGGAATGGGTGACGATGAGGTCAAACTGCTTTTCGGTCTGCCATTCGAGAATATCTGAGGCCTCGGTCTCGATCTCGATGCCGTGGCGCTCGGCATACCATTTGCACAGCATGAGCGGCGTCTCGCAGATATCCATGGCGGTGATCGACAGGTTTTTTGCCGCCTCGCCGTAAGCCAGGAGGAGATGCGCCAGCATGGCGTAATCGGCATTGGCTGAAATCAGGATGCGGCGATATTGTCCGCTCGCGGCAAGCCCGCCAAGGGCGCGCGCGTAAAAATCCGCGTGCCGTTCGGGCGTGGCGACAATGCCGAGAATGCGCAGATATTGCCAATAGCCGTGATACCAGGCGCAGTCATCTTGCTCACTTCGGTGACAGAGGGTCTGGGCCGCCTTCTTCGCCAGCGGTGCGGAGGTGAGCAGGGGTTCGTGCGGCAGCTTCGCATCTAGCGTGCCCGCCATATCCGTCTCATTACTCACCTGAAGCGATCCCTTATGCCGCACAAATTACAATGTTTTGAGACGGTTAAAGTGGCTGGGGAACGAGGATTCGAACCTCGACCTACGGAGTCAGAGTCCGCTGTACTACCATTATACTATTCCCCAGCAGGCGCGGTATTTGCCAAAATTAGGCGCAGCGCACGCATTGTCAACCTGTGACGGCGCGCATTGCCAATAATACGGCGCGCAGTGTAATACTTTTATTAATTCAGGGCGGAATTGTTCCGGCCCAAAAAGGCGCGGCGCCATGCCGCCATCTATTCGAAACGGGGGGCGATTTGACACTCGATACTGCAACCCATCGCTCTTCCGCCAATCCCCCCGTGCGTGGTGAGAACAACGCAAACGAAATCTATGCCGCGCTTGATCTCGGCAGCAATAATTGCCGCCTGTTGGTGGCCAAGTCGGTGGATTCTGGATTCCGCGTTATCGATGCCTTTTCGCGCATTGTCCGCCTGGGCGAAGGGGTGGCCGAGAATGGCCGTCTCTCGGATGCCGCCATGACGCGCACCCTGGCGGCGCTCGATGTCTGCGCCGCCAAGCTGCAGAAACGCGGCGTCACGCGCTTTCGCGGCGTGGCGACGGAAGCCTGCCGCCTGGCCGAAAACTGCGATGATTTTCTCGCCCGCGCTGCCACCCAGGCGGGGCTGGAGCTCGAAATCATCAGCGGCGGCGAAGAGGCGCGCCTTGCCCTCGATAGCTGCACGCCGCTCCTTGAGGCAAAGGCCAGCCACGCGCTGCTGTTCGATATCGGCGGCTGCAGCACGGAGCTTATATGGGTGCGCCTGGCCGATGGCGCGCCGCCCGAAGTGGCGGACTGGACCTCACTTGCGTGTGGTGTGGTCAGCCTGGCCGAACGTCATGGCGGCGATCAGATCACGGCGCGCACATACGACACCATGAAGGGCGAAGCGGGCGCGCTGGTTGCGCCCTTTGTCGATGCGCTTGAGGCCGGCGATATGGTGGCCGGCGGCAACGTGCAGATGCTCGGCACCTCGGGCACCATCACCACCATTGCCGGTCTCCATCTTGGCCTGCCGCGCTATGACCGGAACCAGGTCGATGGTTTTCGTTTAACCAGTGCCGATATCCGCTGCCAGGTCGAGCGCCTGTTGGCGATGAATTTCAAAGAGCGCGCGGCCGAGCCCTGTATCGGCGTCGGGCGCGGCGATGTGGTAGTTGCCGGCTGCGCCATTCTCGAGGCGATCCTCGGCGCCTGCCCGGTGGAAATCGTCGATGTCGCCGACCGCGGCCTGCGCGAAGGCATGCTGCTTGGCATGATGCGCGAAGATGATCTAACCGTATGAGCAGGAGCTCGCCGCCATCTTCGCGCCGCAGCGCCGCCGTCCGGGTGAAGACAGCGCGCGGCCGCAAACCCTCTTCGACGCGCTGGCTGCAACGGCAACTGAACGACCCTTACGTCAAGGCGGCCAAGGACGCCGGCTATCGTTCGCGTGCCGCGTTCAAACTGGTCGAGCTGGACGAGCGTTTCGGCCTGTTGAAGGGCGCGCGCCGGGTGCTCGATCTCGGCGCGGCGCCGGGCGGCTGGAGCCAGGTCGCGGTGGCAAAGCTCGGGCCGGGCGCGGTTGTGGTCGCTGTCGATATATCCGAAGTGGAAGCCTTGGCCGGCCTTACGGCGCTGCAAATGGACGCCCTCGACCCTGATTCGCTGCCGGCCATGGAGACCGCTTTGGGCGGCCAGGCGGATATCGTGATGAGCGATATGGCGGCCGCCTCGACCGGCCATACCGGCACCGACCATCTCCGCGTGATGGCGCTGTGCGAGGCCGCGATCGACATTGCCGAGGATGTTCTGGCGCCGGACGGCGCTTTTGTCGCCAAGGTGCTGAAGGGCGGCACGGAGCGCGAATTGCTCGATCGCCTGAAACGCAATTTCGCCAAGGTCCGGCACGCCAAGCCGCCGGCCAGCCGCGCTGATTCGGCTGAAGTTTACGTCGTGGCGCAAGGCTTTCGGGGAGCTGAAGGCAAGACCGATTGATCACGCTTGGCGGCGCGCGCGTTTGGTGTATATTGCGCCCCAATCTGATTCGGGAGAAACCATGGAAATCCGGCAAGCACTCACTTTCGATGACGTGTCGATCGAACCCGCCGCGTCAAAAGTTCTGCCTGGACAAGCCAATCTCCGCACTCACCTGACTGCCTCGATCGAACTCGGCATCCCGATCCTCTCCGCCGCCATGGATACGGTGACCGAAGCGCGTCTTGCCATTGCCGTTGCCCAGGCCGGCGGCATGGGCGTGGTGCACAAGAATATGGACATCACCGCCCAGGCCGACGAAGTGCGCCGGGTCAAGAAATTCGAGGCCGGCATGGTGGTCAATCCATTGACCATTTCGCCCGACCGTCCGCTCGCCGATGCGCTGGCGCTAAAAGAGCGGCACGGCATATCGGGCATCCCCGTGGTCGAGGAGGCCGATGGCCGCCTGGTTGGCATTCTCACCAACCGCGATGTGCGTTTCGCCAGCGATTCTCGCGAGCCGGTGCGCGAACTGATGACCAAGGACAATCTCGTCACCGTGCGCGAGGGCGTCGATCCGGAGGAGGCCAAACGGCTGCTGCACCGCCACCGCATCGAGAAATTACTGGTCGTCGATGAAAATTACCGCTGTGTCGGCATGGTAACGGTGCGCGATATCCAGCGCTCGGAAGATTTTCCCGACGCGACCAAAGATGAAAAGGGGCGTCTCAGGGTTGCTGCCGCGACGGGTGTTGGCGAAGACGGCCTGTTGCGCGCCGAGGCGCTGCTCGAGGCCGGCGCCGATATGGTCGTGGTCGATACCGCGCATGGCCACAGCGAAGGCGTGCTCGGCACCGTCGAGGCGGTCAAGAAACTCAGCAACCGGGCGCAAGTGCTGGCCGGCAATGTCGCCACCGCGGACGGCGCCAAGGCGCTGATCGATGCCGGGGTGGATGCGGTCAAGGTCGGCATCGGGCCGGGCTCGATCTGCACCACGCGCATGGTCGCCGGCGTCGGCGTGCCGCAACTGACGGCTCTCATCGATTGCATCGAAGTGGCGCAGAAGCACGATATCCCGATTGTCGCCGATGGCGGCATCAAGTTTTCCGGCGATCTGGCCAAGGCGATTGGCGCCGGTGCGAATTGCGCCATGATCGGCTCGCTCTTTGCCGGCACCGAGGAAAGCCCGGGCGAGGTGTTTCTCTATCAGGGGCGTTCTTATAAATCCTACCGTGGCATGGGTTCGCTCGGCGCCATGGCACGCGGCTCCGCCGACCGCTATTTCCAGCAGGAAATCTCCAACGAGCTCAAGCTCGTGCCCGAAGGGGTTGAGGGCCGGGTGCCCTACAAGGGCCCGGTCGGTGGCGTTATCCATCAACTGATCGGGGGTCTGCGCGCCGCGATGGGCTATACCGGCAACGGCACCATCCCGGAAATGCGCGAAAATTGCCGTTTCCTCAGGGTTTCAGCGGCGGGTTTGCGTGAAAGTCATGTCCATGACGTGGCCATCACGCGCGAGCCGCCCAATTATCCGCAGGCAAACTAATGCCGCCTGGCCGCTGACGGCCGCTCAAATTTTCGTTTTTTTGCGTTATTTCCTTTTGCGTTTGCGCATGCCCAGCCTAAATAACCAAATGTTAGCCGGCTACATCCAATAATCCGCATTCGTGTAGTATGGTATCAGCGCAATGACAGGGTTAGGAGGCAGAATATGAGAAATTTCCGCAAACTATTGGCGGCGGGTTTCGTCGCGGCGGCGATGATGGCGCTGCCGGCTGTATTGCCGGGCGCGGACGCCGAGGCGGCGAGCAGCAAAGACAATTCCAGCTCCGCACCCAGCAAGGACGCCAATTTCGAGCGCGGCCAGCAGGCCTTTCGCGATGGCGATTGGGAAGGCGCGGTTAATTATTTCAAGAAAACCGTGGCCGATGACGCCAAGAATGCCGAAGCCTATAATTTGATGGGTTACAGCTATCGCCGCATGGGCCAGGCCGATCCCGCGTTCGAGGCCTATGCCAAGGCGCTCGATATCGATCCCAGGCACCGGGGTGCCAACGAATATTTGGGCGAGACCTATCTTCTCGTCGGCGATGTGGAAAAAGCCAATGCCCAACTTGCCCTCTTGAAGGATCTTTGCGGCAACCAGTGCAGGGAGACGGTTAAACTGAGAAAGGCAATCGAACGCTATAACGCCAGCGCCGACAAGCAGGCGTTGCTCGATCTCGACGAGGAAAACTGGTAGCGCTGACTTGCTCTGCCCCGGCGACAAGGATAGAAGGCTGGACGGGCTGGGCTCTATCCTGTCGCCACCGCGACGGGGAACCATGATGCCATGGCGAGGTTCCGCCCCAACTTGATTGTGGAGCGCGGCCTGGATGGCGAAATTTTCAATTGGACGGATTAGCATCAGAATGGCGCGCTCATGAGCGACCGCATTCTGATTCTCGATTTTGGCTCTCAAGTAACCCAGCTTATCGCCCGCCGCCTGCGCGAGGCCAATGTCTATTGTGAGATCATGCCGTTCGACAAGGGCGATGCGGCGGTGCGCGATTTCGCACCGGAGGGCATTATCTTTTCGGGCGGCCCGGCCACCGTCAGCGATGCCGGCTCGCCGCGCGCGCCCGAGGCCGCCTTCGAGCTCGGCGTGCCCATTCTCGGCATTTGTTATGGCCTGCTGACGCTTGCGGCCCAGCTCGGCGGCAAAGTGGAAAGCTCGGATCACCGCGAATTCGGCCGCGCCATGGTCGATGTGGTTGAGGATTGCGAACTTTTTCATGGCGTCTGGCAGGCCGGCCAGCGCGAGCAGGTCTGGATGAGCCATGGCGATAGGGTGACCGAAATGCCGCCCGGTTTCAGCGCCGCCGGCACCTCGGATGGCGCGCCCTTCGCGGTGATTGCCGACGACGCCCGGCGCTATTACGGCGTCATGTTCCACCCCGAGGTGATTCACACGCCGCACGGCGCCCAGCTGCTGGCTAATTTCGCCCACCGTGTCGCCGGCTGCGCCGGTGATTGGACCATGGCCGCGTTCCGCGAGCAGGCGATCGCGCGCATCCGCGCGCAGGTCGGCGGCAAGCGCGTGGTGTGCGGCCTCTCGGGCGGCGTCGATTCATCGGTTGCCGCCGTGTTGATACATGAAGCGATCGGCGATCAGCTGCATTGCATCTTCGTCGATCACGGCCTGTTGCGCGCCGGCGAGGCCGAACAGGTGGTCGAGATCTTCCGCGAGCACTACAACATCCCGCTCACGCACAGGAATGCGAGTGAGATGTTCCTGGGCCAGCTCGCCGGCGTCGAGGAGCCGGAGGAGAAGCGCAAGATCATCGGCGGTCTTTTTATCGACGTGTTCGAGGAAGAGGCCAACAAGCTCGGCGGCGCCGAGTTTCTCGCCCAGGGCACGCTCTATCCGGATGTGATCGAATCCGTCTCGGTCACCGGCGGCCCGAGCGTCACCATCAAATCGCACCATAATGTAGGTGGCCTGCCGGCGCGCATGAACATGGAGTTGGTCGAACCCTTACGCGAACTCTTTAAGGACGAAGTGCGCGCGCTCGGGCGCGAGCTTGGCCTGCCCGACAGCCTGGTCGGACGTCACCCCTTCCCCGGCCCCGGCCTCGCCATCCGCCTGCCCGGCGGGGTGACCAAGGAAAAAGCCGATATCCTGCGCAAGGCCGATCAAATCTATCTCGAGGAGATCAAAAGCCACGGCCTCTACGACGCCATCTGGCAGGCCTTTGCCGTGCTGCTGCCGGTACGCACCGTTGGGGTGATGGGCGATTACCGCACCTATGAATATGTCTGCGCGCTCCGCGCCGTGACCTCGACCGACGGCATGACCGCAGATTTCTACCCCTTCGACATGGCCTTCCTCGGCGCCGTCTCCAACCGCATCGTCAACGAGGTCCGCGGCATCAACCGCGTGGTTTACGATGTGACGTCGAAGCCGCCAGGAACGATTGAGTGGGAATGAGGCCATGATTTGGGCTTGTCGCGCCTTGGCACCTTCGCTGCTGGCACTCGCTTTAATTTTTACCGGCGTTCCGGCTTGGGCGGATTTCGCCGCTGGGCGGGCGGCCTATGAGCAGGGTGATTTCCGCACCGCGCGCGAGCAATGGAGTGCGCTCGCCGAGGCCGGTGACGCCACGGCCCAGGCGGCGCTTGGTAGTCTCTACATCCATGGCGAAGGCGTTCCGGCCGATTATCAGGAAGCGCTCAAATGGACCCGTCTGGCGGCTGAGCAGGGTGATGTCACCGGGCAGTTCAATATGGGCTCGATCTATGCCGGCGGGCTCGGGGTGGAGCGCGATTACGCCGAGGCGGCATACTGGTTCCGCCTTGCCGGCGAGCAATATGATTCCATGAGCCGCTACAATCTGGCGATTCTCTATTCGCGCGGACTTGGCGTCGAGCGCGACGATGGCGAGGCGGTTTTTCTTCTCAACACCACGGCGATCATCGCCGGAACGCCGGAAATCGGCCTCAATGAACTGGCCGGAAATGCCGAACAATTGGCTCTCAACCTGATGATGACGATGAATCAGGAGGATATTCAGGAGGCGCATGCGCGCTCCAAGGAATTCGAGGCGGAATATCTGAAATATTACATGGAATTCTATTTTGATCGCAAAAGAGCGTCTGAAAACGATCCTGAAGAGCCCTGATTCGCCTCTGAATCGCCTGTGAATCGCCTGTGAATCGCTCGCGACTCGCCTGAAAACCACCATATATTGTGGTTTCCCTGACAAATTTACTTGCTATTAGCGTATGACCCGGTATTTTGGGGGCGAAGCAGACTGCCCTACAAGATGTAGGGGTGGCGGATAATTGAGGCGGGGAGAACGAATATGTCAACATGGACACCGGAACGTATCGCGGAGATCACCCGCTTATGGGGCGAAGGCCTGACCACGGCGGAAATCGGCAAGATTGTCGGCGTTTCCAAGAATGCCGTTGTCGGCAAGGCGCATCGCCTTGGATTGCCGGCCCGCCCGTCGCCGATCCGGCGCAACAATGGCAACAGCGCCCCGGTATCGCGCCCGGCGGCAAAGGCGCCGCCCAAGCCGGTGCGCCAGATCGCCATCAGCACCTCGGGTGCGTGCTGCAAATGGCCGTTCGGCCATCCCGGCGAGGCCGATTTCCATTTCTGCGGCAGCCCGGCGCTGGTCAACAAGCCCTATTGCCCGGAGCATTACCAAATGGCCTATCTACCGGCGCGGCCCAAGGGCGAAAGCCGTACCGCCCAGAATACGCAGCGGCCCGTGGCCGGTGCCCGGCGCGCCGCTTCGGCCGCTTAAAGCGCACCTTTCCAACTATTGCGGGGGTGATCCGGCGCCGTCCGGCGGCGCGGTTTCACGGCGCGCCACTTCACGGCGCGCCACTTCATTGTCCATGCGCCCGAGCCACATCAGCCCATACATGTGGAAATCGCCGATCAGGCTGAAGACCGGATAGGTGAAGGTGGCCGGGCGGTTTTTCTCGACCACGAAATGCCCCACCCAGGCGAAGAAATAGCCGCAAACCGGAGCCGCCAGCAGCAGCCACGGTTGCGGCAATGCGCCCGCCAGCGCGATCAGCGCCAGCGCTCCCGAGGTTCCGGCGAAATGGAGCTGGCGCGTGCCGGGCCTGCTGTGCTGCAGGACATAAAAAGGCCAAAAGGCACGGTATGTTGTTATGCGTTGCTCAGACATGCGGCACTGCCTATGTTCTCATCGCACCACGCGGGAGGTGGCGAAGCGTGGCACTTCGCCTATAATGCCCCTAAATTTCAACCATGTAGACCTTATGGAGAGCTGTTGATGGCTGCAATGACCACACCGATATGCGATTTCGGTTGGAAGGCGAAGGATTTTGACCTGCCCGGTGTCGACGGCAGGAATTATAGTCTCGCCGATGTCAGTGGTGCGAACGGCACCTTGGTAATGTTCCTGTGTAACCATTGCCCCTTCGTGAAGGCAGTGATCGGGCGCATCGTGCGCGATGTCAGCGAACTTGCCGGCCATGGTATTGGCGCCGTCGCCATCATGCCCAACGATGTCGCCAGCTACCCGGCTGATTCGTTCGACAATATGAAGCTGTTCGCGCGCGAGCACAGCTTCACATTTCCGTATCTGCTCGACGAAAGCCAAGCCGTGGCGCGCGCCTATGATGCCGTCTGCACGCCGGATTTCTTCGGCTTCGATGCTTCTCACGGCCTGCAATATCGTGGCCGGCTCGATGAATCGCGCCTCGATCCGGTGCCGGGAGCGGCGCGCGATTTGTTCGAGGCGATGAAGAAAGTGGCCGCAAGCGGCGAAGGCCCGAAAGAGCAATTGCCCAGCATGGGATGCTCCATCAAATGGCGCGACGCCGCTTAAAAAGACCCGGCGCAAGACAGGAAGAGGCAAGACGTGGCCGATATATTCCGCGAAGTCGATGAAGACATTCGCCACGAGCGATATCAGAAATTATGGCGCCGTTACCGCTGGTATCTGCTTGGCGTGATTCTGGCGTTGATTATCGCCGTCGCGGCATTCGTCATTATCAAGCAGCAGAATGAGGCGCGCCGCGAAGACGAGGGCCGGCAGTTTGCCGCCGCGCTCTCCGAATTGGAAGCCGGCCAACCAAAAGGGGCCGCGGCCACATTCCTCGCCCTCGCCGATACCACCGATTCGGGCTATCTGGCGCTGGCGCGATTGCGCGCCGCCGATGCGCTTGTGCTGGCCGGCGATGTATCCGGCGCGGTGGCGCTTTACGATCAATTGTCCGCTGACAGCCGGGCCGACCAGCTCTACCGCGAACTGGCCATGCTGCTCGCCGCCGAACGCGTGCTTGACCGCGCCGGACCGGAAGAGGTGATGCAGCGCCTGGCGCCGCTGGTCAGCGGTGACGGGCCGTGGCGTCCGCTCGCCGACGAGCTTACCGGCATCGCGCAAATGCGCGCCGGGCGCATCGATGCGGCGCGCGACATATTCGCCAAGCTGAGCAACGATGCCGGTGCGCCGGGCGGTGTGCGCAGCCGGGCCCAGGAGCTTCTCGCTAGCCTCGGCGGGCCGCTCGAGCCGGCTCAGCCGGCTCAGTCGGATAACACTCAGGACGGAGAATGATGCGCGCGCCGTTTCGTGTTCTCGCCGTGCTGATGACCGGCGCCCTGCTCGGCGCCTGCGATTTGGCGCCGGACTGGTTTGGCGGCACCGAGGCGCCGCCGCTGCCCGGCCAGCGGCTATCCGTGCTGGCGCTTGAAGGCGCGATTGAACCAGACCCGCGCATCGCCGATTTGGATGTCCGCCTGCCGCGCCCCTACATCAATGAATCCTGGCCGCAGAGCGGCGGCTATCCCGATCACGCCATGCATCATCTGGCTGGCGGCGACAGTCTGGCGCTGTTCTGGCGCAGCGATATCGGCGAGGGATCGGGCGATGACGGGCGTATTCTGACCACCCCGGTGGTCGCCGGCGGACGCGTTTTTGCCATCGATGCGGTGGCTGAAATTACCGCTTTCGATGCCAACACGGGCAAGCTTCTGTGGAGCATCGATCCGCGCATCGAGGATGACGAGGAAGACGGTTTCGGCGGCGGTCTCGCCTATGCCCGCGGCCTGCTGTTTGCCACCACCGGCTTCGGCCATGTACTCGCGTTGGATCCCACCAACGGCGCGCAGGTGTGGCGCCAGGATATCGGCATTCCGATGCGCGCCGCGCCTGTGGTTGTCGGCGGGCGCATGTTTGTCGTCACCTATGACAATCAATTATGGGCGCTCTCGGCCGAGGATGGCGCAGTGCAATGGAGCAATGCCGGCATCGCCGAGACGGCTGGCCTGTTGGGCGCGGCGTCGCCGGCGGTCGATGGCGATATTGTCATCGCACCCTATTCGTCGGGCGAATTGCTCGCGCTTCGGGTCGAAAATGGGCGCACGGTTTGGGCTGATTCACTCGGCGCCCAACGCCTCGGCACCGGCAGCCTTGCCGCGCTCAACGATATCAATGGCAGCCCGGTCATCGACCGTGGCGTGGTCTACGCGATCAGTCATGGCGGGCGTCTGGTGGCGATTGATGTGCGCACCGGCAGCCGTGTCTGGGAGCAGGAAATCGCCGGCCTGAACACGCCCTGGATCGCTGGCGAATATCTCTTTGTCGTCACGGTGGACGGCGATGTGGTGTGCCTCGCGCGCCGTAATGGGCGGGTGAAATGGGTGCATTCGCTGCCGCGCTTCGAAGACCCCGACAGCCGCGACGATCCGGTTTTTTGGAACGGCCCGCTGCTCTTGAGCGACCGCTTGATCGTGCTTGGCTCAAACGGCGATGCCCTCGCCATCTCGCCCTATACGGGGCGCCTGATGGGGCGGCTCGCGATGCCGCATGGCGTGCGCGTCGCACCCGTTGCCGCCAACGGCACGCTTTTCATCCTCACCGACGACGGTGATCTCGTCGCCCTGAGATAACGCGCCGAACAACATATGCCTTTTCGTGTCGCCATTGTGGGCCGCCCCAATGTGGGCAAATCCACCCTCTATAACCGCCTTGTCGGGCGGCGCGCGGCGATTGTCGCCGAGACGCCGGGCGTCACCCGTGACCGGCGCGAAGGCGAGGGCCGTATCGGCCCCCTGCATTTCCGCTTGACCGATACCGCCGGGCTCGAGGAGGCGGTTCCCGACAGCCTCGGCGCGCGCATGATGGATCAGACCCGGCGCGCCCTCGACGAATCGGATGTAGCGCTGTTGGTGGTCGATGGGCGCGCCGGCATCACCGCGGCGGACGAGCATTTTGCCGCCCTGCTCAGGCGCGCAGAAACACCGGTTATTCTCGTCGTCAACAAGTGCGAGGGCACGGCCGGGAGCGGCGGGGTTGCCGAATCATATGCCCTCGGTCTCGGCGATCCGGTGATCATCTCGGCCGAACATAATGAAGGCATTAATCTGCTCTATGAGTCGCTGGCACCGTTTGAGGCGGAAGCGGACGCGCCATCGGAAGATGATTCAAGCAAGCGCGATATTTTGCATCTCGCCATTGTCGGGCGACCCAATGTCGGCAAATCGACTTTGTTAAATCGCCTGGTCGGGGATGAGCGCGTGATCACCGGCCCGGAGGCCGGTATCACGCGCGATTCGGTGACGGTTGAGTGGATGTTCAAGGGGCGGCACATTGAGCTCGTCGACACGGCGGGTTTGCGCCGGCGCGCCCGCGTGAGCGAGAGCCTGGAAAAGCTTTCGTCGCGCGATACGCTGAGCTCGCTTGGCCGCGCCGAAGTGGTGGTGCTGTTGTTCGACGCCACCGAACCGCCGGCCAAGCAAGATCTCAACATCGCCGATTCACTGGCCGAGGAAGGCCGCGCGCCGGTGATCGTGATGAACAAATGGGACCTGGTCGATGAGCCGCAAGGCGTGATGCAGGATATGCGCGCCCGCCTGGAGCATGTCTTGCCGCAAATCCGCGGTGTGCCGCTGGTAACCTGCTCGGCCCTGACCGGCCAGGGCTGCAACAAGCTCATGCCGGCGGTGCTCGATGTTTATAAAAAATGGAATATCCGCGTCTCGACCTCGCAATTGAACCGCTGGCTCAGTCAGGCCACGGAAGACCATCCGCCGCCGCTCGCTTCTGGGCGACGCGTCAAAATCCGCTACATCACCCAGGTCAAGGCGCGCCCGCCAACCTTCGCCGCCTTCGTCAGCCGCCCCGACGCGGTCGCTGATTCCTACCGCCGTTATTTGGTCAACAGTCTGCGTTCGGTGTTCGGCCTTGATGGGGTGCCGATACGGTTGTTTTTACGTAAAGGGAAAAATCCTTACGCCAAGAAGTAGGGGTTAAGCGCTGACAGTGATAAGCCCTTCTTCCCCAGCGGGGAGGAAGGGTTTGGGTAGGTGACCTGCCCCCCTATAACTGTTCCACGGATTTTTCGATATTCTAAGAATATG
>CAYSDJ010000031.1:0-41353 GCA_964429775.1 uncultured Rhizobiaceae bacterium
ATGTCTATCCCTACCTGCCCAAGGCCCATGTCGAGACCACCTCGGCAAAGGCCTACCGAAGCGGCTACGGTTCTACGAAGACGCGGCCAAGGTCGTGCAACGACGAATGGTGCCGAACTTCAAGAAATCGTTTGATCGCGCGTTAAAGACGGCGCGGCATTAGTTGTTTCGCTTGTCCAAACACTTGGCGGTAAGCAGAGACCCTGTTAGTGGCCGCCGCCCCCGCCACCGCCCCCGCTACCGCCCCCGCCACCACTCTGAGACTCCGCGCCGCCGATGCCGCTGGATACACTAGCGGGCGGGTTTTGGTGGCCAGCAGGTGAAATATCAACCTGTCCGGTCGGTGAATCCAAATTCGCGGATTCGCCTGCGTTGACGGTTGCCGGCGATCCACCGCCGCGCGGCGCTACGGAAACCGCACCCGAATAAACTGTTACCTGCGTGGCACCGTTATCGGCTACTTCGACCGAGAAGTCCGTCCCTCGGATACCGATGACCGCGACGGGTGTGAGAATTTCGACATTCTGGTTCGGTATTTGCCCGCTGACGAAGCGGAACAGTCCCTTACCAAGTTCTGCCACCATCTCGCCAGTGCCCTGGTCGGAGTTGAAGATAAAGGAATCGAGGGTGAGCGAACTCGACGGACCAAGCCACAAATCCGTATCGTCGACAAAGCGGATCTGCGCGTTCGACTTCTTGGCCGTCTCAATCAATTCATCGGCGAATACGCTGTCTCTTCTGAAGAGCCTTTCCGAATCGCCGCCCGCGAGGGTTCCGTAGAGAGCAAGATGGACTTCCTTAACATTGCCGATTTCCACTGTCTCGGCGCGCGTCTGAAGGCTCGTCATCAGACTTAAACTCAATATGAGGGCGACCACTAGGCAGCGCATTCTAGATTTTAAGCAAAATGGTCGATGGCACACAATGAATAAGAGAAACTCCAAACGCATAAACCCAATCGCCAGAGCTTTGCGATCCAGGGCGCTACAGCCGCGCGTCGTGCGCGCTCGTAACGGTAGCTGCTTCCGCTGTACGTTCGTCAGCCAGACCTCGCCAGGTGCGCCATTTTCACACTCGCCGACCGTGACGTGATAGCGCTCGCCGCTGTTGGGTGGCCACATTAGCGACACGGTCGAAACCTGTCGGTGATTGGCGAGGCGATTACGGATAACTGGCATTCAAAAACAAACCTAAAAAATGGGGCCGCCGTAACTGCCGCTAACCCTAAATACGACTGGCGGTCCCAGTTCACCCTAATCTCCGATGTTCCTGGGCTGAGAGCGCAACCGCGTCGGAGCAGCGCGGCGGAGAAACCGTTAAAGGCGCTCCATACCCCCGCCATAATCTTCGTCGGTACCCCAGCCGACAGACGCCAGCGCCGAGGCGTGGTCGCCATCCATGCTTTCGTCGATCTCGTTGTCTTGGGGTGCGCCTTCATCTTCGACGCGGTTCGCCATGCGCCCGGCGAGCCATGCTTCGACTTCGTGTTCGAGCCAGCCAACCGATCCATTTCCGATGCGTATGCGTTGCGGGAAGGTGCCCGCCTTTTCCATGCGAGCGATGGTCATGAGGGAGCAGCCGATAATCGGGGCGACCTCCCGCCACCTCATAAGTTTTATGGATGTCAAATCGACCATGACGCGCATTCCCTTCAATCTGCTTGGGGCGCGTATGAGCAGCGCCCGCTGTCTTAGGACCCAATTTGGCGCATCTAGTTTCAGAATGGAGGGGGCAACGCGGGACAAGTTTTTGTATCTGCGCTGCCCCTACTGGTGGCTCGCACAGGAAATAAACGACTGGGCTGGTTCTGGAACTTCGGTGTACACCTGGTGTACACCCAAGGCAAAAATAGAAAAACCCGCCGGAGCAGGTTTATCTTAATTAATTGATTTTATTAGAAAAAATGGGGCGAGTGAGGGGACTTGAACCCCCGACCCCCTGAACCACAATCAGGTGCTCTAACCAACTGAGCTACACCCGCCACAGGGGCTCTTTCGAGCGGGTTCTAAATAGTCCTTGGGTTGGGAGGCGTCAAGCTGAGTTAGTCGGATTGAGCGAGCTCTCGGTTCTTTCTTTTTGGTTTGATCCCTCAGACGCCGGGCGGGGGCGTCCGCCCCCTTGGCTACCTCGATAGCTCGGGCGCGCAGTCGCGCTTGCCGGAATGCAGGGCGCATTCCGGTTGGGGGTGCCTTCTCGAAAAAAGGTGTTTGCTTCCCTACGCCCTAGGTTCTCTCGGCGAGGAAGTTTCGGATTCTTGTCATGGCTTCCAAGATTTCCTCCGTGCTCGCGGCATAAGAAAAGCGCAGGTAGCCCTCGCCATATTGGCCGAAGCTGGTGCCGGCGATGGTGACGACGCCGGCCTGCTCCAACAATCCGTCCTGCAGCTCGCGGGCGCGCATTCCGGTGCCTTCGATGTTCGGCATGGCGTAGAAGGCGCCTTGCGGCTCGACGCAGCGGAAGCCTTCGATCTGATTGAGTTCTCTGAGGATAATTTTGCGCCGCTCGTCGAAGGCCAGGCGCATGGTCTCGACCGAATCTTGCGGCCCTTGCAGCGCTTCGATGGCGGCGATTTGGGTTGGTGCGTTGACGCAGGAATTGCTGTTGACGGCGAGGCGCGTGGCCTGCTCGGCAAGGGCGCCCGGCCACACGCCGTAACCGATGCGCCAGCCCGTCATGGCGTAGGTTTTCGACCAGCCGTCGAGCAGGATCACGCGCTCGCGGATCGACGGATAGCTTAAGAGGCTGACATGCTCCTGGCCGTCATAGAGCAGGCGCGAATAGATCTCGTCGCTCATGATGGCAATATCGGGATGGGCCTCGAGCCCTTCGACCAGACGGTCGAACTCGGCTTTCGGTGTCACCCCGCCGGTGGGATTGGCCGGGCTGTTGAGCATGATGAGGCGCGTGCGTGGCGTGATCTTTGACAGCACTTCCTCGGCACTGAACGAGAATCCGCTTTCTTCATAGAGCGGGATCGGCACGGCGGTTGCGCCGGAGAATTCGATTGCCGATTGGTAGATCGGAAAGCCTGGGTTGGGATAAAGAATCTCAGCCCCTTCCTCGCCGAACATCAGGGCCGCGAAAAACATCGTCACCTTGCCGCCGGGCACGACAACGACATTGCCGGGATCGATATCGACGCCCCGGTGCGTCGCAATATCGGCCACCACCGCCTCGCGCAACGGCTGGATCCCATTGGCCGGGGTGTAGCCGTGATGGCCGTCCTTGAGCGCCTTGCGCCCGGCCTCGACGATATTCTCCGGCGTTTGAAAGTCCGGCTGGCCGATGCCAAGATTGATGACCGATTTCCCTTCGGCCTCAAGCGCCTTGGCCCGCGCCAAAACCTCAAAAGCCGTCTCGGTGCCGAGATGCGCCATGCGCCCTGCGAGTTTCATTGAGCTTGCCTTGTGAATTTTTGAAATATCCGTGCCAGCTTATATGGCTGTTTGCGGGCTCTCTCAAGCGCCCGTATCGGTTTGCATGCAGATGCAACGGAGAGCATCATCGATGTGCCTGTTTTTTGGGCAGAGCGCGCAAAATAATGGCAATTCACCGCCCACGCACACGCTGCTCATTATATAACCCATTGTATTTATTTAATTTTTTTCTGCGCCTCAGTCTGGCACGCGACATGCAATAGGGGAAGTAAGTAGTCCGCAGGCGCGGAACAAAACTTGTTGGAGGGGTTACACATGAAAAAGATAGAAGCCATTATCAAGCCGTTCAAGCTCGATGAGGTGAAGGACGCATTGCACGAAATCGGGCTGCAAGGTATCACGGTTACGGAAGCCAAGGGCTTCGGCCGTCAGCGCGGCCATACCGAGCTTTACCGCGGGGCTGAATATGTGGTGGATTTCCTGCCCAAGGTAAAGATCGAAATTGTGCTCGAGGAAGTGCAGGTCGAGCGCGCCGTCGAGGCCATTCAACAGGCCGCCCAAACGGGACGCATCGGCGACGGCAAGATCTTCATCACCTCGGTCGAGGAAGTCATCCGCATCCGCACCGGCGAGCGCGGCAAAGACGCTATCTAGAACACCAATAAAAGGAATCAGACGCTATGAGCGATGCTCAGACAATTCTCAAAACCATCAAGGATAACGACATTCAGTTTGTCGATTTCCGTTTCACCGACCCGCGCGGCAAATGGCACCACACCGCCCAGACCGTACGCTCGGTCGATGAAAGCATGCTCAGCGACGGCATCATGTTCGACGGTTCCTCGATCGCCGGCTGGAAGGAGATCCATGAATCGGACATGATCCTGGCGCCTGACCCTGCCACCGCCGTGATCGACCCGTTCACCGCGCAGCCGACCCTGATCATCTCGTGCGACGTGATCGAACCCTCGACCGGCCAGCCCTATGGCCGCTGCCCGCGCGGCGTCGCCGGGCGCGCCGAAGCCTATCTCTCCTATTCCGGCATCGGCGACACCGCCTATTTCGGCCCCGAGGCCGAATTCTTCGTCTTTGACGATGTGCGCTATGACTGCTCGATGCATCAGATGTATTACATGCTCGATCAGGAAGAGGGCCCGTATAATTCCGGGCGCGAATATGAGGGCGGCAATTCAGGCCACCGGCCGGGACCAAAGGGCGGCTATTTTCCGGTTGCACCGGTCGATTCCATGGCCGATATGCGGGCCGAGATGCTGACCCATATGGAAGCGATGGGCGTCAAGGTCGAGAAGCATCACCATGAGGTTGCGCCGAGCCAGAACGAGCTTGGCTTTGAGTTCGATACCATGCTGCGCACCGCCGATTTCATGCAGACCTATAAATATGTCGTCCATCAGACGGCGCATTCCTACGGCAAAACGGCGACCTTCATGCCGAAGCCGGTGGTCGACGACAATGGCTCCGGCATGCATGTGCATCAGTCGATCTGGAAGGACGGCAAACCGCTCTTTGCCGGCACCGGCTATGCCGACCTGTCGGAAAGCGCGCTCTATTATATCGGCGGCATCATCAAGCATGCGCGCGCGCTCAATGCCTTCACCAACGCCTCGACCAACAGCTATAAGCGCCTGGTGCCGGGCTTCGAGGCGCCGGTGCTGCTCGCCTATTCGGCGCGCAACCGCTCGGCCTCGTGCCGCATCCCTTATGCGTCCTCGCCCAACGGCAAGCGCATTGAGGTGCGTTTCCCCGATCCGACCGCCAATCCGTATCTGGCTTTCGCGGCCATGCTGATGGCCGGCATCGACGGTATCGAGAACAAGATTCACCCGGGCGATGCGATGGACAAGAATCTCTACGATCTGCCGCCAGAGGAATTGAAGGACGTGGCGACTGTCTGCCGTAGTCTGCATCAGGCACTTGAAGCGCTCGACGAGGATCGCGCATTCCTGAAAAAGGGCGAGGTCTTTTCCGACGACCTGATCGATGGCTATATCGAGCTTAAATCAGAAGAAGTGCAGCAATTCGAGATGACGCCGCATCCGATCGAATATCAGATGTATTACAGCGTTTGAATGGGGGGCGGAGCCGGAGGCATGTCACGCCGCATCGGCAAATGTGTCTTCGGCTCAAACCCCATCATGCGGCGCAACGAACAAACAGATTCCACCGCCGTCACCCAGGCGAGGCCAAACAGCACCGCGCCATAGGCGAGTACTGTGAGAGGCGCCATGGCGGCACGGCGGATGAACGCATTGAAGGCGATAAACATGGCACCATCCTCCCCCATTACGCTTAAGGGAGGATTAAACAGTGCTCACATTTTTGTGTGCCGGGCGCGGTTAATCTTTAGCTAACCGTAAAACTCTCGCCGCAGCCGCAGGTCGAGGTCACATTGGGATTGTTAAAAACAAAGCCGGAAGACAATTTTTCTTCCTTGTAGTCGAGCTCGGTGCCGATCAGGAACATGATCGCGGCCGGATCGACCATCACTTTTACCCCGCCCGTTTCGACCACCTCGTCCATCGTATTTTCCTCGGTGGCGTAGTCCATGCTGTAGCTCATGCCCGAGCAGCCGGCATTGCGCACGCCGATGCGCACGCCGATCGCCGGCGGCTCCTCGTCGCGCAGTTCCATGATACGGCGGACCCGCTGCACGGCGGCTTCGGTCAGGGTCAGGATATCCTTGGCCACAGTTACGTCTCCATTAGTTTCACATGAAACCAAGTTCAAGTTGCGCCGCTTCGGACATGCGGTCCGGCGTCCACGGCGGATCCCAAACGATCTCGACCTCGACATCGCGCACGCCTTCAACGAAGTGATGCACCGCGTGCTCGACCATGCCCGGCATTTGTTCGGCCACCGGACAGCCCGGCGAGGTCAGCGTCATCTGAATGGCGACGTCTTTTTCCGGCGACACCTCGACGCCATAAACCAAGCCCATCTCATAAATATCGACCGGGATCTCTGGGTCATAAACCTTCTTCAGCGCCGCAACGATTTGTTCGTCGATCGACGCCAAATTGGCGATCTCTTTAAGCTCGGCCTCATTCGCTTGCGGCTCTTCCATGACGAGCGGCGGCGGCGCGGCACCTTCCGGCGACCAGGGCTGGTAGGCCTGCGGATTGAATTCTTCTTCCGGAGCAACCTCGGAAGCGGGCACTTCGGTTTCAGGTTCCACCGCCTTCTTACGTTTGAAAATATTCATCATTCCGTACTGACCTCTTGATCATCGCCTTTCAGCGCCGCTTGCATGGTGTGCCAGGCTAGGGTTGCGCATTTGACGCGCATGGGGAATTCCTTGACGCCCGAAAGCACCGTGAGTTTTTTAAAATCCTCGCCGTCGATGCCGTTCTCGCCGCCGCCATCGTCATCCGTCACCAAGTGATGGAAGCGCTCGAACATGGCGCCGATCTCCTCGACGCTCTTGCCGCGCAGGATTTCCGTCATCATCGAGGCCGAGGCGATCGAGATGGCGCAGCCGCGCCCCTCAAAGCCGACATCTTCGACAATACCCTCTTTGACCTCCAAATAGATTGTCACCGTATCGCCGCACAGCGGGTTGTGGCCGTTCGATTCAGAAGTAACATGTTCCGGCTTGCCGAAATTACGCGGCGTCTTGCCGTGATCGAGGATCACTTCCTGATAAAGTTCTCTCAACGCCGACATCAGTCGAAGATCTCCCTGACAGCGCCCAACGCGGCAACCAGCGCATCGATATCCGCCTTGTTATTGTAAAGACCGAACGAGGCGCGCACCGTGCCGGTGATATTGAAGCGCTCCATCAAGGGCTGGGCGCAATGATGGCCGACGCGGACGGCTATGCCCTCGCGGTCGAGGATCGTGCCGATGTCATGCGCGTGCACGCCATCAAGCTCGAACGAGACAATGCCGGCCTTGTTGTCCGCCGTGCCGATCAGGCGGAGCGAGTTTATTTCCGTAAGGCGCGCCGTGGCGTAGCTGAGCAATTCCTGCTCATGGCGGGCGATATTGGCCATACCGATGGCCGAGACATAATCGATCGCCGCCGAGAGACCATACGCGCCGGCGATATGCGGTGTTCCGGCTTCGAAGCGGCCCGGGATATCGGCGAACTCGGTTTTCTCGAAGGTGACGTTTTTGATCATATCGCCGCCGCCTTGATAGGGCGGCATCGCTTTGAGCAGTTCGGCTTTGCCGTAAAGCACGCCGATGCCGCTCGGGCCATAGAGCTTGTGGCCGGAGAAGGCGTAGAAATCCACGTCCAGCGCCTGCACATCGACCGGGCCATGCACCACTGCCTGGGCACCGTCGAGCAGCACCAAGGCGCCTCGCGCGTGGCTGAGGCGGATAATGTCATCGACCGGCGGAATGGTGCCGAGCGCGTTCGAGCCATGCGTGATGGCGACCAAGCGGGTGCGCGGGCTGAGCAGTTTTTCGAACTCATCAAGCAGGAAATTGCCGCGTTCGTCGATCGGCGCCACTTTGATCTCGATACCGGTGCGCTGGCGCAGCAACTGCCACGGCACGATGTTGGCGTGGTGCTCAAGATGCGAGAGAATGACTTCATCGCCGGCCTGAAGCTGGCTGCCGCCATGGCTTGACGCCACCAGATTGATCGCTTCGGTCGTGCCCTTGGTGAAAACAATTTCGCGTTCAGAAGCGGCGTTGATAAAGCCTTGAACTTTAACCCGCGCATCCTCATAAGCCTCGGTCGACTGCTGGCTTAGCCAATAGACGCCGCGGTGAATGTTGGCATATTCGTGCTCATAGCAATAGCTGATCGCATCGATAACGCTTTGCGGCTTCTGCGCGCTCGCGGCGCTATCGAGAAAAACCAGCGGCTTGTCATAGACCCGCTCGGCCAGGATCGGAAAATCCGCCCTGAGGCGGGTCATATCGACGGCGCCATTATCAGCGGCGGCGCTTAGGGCATTCATGCGTCCCTGCCTCCGAGCCACTCGGCAACAGCGCCACCGAGCATCTCGCGCGCGCGCTCGTCCGTCACCAAATCGAGATGCTCATTCAAGAACGCCGCGATCAGCAAGCTGCGCGCCGTTGCTTCATCGATGCCGCGCGCACGCAGGTAAAACATCTGCTCATCATCAAGCTCACCAACCGTGGCGCCGTGGCTGCATTTCACGTCATCGGCATAAATTTCAAGTTCCGGCTTGGCGTCCATGACCGCATCCGGCGACAGCATCAGGGCGCGGCTCAATTGCTGGCCGTCGCTCTTCTGGGCATCGCGCCGCACCAGGGTTTTGGCCTGGAACACGCCATGCGCTTTTTCGTCGAGCACACCTTTATAGACCTGGCGGCTGGTGCAATCGGGCGCGGTGTGGTCGACAAAGAGACGGTTGTCGACCTGCTGTTTGCCAGCCAACATGAAACTACCGCCGAGCGTGCACGACGCGCCGGCGCCTTCCAGCTGCACTTCCATCTCATTGCGGGCAAAGCGCCCGCCGGTGGAGATGATGAAATTTTCATACACCGCCTCTTCCGCCAGGCGCGCCTTGGTGAGCGCCGTTTGCCAGGCACCGACGCCTTCGTCCTGGAGTTTGTAATACCGCACCCTGGCAGCGCGATCGAGATTGACCGCTGTCACTGGGTTGGACCAATAGTCGCTCGCGCCCAACGCGACATGGCGCTCCTGGATCACGGTCCGGCTGTTGCTGCCGGCATTAATCGAGATACGCGGGTGATAGGCCGGAACGCCGGCGCTTGGCACGGCGACGAATAGTAATTCGAGCGCCAACTCCGCATCCGCATCCAATGTGACGAAGCAGCCATCCGACATGAATGCCGAATTCAGCAATGCTAATGCGTGGCCTTCAAACGATGTTGCGGCCACATGCTGTGCTAGAAATATCGCATCCCCTGTCGCCTCGGCCAGATCCGTCACCCGCACCCCGTCGCTGGGGTCTACCCGGTCGCTAAGCGCCTTATCCAACATGCCGTTGATGAAAACCAAGCGGTATGGCTGCGCATCCTGTTTGGCAAAGCGGGCAACCACTTCCGCGCGCGCCGCATCCGCATCATCCTGCGCCGGCTCGGTGAACTCGGTTTTGGCCAAGGCTGAGAGATTGGAATATTTCCACTCTTCGACTTTCTGGCTGGGCAGGCCAAGCTTGGAAAATTGTTTGATTGCCGATGAGCGCACGTCGGAGAGCCCGGGCGAATTGGCGCCCGGCAAATCGTCGCGCAGCCCGTCAAAGCCCGCTGCATAGGGCAGCGCTATGGAGCGGTCCGGGCGCAGCGGTGTAGACAGTGTACTCACCTTACGCCGCTGCCTCCGAGCCGGAGGCGATATCGCCATAGCCATGTTCCTCAAGCTCGAGCGCAAGCTCCTTGCCCCCCGAGCGCACCACCTTGCCATCGGCCAGGACATGAACGAAATCGGGCACGATGTATTCCAACAGGCGCTGGTAATGGGTGATGACGATCATGCTGCGCTGCGGCGAACGCAACGCGTTGACGCCATCCGCCGCAATTTTCAGCGCATCGATATCGAGACCGGAATCGGTTTCGTCAAGCACCGCGAGCGTCGGCTCGAGCAGGGCCATTTGCAAAACTTCGTTGCGCTTTTTCTCGCCGCCCGAGAAACCGACATTCAAAGGCCGGCGAACCATCGCCTCATCGATGCCGAGCGCCTCGCGCTTCTCGCGCATCACTTTGAGAAATTCCATGGCGTCATATTCTTTTTCGCCGCGATGCTTGCGCACCGCGTTGACCGCCGTCTTGAAAAAAGTTGCGCTGCCGACACCGGGAATCTCGACCGGATATTGGAAAGCGAGGAAGATGCCCTCACGGGCGCGCATCTCAGGCTCAAGCGCTAGCAAATCCTGGCCCTTATAGGTCACGCTGCCGGCGGTGACGTCATAGCCGTCACGCCCCGAAAGCACATATGAGAGCGTGCTCTTGCCCGAGCCGTTCGGCCCCATGATGGCGTGCACTTCGCCGGCTTTGACCGAAAGGTCGAGCCCTTTCAAAATTCCCTTGCCCGCGACAGAGACACTGAGGCCCTTGATTTCAAGCATTAACCGACGCTTCCTTCCAAACTGATGGCCACGAGTTTTTGCGCTTCGACGGCAAATTCCATCGGCAGCTCCTGCAATACTTCGCGGCAAAATCCATTGACGATCAGGGCAACCGCCTCTTCCTCATTGATGCCGCGCTGGCGGCAATAGAATAGTTGCTCTTCGCTGATCTTTGAGGTTGTCGCCTCATGCTCAAGCTGCGCCGAAGCATTGCGCGTTTCGACATAGGGCACGGTATGGGCGCCGCACTGTTCGCCGATCAGCAGCGAATCGCATTGGGTGTGGTTGCGCGCGTTTTCCGCCTTGCCTTGCACCCGCACCAGGCCGCGATAGGTTTGCTCGGCGCGGCCGGCGGAAATGCCTTTCGAGATGATGCGGCTCTTGGTGTCCTTGCCGATGTGAATCATCTTGGTGCCGGTATCGGCCTGCTGGCAGTTGTTGGTAATGGCGATCGAATAAAACTCACCGATCGAGCCATCGCCCTGCAGGATGCAACTCGGATATTTCCAGGTGATGGCCGAGCCGGTTTCGACCTGGGTCCAGGAGATTTTTGAATTGCGCCCGCGGCAGGCGCCGCGCTTGGTGACGAAATTAAAAATCCCGCCCTTGCCGTCCTTGTCGCCGGGATACCAGTTCTGCACCGTCGAATATTTAATTTCCGCATCGTCGAAGGCGATCAGCTCAACGACGGCGGCATGGAGCTGATTTTCATCACGCATCGGCGCGGTGCAGCCCTCGAGATAGCTCACATAGGAGCCTTCATCGGCGATGATCAGAGTGCGCTCGAACTGGCCCGTATTGGCCGCATTGATGCGGAAATAGGTGCTGAGCTCCATCGGGCAGCGCACGCCCTTGGGAATATAGACAAAAGAACCATCGGTGAAGACAGCCGAATTAAGCGTGGCGAAAAAATTATCGGCATAGGGCACCACGGTGCCGAGATATTTCTGTACCAATTCCGGATGGTCTTTGACCGCTTCCGAGAGCGAGCAAAAAATAATGCCGAGTTCCATTAGTTTGGATTTGAACGTGGTGGCGACGGAAACGCTATCGAACACTGCATCGACCGCCACGCCGGCCAGCATCTCCTGTTCCTGCAGGGGAATGCCGAGCTTGGTATAGGTCTCGAGCAATTCCGGATCGACTTCATCAAGGCTTTTTGGCCGGTCTTCATCGCGCATCGGCGCGGAATAATAGCTCGATGCCTGGTAGTCGATTTCCGGATAGTTGAGATGGGCCCAATCGGGCGTCTCATCGGCCATTTCCAGCCAGCGGCGGTAGGCACGCAGGCGCCATTCGAGTAGCCATTTGGGCTCGTCTTTCTTGGCCGAGATAAAACGGACGATTTCCTCGCTAAGACCGGGCGGCGCGGAATCGGCTTCAATGTCGGTGACGAAACCGTATTTGTAGCGTTCCTCGCCAAGCGCTTCGACGGTCCGGGCCGTCTCTGTGGTGGATGCCATGTTTCGTCTTCCTAGCCGTTCAGGTTTCTTATTGTCGAAGCATCAATGGCATCTCCGGCGGCGATATCACTGCCTGGGAAGGAGTCGGCAATGTCCGATAACGTCACTTCTTCCAAAGCGACACGGATGGCGTCGCTCACCTTTTGCCAAGGTCCGCGCACCGCGCAGAAACCTTCCAGCCCGCATACGCCGCCCGAGGCACCGTCCAAACAATCCGCCAACGCTATCGGGCCATCGACGGCAACAACCAAATCTGCAACCGAGATTTTGTCCGGCGCCCGTGCCAGGCCATAGCCGCCAGCGGCACCGCGCCGCGACACGAGAACGCCGCCTTTGACGAGCATTTTCAAAAGCTTGCTTGCGCTCGGCACGGGCACGCCGGTGCGCTCGGCAACATGCGCCGCACTAAAAAAGGCGTCCGGTTCACGCGCCATGAAACTGAGCGCGACCACGCCGTAATCCGCCATTCTGCTGATCCGAATCATATTAGAATCTTATATAGGACCGAATTTGTACCCTTTAAATAGGCGAATTGCCGCAGCTGTCAATTACCTAGTTGGGCGTAGGGCCAAATTGTTTAATCGATGGCTCGCTTTAGGGCCGGCCCGACCGTCATTTTCTCGCATCTCCTGGCGAGCGTCTTGGCCAAGCGAATTTCCAACCGGCCCTCCAATTCCTGGCCGCTTTCGAGCAGTTCCGGCCAGGTGCGATAGCGCGCCCGGTGCTCGATCGCCTCGCCCCAGGCCCAATGGGCCTCATCAGATTTCAGAGCCCGGTAGCGGTTGCCGTTAAACTGGTTACCGCTCGAAAACAGCGCCTCATTGTCAAAATCACCGGCCGCTCCGCTCACGCCTTTATGACCGCGATAGATAATTAAATTGTCGTGCACGCTGTTGCCGCTGGTCTTCCATGTGCCGTAACGGCCATCGCCACGCTCCTGCTGGACCATGACAATGCCCTCGCCATACTTGCGTGCGACATCGACATGATTGTCGTAGACCTCAACATTCTGCGAGGTGTTGATCAGGATTTGCGCACCGAACAGCCAGGAATTTTTGCCGTGGCCATTGTCGAACACGGTGTTGCCGCGAATCAGCGAGGCGCGCCGCCGCGCCATTGCCGCTGACGTCGAACTCGGCGGCGACCTCGGCAACAGGCGGAACTTCGGGCTTGTCCGGTAAGGCACAGGCCGCAAGGGTCAGGCTAAATATTACAAATAGTGCCAACAATCCCAAAAATGTGCGGCGGCAATCAGGAGAACAACGGTCCGGCGAAAAGCTTGGCATCGATCCACTCCTTTGCACGGCACCCTTGCGGGTGCGGTTTGCGCAGCAGAAACTCAAAAGCAGAGTTAGATCATCATGTGAGCGTGGCAAGCCGAAGCGTTGCGGCTTGCCTGCATCCACACGCTACGGTGCAAAACAACAAACCCCGCCACGAAGGGCGGGGTTTGCCGGGGATGTTGGTCGCGCCTGGTGCGTTAGGCAGCGCGGATCGAAGCGAGGAATTTCTCCACCTCCTCACGCAGCGAACCGGCCTGCTGGCTCAGCTCGTTGGCGGCTTCCAGCACTTCACCGGCGGCGGTGCCGGTTTCCTGGGCGCCGCTGTTAACCTCGCCCATGTTCGCGTTAACCTCCTCGGTGCCCTTTGCGGCTTCCTGTACATTTCGGCTGATCTCCTCGGTCGAGGCGCCCTGCTCCTCGACCGCGGCGGAAATCGAATTGCTGGTTTCGCTGATCTGACCGATGGTCTTGGAGATACCGCCGATCGCCGCCACGGCAGAACCGGTGGCGCCCTGGATCTCGGTGATTTGCGCCGAAATATCCTCCGTCGCCCTGGCGGTTTGCGAGGCCAGATTTTTCACCTCGGAGGCGACCACGGCAAAGCCCTTGCCGGCGTCACCCGCGCGCGCCGCTTCGATCGTCGCATTCAACGCCAACAAATTGGTCTGGCTGGCGATGTCGTTGATCAGATTGACCACCTCGCCGATCCGCTGCGAGGCCTCCGCCAGGCCCTCAACCTGATCCGTCGCAGCTTCGGATTCGACCACCGCACCATTGGAGATTTCGGTCGATGAGTTGACCTGGCGCGAAATCTCCTGGACCGAGGCCGACATCTCCTCCGTTGCCGTGGCGACGGACTGCACATTGGCGCTGGCCTGAACGGAAGCGGAGCTTACCGTCGACACCCGCTCCGAGGTTCGATCGGCGATGCCACGCATTTGCTCTGCCGAGCTGCTCATGGTTCCAGCCGCATCACCCACGGATTGCACGATACCCATGACCGCCTGCTCGAATCCGTCGGCCAGTTCGAGGCGCTCGTCGCGCAATTTTTTCTCATTGTCGAGACGCGCCTGTTCCTGCTCCTGCTCCTGGCGTTTGATGGCGATGGCATTTTCCTTAAAAACTTGCACCGCGCCGGCCATGGTGCCGATTTCGTCGCGCCGGTTCTGTGCCGGGATTTCACTTTCATGGTCGCCCTCTGCCAAGCGCTGCATGGCGCCGGTCATGCCAGAAATCGGGCGCGTAATGCCGGTGACAATGACGAACACCAACCCTGCCGTGACGATCAAAAGAATAAGAGTGATGACAGCCAGCATCAGAAACGCCGAATAGGCGGACTCTTCAATCGAGGCGGCAGTGCCTTGCAGATCGCCCGCAATCTTGTCTTCGACCGTTTTCAAGAGGTTGATCTTCTCGGTGATGGTTTTGTACCAGTAGCCGCCCTCGATGCCTTCAAGCGTGCCGGTAACCGGGCTTTCGATGGCAATCTTACGCAGACGACCGACCTCACCGACGGCCGCACCGGTAAGCGTGGATGCCAAAAAGGCCTTTTGTTCGGCCGTGGCGTATATGGCAAAGCGGCCAAGATAGGTTTCCTGCATGGCGATCAACTGCAGGAATTTGCGATAGATGGCGGGCTTAAATTCTCCACCGCCGAACCCGCTGGCGCCCATAGCCCGCTCAATGCCGGCCCGTTCCTTGCCTTGCAGGAAAGCGGTATATGCCGTGATTGCATTGGTGACCTTCACGTCGGTGCTGAGAACCGTCATTTCCTCGACGATCTGCAACAGCTTGGCGATGGTCGGCGAATAGTATCCGGCCATTTGCGGCACGGTGATTTCAAGATCGCTTATTTGCGCCCGCTTACTGCTCAATTCCGCGAGAGCCTTTTGCGCGGTGTTGATCTTGCCGACCAATGCCGTGCCAAATGAGGCGGCATCAAATGCCTCTAGAGTCTGCGAAAGAACAGCCTGCTTCTCGTCCGTCAACTTTCTCTGGCCGGGAAGATCTTGCGCGAATTTGGCGCCTTTGCTGGCGATGAAGCCAGCCGACATACCGCGCTCTTTCTGCATTTCATGGACAACGGCACTGATCACCGGCGCTACGACCGCCAATTCCTGTACCTGACCCATATCGGCCGAGGTCTGGTATTTGTCGAAAACCAAGAAACCTGAAAAGGCCAGTAATCCGGCAACTGGCAAAACCAACGCCATAATGATGCGCAGACCGATTTTGGTATTTCTGAAAAATGAAAACACTGGATCACCCTCCACGTAATGAATTGGCAATTTGCCAAATACCGACCTCACCCATTTAACCAAGTCCGGTTAGCTTCCCTATTAACCAGACTTAATTAGAGGATAAATATGGGCAAAAATAATTTCGGAATTGTAAATATTATGGAATAAATCGATAGCGATGCATGAAACATATAAGTTTCGAATCGACGCAGAGGACTCGCAGCCTGACTTGAACAAATATATTATTTTTCAACATGTTATTTTATTATTTCACCCTCCAGTAATTATGTATTTAGCCATTCGCTATTTCCTAGTTAGGCCGAAGGTCTAGGTTTCGCGACGCTCGCTTAAATAATCGGTCGCCTGGAATTCGCATGCCATGCTCTGTTCCGTCCGACGTTTTTTTTGACAATCCGGGCAGCGGCTGGAATATGCTCCACGCCCCATTGCACGACCGGAGATATATTGTGAGCAAGCCTCTTTGGCGCCCCAGCGAAGAACAACAAAAATCAGCCAATTTGGCCCGTTTCATGAACCGGGTGGACGAACAATGGGGAGCTTCGTTTGATGAATTTGAAGCGCTCTATGATTGGTCGATCCGTGAGCCGGAGAAATTTTGGCTCTCGATGTGGGATTTTGCCGGCATCATCGCCGAGACACGCGGCACGCGGACTCTCATCAATGGCGACAGAATGCCGGGGGCCGAATGGTTTCCCGATGCCCGACTGAATTTTGCGGAGAACTTGTTGCGCCGGGGCGATGACGGTGACGCGATGGTATTTTGGGGCGAGGAGAAAGTCCGCCGCCGCCTGAGCTTTGCCGAACTGCACGACCGGGTTTCGCGCCTCTCCCAAGCTTTAAGGGCGCGCGGCATCGGTGAGGGTGACCGCGTTGCCGGCTATCTGCCGAACATGCCGGAGACCATCATCGCCATGCTGGCAACGGCGAGCCTCGGTGCCGTGTGGTCATCCTGCTCGCCCGATTTTGGCGCCCAGGGCGTGCTCGACCGCTTCGGTCAGATCGAGCCCAAGGCGCTGATCGCGGTCGAAGGCTATTATTACGGCGGCAAGGAGATCGATTGCCTGGACAAGCTACGCGAGGTATCTGCGCAGCTACCGAGCGTCAAGACCACCATCCTGGTACCCTATACGCGTGAGCGTGCCAGCCTTGAGGGGCTCGGAAATGCCGAGCATTACCAGGACGTCATCGCCGATCAACCCGGCGGTGAGATCGAATACGCCTCAATGCCGTTCAACCATCCGCTTTTCATCATGTTCTCTTCAGGCACGACAGGGGTGCCAAAGTGCATCGTGCACGGCGCCGGAGGAACCTTAGTTCAACACATTAAAGAACATGTTTTACATTCTGATATTAAAGAGAATGATCGCGTTTTTTATTTTACCACCTGCGGCTGGATGATGTGGAATTGGCTGGTCACCGCCCTGGCCTCCAAGGCAACATTGCTGCTCTATGACGGCGCACCGTTTCAGCCCGACGGGAATGTTCTGTTCGACTATGCCGATGCCGAGGCGATGACCCTGTTTGGCACCTCGGCCAAATTTATCGACGCGGCCAGCAAGGCCGGCGTTGCGCCGATAAACACCCATCGTCTTGAACATCTGCGGACGATGACGTCAACCGGCTCACCACTGGCGCCGGAGAGCTTTGAATATGTCTATGCCAAGATCAAAAAAGACCTGCATCTGGCATCTATTTCGGGCGGCACCGATATCGTCTCGTGTTTTGCCCTCGGCAATCCGCAAGGGCCGGTATGGCCGGGCGAGCTGCAGGCGCGCGGCCTCGGCATGCGGGTCGAGGTGTTCGACGATGACGGCAACGCCATCCGCGGCGAAAAAGGCGAACTGGTCTGCACCGCTCCCTTCCCGTCCATGCCGGTTTCGTTCTGGAACGATGGCGATGGCAGCAAATACCGCGCCGCTTATTTCGAGCGCTTCCCCGGCATTTGGCACCATGGCGACTATGTCGCGCTGACCGAACATGACGGCCTGATCATCTATGGCCGCTCGGACGCGGTGTTGAACCCCGGCGGGGTGCGCATCGGCACGGCCGAGATTTACCGCCAGGTCGAGCAATTGGACGAGGTCGAGGAAGCCATCTGCGTTGGCCAGGACTGGGAAGGCGATGTCCGAGTGATCCTGTTCGTTCGGCTGCGTGAGGGTCTCAGTCTCGGCGACACGCTGACCCAACGCATCCGTGCCCATATCCGCGCCGAATGCACGCCACGCCATGTGCCGTCCAAGGTCATTCAGGTCGCCGACATCCCGCGTACCCGCTCGGGCAAGATCACCGAGCTTGCGGTACGCGCCGTCATTCATGGCCGCGAGGTGAAGAATCAGGAAGCACTGGCCAACCCGGAAGCGCTCGATCTCTATACTGGACTGAGCATATTGCAGGAATGAGAAATTAAGGCGGGGGTAAAAGCCCATGGCGCAGGATCTAAGCGAGCGGGTCATGCAAGACCTGCTGCGCATATTGGCGAGCGACGCGAAGAATAGCGTCAAAATGAACCACGGCCTCAACCTGCTCGCGCGCTACCGGGCGCGGGAAATTGGCGCCTCCCTTTATAGCCATGGCGGCGCCGAAGTGCGCTCCGGACCTTTCCAGGGCATGGTGATCCACAACAAAACATCGGAAGGCAATGTGGCGCCGAAAATCCTCGGCAGCTACGAACGGGAGCTGCACGAAATTATCGAGCGTTGCATCGCGACTCCCTATGAAAATGTTGTCAATATCGGTTGCGGCGACGGTTTCTACGCGGTCGGTTTTGCCCGGCGCATGCCGGAGAGTGAAGTCAGGGCCTATGACATCAATGAAGAGCGGCGCGCCTACTGTAAGGCGATGGCGGAGGAGAACGGCGTCGGAGAACGGATAATCATCGGTGGCGAATGCGGCAGCGATGAGCTGTCCGCCCTGGCAGGGCGCCGGGTGTTGGTGGTCTGTGATATCGAAGGCGGAGAACGCGAACTGCTCGACCCGCTGCAAATTCCAGCGCTAACGGATTTCGACATCCTTGTCGAACTGCACGAAGTCATGGACAAGGCACTGCCCGATGAGATCATCGCGCGATTTGGCGAAAGCCATGACATAGAGCGCATCGACCATCAGGAGCGCAACCCCAATGCGTTCGAGGAATTGGAAAAAATCAGCCAGCTCGATCAGTGGCTCGCCGTTTGGGAAGGCCGCCAGGGCCCGACACCTTGGGCCTTCATGCGCGCCAAAAGCCACATGAAATGATCCGGCGCGATCGCTAAGCCGCATGGCAAGCAACAAGCTGTGGCTTGGCGCCATGCCGGTGATATTCGTGCTTCTGTGGAGCACGGGATTTATCGGCGCGAAGCTCGGCCTGCCCTATGCCGAGCCGATGACATTCGTGGCGCTGCGCTTTGGCGTCGCGGCCGTCATTCTGTTTGCGCTTGTCGTCCTGCTACGCGCGCGCTGGCCTGACGATTGGCGCCAGGTTGGCCACATCGCCTTTGCCGGTCTGCTGATCCAGGGCGCCTATGTCGGCGGGATCTATGGCGGCATGAAATTCGGCATCGAGGCCGGCACCTCCGCCCTGATTGTCGGCCTGCAGCCCCTTGTGGTCGCCCTATTCGCCGGCTGGTTCCTCGGCGAACGCACGACCAACCTGCAATGGCTTGGCGTCGCCCTCGGAGTTATCGGCGTCGCGCTCGTTGTCGGGCATAAATTGTCGCTCGATTTGGGCACGCCGGCGGGCGTCGGGCTGCATCTGGTGGCACTATTCGGTATCTCCACCGGCACCCTCTATCAAAAGCGATTCTGCGCCAACATGAACCTGCTCTCGGGCATCGCGGTGCAGCTCACCGCCTCTGCCATTTTAGCCGCCATATTGGCGATGATATTTGAGTCGAGGGAGATCACCTGGACGGGCGAGTTCATCTTCGCCGTCGTCTGGCTTGTGTTCGTGCTGTCGATCGGCACCTTTGTGCTTTTTTACACGCTGATCCGGCGCGGCGCGGCGACACGGGTTTCCAGCCTGTTTTTTCTCGTGCCGCCGTCGACGGCGCTCATTGCCTGGCCACTGTTCGGCGAGACCCTCGGCACCATATCGATCATCGGAATGGCCGTCGCGGTGGTTGGCGTCGCCCTGATTAACTTGCGCGTCAACCGGCCAGGCGGCCGTTAATGGCGTAGTCCAAAATGCGCACCACCTGCCCGGGATTTTCCGCCACCGCCATCGCCGCACCGTCGACTTCTTTCAAAGCATGGCCGAGCGATGGATCATGGATGGTGATGATCGACTTGCCCTTGGCGGCGGCATAGCCGGCATCGAACGCGGCGTTCCACTGGCGGTATTTTTCGCCAAAGCGCACGACGACGACATCGCTGCGGTCGATCAATGTGCGGGTGCGGATGGCGTTTACCTTGGCCCCTTTATTGTCGTGCCAAAAGCTCTCGGCTTCGCTGCCCAAAATCGCCACGCCGCAATCGTCGCTTGAGCCGTGATCCGTGACCGGGGAGACAAACTCGACATCCAGCCCGGCGCTCTTCGCCCCGGAGACGATTTCCTCGCGCCAGCCTGTGTGAATTTCGCCTGATAGATAGACAGTCCAATTGTTTGCGGCCATTTCCTGCACTTTCCGAATTGTTGGTAATGATTAGGCTTAACGCTACTTAATCTAGGCTGACGAGCCTGTTAGCATAGACTATGCTAGGCAGGCTAGCGTCAATGATAAGTCTAAAATGGAACAGATGAGCGAAACAGATTCACCCCCCGCAGGGCATGGCTATGCGTTGCCCCAGCAGAGGCTACTCCTCGAACTTCTCAACATGTCTGGCGAAATCGCTGTCATGGGCGCGCAGGATGAGACCCTGTTGTGGACCACGTTGCGCGAATGCGAATCGCATGGCTGGGTATCGCTGGTTAAGTTGTCGGACACTGCGACCACCATTCGCCTGGCCAAGGCCGGCCGAAATTTGCTGAGCAAGTAGCGCACGCAACGCACGCATCCGGCATGTCCCGTACCGTTGAAGTTTTCTACTCCTTCCGCAGCCCCTATTGTTATTTGCTGACCCGGCGATTGGCCGCGTTGGTGGAGAATTTCAATGTTTCGGTGTTGATCCGCCCGGTTTACCCAATCGCCGTCCGCGACCCTGAATTTTTTAGCCGGGTCGATCCGCTTTATCGGCCCTACCACCTACAGGATTCGGCCAGGCTCGCCGAATTTTATGACATCCCCTACCGCCGCCCCGAACCCGACCCGATCGTGCAAGATCTCGAGAGCGGTCATATCGCGGCCGAGCAGCCCTATATCCGCCGCATCACGCGCATGGCGCAAGCGGCGGCGGACGGCGGCATGGGGCTCGAATATGCTTCCGCTGTGATGACGCTGCTGTGGGACGGTGCCACCGATAACTGGCACCAAGGCGAACATATCGCCAAGGCGTGCAATGCTGCGGGACTGAACCATGCCGAGCTTGACGGGCGCGCCGAACACGGCGCCGCCGCACTCGACGCGGCAATCGAGAACAATCAGGAAGCACAACGCGCAGCGGGCCATTGGGGCGTGCCGCTGATGGTATTCAACGGTGAGCCATTTTATGGTCAGGACCGCTTTGATCTGCTGTGCTGGCGCCTGGCGCAATAGCAACGATGACAGCCATTCAGGAGAATTTGAGATGCACATAGAGGAAAAAATAAAATCGCTCGGATTGGTGCTTCCGCCGCCGGCCCCACCGGTCGGCAATTACATCGGCGCCGTCACCTATGGCAAGCTGGTCTATCTCTCCGGGCACGGTCCGATTGATGTGGAAGGCAATTACCGCAAAGGCAAAGTGCCGAGCGAAGTCGCGCTCGACGATGCCTATGAAGCGGCGCGCATGGTCGGCCTCAACATGCTAACGACGCTCAAGAACGAGATCGGCGATCTCGACCGGGTGCGCCGCTTCGTCAAGGTGCTCGGCATGGTTAATGCCGAGCCCGATTTCGAGCAGCAGCCCAAAGTGATCAATGGCTTCAGCGACCTGATGGTCGACATCTTCGGCGAAGCGGGATGCTGCGCCCGCTCGGCGGTCGGCATGGGCTCGCTGCCGATGCAAATCCCGGTCGAGATCGAGGCGATCGTCGAGCTTAAATAGGTGCCGGGCGGCACACGCGGCTAAACAGTGGTGTCGGGGTTCGACAGACCCAAAAGTACGCGGCCGTAATTGCAGCCATTGACATCCCAGTTCTGGGTGATGTGCGCCTGCATGCTCTTCATATCGCGCATGGCGCGCGACATCGGATTTGTGTCGTAGAGCCCGGCCCCGCCAACGAGCGAAAACATCAGCTCGACCGCGCGCCCGGCGAGATTACCGGCAAAGGTGGCGTTGCCGCGCATCCGGCTCTTGTCCGTCATATCCATCACCTGGCCTGCCGCCGCCACGTCCATCGCTTCATTACAACAGGCATGCAGAAGTTCGCGCGCCGTATCGAGAGCCACGGCGGCCTCGGCGATCTTGATTTGCGTGGTGCCGTAATCGACCACGCTTTTACCCGAAAGGCGTGCCGTGCGCGCACGCGTTTCGGAGATGAAACTGTCGAAGCTGCCGCGCGCATGGCCGTAAGAGGTCGAGGATTGAACGACCGAAAACATGGCGAAGGTGCCAAGGCGATAGAGCGGAGCGGAATTCACTTTGGTGCCCGGTGCTTCGCCAAACTTGGTTTCCTCGACGCTCAGGCTGCGATAGGCCGGCACAAACAAATCCGCGGCCTCGACATCGTGACTGCCGGTTGCGGCGAGGCCCATGGTATGCCAGGTATCGTGAATGGTGAGCGCCTCGCACGGCACGGCAAACATGCGCGCCGCATGGCCTTCGTTTTGCTCGAAAGCCGAGAGAATGCACCACTCGGCACTCATGATGCCGCTGGCAAACGGCCAGCGCCCACTCAGGCGCCAGCCGCCATCGACCGGCTCGGCCTTGCCGCAGCCCGGGATTAGCACGCCGCAGACAAACGCATCGGGCTTGTCACCCCACACTTCCGCCTGCGCCTCGCCCGGAAACTGCCCAAGCATGAAATTATGAATGGTATCCTGGGCCAATACCCAGCCTGTTGATCCGCAAGCCTCGGCAATCGTGCCAATAACATCAACAAAGCCGCCGAAATGCGCCTCGGCGCCGCCATAGGCTGCCGGTTGCAAGAGCCGGTGCAATCCGGCAGAGCGCAATTCGTCGACCGTCTCTTGCGGCAAGCGGCGCAAGTCTTCCGCCGCATCGACCCGGGCGCGAATGGCCGGCACCAAGGCGCGCGCCCGCGCCGTCAATTCTTCGCGTGTTCCAACAACGCTCTTGCCACCAGCCATGCCATGCTACTCCTGAATGCAGAAACCATTATTTTTCTGCAACTACCATAGCGAAGGCGGGCGGCGAAATCAGGCGCTATTTGCCGCCTTCTCGTCGAGCGCGCGCAACACCACTTCCGGCGTTACCGGAATCTGCGTTATGCGCACGCCGAGCGCATTGTTGATGGCGTTGACGATCGCCGGGATCGGGCTGTTGGTCACCATCTCGCCGACACCCTTGGCGCCAAACGGCCCATTGCGGGAAGCGATTTCCAGCACCTCGCATTCGACCTCGCACATATCAGCCGCACCCGGCATCATGTAGCTCTGAAAGTCCTTGGCGCCATGATCGATGGCCGGATAGTAAGGTGCGGTGGTCTCCTGCAAAGCGTGGCCGATGCCCATCCAGGCGCCGCCGACGATTTGTCCCTTGACCAATTCCGGATTGACCTGCTGGCCAACCTCATAGGCGCTCTTGATACCCAGCACCTGAACGTCGCCGGTCTCGGTATCGACTTCTACCTCGGCCACGGTGCAGGCATGGGCCTGGGTTGAATCGGGATCGGATTCACCGGTCTCCGGGTCCATCGGGCTCGGCGGCTTGAGAAAGATGCCGCGCCCGGAAATCGTCTTGCCGAGCTCGAAATGGGCCGCGCCCGCCGTCTCGGCGACCGATATGGATTTTTCCTCGACGCCGGCGACATGGATATTGCCCTGGCCATCGGTTTCCAAATCCTCGACGCTAACCTCGAGTTTTTCGGCGGCCACTTCGAGCATCGCCTTGCGCGCCTCGGTCGCGGCCATGATCACCGCATTGCCGGCGCGGTGCGTTGTCCGGCTGGCAAAGGTGCCGGTGCAATGGGGGCCGGTGTCGGTGTCGCCGGTATCGACGATAACCGTCTCATAGGGCACGCCCAAAGCCTCGGCGGCAATCTGCGCCAGAATGGTTTTGAGACCCTGGCCCAAATCAACACTCGACATGGTGACGATGAAATTGCCCGACGTGGTGGCGTGGACCAAGGACTGGGTTGGATCGCCACCCAGATGCATGCCCGTCGGGTAGTTCACCGAGGCGAAGCCGGTTCCGCGTAATTTTGTCATTTTCAACCTGCCTTTCGGTCCAAGGAGGACATGTTCTGGAAGTTCTCCGGCAAATCCTTGCCCGCCAGCTTGGCCGCCGACAGGATGGTTTCCACCATGCCGGCATCCTCGACCGGCTTGAGATGCGATTTCATGTCGCCTTCCCGGTAAGCATTGATCAGGCGCACTTCCCAAGGGTCCATGCCGATTGTCTCGGCGACCTTGTCCATTTGCACTTCGAGTGCGAATGAACCGGCCATCACGCCGAAGCCACGCATGGCGTTGGAAGGTGTGCGGTTGGTGAAAACAACGATCGAATCGACCCACACATTCGGGATCGAATACGGCCCCGGCATGCTGCCGCAATGCTTCATGCTGCCATAGGAACTGAAGCGCAGGTAAGCGCCCGAATCCTGATAGGTCGTGACCTTGCGGGCAATGATCCGCCCGTCATTCATCACGCCGTCCTTAATATAGACACGCCATCCCGAGCGTGACGACGACACCTGCATTTCCTCTTCGCGGGTATATTTGAATTTGACCGGGCGGCCGGTCCTGAGCGCCGCAAGGGTGGTAATCGGCTCTGGCATGATATCGACCTTGCCGCCGAAGCCGCCTCCCACGGTACCGCCGACAAAGCGCAGTTTGCTGGCCGGCATATCGAGAATTCCCGCCGTGGTGTCGAGCGAAAATTGCAGGCCCTGGGAACAGCTGTGAACCGTGACGCGGCCATCGCCCTCGGGCACCGCGATACATCCGTTGGTCTCCATCGGCGCCTGCTCGATAGGCTGGGTGTCGTAGCGATCCTCAACGATATGATCCGCCTCGGCGAACGCTTTTTCGACATCGCCAAAGCGAACCTGCGCAGCCTTGTGATTGTCCGGATAGATATAGTGATTGTTCGGCCAATGGGCGGTCAGGTTCGGCGCACCGTCCTGGAGCGCTTCCTCAACATCAAATACCGCCGGCAGCTCTTCATAATCGACCTTCACCTTGGCCGCTCCGGCCGCGGCTTGCTCGGGCGTCTCCGCCACCACAGCGACGACCGATTCACCCTTCCAGCGCACCTTGTCAAAGGCCAGAATGGGTTCGTCCTCCGGGCCGACGCCGGCCCCGGCAAGGCCGTTGTAAACTTTTTTGCCGGGCAAATCCTCATGCGTCAGAACGCAAACGACACCGGGTGAAGATTCCGCCGCAGATGTGTCGATATTCAGAATTTTGGCATGGGAGTGTTTACTGCGGTGCATTTTCAGATGCAGCAAGCGGGCCACGCGGACGTCTTCGTAAAAAACCGTTTCACCCGTTACATGGGTATCGAGATCGCGCAGCTTCACGGGCTGCCCGACGATTTTCAGATCCTTGACTGCCATTGTTTTTCCTCCCCCTAGTCGCCGGCCGAACCGGACATTTCGGCGACAACGCTTTCCACCGCTTCGATGATCGGCAGATAGCCGGTGCAGCGGCAGATATTTCCAGCCAACGCTTCACTGATCTCGTCCCGGCTTGGATTGGTGTTCTTATCCAGCAAGGCCTTGATCGCCACCATCATCCCTGGCGTGCAAAAGCCGCATTGCGCGGCATATTTTTCAACGAACTTTTCCTGCAGCGCCGTGATGGAATTGCTTTGGTTCAGGCCTTCCAGCGTCGTTACTTCACTGCCGTTAACCTCCTGAACCGGGGTAAGGCAGGAAAGCCGAAGCTCGCCATCAACCATCACCGAACAACTACCGCAACCGCCCTGGCTACAGCCATCCTTGACGGAGGTGTAATCCAACTTGTCGCGCAACACGGCCTGCAAGGTCGTCAGCGCGCTGACGACCAATTGCTCGTCGCGCCCATTGACCCGCATATTGACAATCTGTGAAGCCATTTTCTCTCTCCCAATTCTTCCTAGCCGGCGATCTGCTTTAGCGCCCGGCTTAAATAAGTCGCGACCATGCGTCGCCTATACCATTCGGTGGCAACTGAATCGGTGCCCGGCGAACAGGCCGCCGCGGCGGCATCCGCAGCCGCACTAATGCTGGCATCATCGAGCGCCTTGCCCACAAGCGCCTGCTCGGCGGCTGAGCAGCGCATCGGGTGCTTGCTCGCACCGCCCAAAGCGATACAGGCATTGCCGACATGACCGTTGTCGAAGCCGACACAAGCGGCAACCGAGACGACCGTCGGGCTGTTGAAACGCCGCCGGCCGCATTTGAGGTAAACCAGCTCACCGCCAGGTGCGGCGCAATCGATGCGCGTTAGGAGCCCTTCCGGCACACCGCCGGCTTCATAAAACTCCGCCAGCTTCTGGGTTTGCTCGCCATTGACGGTGGAAAACGTTACCGCCGCATCGAGAGCGAGCAACACAACCGCCACATCGCCGTACGGCTGATGGGCGAAGATATTGCCCCCGACGGTGGCCATGTTTTGCAAAGCCGGGCCGCCAACGCCGCGCGCGGCTTCCTGCAAGGCCGGTATCGGCAGGCTCTCGCGAATCTGGCTCATGGTCACGCCGGAGCCGAGCGATAGGCCACCGCTCGAACGCTCAATTGCGGTCATATCAAGACCGCGCACGCCCATGACATGCTCGGCATGAGGCACGACAAAGCGCATCGCGCTTGTGCCACCAGCGACAATCGCCAGCGACGAACCATGCGCGGCAATCATTCCGGCCGCCTCTTCCAAAGATTCCGGCTGTAAATATTCAGCCATTTTTTCATCTCCCATTTGCGCTGGATGTCCGAATTTACCGGCACGCGCCAACTCGACGCCCGGCATGCGGTCCATTTTGTTGAATAGCTGAGGAGAGTTTAGCGCGCCGCGCGCGCCATTTCACCGCTTCGGCAAGGCAAAATGCGAATAATCAGACCAAGCGGCAAAAAATCAGACCGGTCGGCAAAAAAGCCCGCTTTGACCGGTGGGATTTAGGCGCTTAACGCAACGCGCGGCGGAATTCGGTCGGCGGCACGCCCTGATGACTGCGGAAGAATCGGGTGAAATGACTCTGCGCATTAAAGCCGAGTTCTTCTGAAATTTCGGCGATGCTTTCAGCGCTGTCAGAGAGATGAGTTACCGCCTCGTTCATGCGCAACACATTGGCATAAACGTTGGGCGTGAGATTTGTGCATTGCCGGAACAGAGCAAAAAAGTGCGGCCGCGAGAGGCCCGAATGCCGCGCCACCGCCATCACGTCGAGCGGCTCGGCGGAATGCTCGCCCATATAACGCAGCGCCTTGCGAATACGAAAATCGCTCGCCGGCCGGCCGGCTTCGAGGATGCCCAAATTGCTTCGATCGACAAATTTACCAACGATGCCGGCAACCAGTTCGAACGCTTGGCGTTCCAGTTCGTTGGTCTCGATAATTCCGGACCAACCCAACATATTAGCCAAGGAATCCGCCATTTTGCGCGTTTTTTCGCTTATCTTCGCGCCCGGCTGGGAGAACAGGGCGAGATGCGCCATGCCGTGCAATTTCTTATCTATTTTTTCCAGCCATGCGGGTTCGATATAGAGGGACAAATGAATCGCCGAGGCCGAATCGGCGCGGTGCAGATATTGATGCGGCTCCCAGGAATTAATTAAGACGGCATTCTGTTCGTCGAGCGGAAGATCCTGCTCGCCAACCCTGAATGCCGCATCCATACCGCCGCATTTGAAAATCAATTGGCACTGCGAATGGGCATGAACCACAAGCGGTTGATCCATGTCCAGCAACGCCAGGCGACCAAAGTCGCCCTGAACAATTCGTACGGCCCGAGCCATAGAAACAGCCCCCCCTATTTTTACAAGGCTGTCCCGGTTTTTTCTCTTGCTTGACCGGTAAAAAACCGTTTTAGCGGTAAATGTCAATATGGCCGCAGCCATAGGTCGGCCAAATTAGCGGCATATTCCCGCCAATCCGCCCTCGACCGCGCCGCCCGCTTGGCGCAAAATGGGGCCGAATCTTCCTGAGAGGCTGCAATGTCAAAAACCGAACGCGTCACTATTCCATTCGAATCGCTGGATCCGTTGACGATCGGCTCCTGCGACGATCCCAGCATGGTCTATCGGGAACAGATCGAGATCGATATTCCGAGCGACAATCTGGTTGCGGTGATCGAACCGGACGAGCCCGCCTCGCTGCCCAATGTCACCGATGCGGCGGCTCAGGCGCTCGAAAATCCCCATTCCGGCCCGCGCTTCTCCGAGATGATCGGCCCCGACAAAAGCCTGGCAATTATCATCGACAATCAGTTCCGCCCGACACCCGCGTCGAAAATTCTGCCGGCCATATTCGATGCCATCGAGAAGCACGGCATCAAGGATGCCCGCGTGGTGTGCGCCAACGGCAAGGTCTTCACCATGTCGGAATCCGATACCGAGAAGAAGCTCGGCAAGGAAAACATGGCCCGCATGGAGCGCCTCGGCATCCCCTTCTTTCAGAACGAGCCGCGCGAAGAGGATATGTATGTCTTCAAGGGCGTGACTTCGCGCGGCACGCCGGTGTGGCTGCACAAGGAAGTGGCCAAATCCGACGTCAAGCTGTCGGTCGGCCAGACTCAATCCAACCATTGGGGCGCCGGCGGCGGCGGCAAGCTGATTCTGCCGGGCGTGGTCTCGGACGAGACGATAGAATCAAATCATTGCGCTTTCGTCATGTCGCCCGACACCCATTACGGCTCCTATGCCGGGCCGATGCGCGCCGATATCGACGATGCGGCAACCATGTGCGAACTAACGGCGACGCTCAACAGTGTCATCAACACGCGTGGCGGTGTCTCCTATATGAATTTCGGCCGCCACCCGGATGCCCATCTCGAAGCACTGAAAGTGTTCAACGATATCTACGCCTATGAGCGCCCGGCGGGCGAGCTTGCCGATATCGCCATTTGCGGCGTCTTCGCGCCGACCGATCATCTCTTCTTCCACACCGGCTGGGGCTGCATGTCGTCCGATCTGGTGCTGAAGGATGGCGCGACGATCATTTATTGCAGCCCGTCGCCCGGCGTGAACACTCATCTCGGTAATTTCCCCGGCCTCGCGCTGATGGATTTGATGAAGCCCTATATGCCGCCAACGCCGGAAAATATGGAACGCGTCTACCGCGACATTCATGCACGCAAGATCGAAATGTGGGCCGGCTGCATCTGGGTGCCGATTTACGAGGTCATGACGCGCAAGAAACTGCATGTCGTGACGCTCGAGGAAAATCTCGAAATGGCGGCGGATATCGGCATCGAGGCAAGCACCTCGCTCGAGAGCGCGCTGGCCGGCGCCTTCACCGAGCATGGCAAGGACGCCAAAGTGGTGGTGCTACCCTACGCACGCTATCAAATGCCGCGCGATGCCATCGTCATGCCGGGCCAGGAAAAGCCGCAATTTGCCGCCGTCGCCGAATAAGCACAATGTGAGGCCGGATGCCGCGCAGCGCTAAGGACAGAGCCGGACCGATCCGTGGCTCGACCACGATTGAGGAGCTAATGGTGCGCTTTCCGGAAGGCGAAGCGACCGACCTGATGGCGCGCCTCTCCTGGCCTTGCGCCCATTGCTCGGGACGTATGGACGAGCCGCTTTCGCTCGCCGCCAAGCGCCACGGCAATCCCACCGGCGCCGTGGTTGAGGCATTCCGCGCATTAAGCAATGGCGGGCCGAGCGAGCGCCAGGTCATGGCTGCGACAAACAAAACCGCGCCACGCTTAAGTGTTGAGGCTGTCTGGCGGCGACACGCGCGTTAGGGTAGCCCTTCGGCTAATCTGCTCAAAAAGAACCGTAAGAAGCTCTCGGGCGGGCTTCGCGCTGCATGGGCAAATTAGGTTTCGGTCGTCTGCCAGCGTTCCAGACTTGGGCAACCTTAAACTTAATTAACATTTACTATGCTATTCCGGGTTCTTACCCACTAATATATTGCGGCATTAATGCCCCATGTAACCAGCTGCTAACAACCGAGTTTCCCAATCCTCACTTATTAAGTTCTATTTAAATTACGCTAGGCCAAGGCTCTGGAGGCGTACCGAATTGACTGACAAACCAGGCGGGAACGGCGATACACGCCAAGAGCTTGCCGAGCGCTTCAACCTCGCGCTATGGGCGACGGACTCCGCCATTTGGGATCTGGACATAGAACGCAAGCAATTTTGGAGCTCGTCCGGCCACCAACTTCTATTTGGCCGGGGAAACGAAGAAATAACCGAAGATCTAGACATATATGATGACAATAACGCCTGGGCTTCACATCTCCATCCCGAGGATCGCGCCCAAACGATTCAATGCCTTCGCGATCATCTTGAGAATGATAATCCCTATGACGTGGAATACAGATATCGTCTGCCGAGTGGCGACTATATCTGGATTCGTTCCGTTGCCCGGGCGGTTCGGGCATCGGATGGCCGACCGCTCCGTCTGCTCGGGTTGAACGAGGATATCAGCGAACGCAAGACCAAGGAAAAAGCGCTGCACGAAAGCCAGGCGCAGTTTCGATCGCTATTCGAGAACGCCATCGTCGGTGTCACCATTACCGATGTCGAAGGCAACTATATTTCGACCAATGCGGCCTTCCGGCACATGCTCGGATATAGCGAAAACGAACTTGCCGGCATGCGATGGCAGGATGTCAGCGCCGCCGATGAAATTGATCGCATCCAAGCCGGCCTGAATAAAATGCACGCCGCAGAGAGCAGCGGATTTACTTTCGAGAAACGCCTTTTTCATAAGAACGGAAGCACGGTCTGGGCGGTACTGCACTTGGCTCTGATCTCCGATGAATCGAGAAAGCAGCCCCTTCAAACAGCAATCGTCGAAGATATCACCGAACGCAAAGTCGCCGAGTTGGAGAACCAACGGCTTCGCGACGCCATCGATAACGCGTCGGAAGCAATAATCGTCTACGATGAAGAAGATCGCCTGACTTACGCCAACGACCGATCGCGAAATATGTTTCCGGAAATTAGCCACGCTTTGACGCCGGGAACGCAGCGCGCCGATATTTGGCGCACATACCAGGCCTCCGGGGCGCTCGGAAACCGCGCCGAAGTCACACCGGAGGAAATAGCGCACTGGGGCGAGGTCGATGGGGCGCTCGAAGTGCAACTCGCCGACAAATCCTGGATCCGCGTCAGCGACCACCGTCTGGCGGATGGCAGCGTCGTCGGTGTACGCACCGACATAACGCGCACCAAAGAGCGTGAACAGGCGCTGATGGAAAGCGAGGCGCGCCTTGCCGAGGCACAGCGAATCGGCCAGATCGGCAGCTGGGAATGGGATGTGGAGAGCGGCGAGGAACGCTGGTCCGACGAATGTTACCGCGTCCTTGGATTTTCCATCGGAACGAATGAAAACAACTTCGAAAGCTTTAAGAAGCGCGTTCACGCCGATGACCGGGACGGGGTGCTGAAGGCCATCAATGAGGCGCTCACTAGCGACCGGCCCTACAGCTTAAAATATCGCGCTCTAATGCCGGACGGCTCCGTACGCCATTTGCATATGATCGGAGAAGTAACGCTGAGAGAGGCTGGAAAACCCTTGCGCGTGTCGGGAACCGTTCAGAACATCACGGAATTGACACTTGCCGAAGAAGAGCTCCGCCACAGCTCGTCCATGCTTGCGCATGCACAGGAAATGGCGCATCTCGCCAGTTGGGAAATTGACTACAAAACGAATACCGTTATTTGGTCCGACGAATTGTATCGCATCGTCGGCCTGTCGCGCGCGGAATTCGATGGCCGCCAGTCAAGCTACCTCAACCTCATCCACCCGGAGGATAGAGCGTGGATTGAGCGCCAGTCGCAAGACCTGCAAAGAGGCAAACGGTTCGACTATACCTACCGAATTATTCGCCCCGACGGGGAGGAGCGTGTGGTCCATGTTCAGGGAGAGGTGACGCGCTCGGACGATGACGGCACACCTCGCCATGCGCGCGGATTCCTGCAAGATGTTACAGAGCGAGCCGCAAGCGAGGAAGCGCTGCGCGAGAGCGAAAGGCGATTGGCGGAAGCGCAGGAACTTGCTCTCATCGGAAGCTGGGAGCGAAACTTCGTCACCGGAGAACTGCTATGGTCGAACCAGCATTACACCCTCTATGGGCTTAAACCGAACTCAGGGGCGCCCACACTGGAAATATTCTTGAATTCAGTTCACCCGGACGACCAGGAGATTGTCAGACAAATAATACGTGAACAGGAAGTGTTGGGCGGCCAGCATGATTATGAACACCGTATTGTCCTCCCCGATGGATCGGTTCGCATCGTTCACGAGCGCGTTGAGCCCATACTTGACAATTCCGGCAGCCTGACCGGCATCAGGGGAACCACCCAGGATATCACCGAGCGCAAGTTGGCCGAGCAAGCCATGGTAGAAAATGAGGCAAGACTGACCGAGGCGCAGCAGATCGCGAATGTCGGCAGTTGGGCCATGGATATTGACGGAGCGCACCAAACCAGAACGTTTTGGTCGGTCGAATTGTGCATCATTTTCGGCATCGGACAGGAAGACGTGCCGCAAAGTTTCAAAGCCTTCCTGCAGCATGTACATGTGGAAGACCGCGCAACGGTCAAAAGATCGTGGGCCGAGGCAATGGAACGCAACGCTCTTTATGAGGTGGAGAACCGCATCGTCAGACCGGATGGTGAGGTACGATATGTTCATACCAAATCGCGATCCTTTGCCGGCAAAGCGCCAGGTGTGCGGCGCATCATCGGCGCGACGACCGACGTTACGGACCGAAAACTCGCCGAGGACAAACTTCAGCAGGCACAAAAAATGGAGGCCGTCGGCCAACTTACCGGCGGTGTCGCACACGATTTCAACAATCTACTGACCGTGATACAGGGCAACCTAGAACTTATTCGTGACAGCATCGGCGACGACAGCGCCGTCCAGGACATGATCGATCGCAGTGTCGCGGCCTCGCGACATGGCGCCGCATTAACGCATCGCCTTCTCGCCTTCTCGCGCAAACAAACCCTCATGCCGGCTACCCTTGATCTTGGCAGTTTGATCCTCGGACTGACGGATATGCTGCGCCGCACGCTGGGTGAAACGATAGAAATAGAAAGTTCCACAGCGGATGATTTATGGCTCTGCACGGCCGACCAATCGCAATTGGAAAACGCCCTGTTGAATTTGGCCATCAACGCTCGCGATGCCATGCCGGATGGCGGGCGCCTTACTATTGAGACGGCCAACATCTTGCTGGGCGATAGCCATGCCGCGGCACAAGCCGAGCTCAAACCCGGTGAATATGTCATGCTTGCCGTGTCCGACACAGGCAGTGGAATCCCGGGCGAAGATCTTAGTCATGTCTTTGAGCCTTTCTTCACAACCAAGGATGTCGGCAAGGGAACGGGGCTGGGCCTCAGCATGATCTATGGCTTCGCCAAACAATCCGGCGGCAATGTGACGATTCACAGCACGCAGGATGTCGGCACGAGGGTCAACCTATACCTGCCACGCTCGACAAAACTTGCGGGCGATGCGGAAACACCCGAGGCGGCTTCCGCTGCCGAGCCAACCCGGGGCGAGAAAATTCTTGTTGTCGAAGATGATGAAAATGTGCGCTCGCTCGCCGTCAACTTGCTTAACGGTCTTGGCTATGACGTCGCCGAAGCGGCCAATGCGGAAGCGGCATTGACCTATATTGAATCCGGCGCATCGATTGATTTGCTGCTATCCGACGTGGTGTTGCCGGGCACCATGAACGGGCCTCAACTGGCAACTGAAATTACGCGACACGTTCCGGCGGCCAAAGTCGTCTATATGACAGGCTATGCCAAAGAAGCGTTCAACACCCACACCGAATTGGATGCGCGCGCTTATGTTCTGCAGAAGCCATTCAACCGGGTTAAGCTCGCCAGCGCCATTCGCGATAGGTTGCAGGAGAATATTACGCGCGCCTGAACAGCCACTCCGGCGTTTGCCCCTAGCTGCGATGATAGGCCCATCGGAAATTAGAACTAGCGTCCCTTGAACACCGCCTTGCGCTTTTCCTTGAACGAGGCCACGCCTTCGGCGAAATCTTCTGACGAGCGGATGCGGCCATAGGCTTGGCCTTCCATTTCGATGCCGACATGGAGCGGTGCATCCTCGGCTGAATTGAGGACGCCTTTGATGGTGCGCTGGGCCAAGGGGGAGAAGAAGCGCAGCTCGTCGACGAAGGCGTCGGTCGCTTCTTCGAGTTTATCATCCGCGACGCATTCGGTGGCGATGCCCCAGGCGTAGGCATCCTTGCCGGAAACCCGGAGGCTGCGCATGACCATGCTCTTGGTGCGCGCCATGCCGATCATTTTTAAGAGGCGGATCGAGCCGCCCGAACCGGGGATCATGCCGATGCGCTGCTCGGGCAGGCCGACCAAGGCACTTTCGGTAACGATGCGGAAATCACAGGCGAGCGAAAGCTCGAAGCCAACGCCGAAGCAATAGCCATGGATCGCCGCGACGACCGGCTTGTGGCAGCGCTCCGCCGCCGCCACGTTCCAGGCAAGGCGCGATACATGCTCGGGCGTTTGTTCCATGAAACCGGGGATATCGCCGCCGGAAGAAAGATTCTTTCCGGCGCCGCGCAGCACGATTACCCGTACCGCATCGTTCCGGTCGAGCTCCTCATAGATGGCGGCAAGCTGCTCGCGCGCCTTCATCGAGACGACATTCAGCGGCGGCCGGTCGAGAATGATATCGGCGCGTTCGCGCGCGTCGTCTATCTCGACGCGGAAACCGTCGAGGCTCTTCAGCAATTCAGGCTGGCTGCTGTCAAATGATTGGCTCACTGTTCCTCCAATGGAATTTATTCAAGGTCGAATTCGCCGGCGATCAATTTGCGCCGCAGGATTTTTCCGACCGGGGATTTGGGAATCTCCCGCACGAATACATATTCGCGCGGGCGTTTGAAATTGGCGAGATCGGACTGCTGGCAATAGCTGTCCAGCTCCGTCTCGGTTACCTTTTGCCGGCGCTTGATAAAGGCGGTGACGCGCCGGCCCCAGCGTTCGTCCTCAAGCCCGGCAACGGCGATTTCGGCGACGCCGGGATGGAGCGAAAGAACGCTTTCGATTTCGACCGGCAGGACATTCTCACCGCCGGTGATAATCATATCGTCGACCCGTCCGGTGACGAACAGATCGCCGTCCTGATCGAAATAGCCCATATCGCCGGTGTGATACCAGCCTTCCTTCAGCGATTTCCCGTCCGCCTCGGGACGGCGCCAATAACCCTCGAAGGCCTCGTCGCTCGCTAGGCTGGCAATGACCTCGCCCTCCTCGCCGGCGGCCACCACGGCGCCAGGATCGTCGCTACCAACGCCGACCACGCGGATATGCTGATTGAGCCCGGCCTTGCCGGCCGAACCGGGCTTGGAGACCGCGTCTTGTTCGATGGTGAAGGTGTAGACCTCGGACGAGCCGTAATGATTGACAAACAGCTCCGGCTTGAACGCGGCTTGAACGCGCCGCAACAGTCCATCGGTCATCGGCGCGCCGGCGAAGCCGAGTTTGCGCACGGACGACACATCGGCACCTGAAAAGGCATCCGCGGCCAACAGGTCGTGATAGAGCGTCGGCACGAGATAGAGCGTGCTGACACGCTCGCGCGCAATCCACTCCAACGCCTCGGCCGCATCGAAGCGCGGCAGGCAAACAAAACAGCCCTGCACCAGCGCCATGGCGAGCAGCGAACGCACACCCATGGTGTGATAGAGCGGCATTACGCCAAGAGTCGATTCACCATAGCGGTAACAATTCTGCGCCACATGGGCGAGCGCCGCGGCACGCTCGGCACGGTGACGGCGCGGCACGCCCTTGCCCGGCCCCGTAGTGCCGGAGGTGTAGAGCATGAGCGAAATGTCCTCAGCGGCGGCGCGCGAATTGAGCGGCGCTGGTGCGGCATTCATCAGCGCGGCAAAATCCTCCGTGCCGCCCGACGCGTCTTCAACCGCAATGCGCGGCAGCTGGGCGGCGCTGGCTGCGCCATTAACCGCCGGCGCAGAGACATCCTCGAAGAACACCGCCCTGGCATCGGCGTTATCGACAAAATAATCGAGCTCATCCGCGCTCACCCGCCAATTGAGCGGCGTGACCACGAGCCCGGTCAATTGGCAGGCCCAATGCAGGCTCGCCATTTGCCAGGTATTGCGCAACACCACCGCGACGCGGTCGCCGGGCTTGAGGCCCATCGCGGTGAGACCGCCGGCAAGGCCGAGGATACGCTCAAGCCATTCGCCGTAGCTCAGCGTCACATCGCCATCGACGATCGCCTTGGCGTCCGGTTCACGCTCGACTGCGGCGATAAATGTGGTGCCGAGATCAAGCATTCTGTTTCTCGCGCAATTCCTGGACAATCTCCAGCACCGCCCGCACCATGCCGCTATAGCCGGTGCAGCGGCAGAGATGGCCGCTCAACATTTCCCGAATTTCTGTCTCGCCCGGCTCGCCGCCGCGCGCCAGAAAATCCTCCAGCGACATCAAAATACCGGGCGTACAGAAGCCGCATTGCAAAGCGTGATTGCGCCTGAACGCGGCTTGCAGGCGGGACAGCGTGCCGTCTTTTTCGGCCAAACCTTCTACCGTGTCGACCCGCCGGCCATCTGCCTGCACCGCCAATGCCAGGCAGGAGCGGATGGCAACGCCGTCGAGACGCACCGTGCAGGCGCCGCAAACGCCATGCTCGCAGCCGACATGGGTGCCGGTTGCGCCGATTTCATGGCGCAGGAAATCGGCCAGCAACAGGCGCGGCTCGGCATCGCCCGTGACCATGCGCCCATTTAATTCGAAGCTGATGCGGCTTTTTTCACCGGCCTTTAATCGCGGCATGATTTCGCCTCCTCGACCGTCTTGCGTCCGAGCCGGCGCACCAGTTCGCGGCGGTAGCGCGCCGTGGCATGCGGATCGTCCGCCGCCGGCAAATCCCAGGCCAAATCATTCAGGGCATCGTCGAGCGCCGCCCCCTCGATGCCGGCGGAAAAGTTGCGCACCACCGGCCTGTCGGCAACGCCACCAACGGCAATGCGCACGCCCGTCTTGCCGGCCTTGACGGCAATCGCGGCGAGGCCGAAATCGCCATGGCGCAGCGCCATTTCGGCGAAGCCGTACCCAGTTCCCGCCTCGGTCACGGGAAAGCGTGCGGCAGTGACGATTTCATCCGCCTCACGCGCGGTCGAGAGCATGCCGAGCTGAAATTCCGCCGCTTTTATCACGCGCTGGCGCACAGCCGATTTCAGCACCACCTCGCCGCAGAGCAGTGCCAGACAGAGCGGCAATTCGGCGCTTGGATCGGCAAACGCCAGCGAGCCGCACACCGTGCCCCGGTTGCGTGTCTGGAAATGCCCGATATGGGGCAGTGCCAGGGCCAGCAGCGGCGCCTGGGCGGCCAAATCCGGCCAGTTCTGCAGCGCGTTTTGCGTTGCCGCCGCACCTATTTCGATATGGCCGTTTTCGCGCCGGATATAATCGAGAGCTTGGAGGCGCGAGATATCGATCACAACAGCCGGTTCGACCAAACGCATATTGAGCATCGGCGCGAGCGTCTGCCCGCCAGCCAGAATGCGCGCGTCCTCGCCTGTCTCGGCCAGCACGGCAAGCGCTTCTTCAACGCTTTCCGGCGCGACGTAATCGAACGGCGCCGGCTTCATCGTGCCAACCCGAGCAGGCGCGCGACACGCCGCCACAGTGAAATGGTCTCGCCCGCCGTGCCGCCGGCAAGGCCTGCGAAACGTTTGAAAAACTCCGCAATTAGAATACGCGCGGCGCCGTCAATCATTCGCCCGCCGACGGCCGCCACCTTGCCGCCGATTTCGGCTGAATAATCATAGGAGACGCGCGTACCGTTCTCATCGGCAACCAATGTGACGCGCCCACTGCCCGTGCCGGAGCCGAGCGGCCCGGTGGCGGAGCCGGAGAGCTTCAGCGCGTGCGGTGCATCGAGGTCGGACAATTTGATCTCGGCCTGGAAGCGGCCGCGAATGGGGCCGATGCGTATCACCGCTACGGCGCGATAGGCATTCTCCCCTAGCTGCTCCATGCTTTCGCAGCCGGGGATGATCGCCGCCAGGGTGTCTGGATCGAGCAGCATCTGCCAAACCTGTCCGGGCGGCGCCGGAACAAGGCTGGCGCCGGAGCCGGTCAGCTCCCTGCCCTTGCCTGGCGAGATCTGTGCCGGCGCTTCCGCGCGCTCCGTCGATGGCGGACGCTCCGCGCCATGCAGATGCTCAGCCACATGGTCCGGCGTCATCGGCAGGGCGATATCATCGAGCGACAGCGCATCCACCACCGCGTTGGCAAGGCAAACCGGCGTGCTCATGCAATTGCCCTCGGCCATACCCTTGGCGCCGAGCGGCGTCGCGTTGGTGTCGCTGTCATGGTGCAATATCAATGGCTCGGGAATCTCGCACGCTGTCGGCACGAGATAATCGGCAAAGGTGCCGGCGAGAAAACTACCGTCCTCGCCATAAGCCAGTTCTTCATAGAGTGCGGCGCCAACGGCATGGGCAAAAGCGCCCTGGATCTGGCCGTCGACCAGCGCCGGATTGAGACGGCGTCCGGCATCGTGCATGGTGACGTATTTGTCGATCCGAACGCGCCCCGTCGCCTCATCGACCTCAACACCGCAAAAATCAAAGATAAAGCCGTAAGCTGCCGAGCCGTTGATGCGGTCATCCTCACCCGGCGCGGTGAGCTGTTCCGGCGACCAACTCGCCGTCTCGCGCATTCCGGGCGCGGCACTCTCAGGCAAACTCGACGGCGACCAATGTCCGGCGCCGGCAACGCGCCCGAAGGAGAGGCTGTTGTCCGGATTATCACGCGCGAACAGGCGCCCGCCGGAAAGAACGATATCCTCCGGCACCGCATTCAGTTGCGGTGCGGCGATTTCGGCCAGGCGTATGGCGAGGCGTGTGGCGGCAATATGCACGGTGCCGGCCACCGCGCCGGCAAAGCGGCTGGAATAATTACCGGCGGCGATCGACCAGCCGTCTTTCTGCGTGTCATGCTCGAGGTTGACCGTGATCTGCTCGGGCCGGAGACCCAGCGCCTCGGCTGCGACCTGCGCCGCGACCGTGCGGTGCCCCTGCCCCTGCGGAATGGAATCGGCGGTAACGGTCACCGCTCCGAGCGGATCGACGGCAATTGAGGCGGTGCTGACGGCGCCATCCTTCGGCCCCGCTTTGCGCCGTTCCTCGGGCATCATGACAGTGGTGATATAGCCCATGTTGGAAATGCTGGGCTCGACCGCGGCGGCAAAGCCGATGCCGTAATGACGCCCCGCCGCCCGCGCCGCATCGCGCCGTGCCTCTAATTCCGCCAGCCCGCCATCCTCCAGCGCCCGGCTGACACAGGCCTGATAATCGCCGGAATCAAGCACCGCGCCGGCTGCCGCGCGGTATGGCATGCTCGCCGCCGGCACCAGATTGCGCCGGATCACATCGAGCGGATCGAGATTAAGCTCGATGGCGATGCGCTGCATCAGGCGTTCGAGGGCAAAATAAACCTGCGGCCCGCCGAAGCCGCGATTGAGGCCGCTCGGCGTGCGGTTGGTCAGCACGATGCGGTTGGTCACGGCAAGATGAGAGATGTTGTAGGCGCCGGTGAGAATGCCGTGCATGCGGTAGAGCGAGGCCGGCTCGGGGGCGCGCAAATAGGCGCCGCAATCCTCGATCTGCTCAAGATCGAGCGCCTCGATCACGCCGTCCGCCGCCACTGCGGCAGAGATATTGCTGATCCGCCCGGTTGCCGAATTGGCGGCAACAAGATGCTCAAGCCGGTCCTCGATCCACTTCACCGGACGGCGGGCTTTGCGCGCGGCCAGGGCCATGGCGACGATATAGGGAAAGATCGCCTGCTTAACGCCGAAGCTGCCGCCTGAATCGGCCGGCGTGCGCAATCTGAGGCGGCTGCCAGGCACTTTAAGCGCGCGCGCCATCACCGGATGGAGGGCATACGGCCCTTGGAAGTTGGCCAACACGTCGTAGCTCTCTTCGGCCGCAAGATATTCGGCCACCAGGCCGAAACATTCCATCGGTGTGCACGAGTTGCGCGGGTAGCGCACGGAAGCCCGCACCACATGCGTGGCATCGGCAAACGCCGCTTCAGGATCGCCGTAATTAAATTCACGTTCATTGACCAGATTGCTGCCGACATCGGGATGCAAAACCGGCGCATCCGGCGCCATCGCCGCCATCACCTCGACCACCGCCGGCAATGTCTGGTAGTCGACCTCGATCAGCGCCAGGGCATCCTCGGCGATATAGCGGCTCTCGGCGACGACGATCGCCACCGGCTCGCCGACATAGCGCACCCGCTCGGTCGCAATGCACCAATGCTGCATGGGCTGACGCACGCCAACGAGAAAGGGCTCGGACCAGAGTTCGGCGTCCCGACCCGTCACCACTGCATGGACACCAGCCAACGCTTCGGCACGGCTCGTATCGATGGCGCTAATATCAGCATGCGCATGGGGTGAGCGCAGGATGGCGGCATGCACCGTGCCGGGCGCGGTCGGCAAATCGTCGATAAAACGGCCTTGCCCGCTCAGGAGCGCCGCATCCTCGATGCGCTCGACCGCCTGGCCGATATAATTTGTCTGGTTTTCCGTGCCGAGCATGCGCCTGCCACCCGCTGGGCAGCAAAAGACACCCGCGCGAGCCAAATTGATCGATCACAATCTATATACGGAAACTCCGGCAGCAACCACAATGATGGACGATAAGCGCGCAAATTATTCGTGCGTGATTCTCAGCTTATTGTCGTGCGCGCTGCAACCCTCCGAGCCGACATTGCCATAGCTTTCACAGCCGGTCTCGCCAATAAAGTAGGTGCCGAGGACCGGCACATGAAAAGTAAAGCCGAAGCTCATCGCATCGACCGTGCCTTTGTGCACATTGATATCGGTCGGCTCGTTGGCCGCGGTTTGCGGCGAGAGGACCGAGCCGATGGAGATGCGCGACGTCAGCGGGTCGCCGCCACTGCCAACGCCGAACGAAAAATTGTTCACCCCGCCGACGGTAATATTGACATCCAAATCCCCCGCCACCGGTTTTTCGATATGGCCGATATGGGTGACGGCGGCATTTTCATAGCCCATGGCGCCGACAAAAACCTCGCCTGTGGTGATGTTCATCGTCACGTTGCCGCCCACGGGTTGGGAAACGGTGCCGATAAATGCCTGCGCCGACGCGTGACTGCCGAGCGAAAACGCTGTCACGGCACCGGCAGTGATATCACTGTCCAGGCTGCCACCGATGGTATTGGTGACATCGCCGATGGACACGGTCGCCTGGGTATGGTCGCCCAGTGATGCCGTTGTGATTGCCCCGGCGATGATATCCACCTCGGTATTGCCACCGATCGGGGCCATGATGTTACCCACCGACACGGACGCCGTGGAATTGCTGCCGATCGCCGCCGCCAGGGCCGCGCCGGTTGTGACGTTGACGTGCCCGGTGCCGGTCAGCCGCGCGGCGGAACCGATATTACCAATCGATACTGTCGCATCGGTGTTGCTGCCAATCGACGCGGCGATGGCGCCGCCGACGTCGATATCGTTGACGTAGGTGCCGGCAATATCGCCCGAAACATTGCCGATGGCGATGGCGATTTCGGAGACACTGCCTTCGACCGATGCGCCGATGTCACCAAC
>CAYSDJ010000031.1:41453-42834 GCA_964429775.1 uncultured Rhizobiaceae bacterium
TGGCGATGGCGATTTCGGAGACACTGCCTTCGACCGATGCGCCGATGTCACCAACTTCAGCGATGGTCTCGCTGCTTTCGCCAATGGCCGCATCAATCACACCGCCAGCGGCAACGGTAGCTGTCACCGAACCCTGAATGACCTGACGTTCGCCATAGAGGTTTCCCACCTCGGCAATATATTCTTCGGCGATCGTTTTATCGCCGATGGCGGCAGTGATTGCGCCAGCGGCAACCACGTTGAGCGTTACAGAACCATCGATTTCCAACAGTCCGGCCGGCCGTGCAGCCGGGGCGGCAACTTTCTGAACCGTGAAAGTGGTATCAGAGCCGTCACTTGTGCTCGGGTCTGAATCGGATGACAGCGGCGCCGAACTCGGCGTTTCGTCGATATTCGTCACCTCGGTATTGGCGCCGGCAAAGGCGCTGGTGATCTCATTCAAACTATCGGTTTTTTGCGTCGAGATCGCCGTAGATGCATTGGCCATCGCCGTATATTGGTTTTTCGCGGTATCGGCCGTTGCCTGCCGGGAGTTTTTTAACGCGATGGCGTTGCTGTTCGCGGTCACGCTATCGGAGTTGGGAACCTGTCTGTGTTTACACTCCTCTCTCGTCCACAGCGTCGTTATTTTTCTGTGACAGTCATAACTTTCGGTGTGATAGGTAATGGGCGGGACATAGGTGTTGTCCGCCGCAGCCTGTTTGGTTTGCCAGTCACTATAGTCGCTATTTTTCTGCGTATCGATTTGCCCCTTGATGGCATCAAAGGCCGCACCGGTCTTTTGTTTGATCACATTCTCAGCATTGCCGAGCGATGTGGTGATGGTCTTCTTTAAATTCTGGATGCTGGTCGTCACCGCCTCGTTGACCTGCTCGCTGACCCCTTTCTGCGACGCTGCGGCGCTCGCAGCGGCGCTGGCTTTTTGCGCCGCAGCCTCAGCCGCTGCCTTGGCATCCGCGGCGGCCGAGGCGGCTTTCTTCGCGGCATCTTCAGCGGCGGTTGTTGCCGCCTTAACCGCAGCCATCGAATTTTCGACGCCGACATCGACGCCCTTTTTGACGTCGCCTGTGCCAGCCTTCGCCTTAGCCGCAGCCTGAGCGGCCACTTCGGCGGCTTCCACGCCGGCCTTTACAGCAGCATCCACAGACGCCGCGACGTTTTTTTGCGCAGTGCTGCCGCCGCCTACATCAGCGCCGGCATCAAGGTCTTTTTCCACACCTGCTACGGCCTGAGCGGCCTTTTGCGCGGCCTCTTCGCCGGCCTTCTGTGCAGCATCCACCGATGCCGCCACGTCCTTCGAAGCGGCGCCTACATCTACGCCACCACCTTCAATGTCTTTCCCCGTCCCGGCCGTAACTTCAGCCGCTTTTGCCGTGGCCTC
>CAYSDJ010000032.1:0-41981 GCA_964429775.1 uncultured Rhizobiaceae bacterium
AGAACGATATCCTCAAGGAATTCATGGTGCGCAACACCTATATCTATCCGCCCGAACCGTCGATGCGCATCGTCGCCGATATCATCTCGCACACCGCCAAGCGCATGCCGCGCTACAATTCTATTTCGATTTCCGGCTATCACATGCAGGAAGCCGGCGCCACGCTGGTACAGGAACTCGCCTTTACCCTCGCCGACGGGCTCGAATATGTCCGCGCCGCCGTGGCGCAAGGCCTGCCGGTCGATAATTTCGCGCCGCGTCTGTCGTTCTTTTTCTGCGTCGGCATGAATTTCTTCATGGAGGTGGCCAAGCTGCGCGCCGCGCGCCAGCTTTGGGCGCGTATCATGGCCGAGTTCGAACCCAAGGACGTTCGGTCGTCGATGCTGCGCATGCATGTGCAAACCTCGGGCGTCTCGCTCACTGCCCAAGATCCCTACAACAATGTCGTCCGCACCGCCTATGAGGCGATGGCGGCGGCGCTTGGCGGCACCCAGTCGCTGCATACCAATTCGCTCGACGAGGCGGTGGCACTGCCGACCGATTTCTCCGCACGCATCGCGCGCAACACCCAGCTCATTCTGGCCGAGGAAACCGGCGTGACCAATGTCGTCGATCCGTTGGGCGGCTCCTACTATGTCGAATCGCTCACCCAGTCGATCGCTGCCGAGGCGTGGAAGCTGATCGAGGAGGTCGAGGAATTGGGTGGCATGACCCAGGCGGTGAGCGCCGGCATGCCAAAACTGAAAATCGAGGAATCGGCCACCCGGCGCCAGGCGCGTGTCGACCAGGGCGAAGAGGTTATCGTCGGCGTCAATAAATATCAGAACAACGAAGAGGATATGCCGGAGCTCCTCGATGTCGACAACAGCGCGGTGCGCGAGGCGCAGATCGCAAGGCTCGAGAAAATCCGTGGCTCGCGCGACGAAGCGGCCTGTCAGGCCACACTCGACGCGCTCAGGGCCGGGGCGGCGGGTGATGCCAATCTTCTCGCCCTCTCCATCGACGCCATGCGCGCCCGCGCCACGGTGGGCGAGGTTTCCGATGCGCTGGAAACCCATTTCACCCGTCACCGCGCAGCGACGCGGGCGGTCTCGGGCGTCTATGCCTCGGCTTACGCCAATGACGCGGAGTTCAGCGCTATCCGCTCCGATGTCGCCGCATTCGCGCAACGCGAGGGCCGCCGTCCGCGCCTGCTGGTGGTTAAGCTTGGTCAGGACGGTCATGACCGGGGCTCGAAAGTGATCGCCACCGCCTTTGCCGATATCGGTTTCGATGTCGATATCGGCGCGCTCTTCCAAACGCCGCAGGAAGCGGCGCGCGAAGCGGTGGAAAATGATGTCCATGTGGTCGGCGTCTCAAGCCTCGCGGCGGGGCACAAAACACTGGTGCCGGAATTGCTGGCGGAATTGAAAGCGCAGGGTGCGGAGGATGTGCTGGTCATTTGCGGCGGTGTCATTCCGCCCAACGATTATGATTATTTGAAAAAGGCGGGCGTTGCAGCGATTTATGGCCCGGGCAGCAATATCCCCAAGGCTGCCGCCGAGATCATGTCTCTGATCGAGAAAAAATAATCCCGCCGCCGGTTTGTATCCCGGCTTTTCAATAACTATTTAATGGCATGCTGGGAAGAGTCGTGAGGGAGTAACCGGTGTGAATAAGGCGCACGTCTATAGCTATGGCGAAAGGCTGGCCGATAATATCGGTCATGGCCTGGGCGTCGGTGCCAGTATTGCCGGGCTGATTATGCTGGTTCTGGTGGCGAGCCGTTATGCCGGCGCGCTCACCGTCACCAGTTTCTCGATTTATGGCGGCACGCTTCTGCTCGTTTTCAGCGCTTCGGCGCTCTACAACATCGTCAGCCGTCATGGGTTGAAGAAATTTTTGCGCCTGCTCGACCATTCGTCGATTTATCTCATGATTGCAGGTACTTATACACCGGTTGCATTGACCAGCATCCAGGGCGCCTGGGGTTGGAGCCTGTTCGGCACCGTGTGGGGGTTGGCGCTCACCGGCGTTGCGCTCAAACTCGCGTTCCCCGGCCGCCTGGAGAAGCTCTCAATCGTACTTTATCTCGCCACCGGCTGGGCCGGCCTCGCCGCGATCGAGCCGCTGGTCACCAATCTGCATTGGGCGGCGCTTGTTTTGTTTGGCATTGGCGGCGTCTTTTTCTCAGCCGGCGTCGGCTTTCACCTGTGGACACGCCTAAAATTCCACAATGTAATTTGGCATGCCTTCGTCCTTGCCGGCGCCATGTGCCATTATTTTTCCGTGATTTTTTTCGTCCGCCCCAACCTTTGACACGGGTGATGGATTGCGAAAAGGCGCATTAATTCCTACCTATTGATCGTGCCGTTCGGCACGCCGCTGTACGTAACGTCTGGATTTTCATGGTCAACATGCCCCGCGAATCGCGAGAAATGCCGCCTCCGGCCTCGCGCTCGCATATGCACACCATCCGCACGCTGCTGCCTTATCTGTGGCAGCGCTCGTTCGAGATGCGTGCGCGCGTGGTGCTGGCCATCATTCTCCTGGTGCTGGCCAAGGTCGCCAATGTCTATGTGCCGATCCTTTACAAGCAGGCGATCGACATATTGGGCGAGGGTCAGGCGGCGATAATTGTTGTCCCGGTCGGCCTCCTAATTGCTTACGGCGTTTTGCGCGTCGCCACGGTGGCGTTCGGCGAGTTGCGCGATGCGGTGTTCGCCAAAGTGGCGGAACGCTCCATCCGCACGGTATCGCTACGCGTCTTCGAGCATCTGCACCGATTGTCGCTGCGCTTCCATCTCGAGCGCCGCACCGGCGGCCTGTCGCGCGCCATCGAACGCGGCGTCAAGGGCATCGAATTTCTGCTCACCTTCATGCTGTTCAACATCCTGCCGACCCTGGTTGAGATCGTCATGGTGTGCGGTATTTTGTGGTGGTTCTATGGCGTCACCTACGCCGCCATCACCTTCGTCACCATCGGCGCCTTCATCGCCTTTACGCTGGCGGTCACCGAATGGCGATTGAAATACCGCCGGCGCATGAACGAGCAGGATTCGGCGGCCCATACCAAAGCCATCGACAGCCTGCTCAATTACGAGACGGTCAAATATTTCGGTAACGAGGATCACGAAGCGGCGCGTTTCGACCGCTCGCGCCAGCGCTATGAACAAGCAGCGGTACAGAGCAAAACCAGCCTCTCGATTCTCAATATCGGCCAGGGCGCGATCATCGCCATCGGCCTTACCGGCATCACCATCAAGGCCGGCTATGAGGTCGCCGCCGGAACCATGACGCTCGGTGATTTTGTCCTGGTGAACACCTATTTGATCCAGCTCTACATCCCGCTCAACTTCCTCGGCTTCGTCTACCGCGAGATCAAGCAGTCCTTGACCGACATGGAGGCGATGTTCGAGCTCACGCACGTGTACCCTGAGATCGAGGACAAGCCGGACGCCAAGGCGCTTCAGGTGCGCGACGGCGAGATCGAATTCGAAAATGTCCGCTTCGCCTATGATCAGCGGCGCAATATTCTCGATGACGTGTCCTTCACCGTACCGGCCGGCGATACGGTGGCGATCGTCGGCGCCAGCGGGGCGGGGAAATCGACCATCTCGCGCATCCTGTTCCGCTTTTACGATATCGAAAGCGGGAGCGTGCGCATCGACGGCCAGGATGTGCGCGATGTGCAGCAGGGCTCCTTGCGTGCCGCCATCGGCATCGTGCCGCAGGATACGGTGATGTTTAACGACAGCATCTTCTACAACATCGCCTATGGCCGGCCCGAGGCAAGCCGCGATGATGTCGAGGAAGCGGCGCGTCTTGCCCATGTGCATGATTTTATCGCCGCACTTCCCGATGGCTATGACACGCAAGTGGGCGAGCGCGGCCTCAAGCTCTCCGGCGGCGAGAAGCAACGCGTCGCCATCGCGCGCACGATTTTGAAAGACCCGCGCATCATGCTGTTTGATGAAGCGACTTCGGCGCTCGATTCAAAAACCGAAAAAGAAATTCAGGACAATCTTAAGGAAGTCAGCCGCGACCGCTCGACTCTGGTCATCGCGCACAGGCTTTCGACGATCGTCGATGCCGATCAGATCCTGGTGCTCGACGGCGGCCATATCGTCGAGCGCGGCCGCCACGCGGAACTGCTCGCTGCCGAGGGCAAATATGCCGACATGTGGCGCCGCCAGCAGGAAACCGCCGAGCTGCAAAAGGAACTGGCCGAACGCCTGGCGCTGGAAGAAAAGTCGCCGTCGCCGGAAGACTAACCGGCCTAAAAATCCTCTGCCAATTTCATGGCAGCTTGCTCGGTCGCCTCATCCGCTGGATAGAAACTTTCAATACGCAGTTCCTGCAGCGTGATGTCCTGCGGTGTGCCGAAGGTGGTGACGGTGGTGATCCACGAGAAGCGCTCACCGCCAATGTTGAATGTAAGCGTGAGGAAGGGGTCCGTGGCCTGTGACGAAAGAGGCGCGCGCCAATCCTCGGGCACGCCGGGATAGGCCAGCACTTCATCCAGCAGGCGCTGGGCAGTCTCGTCGCCGGGCTCGGCCTCGCGCCGGGCGCGCATGACGACATCCTTGGCCACTGCTTCCCAATCTTCCAAATAGGGCTTCAACATGTTCGGATCGAGCATCAGGCGCAGCAAATTGGCCGGGCCGTCGATCGGCGGCAGGTCGAGTAGACTGGTCAGCGCCGCCGCGCCCATATTGGCCATGGTCAAATCCCAATGGCGGTTGAACACCAGGGCCGGGAAGGGGTCGTGGCGCTCGAGCATCATCTCCAATATGCGCCGCGCCGGCGCCAGGTCGGCATCTTCCAGCCCGCGCTCGCGGTAATGCGCGGCATAACCGGCGGCGTTCAAGAGCATATTGCTTTCCCGGAGCGGCAACTCAAGCGCCTCGGCCAGGCGCAGCACCATCGGCCGGCTCGGCTGCGAGCGCCCCGATTCAATAAAACTGACATGGCGCGCCGAAACACCGGCTTCGAGCGCCAGCGTCAACTGACTCATGCCATGCAGTCCACGCGCCTCCTTGAGCGCGCCGCCGAAGGGGGAATGTGCAACGGACATCTCTGCCTCCTCTTGAACCGGATCGTGCTCAGCTTAGCGTCATGTTTGCCGCTCGGACATTACCTCCGAGGTAATTGCGGAGAATCCCTGGCGGCCCCATGTTCATCTCAACACTTACATGAGGAGGAAAAAATGACCGCACCTACCGAGCATAAGGAAAAGCTGCTTCGTCTGGCTCTCACGGAGAATATGTTGTTCTCGACGGCAACGGGTACCGCGTTGTTGGTGGCGCCGGGAGTCATTTCGAATTTTCTCGGCGCGGCGGTGCCGGCCTGGCTGATGCTGGTGTTGGGCGCCGGCTTGCTGATCTTCGCAGCCGGTCTGTTGCGGCAGTTATTGCGCCGGCCCTTGAAGCGTGGTGAGGCGCTGTTGACCGTCGTCATGGACGAAGGCTGGGTGGTGGCCAGCATCCTCTTGCTGGTGTTGGCACCGCAGTGGTTCTCCGCCGGCGGGCTGTGGCTGATCGGTGGAGTGGCGTTTGCCGTGGCCGCGATTGCCTTGGCGCAGTGGCTCGGCCTCAGGCGGTTGAAGGGTGACGAAAGCCCTAGCCGCCGTCTCGAAACGGCTTGAGCGCGGCGTAGACGGTATCGTTGGCTGGAGTGGGAACGGCCAGTTCCCGCCCCAGCCGCACCACTTCACCGGCAAGCCAATCAAGCTCGAGCCGCTTGCCCTGCTCCAAATCATTGAGCATGGAGGCTTTCATGTGCGGCGGCAGGGCCTCGGCATAGGCGAGACGGTCGCGGGCGAAATCGGCGCCGAGTGCGATGCCCCGGGCGCGGCCAACCGCCGCCGTCTCTTCCATCAGGCTGATCAGCATTTGCCGGCAATCCGCATCGGCAATAATCGGGCCGATGCTGTGGCGGGTGACGCCGGTGGCGCCGCTGAGGCCGACCAGAAATACGAATTTCTGCCACTGCGCCAGTTCGATGTCGGGCGGGATTTTGGCTTCGATGCCAGCACCCTCGCAGGCCGCCAGGAAGGCGGCAAGGCGGGGGCTTTCACTGCCATCCGTTTCGCCGAATTGCAGGCGGGCGAAATTGCCATTGTGGCGGATCGTGCCGGGCTGGCCGATAAAGGACGAAATATGGGTAACGCCGCCGACCACCGGTCTTGCGCCGAGGATGGGCGTCAGACGCGATACGCCGTCAATACCATTCTGGAACGAGATAAAGACTGTGTCCGGGCCGATCAGCGGCTTGCACGCTTCCGCCGCCGCCTCGCTATCCCATAGTTTGACCGCGAACAGCACCGCATCGGCCACACCGATGGCGGCGGGATTGCCCGTCGCCTGTGCATCGCTGATATGGAGATCGCCGAGCGGACTTTCGAGTTTGAGGCCATCTCGTTGGATGGCATCAAGATGCGCGCCACGGGCAATTAAATGCACATCCTCGCCCGCCGCCGCGAGGCGCGCACCGAAATAACCGCCGACGCCGCCCGCCGCCATAACCGCAATTTTCATATTTTTCTATTGACCCCAGGAGCGAACCGGGCCGACATCGAGATGGACGAAATTGGAGTTCCGATAAAGCCCCGCACCGCCCATGCCGAGCTCGACCGCCGTCTGCCAGATTTTTGTGTCCGCGACACCCTCCATACGAATATCGATCGCCATGCCGAAAGTATGCAGACTGTTTTTGGCCACGCCCTCGCTATTTTCGCGCAGCTGCTGGTTGGACGAATCTGAGCGGAAGCCCGAAATGACGCCGAACGGCGCATCGCTTTCGAGTGCTCGGCCAAGCCAAAACAGTTGATCGAACACGGAGCGGAAGATTTCGCCGGTCTGGCCGGTGCGCCGGTCGCGCAGGAGGTAATCGAAATCGGCGAGCGCGCCGGGCAAATAGTTGCCCTCGCGCCAATAGGTGAGATCGAGATATTCCTCGGTCCAGAGATTGTGCAGGGCGATCTTGCGCTCTTTCACGCGCCAATAGCTGGCCAGGGCGTGGCCCGGCAAGGTACCGGCGGCCAAAACAATGCCAGCCCCGGCGAGGGCGAGGAATTGACGCCGCGACGGGCGCGGTTGAAGTGGCTTCCTACGCTGCATGGCGGACACCATAGCGCAAAAAGTTAAATTTTAAACAATGCGTCTGAATTACTGAAATACATACCTTTCTTGCGGTTGCCGCCATTGGCGCGGAGGGATAATGTGCGGGCAAGCCCGGCGCTGCAATATGGTGCGCGCCCGAGGACACATAAAAAATAATGATGGAGATGAAACAATGGCTACTGCCACAGCGGAAATCGTCACCGGCGTATCCCTGAAGGATCCCTCCCTGCTGCGCCAGCAATGCTATATCGATGGTGCCTGGGCCGATGCGGACAGCAAGAAAACCATCGATGTGACCAACCCGGCGGATCTCGAAGTGATCGGCACTGTGCCCAATATGGGCGCTGGCGAGACGCGCCGCGCCATCGATGCGGCCAACCGCGCCTATCCGGCGTGGCGCGCCAAAACGGCCAAGGAGCGCGCCGGCATCTTGCGCAAATGGTTCGACCTGATGATGGAAAACCAGGAAGATCTGGCAATCATCATGACCGCCGAGCAAGGCAAGCCGATGGCCGAATCGCGCGGCGAGATCGGCTATGGCGCCTCGTTTGTCGAGTGGTTCGCCGAGGAAGGCAAGCGCGCTTATGGCGACGTTATTCCCGAGCCGATGAACGACCGGCGGATTGTTGTCACCAAGGAGCCGATTGGCGTTGTCGGGCTGATCACACCGTGGAATTTCCCCAACGCCATGATCACGCGCAAGGCGGGGCCGGCATTGGCGGCGGGCTGCACCGTGGTCGCGCGCCCGGCCACCTCGACGCCTTATTCGGCCCTGGCCCTTTGCGAGCTCGGTGAGCGTGCCGGCATCCCGGCCGGTGTGCTCAATATTCTCACCGGCTCGTCGCGCGAGATGGGCGCGGAGATGACGTCCAACCCGACAGTGCGCAAACTCTCCTTCACCGGCTCGACCGAGGTCGGCAAAATCCTCATTGAGCAATGCGCCGCGACGGTGAAAAAGGTTTCGATGGAGCTTGGCGGCAACGCGCCCTTCATCGTTTTCGACGATGCCGATATGGATGCGGCGATTGTCGGCGCCATGGCGTCAAAATACCGCAATACCGGGCAAACCTGCGTCTGTGCCAACCGCTTCCTGGTTCAGGACGGCGTCTATGACGAATTCGCCGAGAAGCTCGCGGCGGCGACCGACAAGATGCGCGTCGGCCCCGGCCTCAAGGGCGAAACCGAACAGGGGCCGCTGATTGACATGGCGGCGGTGGAGAAGGTCGAGGAGCATATCCAGGATGCGCTCGACAAAGGCGCCAATATCGTTACCGGCGGCGAACGCCATGAGCTTGGCGGCAGTTTCTTCCAGCCGACCGTGATCGCCAACGTCAACACCCAGATGAAAGTCGCGCGCGAGGAAACCTTCGGCCCGCTGGCGCCACTGTTCCGCTTCAAGACCGATGATGAAGCAGTGCAACTGGCCAACGATACCGAATTCGGCCTCGCGGCTTATTTTTACAGCCGCGATATCGGCCGCATCTGGCGCATCGCCGAGCAGCTTGAATATGGCATTGTCGGCATCAATGCCGGCATCATCTCGACCGAGGTGGCGCCGTTTGGCGGCATGAAGGAATCCGGCATCGGCCGCGAGGGCTCGAAATACGGCCTGGATGAATTCATGGAGGTCAAATATCTCTGCATGGGCGGCATAGACTCCTAACCGTCATGGCGGAATTCGACCTCTTTGTGGTCGGCGGCGGCTCGGGCGGCGTGGCCTGCGCGCGCCGCGCCGCCAGCCATGGCGCGCGCGTCGGTTTGGTCGAAGAAAGCCGCATGGGCGGTACCTGCGTCCATCGCGGCTGCATTCCGAAGAAGTTCCTGGTCTATGCCTCGCATTTTCAGCATGAATTCGAGGATGCGGCCGGCTATGGCTGGACCGTCGGCGAGAGCAGCTTCGATTGGTCGAAAATGGTCGCGGCCAAGAGCCAGGAACTCGACCGGCTGGAAGGCATTTACCGCCGCCTGTTAAAAGATTCGGGCGTGACGGCAATCGACGGGCGCGGCGCGCTGGTCGATGCCAACACGGTCGAGATCGGTGGTGAAAAATACAGCGCCGATACCATCCTCGTCGCCACCGGCGGCTGGCCGGTGCTGCCGGAAATTCCCGGCGCCGAATTGGCGATTACCTCCAACGAAGCCTTCGATCTGGCCGAATTGCCCGAGCGCATCGTCATCGTCGGCGGCGGTTACATCGCCTGCGAGTTTGCCTGCATCTTGAACGGGCTCGGTGTCGAGGTGGTGCAGCTCTACCGCTCGGATATGATCCTGCGCGGCTTCGATATGGATGTGCGCGAGATCTGCTGCGATGAGATGCGCAAGACCGGTGTCGATGTGCACCTCAATGAGAATGCCGTCAAACTGGAGAAGAGTTCGAAAGGCATTAGCGTGACCACCAGCCAGGGCAATGTACTGGAAGCGGACCAGGTCATGTTCGCCACCGGGCGGGCGCCCAATACGGCGGGTATCGGCCTCGACAAAGTCGGGGTCGAGCTCAATCACAAGGGCGCGGTCAATGTCGATTCCGGCTCGTGCAGCAATATCACCAACATCTATGCGATCGGCGATTGTACCGACCGGGTCAATCTGACCCCGGTGGCGATTCATGAAGGCCGCTGTCTCGCCGAGACGCTTTACAACAACAACCCGCAAATTCCCGATCACCGCGATATCGCCACCGCCGTCTTTACCCAGCCGGAAGTTGGCACCGTCGGCATGAGCGAGGAAGATGCGCGCACCCACTGCGCGGCGGTCGATATCTACAAGACGCGCTTCCGCCCGCTCAAGCATACGCTCAGCGGGCGCGACGAGACGGTTTTCATGAAACTGGTGGTCGACCGTAGCGACGACCGGGTTGTCGGCTGCCATATGATCGGCTCGGGCGCGGGCGAACTGGCGCAAATTCTCGGTGTCGCCATCAAGGCCGGTGCCACCAAGGCGCAATTCGATGAGACCGTTGCTGTCCATCCGACCTCGGCCGAGGAGTTTGTCACCATGTATGAGGCGGTACCATAGCCGGTTCGAGGGCGGTTTTTAAAAGTAAATATTCCATTGTTATTTAAGGAATTAGTGGCAAAACCTGCCAGAAGGGCGTATAGGCAGCGCCTTAATCTTTGTTTGATGCCCAAGGAGGCATGATATGGCTCGCAAATGGAGCCCGGAGGGCTGGCGTGAAATGCCGATCCTCCAGCAACCGAATTGGCCCGATGGGGCGGATCTGGAACAAACCGAAGCGCGGCTGAACGATTCGCCGCCGCTGGTGTTTGCCGGCGAAGCGCGCAACTTGCGCGCCAAACTGGCCGAGGCTTGCGAGGGCCGGGGCTTTCTTCTGCAAGGCGGCGATTGCGCCGAAAGCTTTGCCGAATTTCATGCCGACAATATCCGCGATACCTTTCGCGTCCTCTTACAGATGGCGGTGGTGCTGACCTATGGCGCCAAGCTTCCGGTGGTCAAAGTTGGGCGTCTTGCCGGCCAATTCGCCAAGCCGCGCTCCGCCGATACCGAGACCGTCGATGGTGTGACGCTGCCGGCCTATCGCGGCGATATGGTCAATGGCATGGCGTTCGAGGAGGCGGCGCGCACGCCCGACCCGGACCGTCTGATGCAGGCCTATTCGCAATCCGCCGCGACGCTCAATCTGTTGCGCGCCTTTGCTCAGGGTGGGTATGCCGATCTGCACCAGGTGCAGCGCTGGAATTTGGGCTTTGTCTCCGAGAGCCCCTTGGGCGAGCGCTACAAGGATTTGGCGGATCGTCTAACGGAAACGCTTGAATTCATGGCCGCCTGCGGCCTGACCTCGGAAACGACGCCGCAAATCCGCGAGACCGAATTTTACACCTCGCACGAGGCGCTGCTGCTCGGCTATGAGCAGGCCTTGACGCGCGTCGATTCCACTTCGGGTGACTGGTACGCCTGTTCGGCCCATATGCTGTGGATCGGCGACCGCACGCGCCAGCCGGACGGTGCGCATGTTGAGTTCTTGCGCGGCGTGCGCAATCCGATCGGCCTCAAGGCCGGGCCGTCGCTCGAGCCGGACGAACTGATTCGTTTGATCGATACGCTGAATCCGGATAACGAGCCCGGCCGCCTCACCATTATCGCGCGCATGGGCGCCGACAAGGTCGAGGCCGGTCTGCCGCCGCTCCTTCGCGCGGTGCAACGCGAGGGGCGCAAGGTGCTCTGGGCCTGCGATCCGATGCATGGCAATACGATCAAATCCAACAATGGCTACAAGACGCGGGTGTTCGACAATATACTCTCCGAAGTGAGCGGCTTTTTCGCTGCTCACCGCGCCGAGGGCAGCCATCCCGGCGGCGTTCATTTCGAGATGACCGGCCAGGATGTGACCGAGTGTCTCGGCGGCGCCCAGGCGATCACCGAGGAGAGCCTGTCGGCGCGCTATCACACCCACTGCGATCCTCGGCTCAATGCTTCGCAGGCGCTCGAGTTGGCGTTCTTGATCGCCGAACGTTTACAGGCCGAGCGTAACGGTGAAAGCCGTTACATGCAGGCGTCATAGGGTTTAGATTACGCTCCAGGGCAACCGGCAGATCGCATCATGGCGAAATCCCCGTCCCAGGCGGACATTACCAGTCAAACCGACCGCTACTTCGTAAAGACGCGCGAGGCGGTCGGGCATTTCGGCGATAAAAATGTCACCTATGCCGTCTTCATGCGCCGCCCGGTGTGTTACGCGCCGCGCCTGATGATCGAGTGGCTGCAAGCGATCGCCGCCGAACGCAGCACTGAATTCAAGATCGAGAGCCGCCTGAAGGAAGGCGATTGGGTCGGCGCCGGCGAGCCACTGCTGTTTATCAGCGGGCCGCTTTATCATCTGGTCGATTTGGAAACGCTCTACCTGCAACGCCTCGGCGCCGCCTGCGTTGCCGCCTATAACGCCTACACCATGTGCGTGACCCTGCCGAAAGTCGGCTTTATGGCGATGGACGCGCGTCACTGCGCCGGCCAGGAGATGGCCGAGATGATGGCCTATGCCGCCTCCGTCGGTTCCGAAAGCGCCAAGCGGGACAGCGAGGCGATCGGCTTTATCGGCAATTCAAATGACGCGACGGCGAAATATTTCGGCAATCCCGGTGGCCTTGGCACCATGCCGCACGCCTTTATCGGCTATGCCGGCTCGACCTTGCGCGCCGCCGAGATGTACCGCGAAGTCTTCCCCGAAGAAGGTCTCACGGTGCTGATCGATTATTTTGGCCATGAGATCCGCGATGCGCTCGAGGTCTGCCGCGCCTTTCCCGACCTCGCCGCCAAGGGCGAGCTCCGCGTGCGTCTCGATACCCATGGCGGGCGCTATGTCGAGGGTCTCGACATGGCCGCGTCCTATGCGGTCCTGGAAAAGCATAAGCCGCGCGCCGTGCGCCATTACCGCAGCGAAACCGAGCTCAAATGGCTGGTTGGTACCGGGGTCAGCGCCGCAGCGCTTTTTCACCTGCGCGACAGTTTGGATGATGCCGGTTTCGACAAGGTCAAGATTATCGCCAGCTCGGGCTTCGGCCCGGACAAATGCAAGATCATGGCGAGCGCCGGCGCGCCGATCGATGTGATTGGCACCGGATCGTTCCTGCCCGATGTTTGGGCGGAAACCTACGCCACCGCCGATATCATCGCCTATAACGGCGAAATCCGGGTCAAGACGGGGCGTGAATTCCTCCTGCGCAATGGCTTCGGGGAAGCCAGCGCCAAGAAAAATGCCTGAGCCCAGCGTCGGCCCGCTCCGCATCGCTCTGGCCCAGCGCAATCCTACCGTCGGCGATATTTCCGGCAATTGCGCCCTGGTGCGTGAAGCACGCGCCGAAGCCGCCAAGGCCGGCGCCAACCTGATCGTCTTCAGCGAACTTTTCATCACCGGCTATCCGCCGGAGGACCTGATCCTGAAGCCGAGTTTCCAGGCGGCGGCAGAAGCGGCGGCCGGGGAATTGGCCAAGGAGACAGGCGATGGCGGCCCGGCCATATTGCTCGGCACGCCGTGGCGCGAGGATGACAAACTCTATAACGCAGCGCTCCTCTTGGAGGGCGGAGAGATTGCCGCCAAGCGCTACAAATATGCTCTGCCCAATTACGGCGTCTTCGATGAGGTCCGGGTCTTCGCCCAGGGACCGCTGCCGGGGCCCATCGCTTTCGGCGATCTCCGCCTCGGCGTGATGATCTGCGAGGATATGTGGGTCGATGAGGTGTCCGAATGCCTCGGGGAATCGGGCGCCGATATCCTGCTCGCCATTAACGGTTCGCCGTTTGAGCGCGACAAGACCGATGTGCGTCTCAACAGCGCCGTGACGCGGGTGACCGAAACCGGCCTGCCGCTGATTTATCTCAATCAGGTAGGCGGCCAGGATGAATTAGTATTCGATGGCGCGTCTTTTGTTCTGGGCGCCGATTGCACCCTGTGCGCTCAGGCGGCGATGTTCGCCGAGGACACGCTCCATACTAGCTGGTCGGCGGGAGGCAATGGCGTTTGGCAATGCGAAGCCAGCCCGCCGAGCCGCCATCCGGAAGGTTTCGAAGCAATCTATCACGCCATGGTCCTTGGGCTACGCGATTATGTCGGCAAGAACGGCTTTCCTGGCGTATTGATCGGCATGTCGGGCGGCATCGATTCGGCGCTTTCCGCCGCCGTTGCTACTGATGCACTCGGGCCGGAGCAGGTGCGCTGCGTGCGCATGCCGTCGCGTTACACCTCGCAGGCTTCGCTCGACGATGGCATGGAATGTGCCGATCTCCTGGGACTGAAGACGGAAACCATCGCCATCGAACCCGCTGTAACAGCGTTCGAGGGCATGATGGCAGAGGCTTTTGCCGGGCGTGAGGCGGACGCGACCGAGGAAAATATTCAGGCGCGGGTGCGCGGCATTATCCTGATGGCGATGAGCAACAAGCTCGGCCATATGGTGCTGACCACCGGCAACAAATCGGAAATGTCGGTCGGCTATGCCACCCTTTACGGTGATATGTGCGGCGGTTATTCGGTGCTGAAGGATGTCTACAAGACGGTCGTCTTCGCACTCTCCCATTGGCGCAATCAAAACTGGGCGGCTTCCTTCAAAGGACCGGAAGGCCGGGTGATACCGGAGATTATCATCACCAAGCCGCCCTCGGCCGAACTGCGCCCCGATCAGCTCGACCAGGATTCATTGCCGCCCTATGACGTGCTTGACGATATCCTCGAATGCCTGATCGAGAACGAGCTGCCGGTCTCCGAGATCGTCAAGCGCGGCCATGACGAAGCCACGGCTGCGCGCATCTGGCGCATGCTCGATCTGGCTGAATATAAGCGCCCGGCGCCGCCCGGGGTCAAATTAACCATGCGCGCGCTTGGCAAGGACCGGCGCTACCCGATCACCAATCGTTTTCGCGGCGCCTGAAGCCGCCTTGAGGGCGTGGACCCGAAATGCGTAATCTGATACCCGTAGGCGGCCCAAAGGCACAAAGACAATAAACCAGCGGAGCAGCGGGTGACGCTTACCCTCTACAATACCCAGACACGCAAAAAAGAACCGTTCGAGCCGCTCGATGCATCGAGCGTCGGCATGTATGTCTGCGGCCCGACGGTCTATGATCTGGCCCATATCGGCAATGCCCGTCCGATCGTCGTTTTCGACGTGCTCTACCGCCTGTTGCGCAGCATCTATGGCGCCGATTGCGTCACCTATGTGCGCAACATCACCGATGTCGACGATAAGATTAACGCCGCCGCCAAAGAGTCCGGCGAGCCGATTTCGGCCATTACGGCGCGCACCACCCAGGCTTTTCACGACGATATTGCCGAGCTCAATGCGCTGCCGCCCGATGTCGAGCCGCGCGCCACCGATCATATCGCCGAGATGGTCGAAATCATCGAGGCGCTGATCGCCTCGGAACACGCCTACGAGAAGGACGGCCATGTGCTCTTTCATGTCCCGTCTGATCCCGGCTATGGCAAGCTCTCACATCGTGACCGCGACGAGATGGTGGCCGGTGCCAGGGTCGAAGTGGCGCCCTATAAGCGCGACCCGGCGGATTTCGTTCTGTGGAAGCCGAGCGCCGGGGATCTGCCGGGCTGGGACAGCAAGTGGGGGCGCGGCCGGCCGGGCTGGCATATCGAATGCTCTGCCATGAGCCGCAAGCACCTTGGCGTGACCGTCGATATCCATGGCGGCGGCGCCGATCTGATTTTCCCGCACCATGAAAACGAGGTCGCCCAGAGCGAATGCTCGTGCCCCGGCCATGATTTCGTCCGCCACTGGGTGCATAACGGTTTTCTCTCGGTCAATGGCGAGAAGATGTCCAAATCGCTCGGCAATTTCATCACCATCCGCCAAGCGCTCGAAGGCGCGCCGGGCGAGGTCTTGCGCCTGATGATGCTCAGCACCCACTACCGCAAACCGCTCGACTGGACGGACGGGGGCGTCGAACAGGCGCGCACCCGGCTCGACCGGCTCTATCGCGTCTTGTCGAAGGCGGAAGGGCTTTCCGAGGCGCGCGAGGCCGCCAAATCGCTGGATGGCGATAAATTCAGTAATGCAATCCTCGATGACCTCAACACGCCGTTGGCGCTGAGCGAGCTGGAGCGCCGCGCCGACGATCTGTCGAAGTTGAGCGCGCAGGAACTGCAGCAATCCCTGCCCGGATTTCTTGCCCATGCCGAACTCCTCGGCATCCTGCAAAAAGACCCGGAGGCGTGGTTCAAGGGCGGTGAGGCACAATCCGATGTCGGCCAGATCGAGGCGCAAATTGCCCTTCGATTGGAGGCGAGAAAGAACAAGGATTTCGCGGCGGCGGATAATATTCGTGACGCGCTGGCCGAAAATGGCATCATCCTGGAGGATAGGCCGGATGGCAGCACCGATTGGCGGCGCGCCGGGTAGGGCGGGATATGGCGAACAGGCGGATATATCTCTACGACAGCAGCCTTAGAGGCGGCTCTCAACAGGGCGGCGGCAGTTTTTCGACCGCCGACAAGCTGGCTATCGCTGAAGCGCTGGACGGCCTCGGCATCGATTATATCGAGGGCGGCCAACCTGGCTCCGGCCCGGCCGATGACGCGCTTTTTGCCTCCGCGCCCAAATTAGATCATGCCCGCCTGGCCGCATTGTCACGCCTGCAATCCTTGGGCGGCAGTGCCGCCGGTGATCCCACCCTGACCCGGGCACGGGCAAGCGGCGCACGCATTGTCTCGCTCGCCGGCACGGCTTCCGAGCGCCGCGCGCGGGCCCAGTTTGGCGCCGAGGCGCGCGAATATATCGACATGATCGCCGAAAGCGTCTCGCACATTGCCGGCTGGGCCGACGAGGCGATGTTCCTGTGCGGCGATTTCTTCACCGGTTTCAAGGCCGATGCCCATTACGCCCTCGAATGCGCCGCCACCGCCTATATTCACGGCGCGCGCTGGGTGGTGCTGTGCGACAGCAATGGCGGCACCCTGCCGCACGAGATCGCCGAGATTGTTGAAGAAGTGTCCAAGGCGCTGCCGAGCAGTCATATCGGCATTGAATGCCTGAATGATACAGGGAATGGCGTTGCCGGCACCCTGGCCGCGGTGCGCGCCGGTGCGCATCAGGTGCACGGCACCTTTAACGGCCTCGGCGTGCGCTGCGGCAATGCCGATCTGGCGGCGCTGATTCCCAATTTGGTGCTGAAAATGGGTTATGAGACCGGCGTGACGGCGGAAAAGCTGGGCCGCCTTAGCGCCGCATCGCGGCTCGTCGATGCACGCCTTAACCAGCCACCGCAGGCGCGCGCGCCTTATGTCGGCGGCCATGCCTTTAGCCACGGCGAAGGGCTCTATGGCGCTGCCACGCCCGAGACAGCGGAGCGCATGGAGCATGTCGATCCGCAGGCGGTCGGCAATCAGCGCCACATCGCGGCTGAGGAAGAGGCGGAACAGGGCAATTATCTCGCCCGCCTGGCGGCGCTCGGCCTCGAAGCAGACCCCGAGGATCCGGCGACGTTACGCCTGTTCGAGATATTGCGGGAAAATGAGCAGAACGGCCTCGATTATGGCGGCGCCGAGGCGAGCTTCGAATTGCTGGCGCGGAAATCCCTCGGCTTGCTGCCCAATTTCTTCCGCCTCGACAGTTTCCGCGTCATCGATGAGCGCCGCATCGATGCGCGCGGCAATCTCGTCACCCTTTCCGAGGCCTCCGTCCGCGTGCAGGTCGGGCAAAACCGCCACATGATGGTGGCCGAAGGGGCGGGGCCGGTGCATGCCCTCGATGTGGCGCTTCGAAAGGCGCTCTCCGATGTCTATCCGGCACTGGGTGATCTCCGCCTGATCGATTACAAGGTGCGCATTCTCAATTCGGAGGGCGGCACCAAGGCACGTATCCGGGTGATGATCGATTCGACCGATGGCATCGATAATTGGTCGACCGTCGGCGTCTCCGACAATGTCATCGACGCGTCCTATAGCGCGCTCAATGACGGCATCGCGTACAAGCTGCTGCGCGACGATCTGAAGCGCCAAGCAGATGGCGGGAACTGACCGCCGCAAAGCCAAGACAGAGGCGTCGGAATTCGCCACTGCCGGCGGCCCGGCGATCATTCTGGTGCGCCCGCAACTGGGTGAAAATATCGGTACGGCGGCGCGCGCCATGCTCAATTGCGGCCTGATGGATATGCGTATCGTCGCGCCGCGCGATGGCTGGCCCAACGTCAAGGCGTTGAACGCCGCCGCCGGCGCCGATGCGGTGATCGGGCGGGTGCAATTGTTTGACACCGTCGCCGAGGCGGTGGGCGAGCTCGATCTCGTCTATGCGACGACAGCGCGCGGGCGCGAGATGGTCAAGCCGGTGATAACACCGCGCGCGGCGGCGGAGAATCTCCGCGCCAAGCCCGAAGCAAAAGCCGGCATCCTGTTCGGCCCCGAGCGCAGCGGCCTCAACAATGACGATGTCACCCTGGCCGATGCGATCATCGAAGTGCCGCTCAACCCGGCATTCTCGTCGCTCAATCTGGCTCAGGCGGTGTTGATTCTCGCCTACGAATGGCGCACCGCAGGCGGCGAAGATGTGACGCAACAGGCACCGGCGGTGAACCAAATTCCGGTTGCGACAAAGTCAGAAATATCAAAATTTTTCAATATGCTAGAGGGAGAACTTAAGAAACGAGATTTCTATCCAACGCCGGCCATGCAGCCCAAAATGGCGCGCAATATGCGCAACATGTTTCAACGCATCCAACTGTCGCAACAGGATGTCCAGAGCCTCTTTGGCATCTTCAAGGCATTGAGCCGTCCACCACCTGATGAGGGCTCCGGCGAATAGGAAATCACTTATATGATCTTGATACTCGTATCAGTAGTGAGTCAATATCTTGGAATCGCCAATAAATTTAGTTGGAGCCGCGAAATTGGAATTTATTGTTAAACTGATCGGGAGTATTTTAGGCCCTGCTCTCCAGCTCTTGGGATTATTGGGGGTCATAATTCCTTCTCAAACTCAGGAGCAAATTTTATCTCCCCTCGTGAGTAATTTGGCATCTCCCTATGTGTTTATTCCTTGTGTGGTTGTAGGGACCATTGCGACGACGATTTTCTATGGTTCTCTTTGGGCAGAGCACAAGCTAAAGACCGCTGGGGGAATCACAAAAAGAGAATTCCCACCCAACTTAGGGAGGTGGGATAAAGTCAAAAATTTTACCGTTTGGCAGGCTTCTTGGCTGTGGGGTGATCTTGAACCGCAGGCCGGAAACACAAATACAGAGGGCACCAACGCATATCCGATATTTCGTAAATTAAAGGAAGATCTTAAAAATGGTCTTGTCAAAGGGGCGACAAAAATTAACGGTAGTTGGCGCGAGACTACATTATCTCGGCAACAATTTATTGATTATTCATTTGTAGTTGGTGAAAAGCCTCGTTTCTTGTTTTTTGATCAACGGGGTTGGGTTGTTCGAAGAAAAATTCGAACACTTTTTCGTAGGGATGTGCCGAACAAAGAAGCTCTAGAATGGCGAACCCTCAATAGTATCCAAATTGGTTATTATTCATATTTCACCGATCTAGGACAACAAGTGAGCATTACCGACATCAATGAGATCATTCTAAATTCTCTTAAGTCGGGTGAGCGGAAAGCAATAGGGAGAAAAGAGGTAAATGGCCTATTATTTCATTATGAGAGAATACCAAAACGCCTATGGAAAAAATTGAAAATTGAGTCTCTGGAAGCGGTTGCCGGGGAAGTAATTTATCGCGACATCAGGTTGAATAACTTAGAAAAAATAACTAGTCAACCAAACAAATATTACGCAGTTATTTTTATAATAGTTAATTTCCCTAAATGGTTACTTGATAGACTAAAGAATTTAAATATTTACCCATAAGTGCCCATGCAGCCAAAAATGGCGCGCAATATGCGCAAAATGTTTCAGCGCATTCAGCTGTCGCAGCAGGATGTCCAGAGCCTATACGGCATCTTCAAGGCATTGAGCCGCCCAGCGCCGGATGAGGGCGATAAATAACCCTGTCTCCATGTTTGACATGTGACGCTTCAGGCGTATAGTACCGCCACTTCGCGGAACCTGTGTGTCCGCGCTAATTTTTTGCGCACATATTGCGGGATTTATGACCAAACGACTTGAATCGAAATACAAGGTTTGCCGCCGTCTCGGCGTCAACCTTTGGGGCCGTGCCAAGAGCCCGACCAACAAGCGTGAATATGGCCCCGGCCAGCACGGCCAGCGCCGCCGCAAACCGTCGGATTTCGGCAATCAGCTTCAGGCCAAGCAAAAACTGCGTTGCTATTACGGTAACATCACCGAGAAGCAGTTTCAGCGCTATTACGAGCAGGCCTCGCACGTGAAGGGCGATACCGGCGAGAATTTGGTCGGTCTTCTTGAGCGCCGGTTGGACGCCGTGGTCTATCGCATGAAATTTGTGCCCACCGTATTTGCCGCGCGCCAGTTTGTCAGCCACGGTCATGTCACCGTCAACGGCACGCGCGTCACCATCCCGAGCTATCTGGTTGGTGAAGGCGATGTGGTGGTGGTCAAGGAAAAGTCGCGCGAATTGCCGCTTGTACTCGCCGCGATCGATTCGATCGAGCGCGAAGTTCCGGAATATATCGACGTCAATCACGACCGCATGGAAGGCACTTTCGTGCGCACGCCGAAATTGGCCGATATACCCTATCCGGCGCAGATGGAGCCCAATCTGGTGGTCGAGTATTACTCGCGCTGACCGGCTCTCAACGCTGAGACGAATTTAAGGCCGCCCATTGGGGCGGCTTTTTTCGTGACGCCCTGCCACAGGGCGATTGCGCATCGGCGCAAAAGGGACAAGAATTGACGCTTCATTCGCCTTTCGGGGGGAAGGGGCCATGAAAAATCTTAGGCTGGATCATTTCGCGCTGCTGATCGCCATCGCCGCCATTGTCGCGCTGTCCCTGTGGCCGCTCAAAGGCCACGGCGAGGGCGATCATGAAGAAAATCATGGTGATGCCGGCGGCCACGCCGCCGCCCATTGGAGTTATGCTGGGGCCGAAGGGCCCGAGCATTGGGGCGATCTATCGCCGGACTATGCCGCCTGCAAGGCCGGGCGCATGCAGTCTCCCATCGATATCGCGGTCGGCGCCACGGGCCTCAGCGTTGCCACATCGGGCAATGATTATGCCTATCAAGCTTCGCCGCTCAGCATTCTCCACAATGGCCACACGGTGCAGCTCAACTATGCGCCGGGCAGCAGCATGTCGGTTGAGGGCGAGACATACGACCTGCTGCAATTTCATTTTCATGCGCCGAGCGAACATACGGTCGACGGCAAGCCCTATCCGATGGAAGCGCATTTCGTCCATAAGGACAGCCATGGCGGGCTCGCCGTGATCGGCGTGCTGATCGAGGAGGGCGCTGCCAATGCGGCGCTCGCCGAAGCCTGGGCGCATTTACCGGCGCATGAGACGCCGGAGCAGATGATCGCCGATGTGAGCGTCAATGCCAGCGCCATCCTGCCGTCGGACGGGCGCTATCATCATTATAAAGGCTCGCTCACCACGCCGCCTTGCAGCGAGGGCGTGCGCTGGTTCGTGCTCACAAAAGCGATCAGCATGAGTGCCGAGCAAATCAAGAAGTTCGAGGATGCCGCCGGCCCCAACGCGCGCCCGGTTCAACCGCTCAACGCGCGTCTGTTGATTGGTTCGAACTAAATCTTAGGCGCTGGTGATTTTGCGCAGAATATCAATATCGAGATCGAGTTTTTCGCCAAGCCATAACGGGTAATCCGCATGGTCGGGCACCGGGTCGCCAGTGTCGGGATGGACCAAAATAGTAAGCCCCCGGCGGTTGAGCATCAGCCAGGGCACAAATTCGGCGAATAATTCAGGCGCGAAAGCAACTTGATACATCGCTATTGGGTGGGGACCGACGGGTTCATCGCGCCAGCGCCCCATTGTGACGTTGAAGCGCTCGCTGAGGGCCGCGCGCACGTCCGCCGCAACGCTCCGCGTCGCATCGTCGTAATAGATATGCGCGTGATATTCCCGGATGGTCTCGGGCGCTGGCGCCGTCATGTTCAGCCTTGCGGCTGCTGCTCGATGCCGTGCGAGGTCATGAACTCGTTCAATTCGCCCGATTCATACATTTCGCGGACGATATCGCAGCCACCGACAAACTCGCCTTTGACATAAAGCTGGGGAATGGTCGGCCAGTCGCTGAAGGTTTTGATGCCTTCGCGCACTTCCGGATCCTCGAGCACGTCGACGCCCTTGAATTTGACGCCCATCAGCGACAGCACCTGTACCAGCGTGGCGGAGAAGCCGCATTGCGGAAAGACGGGCGTGCCCTTCATGAACAGCACCACATCGCTGGCGTCGATGGTCTGGCGGATGCGTTGGTTTACGGGACTATCGGTCATGGTATTCATTGCTTTGTTCCTCGGGCGGTTTCAAGCCGCGTAAATATTTCAGGTTTCGGCTGGGACGCCGGTCTTCAGCGCCAGCGCATGGAGCTGTTCGCCCATGCGGCCTTTGAGCGCCTTATAGACCAGCTGATGCTGCTGGACGCGCGTTATCCCCTTGAAGCTGGCCGACAGCACGGTTGCCGCATAATGATCGCCATCACCGCGCAGATCGTCGATACGGACTTCGGCGTCCGGGATGCTTTCCTGGATCAATTGCACGATCTCGGCTGAATCCATCGCCATATACTTAGTCTCCGGTGTATGCGGGCCGGTCCGTGGCTTCCATATAGTCCGGTAGCCAGTCCTCGTGGGCGCGCTGAAGTTCACTTAGGGATATGGCATCTGAACCCCTCAGTGTCAACGTAGCGCCGCCGCTCAACCCTATGACATTAATGGGTATATTGGCTTTCGCCGCGTCCTCGATGATGGTTTTTGCCGAAGCCGCATCGGCGCTGATGAGATAGCGCGCCTGATCTTCGCCGAACAGCCAGCCATGGGTTGAAACAGCGCCATCCGGCAGGTCAATGGCAGCACCGATTTCGCGTCCCTCGGCGAGTGCGGCGAGGCACATTTCCGCCACCGCGACCAGCAGGCCGCCATCGGAAATATCGTGGCAGGTGGAAATCCGCCCGGCCTCGATCAGGGCGCGGACGAAATCGCCGTGGCGCCTTTCCATGGCGAGATCGACCGGCGGTGGCGGGCCGTCTTCGCGGCCGAGAATTTCACGCGCAAAGATCGACGCGTCGAGATGGCCCTTGGTTTCGCCAATCAAAAGAATCTGCTCGTCCGCCGCGGCAAAGCCGATGCGCGCCATACGGTCGATGTTCTTGAGCAGGCCAACCCCGCCAATCGCCGGCGTCGGTAAAATACCTTCGCCATTGGTCTCGTTATAAAACGACACATTGCCCGAGATGACGGGATAATCGAGCGCCTGGCAGGCTTCGGCCATGCCTTTGATGCAGCCGACGAACTGGCCCATCACCTCCGGCCGCTCGGGGTTGCCGAAATTGAGGCAGTCGGTGATGGCGAGCGGCGTCGCGCCGACAGCGGACAAGTTACGCCAGGTTTCCGCCACCGCCTGGGCGCCGCCGCTTTCGGGGTGGGCGGCGCAGTAGCGCGGTGTGCAGTCGGTGCTGATGGCGAGCCCCTTTTGGCTGCCATGCACGCGCACCACGCCGGCATCGCCGCCGGGGCGGACGATGGTGTCAGCCATCACCATATGATCATATTGCTCCCACACCCAGCGCTTGGCACAAAGATCGGGCGAGGCGATCAGGGTGCGTAGCACCTCGAGCGGCGTTTCCGGCGCATCGAACTCAGCCGCCGCCATCGGCGCCGGCAGGGCATGTTCGGTGTAGGGGCGCTCATAGATCGGCGCGTCATCGACCAGCGGGCTGACCGGCAGGTCGCCGACAATCGCGTTGCCGCTCTTCAGCACCATGCGCCCGGTATCGGTGATGCGCCCGACAATGGCGAAATCGAGCTGCCATTTTTCGAACACCTTGCGGGCGCTGTCCTCGGAGCCGGGCTTCAGCACCATCAGCATGCGTTCCTGGCTTTCCGACAGCATGATCTCGTAAGGCGTCATGCCGACTTCCCGTACCGGCACGCGGTCGAGATCGAGCTCGATGCCGGTGCCGCCCTTGCTTACCATCTCGACCGAAGAGCAGGTCAGCCCCGCCGCACCCATATCCTGAATGGCGAGAATGGCATCGGTCGCCATCAGTTCGAGACAGGCTTCGAGCACGAGTTTCTCGGTGAACGGGTCGCCGACCTGCACCGTCGGCCTTTTTTCCGCCGAATCTTCATCGAATTCAGCTGATGCCATGGTGGCGCCGTGAATGCCGTCGCGCCCCGTCTTGGAGCCGACATAGACGACGGGGTGATCCACATCGGCGGCGGCGGAATAGAAAATCTTTTCCTTGTCGGCGAGGCCGACCGTCATGGCGTTGACCAGGATATTGCCGTCATAGGCGGAGTGAAAATTGCATTCGCCGCCGATGGTGGGGATGCCCATGCAATTGCCATAGCCGCCAATGCCGGCGACCACGCCCGAGACGAGGTGGCGCGTCTTGGCATGCATCGGATCGCCGAAGCGGAGCGCGTTCATATTGGCCACCGGGCGCGCGCCCATGGTGAAGATATCGCGCATGATGCCGCCGACGCCGGTCGCCGCGCCCTGATAGGGCTCGATATAGGACGGGTGGTTGTGGCTCTCCATCTTGAAGATCGCCGCCTCGCCGTCGCCGATATCGATCACGCCGGCATTCTCGCCCGGGCCGCAAATCACCCAGGCCGCTTCGGTCGGCAGTTTCTTGAGCCACACGCGCGACGATTTATACGAGCAATGTTCGCTCCACATGACCGAGAAAATGCCGAGTTCGGTCATGTTGGGCGCACGCCCGAGGCGCTTTTCAATGAGCGCATACTCTTCATCATTGAGGCCGTGCGCGGTGATTGTCTCGGCGTCGGGTGCGGCGTCTGTCGGCGGGGACGTGCTCATGCCAGGGCCGCCAGCAGGCCGTCAAACATTGCCTTGCCATCCTCGCCGCCGAGGCGCGCCTCGCCGAGGCGCTCGGGATGCGGCATCATGCCGAGGACGGTTCGGTCCTGATTGAAAATACCGGCTATATTGCGCGCCGAGCCGTTCGGGTTGGCATCGGGCGAAAGCGTGCCATCGCCATCGCAATAGCGGAAGGCGACGAGATTGTTGTCTTCCAACGCGTCGAGTTCGCCGTCGGTGGCGAAGTAATTGCCGTCGCGGTGGGCAATCGGCATGCGTACCACGTCGCCGGTACTGTAATTGCGGGTGAACGGGCTATCGTCCGATTCGACGCGCAAGAGCACATCCTTACAAACAAATTTGAGCGAGGCGTTGGGCATCAGCACGCCGGGTAAGAGGCCCGCTTCGGTGGCGATCTGGAAGCCGTTGCAGATCGCCAGCAATCGGGTGCCGCGCTTGGCAGCATTGACGACGGCGCGCATCACCGGCGAGGTCGAGGCCATGGCGCCCGAACGGAGATAATCGCCATAGGAAAATCCGCCGGGCAGGACAATCAGATCGCAATCGGGCAGCGTGCCGTCGCCGTGCCACACCATGGCCGGCGCGGTGCCGCTTGAGGCTTCGAGCGCGACCTTGACGTCGCGGTCGCAATTGGAGCCGGGAAAGACGATAACGGCGGCTTTCAGCGTCATGCCTCCAGTTCGATGGTGTAATTCTCGATCACGGTGTTGGCGAGGAGCTGTTCGCACATCTCCGTCAGGCGTTCGCGCGCCTCGGATTCGCGGTCGGTGGCGATGTCGAGTTCGATGAATTTGCCCTGGCGAACATTGTCGACGCCATCAAAGCCGAGCGCGCCGAGTGAGGTCTGAATGGCCTTGCCCTGCGGGTCGAGAACGCCTGTTTTCAAGGTAATGTGGATTCTGGCTTTCATTTTTTTCTTATAGACCAACAGAGCACAAAATGGGGATCAATTCGCGCGGCAAATTGTCCGTTAATTGGCGCGGCTGCGGCCATGCATGTCGACGACATCGGATTCCGGCAATATACCCAAGCGCCGCGCCACTTCCTGATAGGCCTCGGCGGCTTCGCTCATGCTGAGGCGTGCGCGGTCGCGGTCGAGGCGCTCGTCGGTGGCCAGATCCCAGAAACGGCAGGAATCAGGGCTTATTTCGTCGGCTACGACGATTCTGAGTTCTTCGCCCTGCCACAGACGGCCGAATTCAAGCTTGAAATCGACGAGCCGGATGCCGACGCCGTAAAACAGGCCCGAGAGGAAATCATTTACCCTGAGCGCCATGGAGAGCATATCGTCCAGCTCCTGCGGCATGGCCCAGCCGAAGGCGGTGATATGCTCCTCGGAGATCATCGGATCGCCGAGTTCATCGCTCTTGTAATAATATTCGACGATCGAGCGTGGCAGGGACGTGCCTTCCTCCATGCCGAGCCTTTTGGCGAGCGTGCCGGCGACGATATTGCGCACCACGACCTCAACCGGGATGATTTCAACCTCGCGGACAAGCTGCTCGCGCATGTTGAGGCGGCGCACCAGATGGGTCGGCACACCGATTTCGGCCAGGCGCGTCATCAAATGCTCGGAAATGCGGTTGTTTAGGACGCCCTTGCCGGTGACGGTGGTGGTGTTGCCGCCGCTGTCGAGATTGCCGTCGTCCTTGAAATATTGCACGAGGGTGCCGGGCTCGGTGCCTTCATAGACCACCTTGGTCTTACCCTCGTATATACGCCTGCGCCGCGCCATCGCCGGACCTCCATAAAGGAGAAATTCGCAAAACCCACATACGCCACGATGCGGGCGCAGTTTCATCCTCAGGATGAAACGTTAAGACCTTAATCAAAGACACCCAGCAAAACAATTCCGCCCAAAAGGTGTTGCTATTGGCCTTCTCTTCAGCCGGCCATCAGTCGGCAAAATTTGTGCTAAATATCTATGGCGACAAAGGAATTTTCATCCGGCGGGCCGGCGGAAAAGCGCCAGAGGGGGCGCATGGCGGTCGCATCGGCGGCGGGCAACGCGATCAGCGAGGCATTGACGGTGCCGAATCCAAAATTTGTCTTCACACACATCGCGCCTTCGTGGCTATTGCTGTTTTCAAAAAACTCTTTGCTTGCTAAGAGTTTTTCCCATTCATGCCATTCGCCACTTTCCGGGCCGGGCACGGCGGCTTGCTCGAAGCGCGGCAAATGGTTTTTTACACGCGCCGATTCGGCGTCATTGCGCTCGCGCGCGGTAAACATCGAGAAGCCCGGTGGTATGGTGTGGCAGCCTATCGGCCCTTCGCCGTCATGACGCAACCAATAGGCGTCGCTGTTATCGGCGACAACCAGGTTGAACGGGCGGTAAGCATCGCCATTGAGCGCCATCAGCGCTTCCGCCGCATCCGCCGCATCGCCGTGGTCGAGCGCTTCCAGCACCAATTCGCCGCGCGAGCGCTTGTCATCGCTCGGGCCGAGCGAGCCCATGCGGTTCAAAATACCGGCGACAACCCCGCTATCGTTGACGCCGAGCCAGCTGCCGCCGGCCAAATTATCGCGCCCGGCGACGATATCGGCGCGGTCCGGCCAGTGGCGCGCCGGGCCGGACCAGTCGCGCTCAAACATTTCGTCGCGGTTGGCGGCCACCAGAACGGGCCAGTCATGGCCGGGGCGGCGCAGGATCACCAGGGTGCACATGATCTATGCGCACCGCTTGGGCAATGCCCTGTTTACAAAGCGGGTGGCGGGTCTCATATAGATGTCATCTGTCATTCTTTTGCCGACAAATCATAGACCACAAGACGCCCCTTTGGCACAATGACAAGACGCCTAGGGTGGGCATAATGAATGAGCGGGCGCTGACGGCGCCGGACAACGAAATTAAGGAGCGAACGGCCATGAGCAACGGGTTTGATGAACGGAAAACGGCGGCGGAAGCCAAGTTCAAGCATGATGAGGAGTTCAAGTTCAAGGTCGTGGCGCGGCGCAACAAGCTGCTTGGTCTGTGGGCCGCCGAGTTGATGAACATCACCGGCGCCGACGCCGACGCCTATGCCAAACAGGTCGTGGTCTCGGATTTCGACGAACCGGGCGATGACGATGTGCTGCGCAAGGTGCTGGGCGACTTGCAGGCAAAAGGCAAAAGCGAGGACGAAACCGGCGTGCGCCGCCAAATGGACAAGCTGCTGGAAGAAGCGAAGCACCAGTTGGCTGAGGAATAGCGCTTAAATTCAGGCGAAATCGCATAAATCCGGTAATTAATTAGCATGACAATTAATTATGGTTAATTCGCTGCTGGACTGGGGCGAAGGCGCCCACAAGGCGTTGGCGAAAGCCGGTGTGCGCCAGTTGCCCTATGTGCCGGATGGCGGCCTGGATGGGCTGCTGCGGCTCTGCGAAGAAGATAATCAAATGCGCCCGACCATGCTTTCTTCCGAACAGGAAGGTATCGGTGTGGCGGCGGGCGCCTGGCTTGGCGGTGAACGCTCGGCCCTCCTGATGCAGTCGAGCGGGGTTGGAAATTGCATAAACGCGCTCTCTTTGGTGCGCACCTGCCGCTTTCCACTGCTGATGATCGTCACCATGCGCGGCGAATGGCGCGAATTTAATCCCTGGCAATTGCCGATGGGGCAAAATGCCGGCGCCCATCTTGAGCAGGCCGGCGTCATCGTCGAGCGTGTCGAAAAGGCCGAGGCGGCAGGCGAAGCGGTCGCCAGTGCGGCGGCGCTCGCTTTCGAGACCATGAGCGCCGTCGCCGTGCTGATCGCCCAGCGCGCCATCGGCGTAAAGCATTTTGGCGGAGACGGTGAAGATGGCTGAGCGGCCGGATACTCGGTTGTCCCGGCGTGACGTCGTGCGCGATATCTTGGCCGGGCGCGGCGACGCCCTGGTCATCGGTGGCCTCGGCTCGCCGGCCTGGGATTGCGCCGCCGTGCAAAACAACCCGCTCGATTTCCTCCTCTGGGGCGCCATGGGTAATGCCGCCTCGATCGGTCTCGGCCTGGCGCAAGCGCAGCCCGAACGCCGCGTGCTGGTAATCACCGGCGATGGCGACCTCACCATGGGCCTCGGTTCGCTCGCTGCTATCGGCAGTGCGCAGCCGGCCAATCTCGCGCTTATTGTGCTTGATAATGAACGCTACGGCGAAACCGGCATGCAGCCCAGTCATACGTCGCAAAAGCTGGATTTGGCTGGCGTGGCCCAGAGTTGCGGATTTATGAAGACACTGCTGGTGAATGATCAGGCTGGATTGGACGCGGCACTCCCCATTATTCACCAAGCACCCGGCCCGACCGTAATTGTTATCAAAATCAAGGTGGAGGATTTGCCACGTGTTCTGCCACCTCGTGACGGCGCCTTTCTTAAAGACCGTTTCCGCTCTGCCCTCCTTGGGGATGAGCAGGCGCAGGCCTAGCCCCGCTTCGCCTGCTCCACGTCATACTCCGGTATTGCTATTTTCGCTTCATCGCCAAGAAAGATTGAATACTTGATCACCGTGACATCAGCCTCCTGAAGCGTGTGGGGGAAAGCGTAGCAGCGATATTATGCTAAGCTGAACCGTCCTGATCCATCGTTGAGTGTGGAGTATTCCCATGAGCAATGATCAGTCGGTTATTCTTCCCAAGACAATTGAAGCTTTGTCGCAGGCGGCCTATCCCTCGTTCGCTCTACAGGCCGGGATGGAACTCGATATTTTCACGCCGCTTGGTGATGGACCGCTTGATGCCGCGGCAGTTGCTAAATCAGCCGGCACCGATCCCGCGAAAACCAATCATCTCCTTCATGCCCTTGTGGCAATTGGCATGATGCACTTCGAGGGTGAAAAGTTTTCCAATTCTGCGGAGGCTGACAAATATCTCGTTCGCGGCAAGGCCGACTATGTCGGCACAAGACACTATGCCAATCGCCGCCGCTGGGAGTCGATGCTGCGCGCGGCCGAAACCATTCGTACTGGGACGCCGCATCGTGGCATGGACTACGGAGCCATGTCGGAAGAGCGTCGCGAGTCGTTCTATCGCGGCACATTCACGGAATGCTTGATGGCGGGGCGTGACCTTGCAACGCGCCTCGATTTCTCGAAGCACCGTCGCCTCGTGGATGTTGGCGGCGGCTCCGGCGGCGTCTCGGTTGCGATGGCGGATGCGTGGCCCAACTTGTCAATCACGCTCGCCGACCTTCCCAGCACGGCTGCGGTTGCGGAGCGTTATATCGGCGAAGCCGGGCACGGGTCCCGCGTTCAGTTGCGACCGACCGACCTTGTCTCCGAAAAGCTTGAGGGAACCTACGACGTGGCCATTATGCGGGGTTTGGTTTTGGTACTTACCTCGGACCAGAACCGGGCTGTACTAAGGAATATCCATCAAGCGTTGGAGCCGAACGGTCGACTCTATATCGTCGGCTGGATCTTGGACGATTCGCGATCGACGCCATTGTCGTACGCCACGTACAACCTGCTGTTCGTGAATGACTACGAGAATGCCGTAATTCGTACGGAATCCGAACATCGATTGTGGTTGAGCAATGCAGGTTTCACCGACATTTCCCGGGATCGGGAATCAGGCGCCTATGCGGCGGACTTCATAATGGCGCGGAAGTCGGGTGACTAACGCCGCGAAAGCTGATGAGCGAGTCCGTGACCTAATAGCGTCCCACAGTAAGGCCGCCATCGACAATTATCGTTTGGCCGGTCATGTAGCGCGCCCCGTCGGAGCACAGGAAGAGGATCACGTCGGCGATGTCTTCGGGCTCGCCGTAGCGCCCGAGCGGAACATATTCCGCCGCCGCTTCAAGTCCCGGCATGCCGACTGAATGCACGGTCGAAAGCGCCTGGGCGGTTTTGATAAATCCGGGCGAGACGCCGTTGATGCGTACGCCGCCTCTGCCGAGGTCGCAGGCGAGGCCGCGCACCAGGCCAACGACGCCGGATTTGGCGGCGTTATATTGCACATGGTCGTGCCAGCCATAGGTTGTGCCCATCACCGAGGAGAGGGCGACGATGGCGCCTTTGTCGTTGGCCATCATTGCCGCTGATGCGGCGCGGCAGACGCGGAAGACGCCGCTCAAATCCACATCCAGCGTGTGTTGCCATTTCTCATCACTCATGTCTTCGAGCAGCACCTTGTGCGCGATGCCGGCATTGGCGACCACCGCGTCAAGCGCGCCGGTGGCGTCTTCCGCCGCCTTGACGGCGGCATTGACATTGTCCGTGTCGGTCACATCGACATGGTGAAACTCGGCCGTGCCGCCCGCCGCCTCGATGGCGCTCACCGTTTCCGTGCCCTCCTTGTCGAGCACATCGGTGACATAGACGTGATAGCCGGCGGCAGCGAACGCGAGGGCCGAACAATGGCCGATGCCGATACCGGCGCCGGTGATGAGGACGGTGGGCTTGCTCATGTGACGTCTCCCTGTTGGCTTAGGCGCTTTTGCGGCGCGGCTTTTTTCTCTTTTTTGCGGGCCCGAAAACGCGGTCGAAGACCTTATCGACATGCGCGAGATAGGGCGCCGGGTCGAAGCAGGCGGCGAGTTGATCGCGGCTCATTCGCTTGGCCACGGCACCGTCCGCCCACAGGCGGCTTTCAAAACTCCCGCCTTCTTTCCACACCTGCATGGCGTTCTTTTGCACCAGGCGGTAGGCGTCCTCGCGCGAAATGCCGGCCTGGATGAGGGCGAGCAGGACTCGCTGGCTGTAAACCAGCCCGCCGAGACGATCCAAATTGGCCTGCATGGCATCCGGATAGACGAGCAGGTTTTCGACCACGCTGGCGAGGCGCATCAGGGCGAAATCGAGCGCGATGGTGGAGTCGGGGGCAAACACGCGCTCTGCCGAGGAGTGCGAGATATCGCGTTCATGCCAGAGCGCGACGTTTTCCATCGCCGGCGTCACGGCGGCGCGCACGATGCGCGCCAGGCCGGTCAAATTCTCGGTCAGGATCGGGTTGCGCTTGTGCGGCATGGCCGAGGAACCCTTCTGGCCCTTGGCGAAAAACTCCTCCGCCTCGCGCACTTCGGTGCGCTGCAAATGGCGAATCTCGACCGCAAGGCGCTCAAGTGAACTGGCGATCACGCCAAGTGTGGCAAAAAAGGCGGCATGGCGGTCGCGCGGTATCACCTGCGTCGAGACCGGCTCCGGGCGGAGGCCAAGGCGCTTGGCGACATGCGCCTCGACGCTCGGTTCAACCGAGGCAAATGTGCCGACCGGCCCGGATATGGCGCAGGTGGCGATTTCCTCGCGCGCCGTCACCATGCGCGCTCGCGCGCGCTCAAATTCCGCAAAGTGACCGGCGAGCTTGAGACCGAAGCTTGTCGGCTCGGCATGTATGCCATGGCTGCGCCCGACCGTGAGCGTCTTTTTGTGCTGCTTGGCGCGTTTCTTGAGCGCCTTCAACACGGCGTCTAGATCGGCCAGGATCAAATCGGAAGCCTGGCAAAGCTGCACCGAAAGGCAGGTGTCGAGCACATCCGATGAGGTCAGGCCCTGATGGATGAAACGCGAATGGGGGCCGACATATTTGGCCAGATTGGTGAGAAAGGCGATGACGTCATGTCGCGTCTCGCGCTCGATCTTGTCGATCGCCTTGGGGTCGGTGATCTGGGCGAGGTGGTTCTTCGCCGCCTTCTTCAACGACGCCACGGCGGCTTTCGGCGCGATGCCGAGCTCGGCCTGTTTTTCCAGGGCATAGAGTTCGATATCGAGCCAAATGCGGAAGCGGTTCTCGGGCTCCCAGATGGCGGTCATTTCCGCCCGGCTATAACGTGGAATCATGGCGCCGCCATTAATTGCGCGTCCACTCTATTCCGCCGCCGCTTGTTTTTTGTCGGCCGAACCGTCGGTCGAGAAATGTGAGAACATGCCGTCGAAGCGCTTTTTCTCAGGCGGGCGGTAGGTCTTGAGCTTGCTCGTCGTTTTGCCGAGTTCGACCAGCACTTCGGCCTGCTTGGTGGCGCAAACGACGCCGTCGAGCACCGGTACGCCGAGCTCGTCTTCCAAGTCCTGGGCGAATTTGGCAAAACCGGCGCAGCCGAGGCAGACCGCTTCGGCATCGTCTTCCTTGACCGAACGGCGCACTTCCTCGCGGATTTTCTCGAACGAGCCAACCGGGTCCTTATCGATATCGAGCACGTAAAGCGGTGTGGTGCGGATGGCAACGCATCTCTCCTGCATGCCGTAGCCATGCAGCAGCTCTTCCAGCATGGTGCGGATACGCGGCACCACCGAGACGACGGAAAAACGCGCCGCCAGCATGGACGCAGTATAGAAAGACGCTTCGGCGATACCGATCACCGGCTTCTCGGTCATTTCGCGTGCACCGTGCAGGCCGGGATCGCCGTAGCAGGCGATGACATAGGCATCGATATCTTCGCTCTCGCCCTTGCGTATTTCGTCGAGCACACCGACGGCGGCGACATATTCGTCATAATAGGATTCGATCGAAGTCGGGCCGAATTCGGGGCTGACATCGATGATTTCCGTGCCGGGCCGCGCCACCGAGCGTGCCGCATCGCCGATACCTTCGGTCATTTCGAGCGTCGTGTTGGGATTGATTACCTTGATCCTCATCGCCTTGCTCCTTTGCTCATGCGTGTCATTTGTTCGCGGCGCTGCGTTGCTGCGCCGTCGCGGCGGAATCAACCTCCCCGCCCGGCGTGATAATGACGCCGTAATCCTGTTTCGCAGTCTGAACAGAAATATAACCGTCGAGCACGTCTTCCAAAACAGCCGTTTCCGGGCGTGTCATCGGGTCGCCGTAACCGCCGCCGCAGGTGCCGGTCAGCGCCAGCGATTCACCCGCCTTGACCGCCCGGCTCGGCATCATCGAAGGCAGGCCATTTCGCGTGCCGTCCGCATCCATGTAATCGAGGTTGGAGGTGTTTCCCTCGGCGCCGCCGTCATAGCCCCAGGGCGCAAATTTATGGCCGTCGCCCTCGACCGAGATGAAACTGTCCTCAAGGAATTCGACTTCGCGGATCGAGCCGATGCCACCGCGCCAGCGTCCCGCGGCGGCGGCATCGTCGCGCAGCTCATAGCGTTTCACGCGGAGCGGCGTGTGCGATTCGATATCCTCAATCGGATTGTTGCGCGTGTTGGCATAGAGAGTGTCGACCGCATCCATGCCGTCCTTGCCATAGCGCCCGCCATAGCTGCCTTCGTGGATTTCCATATGCACCCAATGCTGCTCGTTCCTGATGCCGCTGAAGGCGACAACCTTGAGATTGCCGACGCCGGCGCCGACCTTGGTCGGCACCGCTTCGGTCAACGCCTTCATCAGCGTATCGGCGACAATATTGCCGGGCGCGAAGCGGGCGATGGTGGGGGCGGGAAAGATCGGATTGGCGAGGCAGCCCTCGGGCGCGATAATTGTGATCGGGCGCACCAGGCCGGAATTTTGCGGGATACTGCCATAGACCGAGCTGTCCAGCAGGATCGAGCGCAGCGTCAGCCAAATCGCGCAATCGACCGTGCCTTCGAGCGGCATGTTGATCGGCCTATCGTCGCACTGATCCGCCGTGCCTGAGAGATCGACGGTCAAATCGCTGCCCGATACCTTGACCGTGACGGCGATTTTGTAATCGCGCCGCGCCGGGTCGTCGAGGAAGCCGTCGAGGTGGCCGACCGCGCTGTAGCTGCCATCCGGCAGTTCCTCAATCGCCTGGCGCATCAGGCGCTCGGAATAATCCATCAAGGCGTCGGACGCCGCCTCGACGGTCGGCAGGCCGTAGCGCTCGATAAGCTCAAGGAACCTGTCGGCACCAATGCGTGATGCCGCCACTTGCGCTTCCATATCGCCGACCACCAGGTCGGAGGCGCGGATATTGTCGCGCAGGATGCACCACAGCGCCTCGTTCTTGACGCCCTGGTCATAGGCTTTGAGCGCCTTGAATTGCAGCCCTTCGGCATAGGCATCCATGGCATCGACAATGCCGCAGCTGCCGGGGCTGAGTGCGCCGATATCGAGATGGTGCGCGGTTGTCACCGAATAGCCGACCAGCTTGTCGTCACCAACGAAGACCGGCACAATGAAGGCGACGTCGGGGCCGTGGCTGGCGCCGTGATAGGCCGAGTTGTGGATGATCACATCGCCCGGGCGCAGCACATCGCCGCGCTCCTCGAACAATTGATGCATGCCTTTGACATAGCCCGGGATCGGCCCGCTTTGCAGCGGCGTGCTTTGTTTTGATTCGCACAATTGCCGGCCCTGCGTGTCGATGATCGCGGCGCCGAAATCCTCCGATTCGCGAATGATGCTCGAATAGGACATGCGCATCAGCTTGTAGCCCATCTCGACCGCGATATTCTCCAGCGCACCCTGGATGACGTTGGCGGTCACCGGGTCGATGGCGCGCGTGTTGGAGCGGTTCGCGGTTCCGTTTCCCGACATATCAATCAGCCTTTCGTCAAAATCAAATTGGCGCCCTTGTCCATAGTGGCGGACCAGCCGGGCGGCACGACGGTGGTGGTGTCTTTTTGCAGGGTCACCGCCGGACCGTCGAATGGCGTATCCAGCGGCAGTTTAGCACGGATATAGAAATTCGTTTCGAGCCGTTGTAACGCACCGTCGACGCGGAACACCGAGGTTGCCGTCTTGGCCCGCGCCGCATCGAGCGATTCGCCGGCCGGTGCGGGCGGATTGGCGATCTTCGGCATCGTGCCGACGCCGGTGAGGCGGATATTGACGATCTCGATTGGGCTGTCGCCGAAGAAATGGCCGTATTCCTGCTCATGTATCTCGTGGAACGCCTGCCAGACCTGCTCGAGCGCGGCATCGTCGAGGTTTCCCGCCGGAATTGCGACACGCAGCTCATAGCCCTGGCCGACATAGCGCAGATCGCCGAAGCGCAGTTGCTCGACCTCCGCCTCCGTCAATCCATCAGAGGCGAATTGATCGAGCAGCTCTTTGCTGAGCAACTCGAAATCGCGGTTGAGCTTATCGAGATCGACCGCGCCCTTGACCTGAAATTCGGTTTTGATCTGATCGTATTTGAGATCGGTGGTGAGGAGGCCGGCGGCCGAGGTGATGCCCGGATGGGGCGGCACGACGACTTCGGGGATGCCCAACATGTCGGCCACTTCGGCGCCGTGCAGCGGGCCGGCGCCGCCGAAGGCGACGAGCGAAAAGCCGCGCGGATCGATACCCTTCTGCACCGTTTTGGCGCGGATCGCGTTGGCCATGTTGCTGTTCATAATGGTGAGCACGCCTTCCGCAGCCTCGAAGCGCTCGATGCCGAGTTTTTCGGCGAGATTGTCGATCACTTTTTCGGCGGCATCTGTATCGAGCGACATGCTGCCGCCGAGGAAATTCTCCGCGTCCAAGCGGCCAAGCGCAAGGTTGGCGTCGGTCACGGTCGGCTCTTTACCATCAAACCCGTAACAAGCCGGGCCGGGGCGCGCGCCGGCGCTTTGCGGGCCGACCTTGAAGCCGCCGCCCGCATCGACATGGGCGATCGAGCCGCCGCCGGCGCCGATGGTGCCGATATCGATCATGGCAACGAGGATCGGATAGCCGCCGATCCAGGTGTCGCGCGCTGTCGCTTCGGAATATTGGCCGTCGATAACGATGCCGATATCGGCGCTGGTACCGCCGACGTCAAACGTAATCAAGCGGCTGCGTCCGGAGAGCGCCGCCGTCCAGGCACCGCCCAACACGCCCGCCGCCGGGCCGGACAAGAGCGTCACCACCGGTAGCTCTGCTACCGTTTGCGCCGTGGCGACACCACCGTTCGAGCCCATGATATGGAGGTCCGCGCTCAATCCCGCCTCATTTAGGCGGCCACCAAAACGCTGCACATAATTACGCACCTTAGGGCCGATAAAGGCGTTCATGGCGGCGGTGGTGAAGCGCTCGAACTCGCGGAACTGCGGCGCCACCCGGGCCGAGGTCGCAACGAAAGCTTCGGGGTATTCCTCAAGCACGATCTCGCGCGCGCGCTGCTCATGCTTGGGCTCGAGATAGGAAAACAGAAAACAGATGGCGATGGCCTCGACGCCCTCGGCCTTGAACTCGCGCGCTGCCCGGCGCACCGCGTCTTCGTCGAGCGCCACCAGCACCTCGCCCGAGGGCGGCACCAGGCGTTCCGGCACCGTCTTGCGGTAGCGCCGGCGCACCAGGGGGCGCGATTGCCAGGGAATGTCCTGCATGATCGAGTAATTTTCGGGCCGTTGATGACGGCCGATATGGATGATGTCGCGGTAGCCCTCGCTGGTGATCATGCCGGTGCGCGCGCCGTCATGTTCCAACACCGCGTTGGTGGCGATGGTGGTGCCGTGAAAGACATGATCGATGGTGCCGGGCTCGGTGCCGCTGCGCTGACAGAGTTCGGCGATGCCCTCGGTGGCGCCGATGCTGGGATCTTCCGGCGTTGTCGGAACCTTATGAATATCGGTCTCTTGGGTATCGCTATCGGTAATGATCAAGTCGGTAAATGTGCCGCCGACATCAACGCCAATCAATTTCATAAATCTGTTCCATTTGTCTCATTTGGCGGGAGAATTCCGCCGCACGGGGCGCAGTTTGTGTCGCACGTCTGGCGCCGTCAAGAACGCGCTGCCCGCCAGCGCGCGATTGTTGGTTATTTGCCGCATTTAAGGCCTTGCGCTTCCCTGATCAGGCGGAATCAGGCATTATGTCCGGACAAATAATAAGTCTGCAATTACATCATTCAGGGAGACCGTCATGGCCAAAGTTCTGGTAATCGTACCCTTCGCCTTTGATGACGATGGCATCGAAAATCGCCGCATCCAACTCGATTCGGTCTCGTTCGGCCCGGATATCGAATTCGATTTTCGCGGCGTCAAGGCCGGCCCCGCCATTCTCGACTGCTATCACGACTATCTGTTGGGCGATGTCGCGCTATTCGAGGCGGCGATGAGCGCCCAGGATGACGGCTATGATGCGGTCTGCATCGACACCATGAGCGATTCTGGCATGAACGCCATGCGCTCGGTGCTCGATATCCCGGTCATCGGCCCTGGCCGCGCCTCCTACCTGATGGCGCTGATGATGGGCAACCGCTTCTCGGTGGTGACCCAGTGGGACGGCTGGATCCCGCTCTATAAGAAAACCGCGCAAGAGTATGGCATGAATGACCGTCTCGCCTCGGTGCGCTCGATCAACGTCATGCCGGATGTCGCCAATCTGCTCGGCGGCAAGGAAGAAGTGGTGTTCCCCAAGCTGGTCGATTGCGCCATGCAGTGCATCGAGGAGGACGGCGCCGAAGTGATCCTTCTGGGCTCGACCACCATGCATCAGGCGCACGGCCATATGGCGGAGAACCTGCCGGTGCCGGTGATCAACCCGGGGCCGCTCACCTATAAGATGGCGGAGATGTTTCTAGGTTTGGGTCTCACCCACAGCCGCAAGGCCTACCCCAAACCGAGCGTGCCCAAGCCCAACATGCTGCGCGATATGATGGATGCTGCGGCGAAAGCATCGGATGCCTAGAGGGGCTGCCTAACCTTTTTCCGGCACGGCATCGCGGCGCAGATCGAGCGGCGGCTCGATGCAGACGCCGGGGCCGTATTCCACTTTGTTTGATGGCGGCTCATAACGCATGACGACCCAATTGGCCGGCTCGTCGCGGTCGACCAGGCTGATGCGCATGTCGGGAAAGTACCAGTCATACTGCACCGTTTTGTTCCAGTTCACATTGTGGCAAGTGTGCCAAAAGCTGTGTGCCGGCCCATAGGCTTCGGTAAAGGCGGCGAGAAAAGTGTCGAAATGCTCGGTGTGGCGGCCGCCATCCGCGATCTCGAAATTAAGCGCGCTGACAACCGCCTCGTTCTCCGCTTCACACAACCAGATCGACCAATCCTCATCGAGCAGGCGAATCGGAATGGCATATTGGACGTAGCAGCCCGAGATCGAGGTTTTTGTTTGCTGGATCAATTCCGAGCGGCCAAACAGCGCGATGGCATCGCGCACGCTCATACCCCATTCGATGCCTCTAAGGCCGGTTAGGGTTTCTTCGTCTTTTGCCGCTGCGTTTTGCCGCGCCGCGCTCAACAAGATGCAGATTATGGCGAGCGCCACTATCCAGGCCGGGCCACTGCCCAAGCACCTCACAATAATCCCATCGATTTAAATGAGCTGTGCCCGCTGCGGCTGAAAATCAAATGATCGTGCACGGCAATGCCGAGTTTTTGTCCGGCCTCGCACACTTCTTCAGTCATTTCGATATCGGCCGGCGAGGGCGATGGGTCGCCGCTTGGGTGATTGTGCACAAGAATGATGGCAGAGGCGTTGAGCTCGAGCGCGCGCTTGATCACTTCACGCGGATAGAGCGGCACATGGTTGACCGTGCCTTTTTGCTGGGTTTCGTCGGCGATCAGGGAATTGTTGTTATCGAGGAACAACACATTGAATTGCTCGTTCATCTGATGCGCGAGCTTGGCCTTGCAATAATCCAACAGGGATTTCCAGGTGGCGATCACCGGCCGCTCGACCACTTGGTCGCGGAGTGTCCTGAGCGAGATCGCCTCGGCCAATTTAAGCGAATGAATAACCGCCCTGCCGGCGCCCTCCACTTCGGCCAGAGCCGGGGGTCCGCCGCCAATATGGCGCTGATGCTGCCGAAGCGGTCACACAGACGCTTCGCCAGCGGTTTCGCGTCGCTGCGTGGCAAGGCGCTAAACAGCAATAGTTCGACCAACTCATAATCGGCCAGGCCGTCGGCGCCGGATTTGGCAAAGCGCTCACGCAGGCGCTTCCGGTGACCGATATAATGTGCTTTTTCCGGCACGGAATTACTTAGCCGCGTTCAGATGTAGGGCGGTTTGGTATAACCCGCCGGCGACAGGGTGAAAATCTCGACGCCATCGGCGGTAATGCCGAGGGTGTGCTCGAACTGGGCTGAGAGCGAGCGGTCCTTGGTCACCGCCGTCCAGCCGTCCTTCATCAATTTCACTTGCCAGGTGCCGAGATTGATCATCGGCTCGATGGTGAAAAACATGCCCTCTTTAAGTTCCAAACCGTCTCCGGCCTGGCCGTAATGCACCACATTGGGCGCGTCGTGAAAGACCCGGCCGATGCCGTGGCCGCAAAAATCCCGTACCACCGAGCAACGCTCGCCTTCGGCATAGCTTTGGATGGCATGGCCGATGTCGCCGAGCCGCGCACCGGGGCGGACGGTGGCAATCCCGCGCATCAGGGCCTCATAAGTGACGTCGACCAGGCGGCGCGCCTTGGCCGAGGGCTCGCCGGCAAAAAACATACGGCTCGAATCACCATGCCAGCCATCGACGATAACGGTGACATCGATATTGACGATATCGCCTTTTTGCAGGCGCTTTTCGCCGGGGATGCCGTGACACACCACATGATTGATCGAGGTGCAGATCGATTTGGGATAGCCACGATACCCGAGCGGCGCCGAAATGGCGCCACGCTCGACCGTCATATCGTCGCATAAACGGTCCAGCGCATCGGTGGTGACGCCGGGCTCAACATAGGGCGTGATGTAGTCGAGCACTTCGGCTGCCAGCTGCCCGGCTTTGCGCATGGCGGCGAAGTCTTCTGGGCCATGGATTTTGATGCTGCGTTCCATAAATTGATCGCTATCCATGGCGCTCTCAACCGGGTCCGGGGCAGGGTGCTGCCGTTTGCTTTCGTACAATGTATTCGCTTCCAAAATTTGCGTGCCGGAGCCGCCGGCGCGTCTTAGCGGATTCTGCCTTCGTTAAGCATAATATATGTGCTTGGCTTATAATTGAGTAAAGAGGTCGATTAAAATAGAAAAAAAACACGCCGCTGCAAGCGGCCTCCGGGTTCATCATTTGTCGAGCGCGATATAAACGCCATCCCAATCGGCGGCGGCTGGGTTGGCGGAAAATTCCGCGATACGCGCGGCGTAAACACCATAGAGCTTGGCGAGATTTTGAGAATCCGACTGGCGGCATTCGCCGATCATTCTCTCCGCCTCGTTCCAGTCCTGCGCTCTGTAGGCAGAGAGCAGGGCGTCGTGATTTTTCTTGTGGGCGGCAAAATCCGGCGTTTCCGCCAATTCGGGACGCCCGAGAAGCGCGAATATGCGCTCCGGTTCGGAGCGCCCCTTTACCTGGATCAGATCCAGTTCAAGGCAGGCATATTCGGGTGCAAGCTGGCGCGTTTCATTGCCGATAATAATGGTGGTGCCGTAAGTCTTCATCTGCCCTTCGAGGCGCGAGGCGACATTCACCGCATCGCCCATAACCGAATAGTTGAGCCGGTGCTCGGAACCGAAATTGCCCACCAGACAATCGCCGGTATTGAGGCCGATGCCGATCTCCATCGGGATATGCGCGCGGCCCTCCTGTTCGGCTTCCTGGGCCAGATTGGCATTGAGTTTGGCCATGCCGTCGAGCATTTCCAGCGCGGCATCGCAGCAATGGCGCGCGTGCTCGGGGTCGTCGAGTGGCGCGTTCCAAAACGCCATCACCGCATCGCCCATATATTTATCGATGGTGCCGTTATTCTCCAAAATACGGTCGGTCATTTTGGTGAAATACATGTTGAGGAGACGCGTTAGTTTGGCCGGGTCGCCGCTCAGGTTCTCGGATATGTTGGTGAAGCCGCGCACATCGCTAAAGAGGATCGACATCTGGCGGATTTCGCCGCCGAGATTGAGCTTGTCGGTGTCGTTGGCCAGCTGCTCGACCAATTCAGGCGCGATGTAATGGCCAAAGGCGCGCCGCACCTCGCGCCGCTGGGCTTCCTCTTTGACGTAATACATTGAGACCAGAAGGATGTAGAGGACAATGCCCGATATTGCCGGGAACGAGACATCGAGCAAAATTCCGCTGTCGGTGAAAAGATACCAGGAAGCGCCAACGATTCCGGCCAATACCGGTATGCCGGCGACGAAGCGGAAGATCGGTTTGAGGCCCGGAATGCGTATCAGGAGCAACAGGCCAAACAACACGATGCTGACATATTCGATGATAACGACGAATTCGGGGCGCGTCAGATAGGCCTTGGAGAGAATTGCCTCCAGCATCTGCGCCTGAATTTCCACGCTCGCCATGGCATCGTCGACCGGTGTCGCCTTGAAGTCGAGAAAGCCCGCCGCCGAGGTGCCGATCAGCACGAGTTTGCCCTTCAGGCGCTCAGCGCCGACATCGCCGTGCAAGACATCCTTGGCCGAGACGAAGCGCGCACGGTCATGCGGCGCATAGTGGAACCAGATGCGGCCTGAGGAATCGGTTGGAATATCCCGTCCGGCGATGGCGATGCCGGTCAGTCCGCCGGCATCGCTTTTCAGCACCAGGCTTTTTTCCCGGAAGGCGACGCGCAGCATTTCAAGCGCCATGGTTGGATAGATTTCATCACCGACGCGAATGACCAGCGGCGGGCGGCGCACCACGCCGTCGGCTTCCGGCAGCAGCGTCACCATGCCGAGCCCGGCCGCCGATTTTTCCAAAATCTCCAAATTGCGCGCGATGCCGAGAAAGCCGAATATTTTTCCGATCGGCTCACTGACCTGCCCCCCTATAACTGTTCCACGGATTTTTCGATATTCTAAGAATATG
>CAYSDJ010000033.1:0-41177 GCA_964429775.1 uncultured Rhizobiaceae bacterium
GGCATGCAGTTCGACCGCGGCTATCAGTCGCCCTACTTCATCACCAATGCCGACAAAATGACCTGCGATCTGGAAGATCCGCTCATTCTCCTGCACGAGAAGAAGCTCTCCAACATGCAGGCGATGATCCCGCTTCTGGAAAGCGTCGTTCAGTCGAGCCGTCCGTTGCTCATCATTGCCGAGGAAGTTGAGGGCGAAGCCCTTGCCACTCTAGTGGTGAACAAGCTGCGTGGTGGCCTCAAGGTCTCCGCCGTAAAGGCGCCGGGCTTTGGCGATCGCCGCAAAGCGATGCTCGAGGATATCGCGACCCTGACCGGTGGCGAAGTCGTCAGTGAAGATCTCGGCATCAAGCTCGAGAACGTCACCATCGACATGCTCGGCACTGCCAAGCGCATCAACATTACCAAGGAAGAGACCACCGTGGTCGGCGGCGCCGGCAAAAAGGGTGACATCACGGCGCGCTGCAACCAGATTCGCGCCCAGATCGAGGAAACCACCTCCGACTATGATCGCGAGAAGCTGCAAGAGCGTCTGGCCAAGCTGGCCGGCGGCGTTGCGGTGATCAAGGTTGGCGGCGCCACCGAGATCGAGGTGAAGGAGAGCAAGGACCTGGTCGAGGACGCACTCAACTCCACCCGCGCGGCGGTCGAGGAAGGCATCGTGCCGGGCGGCGGTATTGCGCTGCTCTACGCCACCAAGGCCCTGGCCAAGCTCGAAGGCGACAATGCCGATCAGAATGTCGGTATCGAAGTGGTGCGCAAGGCGCTGCGTATGCCGGTTCGCTTGATTGTCGAGAATGCCGGTGTCGACGGCTCCTTGGTGGTCGGCAAGCTGTTGGAGCAGAAGAGCGCCACATGGGGCTTCGATGCGCAGAAAGAAGACTATTGCGACATGATCAAGGCGGGCATTATCGATCCGGCCAAGGTCGTGCGCACGGCGCTTCAAGATGCGGCTTCCGTTGCTTCTCTGATGATCACCACCGAGGCGATGATCGCCGAGAAGCCCGAGCCGAAAGCGGCCGCGCCGGCTGCCCCCGACATGGGCGGCATGGGCGGCATGGGAATGTAATCCCACGCTAATCATTCGAAAAACGAGAGGCCGCCTTCGGGTGGCCTCTTTTTTTTATGCGCTCTCGAACAGAACGTCCGGGTTGAGAATATTGTCCGGATCCAGCAGCCGCTTCATGCCGCGCATGAGGCTGATTTCCTCGGCCGTGCGGGAGTGGTGAAGATAGGCGCGCTTGGCAATGCCGATGCCATGCTCGGCGCTGATGCTGCCCTGAAGCTCAGCGACATGGCTGTAGATGCGCTCAGCCAGCGCCGGCCCCTTGGCATAGAATTCATCGTCGGAAATTTCCGGTTTCTGCATCATGTTGACATGCACATTGCCATCGCCGAGATGGCCAAACAGCAGCGTACGCAATCCACCCGCCTCATCGCCGAAGCGCTCCATCCGATCGAGAAAGCCAGGCAAAGCCCCGGGCGGCACGGTGACATCGAACTTGTGCGTCAGCCCAGCGCGGCCAATCGCCTCGGTGACACCGTCGCGCAAACGCCAAATGCTTTGCGCCTGGGCTTCGCTTTCAGCCACCACCGCATCGACGGCGAGCCCGCTTTCAATCACGCTCGATAGGCGCTCCAGGAAGCGGTCTCGCGCGTCCGCACCGGCACCGGTTTCCTCCTCAACGATAACGCAAGCCGGATAGGCCTTGTCGAACGGCAAATTCGTACCGGGCTCCACCTCCTTATAGAGGGCAATGGAATCACGCGTGATGATCTCGAGCGAAGAGAGCCCGCGCAAACGCTCGCGCAGCATGGTCAGCAGTTCAGGCAGGCGGTCGCGCGTATCGAGCGCGAGAAGCGCCGTTTGCACCGCCTGGGGTGCCGGGCGGGCCTGCAGCACGGCGCGGGTGATGACCCCGAGCATGCCCTCCGAGCCAATAAAGATATGCTTGAGATCAAGGCCGGCATTGTTCTTTTTCAAGCCATGGAGATTGCTCATCACGGTGCCGTCGGCCAGCACCACCTCCAGACCGAGCACCTGTTCGCGCATATGGCCATAGCGCAGCACCTTGATGCCGCCGGCATTGGTGGCGATCATGCCGCCAATCTGGCACGAACCGCGCGCACCGAGATCGACCGGAAAGACACAGCCACGCCCGGCCAAGTCCTCATGCAGTGCCTGCAATACAACGCCGGCCTGAACCTGAACGGTGGCCGAGGCGGCATCGAAGCTTTCAATCTTGTTGAGACGGCTGAGGCTGAGCACCACCTCACCGGCGCGCGGCACCGAGCCACCAACCAGCCCGGTATTGCCGCCCTGCGGCACCAACGCCAAACCAAGCTTGCGGCAGGCCAGCACAGAGCGCTTCACCTCACCCGTATCGCGTGGGCGCAGAACGGCCGGCGCGACGCCACTGAATTTGCGCGTCCAATCGGTGGTATAGGCCGCCACCTCGGCCGGCTCGCTCAGCACCAAACCGGGATCATTCAGTTCGCCGCAAAGCCGCTCCACTACACTCGCCACGTCCGCTCCTCCGCCAAACCGCCAAACAGAATTCGAAGGCTCTATTTGCGTGAAAAGATCGCCATGGTCAAACACCGGATTGCAAAATGTTGAAACCTGCGCGCTTAACTTTCCGTATCCCCCGGTCATATCGGCAAGAGCTTGCGTCGTGGCCCGTGGTGGCGCGATAGTAGGCGCGTGCCGGAACGGCGATGCGCACAAACTCCTCCCGGTTGAGCTTGTCGGCATGGTCCCAGATGGGGAGTGTGGCAAACTCCCGCGGCGGTAAGTCGATCAGACTAAAATAGAGCGGCCAATCGGTTTCGATCGGGTCGCCCTCGCGGATACGCTTGGCAAGTTTGCGCGCCGCCTTGGCTTCGCTGCCGGTCTGGCCCCCACCCCCCTTGCCGTCAAGCTGCTGCCACTGCGCTTCTGAAACGGCAGCGGGGCCGCCACCCGCTTCACTGATGGCGCTATAGACAGCATAGAAGCCCTGGGCGCGGGCATCGAACGTGGCGCGCTCCGCCACAATCTTTTTCGTCTCCAAAGTCTCGACGACTTGCGCCCGCACCTCCGGGTTCTTGATCAGCTTGGCTTGTTTAACGGCGTCGTCAGAATCGGGCGCCGAAGCCAAAATCGCAGCCACACTGTCCCTGGCATTTTCGCGCGTCAGCGCCGGGCGGAGAATGTCCTCCTTCTCCTCCCGTGCCTTGGCGCCCCATATATGATCCGGCGCATTGAAGTAAAACTGTTCCGCCGTAACCGCCTCGCCGCTTTTGAGCAGGCTGTCAAAGACACCGCCGTAGAGCTTTTCTTCCTCTGCCTGCTGCAGCGCATCTTCCGCCTCTGAGGTTAAGCCCTGGTCGCGCGCCTGGCGCGACACCACATCGTCGATCAAAGCCAGGCCCGCGCCCATGGTCCGGGCATCGCCCTTGGCGGCAACGGCGTTGTCGAGCGCGCGCTTGAGCTTGGCCTGGCGCGCCGCCTGTGCGCCGGCTTCGACGTGGGCACGCTGCTACGCCGTCTATTGCTGCCGGGCGGCGTTGATGCGATATGAGCAGACCAATGACATCAACAACAACGTGAAAAATTGCAATTGAACTCATTTATTTATTCAATGTAGGCGTGGTCGGGAAACGTGGGTGCTTCGGCGCCTGACGTGTGCGAGACGCTTTCTTAGGGAATTGCACTTGGCGATGGAGAGCGGCTTGCCGCCATTGGCATCCACCGCCTCGGCGATCTCGGCGCGGATCTCGCGCTCGAAGAGGCCTCGCGTCTCGGCGTGCACTTCAACGCCCCAACCCTTGGATTTCGCCAGCGCCGCCAGCTGTGCATCAATCGAGCCCGGCGCGCCGGCATTCGTAACTGCTGCGCCAGAGGCAAGCGCCGCGCGGATATTCTGCTGGCGCTCTGCAAGGAGGGTGAACTCGGCGCAGTTCAGCTTGTCTGCATGGTCCCAGATCGGGAGATTGGCGAGTTCCTTGGGCGACAAATTGGTTAGGTTGTGATAGAGGCGCCAATCGGTCTCAAGCGGCGCGCCTTCGCGAATCTGCTTGGCAAGCTTGCGCGCCACCTTGGCTTCGGCGCCAGACTTGCCATTGCCGTCCTTGCCATCGAGCTGTTGCCACAGCGCTTCTGGAACGGCAGCGGGGTCGCCGCCGGCATCGCTAATAGCGGTGTAGATATCACTGAATCCCCGGACACGGGCGTCGAACTTCGCCCGCGCCTCCACAACCTTGCGCGCGTCCAGCGTCTCGATCACCTGCGCCTTCACTTCCGGGTTCTTGATCTGCTTGGCTTGTTTAAGGGCATCGTCCGGGTCTGGAGCCGTTTGCAGAATGGCGGCAACGCTATCGCTGACATTCTCGCGTGTCAGTGCGGGGCGGAGGAGGTCTTCCTTCTCCTGACGCGCCTTGGCATCCCAGATATGATCCGGCGCGTTGAAGAAGAACTGTTCCGCCGTAACCGCCTCGCCGCTTTGCAACAGGCTGTCAAAGACACCGCCGTAGAGCTTTTCTTCCTCTGCCTGCTGCAGCGCATCTTCCGCCTCTGAGGTTAAGCCCTGGTCGCGCGCCTGGCGCGACACCACATCGTCGATCAAAGCCAGGCCCGCGCCCATGGTCCGGGCATCGCCCTTGGCGGCAACGGCGTTGTCGAGCGCGCGCTTGAGCTTGGCCTGGCGCGCCGCCTGTGCGCCGGCTTTGGCGTGGAGTTTCCGCTGGCCCGCAAGCTGGCCCTGAGCAGCCTCGATCCGGGCAGTGAAAAGCGGTTCTAATTTACCGCGTTCATTGGCGGATAGTTTGCCAAGCGCATTGATCGCGTATCCCGGAAGTGTTTCGCCAAGCTGCTGAAATTTGTGTGCCGCCTCTTGGTCGTTGCCGTGCGGGAGCTCGTTCAAACCTTGGGCGATACTATTCTCAAGCTCTTCTTCCGCTTGCTCGCCGGCGATCTCCTCGGCACGCTCCCGTTCCGCCCGAATTGCTTCCTCCAATGCCTGGCGCGCCCCTTCAGCCTGAGATTTTCTTTCTTCAGCTTCAACGATTCCGCCCATGCCTCTGATGCCCCGCGCCAGCGAGTCCAATGCGGCCGGCCGGGCACCGCCGAAGGCGCGGCCGGGAACAGTCAGGGCTTGTTGTTTCGCCGGCGTCGAATCCGGCAATATCTGGCCAAGGCCGGAGTCAAATGCGGTGGGTACTTTCATGAGATTGTCCTTAGGAGATGGAAGAAGTTGCGGGGGAAGACGTCGCACTTCCCGCCGGCATATTGCTAATCAGGCTGGGTGCGGATTTGAGCAAACTGAGGCCGCCCGCCTGGGAAGGATTCGGCGCGCTCGCCGTCAAGAGACCGGCCTGGGCGCCTGCGTTGGCGGCTTGGAAACGCAGCGAGGCAACATCCTTGCGGGTATTCTCGCGCAGGGTGGAGATATCCGTCGCCTCCAGTGTGCGCGTATCCATCAGCGCATCCTGCGGGCTCGAGCCCGGATCGTTGACCAGCACACCGGCGGCGGCGAAACCGGCGCGCTGTTGGCCAATTAAATTGGCGACCTTGACGCGGTATTGGCGCTCGGCCACATCGCCCTGCTTGATACGGTCTTCCGCCGCGCGCTGCAGCAGAACCTGGTTGTTGCGCGCCACGCCGGCATCAAACTTGGCCTTCGATTTCTGCGCCTTTGCCTGTTGCTGAGCGCTGTAGGCTGAGATCGCGGCAGAAACGGCCAACATCGCCAGCATAGGATTACACATAATCTAAACTCCTTGATTGTTCGTCATGTTCGATCTGTTTCGCATCGGGCTGCGAAATGCCAGGCATGTGAAACCTGTGAAAGGGCAAACCATCAGCGCCATAGGGCGCGGGTGGCTCCAGCGTAAAGCCCAGCCAGGCAAGCCAACGCCGTGAAACGTGATTACGCGCATCAACGTAATTACCCAGCCGCTTGAAGGGGGCGCGTGCCAGTGCCAGATAGCGCTTGGAATATCACATCATTTTTTTATGCAATGCAAAATCCCGCGTGCGGCAAAGTCACAAATAACGCTGTTTTATTATTTACTTTCAACAGGATATCTTGCTGTCGCAGCGTGCAAACTTTATTTTTTAGGCGTCTTCGCTGGCGTGCAGCTGGTACCGGTCTGCAAGTGCGCCCTGGGTCAAACCAGCATGCAGGGTGAGCAAAACAAGGCGGGCATCAAAGCTATCACCGGCCTCAAGCGCCGCCTCAAGCCGTGCTTTCAGTGCCCGCGCAGGGGCCGCGCCATTCTCCTCGCCAAACCCCTGGTCGCCCAACAGGCAATAAGCCAGCATCCCCGCCGCCTCGGTGCAGGCTTCAAGATTCGGACTGCCGCCATGGCCCGCTTCCTTGAGAAGCTTGAGCGAGGCGATCTTCACCGCATCCGGCACCAGATTGGGATGCAATCCGGCGGCGCGCAGCGCATCATCCAGCCGCCGCACCTCGCGTGAGCGGCCAAACAAGGCTGAAAAACTGAACATGGGAAAAGCTAACACTGCGTGGCTCAGCGACCAACCGTCACACCTAAAATTTCAATATCAATCGCTCGGGCGCCAAGCTTCGACCCACTCGCGAGCCTTCGCAACGTCGTTGTTGCTGTACTTCGGTATCATGTTCACCAGGGCATATCTGGCCGGCATGTAGCCGGATTTTTCCGCCAGCATAATCCATTTGAGCGATTCGCTTTTGTCCGCCCGAATGGGTCCGAGGCCGGACCAATAGAAAAAGGCCATCAATATCTGTGCTGGGCCGCAGCCGTGATTCGCAGCTACTTTAAAATCGCCAATCATTTCCTTCGTCAGGGCGCTGCTGAGCATAGTCGTCACCTCTGTGGTGGGAATTCCGTCTGCCACGGCCTTCCTCAGATATTTACTATACTGGATCCACACATACACGCCCTGTATCAAAACGGATCTGTCATCCGGGCGATCCCGTGAACAAGGTTCCCAATGTTCTCTCCAGACGGCGGTTTGCCAAAAATAACGCGCGGCGGCAGACCTTTAATATTTCCGCTGGATCGGCCGCCTGCAAATAATTTTTGAACTCGAGCCACACATCCATTCCCCGCATCGCCACAATCCGGCCGGCGGGGCGGCCCTTGAAACAGGGCTCCCAATCCTGATGCCAGTGGGCGGTGTGCAAATAGTCGCGCTCCGTACCGGACTCTGTGGCAGATAGTGGTGCCGGCGCGGCGACCACGAGCAAGGCGATAGTGGCGAACAGAAGGCGGATTTTAAGCATAACCATCACGCTCGAACCTATGCGAGACCGAGAGCGGCTTTTCGGTTTCACTCACTTGGGCGCCACGCATCGGCCAAATCGCGGACCGCAGCAATATCTTCTGCGTCGAGTTCCGAATTCAAACGGTTCATGAAATCCTGAGCCGGTGCGAATCCGGATTTGTCCGCCAGCATCATCCACTTCAGCGCTTCTAGCCAGTCCGCCCGGCGCCCGGCGCCCAGCCACCAGACGAGATCGCGGCCAGGGCGTGCGGCAAGAACGTAGGTCAGGCCGTTGGCAAGGCGCTCTTCCGCCTCTCGTTCAGTTTTTTGCCGCTTTGTGACAGCGGCCTCATCGCCGGCGTTGTAGGGTGCACGGGCGTTCATGGCGCTGCCTCCCCGGTTACGGATTCGGCAATCGCCGCCAGACCGTCAGGCAAAGGCCCGGCAGCGGCTCCACCGGCGGCCGCCATCAGGCCATCGAGCACAGATCCACCGTCGCCACCCGGCGTTTGGCCGAGTGCCTTCACGCCTTGCGCCAAGGCCGGCGCCTGAGCCAGCATTTGCCCCTGCGCCTGTTGTTGACCCTGTTCGGCCCGGCGTTTTTCCAACGCCTCGCGTGGTCGCAAAATCTTGGCCGGGGCGCCGGAAATTTCGGCGTACTCGTCGATCATCCTGTCGACGTCGAGCTTGTCCGCCGCCTTGGGATCGAGCGGTGCGAGAGAGGCGACGAAGCCGGCCAGGCGCTCGATACCGCCGGCGTTCACTTGACGCTGTGCCTGCGCCAGCAGCGAAACGAATTCGACTTCGAGGACCGTTCCGGCAAGTTCAGGCGGCGCCGGCGGCAGCATGTTCCCGTCGCGCATAATATCGAAGCCGCGCTCGACCAGCGGGCGCAGCAGATCCTTGTGCAAGCGGTCGAGCACCGGGCCGAGCATGAGCAGCTTCTCCTCGTGCCGCTCGGCGACTTCGGCGGCCGTCATCGTGCGCCGGTCGCTTTCCAGCATCATTAGGAAGAGATCGGCATAGAAGGTGCGGCCGATACGGTCCTGGCTGTCGCGGATATCGAGGATCAGTTCGTTGATACGCGGATTGACCTGATAGGCCGGCTGGAATCCAACCTGGCCCTGCACCACATCGACATACGTCACGCCGCCGGGCAGAATCGTCGGGCTCGCCCGGCGCAGGGAGGTCGGCGCGATCATCGGCGGGCGCACCATTTTCTCGATCGCTTCGGCCTTGCGTTTTTGTTCGAGCTGAAGCGCCTTGATATCGCCCAAGGCATCCATGCCGGGCGAGCGGCCATAAACATCGGGCGCCATGACAAACCAGCGCGGCGCCATCACCGGGAATGCCGGAAAGCCTGACTGCGACAGCAACCCGCCGCGCGCGCCGCTGGCTTCGAAATAGACCGAGCGATAAGGCAGATCCGTCTCAATCTTGCCACCTCGCATCTCGCGGTTGGGCTCGACCAGGTGAACGATATCGACCCAGTCATCGTAATTGCCCCTGTCATACTGGGTGCGCAGCCGGGCGGAGACGTTGTCGAGGCCAAACTGCCCGGCCACCTGCTCCACCGTCATGGCGCATTCGCGGTAGAAGGTATCGACCTGCATCTTGTGGTTCTGGGCGAGGAAATATTCCCCCGCCGTGTAAACCCGGCATCTGAGGCCGTCCTCCTCATCCGCCACGACGGAAACCGCAGCGGTGCCGAAGACGCCCAACTCTTCATAAACGGCGGGCAGGCATTGATAGAGGTTGGAGGCGTTGAACATCCGCCGCATCGAACGTTCGACCGATTCAAGCCTCAGCTTGACGGGCATGAACTCCATCAGCTCGCGTTCCGGCAGCGCGAGGCGAAACCACGGCACCGCCGGATTGGTCAGCCCGGCCATCATGCCCGAGGTCAGAGCACGAAGCGCCAAGGTCGCCGAGCCGTCGACGATGCGGGAGTTCTTTTTGTCGCCCTTGTTGCGGTCGGACACCAAAAACCGCCCGCGCCGGGGCAATGTATATTCCGCCAGCTCGCGCCAATGGCTGAGCCAACCGGCGCGCTCCGCTTTCAGTGCGTTCAGGCGGCGTTGAAACTGTCTATGCATATTTTCGCCCGGCATCAGCTTCGCCTCCGTTGAACGGCATTCTCAGGACGGGTTGGTTTGTTCATGAGTCTCTCCGTTGAGTTGGAATTCATGGCTATTCGCCCCCGAGAAGTGTTTTCTTGGCGGTGCGAGCCGGTGTCAGCAGGCCTTGCCCGCCGGTTTTGTTGCTGGCGCCGATTCCGGTGGCCAACGCCGCGCGCCGCCGTTCGTCCTCGCGGCTGCGGCGGATCGCTTCGTCGACCGGTTTCGGCACCGGCGGCGGCGGCGGTAGCGGTGGCGGCGGGGGAGCTGAAGAACCTCCTAAACACATAATATTTCTCCTTTGTTATGAGCCGCTTTGATGGCGCACGAAGCGCTCGCAGCACTGAAAATCGCTAGGGTAGATCGTGTGAGTGCACGAGCATGAGACATCGCTCAATGCTCGCCATAGGGGTCATATTCATGCTGGGTGAATTGCGGTGTGAGGCGCTGGTCGATGGCGCCAGGTTGATAGCGGTGCGCGAACGCGCCGACCCCCGGCGCGACCGCCTCGGCAAAGGTAAGCGCCAGTGCATCGGCAAGGTCGGGCGAGCGGGCCAGGCGTTTCTTGATATCCTCTTTGCGTTCGAGCCTCATGTGATTGGCCGCATCGAAGGCGTAGGTCGGCGCGGAGAGATCGGTTTTGAGTGTGGCGTCGTTGGGAATGGCGCCACCCTCTGCCAGCCAATCCTTCATGCGTTGCCACATTTCTGAGCGCTTGTCGGCAAAGCGCGGATTAAGCGCCTTGCCGCCAAAGGAGACCTCGATCACCTCATGGCCAAGCTGGCGCAAGCGATCGATCACACCTTCACCGCGCCCACCATCGATAAACACCGCATCGGGCCGCCAACTGACCATCGCATCGGCGACCAGGCCGGCGAGGCGCATATTGTCGACATTTTCAAAAACCTTGGGCATGCCGATCATGGCCGGGCCCTGGCGTTCGACGATGACGCTGCGGTCATCGCCAAAGCGCGCCACATCGACGCCCATAATTTTCGGCAAGCCCGCGATATCGCGCGCAATCACTTTGCGCGCCGATGCCTCGGTCACAAGATCAATGGAAATAAGCACGTCGTCGGAGCTGGCGCCGAAATCGCACAGAAATTCCTGGCGGTATTGCGCATCCGACATGGTGCGGCGCGCCAGCGCGCATTCCTCCGCGCTCAGCCAGGGAAGGTCGGTTTCATCAGCGCGGTACAGTCCGGCAAACCAAGCCGGATCGGCGAGTGCCTGCTGATAGAGTTCGAGAAAAATATTTTGCCTCTTGGGCGTACCGATGAACACGACCCAGCCCTTGCGGTCAGCGATGGCCGGGCGAATGACAGAGCCCCATATTTCGGGCCGCATATCGGCAACCTCATCGAGCACAACGCCGTCAAAGTAAGTTCCGCGAATGGCGTCGCCATTGTCGGCGCCATAGAGGCGGATACGAGCGCCGTTGGCAAAACGCACGGTCAATTCGCTTTCGGTGAATACCGTTCCCGGAAGATGCCCCACCTGAGCTTTGAGAATGTCCCAGGTGACTTCCTTCGCCTGCTTCAAAAAGGGCGCGACATAACCAAAGCGCCCATCACGCCGGTTTATTTCTTCCCCCTCCGTGTCGCTATCACCGAATCTGAGCGCGCTATCGATCAACTGGTTCACCATGGCGACGGTCTTGCCAAAGCGGCGATGGCAAACCAGCACGCCAAAGCGATGTCGCGTCATGGCGCGGTGGATTGCGAGTTGATGCGGGTGCGGACGGTAGCCAGTTGTCAGGCGGCTATTCGGCTGCACTGCCGGGGGCACCTTCGATTCCGGTATCGACATGGAGCAGCACGACGCCGTCTTGCGGCACTTGGTGACGTTCGCGGTATTTCTCCGGCATCGCCGCCTTCATCAAAAACATCAACAGCGTGTCGGAATATTTGCGCAATTTGGCAAGACGGGGGTTGCCATCCGCATCAAGCAGCGGTTCGCCGTCCGGCCCATTCAAATAAACAAACCGCCCCTGGTAGACGACCGGGTCTTCAATACCGTCATGGGCGCGGCGAAAAGCCTCGGCCTCGAGGGCATGTTTGACCTTGTCCCCAAAGCGAGGGTCCGGAGCGCAGGTTTCTGGCGCGCCGAGTTCCGTATCCGGCTCAAAGTGAACTAGCCGCGCAGAATCGCCATCACAATTTTTACGAGATTTATTGTAACTTGAACTGGAGGTGGATTTCTCCGCCGGACACGCCGCACGGATCTGCGCGGGTGGATTTATCTTATCTTCGGCCATCCTGGCCAACTCCTTGCCTATGTGGCACCGCCGGGCCTCCTCCAAACACGGGGCGCCGGTTAATATGCCGGCACGCGGCCGGTAGCAACAGCCGATCACACGAATGATCCGCGTTGCGACTAATTCAACAATTTGAAGTGAATTGCAAAAAATTTGCTGCCGAACATGGCGCTAAAAGGATAATTATATTATTATTATCAATAGTTTACATGCGCATCAAAATTACCATTTTATTTTTCTCCGCCTATTTTCAGGAGCGAGAGAATTGACAGAAAAGTTATTGTTCTCTCTATGCCGCCAATCCCGAAAGCGGCGAATTAATACACAAGTCAAGGAAGATTCAGAATATACGCCGATTGAAAACTCAACCGCGCATGTGACGAAATTATTGATGATGAAAAAATTCATTTGGGTCGGATGCATCCATTTTCGTGGTTTCTTACTGGTTGAATAAAAATTTCGGCAAAAATAGCCGCCGCGCTAATTTTGACTAAATCATCAGCAAAAACCGCAAAATCAACATTGGTCAAAAGGTCAATTCCCAGAACAGGTTGTGACGTAAGTCGGGCGAATTTCTTGCGTTTGAAAATCTGTCTCGCCTAGCCTAGCGCGAAATAACCGGCCCACGAATGATGATGATCCCAACAGATTTCGGAGCGAAACATGCGCGCAAATACTGACAATCGAGGTAAAATATGACGATTACGACCACCTCAAACAGCGTTCAAAACGCCGGTAACGGCAGCACCACCACATTTGCATTCAGTTATTGAAGTCTTGATTGTCGGTAATGGGGGGAATGAGGTCTTTGTCCTCGACCACACCGCGCCCGATGATGCTGAGAATATCGCGTTCATAGCCGGGGATGAGCGCATCGACAAAGGCCCGCGTGCTCGATTGCAATTTCTTGTAACGCCCAACCCGTTCGCTCTCCATGAACTCCGGGCTTGCGTCGATCCGTTCCACCATTTGGTCATTCCCCTGTTAATGTTGCGCTGGATCGAATATCGCACAAAAGGCTTCACGGCGAAAAGACTATGGTCCTGATAAACCGAAATCGTTCTCCATGCTGATTCCGGCGCGGCGGCTCTCGCCGCTCAATCGCCTGGGCCTTTGTGCGGCACTGATATTCGCCCTGTTCCCGGTATTGTGGCTGTTCTCAAAATCCTTCACGCCATGGGTGGAATATTCCGCCAATCCGGCAATATGGGTAACCTCCAATCCCACATTCGATAACTACCACAATGTCTTTTTCGACTATGTCAACCTGATGGGCTGGCCGCAGAGCTCGTCCTGGCGGGCCATCGTTTCGTCGGCGGTCATTTCCGTTACCGCCACCTTCTTTTCCGTGTCGATCGGCTTGCTCGCCGCCTTCGCCATCTCGCGCTACCGCATCGGCGGGAATTTTATGGCGTTGCAAATTCTCTCCTTCCGCATGGTGCCGCCGATCGCTGTCGCCGTGCCTTTCGCGATTATCGGCACCACCATTGGTGCCACCTTTACGCCGGTTCTGCTCACTCTCGTTTACATCGCCTATACCGTGCCGCTCGCCACCTGGATGTTGAAAAGCTTCATCGACCAGACACCAAGGGAAGTTGAAGAAGCGGCGATGCTGGATGGCATGTCGCGCTGGGGGGCGCATTTCCGCGTGACGCTGCCGATGATGCGGGGCGGCCTGGCGGCAACCATATTGTTTGTCTTTATTCTTAATTGGAGCGAGGGCGCCATTGCCTTGGCGCTCGCAGCGGGGCGCTACGTCACCATCCCGGTACAAATTGCCGACAAGGTTGCGAGCCCTCATGTGCAAGTGAGTCTCGCCGTGCTCGCCGCCATTCCGCTTCTCATTCTTGGGTTTTCGATCCAGCGTCACCTCAGCCGGGGCTTTACCTTTGGCGCGATAAGGCAGTAATGGTCTGCTCTACAAGCTGATCTCGCCGAGCATATACTCTGCCGCACGCCCGGAAATCCGCACGCGATCGCCGACGAGGGCACAAACGAGATCGCCCCCTCGGGGTGAAATTTGCTGCGCCTGCATCTTGGTTTTGCCAAAACGCTCGGCCCAATAGGGCGTGAGCATGCAATGGGCGGAACCGGTTACCGGATCTTCAGGAATATTGAATTTCGGCGCAAAAAAGCGCGAGACGAAATCCACTTCTTCGCCGGGCGCCGTGATGATGACGCCACGCCGCTCCATTTTTTTGAGAATGGCATGGTCCGGCTCAATCGCGCGTATTTGGCTCTCGCGCTCGAAAACGGCCATGAAATCCTCGCCGCCAAAAAGATAGCTCGGCTCCGCGCCAAGGCCTTGGATCATTTCCTCGCTTACCTCGATCGCTTTGCCGGGCAGGGCGGGAAAATCCATTGCCAACAAGCCGTCGCTGTCGCGCGAAACGGTTAGGCGCCCACTGCGCGTGTCGAAACGGACTTCCGATGCCTCTTTATCAAGATATTCAAAAACAACATGCGCCGAAGCGAGGGTGGCATGGCCACAAAGATCAACTTCCGCCGCAGGCGTGAACCAGCGCAGTTCATAGGCGTCATCCTTGGCAACGAAAAACGCCGTTTCCGACAAATTATTCTCGAGCGCGATGGCTTGCATGAGGTCGTCATCCAGCCATTTTTCCAGAGGACAAATTGCCGCTTGATTTCCTTTGAATATAGCGCTGGCAAAAGCATCGACCTGATAGAGCGGTAATTTCATGACCTGTCATCGTCCTCTACGGTGTATGACTTTCCGACACGAGCGGGTTGCCGCCATCCTTTAGCGGTAGTTGGACGGCCGCGCCGCCCTGCAAAGCCGAGCGATAGGCGGCCATGAGCAATTCTACGCCTTCAACGGCGATAGCTGCATTACTTTCCGGCTTCCCGCCGCCTTCAATCGCATCGCTGAGTTGGCGAAATGCCGAGCGGAACTCATAGCCGGTAAGATAATCCGCCGCACTAATCCGCTCTCCATTGTGCAGCAGATAGTCGCCGTAAGGCAGGGCCGTGATGTTGTGCCCTTCGAATTGCAGCTCCATTACATTATGCCAATTCTGCGGTTTAAGGGCGCCGGCAACGTCCATCTCCGGCAATGTCGAAAGCGTCTGCTTGCCGGAATTCAACAGCGCATAAAAGCTGCCGTAATCGGCCACGATCTGACCGAAATTCTCCACGCCCGCTTGGCTGTAATATCCCCAAAAATCAGACTTCCGCGCCTGCACGCTCACCGGCATGCCAAAGAGGGCGAGCATGTAATCGATGGCATAGCAGCCCATATTAGTGAGCTCGCCGCCGCCGCTTTCGCTCGGGTCCGCAAGGCGCTCCGGCCAATATTCACCAAGAGCAAAATCATGCGAAAACGTCATGCTCCAGGCATTGAAATAGCCAATCGGCTTGCCATAGAAGCCACTTCGCACTTCGCTCAGCAATTTAGCCGTCACCGCATGGGCGCGGTGAATACCGATATCATGAACCAGGCACACACCTGCAGCCTCAACAGTGCGGGCAATACGCCGCGCAGAATCGAGGCTCTCGGCAAATGGCTTATTGAGGAATATATGTTTGCCCGCCGCCGCCGCTGCTTCGGCCCAATCCGCCTTTTCATGCGGCGAACAGGCAAGTGCCACAATCTCCACCGAAGGGTCTTCGATGATCGCTTGCCCGCTTGCCGCCAGCGCCATTCCCATCGCCGCTTCGAGGCCGGGCCGGCGCCGGGGATCACCTTCCCAGCCGGCGACCAATTGCGCGCCGGGTTCAGCTTGCAGCGCGGCGGTGACAAACTCGCCATGCGTACAACAATTGCCGACCAGGCCGACACGGTAACGCTTCAGGTCGCTGGGCACGGCGCTCCTTCTCTAGCCCACCATGGCGGGTTTGCGATCCTTCCACGGCAGGGCTTCTTCCAACTGCGCGGCGAGGCGCAGCAACGTGGCTTCGTCCCGGTCACGCCCGACAAATTGCATGCCGATGGGCAAGCCGCCGGCAGTCATATGAAGCGGCAGCGAAATGCCGGGCTGGCCGGATGCATTCATGGGGACGGAAAAGGCACAATCCGGCCCCATGCGGGTCTTGTTATAGGTTTCGGCATCGAGCGACATGTCGTACCAGCCATGCTCGCGTGCCGGCACCGGAATTGTCGGCATCAGCCAAGCGTCATAGGCGGCCATTTTTCCGACCATCTCGCGGCAGATGAGCCGCATCGCTTCAACATCATTGGAATGCTCGATTCCCGATATGGCACGGCCCTTTTCCATCGTGCTCCAATAGAGTGGTGCTATTTCATCGCTCTCCGGCGGACGGCCGACAAAATCGCCCATGGCGTCGACCCAGGCAGCCGTCTGCAGCGCGGTGATGCGCAGATATATCTCGGTAAGCGGCCAGAAATCGTAAGGTATGGGTTGCGCTTCCACCGTGTGGCCCAGTTCCTCCAGGAGTTTGCCCGTAGTCTGCACCGCTGCGGCGACTTCGCCGTCCAGCGGCGTACAGTCATCGGGCGATTCCGCGACCATGGCGATCTTGAGTTTGCCGGGAGAAGTGCCCGCCTCTGCAAGAAACGGTGTGGCCGGCTTGGGCGCGTAATAGGGTTCGCCCGGTAGCGAACCGTTCACCACATCAAGATACGCCGCCGTATCGCGCACGCTGCGCGAGAGACAAAAGAACAGCGCGCCGCCATACCAGAAATCGACCAAAGCCGGCGCCATGGATATACGACCGCGCGACGGCTTGAGGCCGACCAGCCCGCTATGCGAAGCCGGCACGCGGATCGAGCCGCCGCCGTCGCTTGCTTCGGCGATCGGCAACACCCGCGCCGCCACCGCCGCCGCTGCACCACCGGAAGAGCCACCGGGCGTGCGTGAGGTATCCCACGGATTGTTCGTCGTGCCGAACATCTTGGGCTCACACGCCAACGCCCAGCCAAGCTCCGGCGCGTTGCTCTTGCCGAGCAGGGTGAATCCGGCTTCCTTGGTGAGCGTTACCGCGTGCGAATCGAACGGTGCCACCAGATCCTTCATATAGGGGCAGGAATTGGTCATGGGCTGGCCTTCCCAGGCCGTCGCCAGCTCCTTGATCAGCCACGGCACGCCTTTGAACGGGCCATCCGGCAGGTTCGGGTCCGCCGCCATGCGCCGGCCTTCGTCGAAGGCATCGAAAATGAGGAAGTTGAGTTCCGGATTGAGCGCCTCGGTGCGCCGGATCGCCTCTTCCATGACCTCGCTGGGGGTGATTTCTTTGTTTTTGACCAATTCGGCAAGGCCGAGACCGTCATAATCGCCATATTCCGGGAAAGACATTGTGTCTCCAATCTTATTCTTGGGCCGCGTTCACATGTTGGCGGCAAACTTACCCCCAGGCACCCGCTGGGGAAAGCACGGCGTCGGCTAAATTTCAGCTAATTCGATTGATTCGGTATGGATGCGCCTGCCCTCGGGTGTAACCCGCAACAGGCAGGTGCCGGCGATCTGCGCTCCAGTTTGCGGAGTGGCGCCAACCGGTGGCCCAGCCCCAAATTATTGAGGCGGACCACCGGCCGGGAGGAGTAACCGAGTAACAATAATCGGTGAATGATTTATCGCATATTTATAATATATACGCAATAAAATGCCGTAACTAGCTATATTATCCGTATATATCAATTACTTATATTCGCATTATAAATCGCGCAAGACCCTGCGTAACGGCAAAGCTCGGACATCGTTAAATGAATAGCCTTCACTGCCAAAGCATAGGAACATCGGCCATGGCCAAAGCAAAAAGCGATTCTTCCGGCGCCATTGCACCACCACCGCTGATCGCCCTGGCATTGGTGGCGCTGGGTGTGGCGCTTGGCGTCCTGTGGCCGGTCGAGCTGATCCCGGCGCCCTGGCAATATCTCGCCGGCGGCGTCATCATCGCCGCTTCGCTGTTGCTGGTGGCGAGCGCGTTCCGCCTGTTCCGCCGCGCGCGCACGCCGGTGCCGACTTACCGCACGCCGACGGCATTGGTGACCGATGGCGTCTATACGCTCTCACGCAATCCGATTTATCTCTCGATGATGCTGTTGATGATCGGCCTCGCCGTCGCGCTCGATAATATCTGGCTGCTGGGGCTGGCCGCGATATTTCAGCAGATTATCCGCTGGGGCGTGATCGCCCGCGAGGAGCGCTACCTGGACGCCAAATTCGGCCAGGACTACCGCGCTTTCAAAGAGCGCACGCGGCGCTGGATATAGCGCCTTCCCTCACGGCGGGTCTGGCGGCAGCGATATCTTCGTGAGACAAGTCTCGGGCCGGCGGTAATATTCGGCCTCTTCACGCTCTTCGTCCGAGGCATAGCTCTGTTTCATCTGTGAGCCGAGGCGGCGCGAATGGGCGGTGAGATAGCGTCCATAGCGGCAGCGCTCGGCGTCATAGACTTGCAGCGCATGGTCGATATCGCGCGGGAATGCGGCGAGAAGATCGGCCAACAGCACCGCATCGCCCGCCGCCTTGGTGACACCCATGCCACAATGCGGGCGGACGATAAATGGCGCATCGCCGAGCAGCGCGGCACGGCCGGAAACCATGCTTGGCACGTCCATATCCGCAATGCTTTGGAAAAAGGGCACCTCCACCAGTTCCACCATTTCGCAAAATTGCGGCGCCAAATTGCTGCGCGCCGCGGCGCGCAGTTCGGCAATCACCTCGGCTTGAATCAGCCCCGGCGGTATGCCAAGCGGATGATGCCGGCCGGTTTCATCCGTCATCAGGCGTTTTTGTTCTGTCCCGGCCTCGGCCCGCCGGTACCAAACGATATTAAAGCGCCGGTGGCCGGGGCGGACATCGCCGTCAGCGCCGGCAATGGGATAACCCAGCATATGCTCGCCCGGCGGCAAGCAGAAGGCATAGCGCGAAAACAGCGACGCATGTGTTTCCCGTGAAACATTCGCCTCCTCGACCATGCCGCGCCAGGCGACATAGCCGGCATAGGCGGGTTTGGAATCCGGCCAGTACTGCCCGCGCACGGTGGAATGGACGCCATCGGCGCCAATCAGAAGGTCCACCTCGATCTCCGCCCCATCGGCGAATATGGCGCGCACGCCCTCGCTATTCTGTTCAGCGCGGAAAAATTCCTTGCCGGCAAAATATCGCTCCTCGGGAAACACAGAGCGCAAGAGACTGAGAAGACTGCCCCACGAGCACATGATCTGCGGCAAGGGATGGCGCGCCATAACGGAGCCATCCCGCGCCAACACGATGCGTTCCTCGACCTCCGTTCCGATAGCGTCGTTGACATCCACACCGGCGCGGGCGAAGGCATCAAACATTTCGGGATGCGCCGCGATGCCGGCGCCGCGCCCGGCGAGTTCCTCACCGATGCGCTCATGCACCGTCACATCGCAGCCCATGCGCCAGAGAATATTGGCGGCGAGCAAACCGCCGAGCGAGCCGCCGATGACGGCAACGCGCATTCCTGCTGGTGCGGCCACGTTACAAGCTCCTCAACCCCACAATCTTTCGCTGGCGACCTTGGCGCCGTCCACCAACGCACCGAGTTTGGCCCAAACCACATCCTGGGCGACAAACTCATAGCTGGCGAAAGTGCCGAAGCCGCAATCTGTGCCGGCGATCACCCGGCTCCTGTCGCCCACCGCATCGACCACATTGCAAATCCGGTTGGCCACCACTTCGGGATGTTCGAGATAATTGGTCGTGACATCGATCACGCCGGGGATCAGCACCATGCCATTTGGCAACGGCAAATCGCGAAAAGCGGTGAATTCATGCTCATGACGCGGATTGCCGAGCGGAATACTGAGTGCGCCAACATTGGCCTGATAAAGAATAGGCAGCAGATCCTTGACCGGCACATCGTCCTGATGCGGCCCCTGCCAGTTGCCCCAGCAAACGTGAAGGCGCACCCGGTCCGGCGGCACATCGGCAAGGGCAATATTCATTGCCTCGATATGCAGCTCGACCCGCTCGAGAAATTCGCCGATCGGCCGGTCGCCATACATGATGACCCGTTCCATGGCGAGATCGGGCGCATCAAGCTGCAATATGTGGCCCTCACCGACGACATAGTCATATTCCTTCTTCAATTCCCGGGCCACGGCGAGGACATATTCGCGGTCGTTGGCATAGGCTTTGTTGTTTTCGGCGCGCAGTAACGTGGTGGTGACGATGCCCGGCGAAGCAGCGGTCATAAAGGTCTCGCTGAATTTTCCGCCGCATGCCGCCAGCTCCTCGGCAAAGAGCGCGCATTCGCCGCGCGCGCCGCTCAGTGTCTCGTCATAGCGCAGTTCTTCCTGAGCCTCGGGCGCGTTCCACACCTTTGCCAGATCGTCCGTTGCGCCAATCTGGCGTACGAAGAAATCGGCAAACTCAGGAAACTTATCCATATCGGTCGGCCGTTTGCGCAGCGATTCGCCGCCGAAACCGGAGATACGCTCCGCTACATAGGTGGAAAAGCCGATGCGCGGCACCTCGCCGTCATTGCCGATATCGATGCCGGCGGCGATCTGCCTTTGCAAGACGATATCGAGCGCTGCACGTGCCTCGCGCGCCATATCCGCCGCATCGTAGTCGCGCTTCTGCTCGCGCGCGATCAACAACTTTGTCAGCGCCTCGGTGCGCGGCAAGCTGCCGGTATGTGTGGTGAGTATGCGATCCTTGCTATGTTTCACCTTTATTGGCCTCCCCCTGCCCATGTTTGATTTCGGCTTACTCTTCCGGCAATCCTGCTTGTTTCAACGCGTCGGTATATTCGGCCATCCCCTGCTCATGATATCCCATCAACATTTGCCGGACCAATGCCACACTGAGGCTAGGATTCATTTCGCGCGCTACCGCGAGCGCAGCCTTGGACTCGGGCATGTTTCCCATCAGCTTCAACACATATGTCTTCTGTAAATACGGCCAGAAGTCCGAAGCCGGATTCTGGACTGCTCGTTGTATTGCGGCCAAGGCCTCTTCGAAGCGCTCCTCGCCTGCCAGCGCCGATGATTTAACATTTTCGCTGGTCCAGCTACCAGGGTCGTTGGGGCTAAGGCGAAGGGCCTCGTCAAATAATTTAATCGCCTCAGCATTCCGCCCGGCCCATACCAACGCTACGCCCATGGTATGGCGGGCAAAATATGAGTTTGGGTTAAGGTCCAGGGCACGCTCAATCGACGTGATGGCCGCACTGTGTTGGCCATGCATGGCGAGGAAACGGCCCACCATACAATGGCCGAGGGCCCCTCCTTATCATCCAGCTCAACGGCACGCTTGGCCGCTTTGAACCCGGTGCCGATGGAGTCGGCCGGCGATTCGGAAAACCCCAAAAGCACTGCGATATAATGTTGGTAACCTAAGCTGGCATGGGCGGCGGCAAAATTCGGGTCTGCCGCAATAGCGCGCTCGAACAGCGCCAGCGCCTGTTTTGCGTCCGCCCTATTGTAACGGTAGAGGTGCCACATGGCGCGGTTATGCAAATCCCACGCATCCAATGATTCAGGTGCCTTTCGCAACGAGCGCTTGCGCACTGTCTCGGCCAACTCGGGCGCCACGGCACCAGAGATAGCGCTCGTAATTTCGTCCTGCAGGTCGAAAATATCGACCAACTCCCGGTCGTAGCGCTCGGCCCAGATATGATTGCCGTCGAGCGCATCGATCAACTGACCGGTAATGCGCACACGGCTACCCGCCTTACGTACGCTGCCCTCCAGCACATATTGCACGCCAAGTTCGCGCGCGATCTTGGGAATGTTGAGCGCCTGGCCCTTATAGGCAAAGGTGGAATTACGCGCGGTGACGAAAAACCAGCGGAATTTGGAAAGTGAAGTGATGATGTCTTCCGTGATGCCATCCGAGAAGTATTCCTGCTCTGGATCGCCCGACATATTATCGAACGGCAGCACCGCGATGGAGGGCTTGTCCGGCAGCTCCAACGGCGCCTTTTCCGGGGCTTGCGAACTCTCACCGCCCAGCTGCCAGCGCCACACCTGAATGGGTTTCGAAATATTCTTGAAACTTTGCTCGCCGCCGTCACTAAACGACACCTCGACCTTGCCGGCGATGTGATCATGCACGGCAGCGGAAATCAGGACCCCGCCCTCAGGTGCTGCGGCTTCAAGGCGCGCCGCCAGATTGACTCCGTCGCCAAAGATATCGTCACCATCGATCATGATGTCGCCAATATTGACGCCGATGCGAAATCGGATATCACCGTCACGCGCCGCCATCTCTTCCTGCACCTGAACCGCGCCACGGATTGCCTCAACCGCGCTGGTGAATTCGACAAGCATGCCGTCACCGGTGGTTTTGACGATGCGCCCGCCGCATTCGGCAATCTTCGGATCTACAACGTCACTCCGCGCCGCCTTGAGTTGCGCGAGAGTCCCCTCCTCGTCTGCCTCCATCAAGCGAGTATAGCCGACCACATCGGCCGCAAGTATGGCAGATAGGCGTCGTTCCATTAATTTCCCTCCCGTCGCGATAGTAAGAGAGGCGACCGGGGGAATCTACTTAATGCGAAGAAGGGCTATTTTTTCATTCTGCCTCAGCGAAACTCCGGCATCACTTCCTTGGCGAACAGCTCCATGGAAGCATCGGCATCGGCGCCCTTGATGCCCGGCATGTGCATCCAGCAGACCATTTCCGAGGGGTTGAGCTCGGCCTCGTATTTCTTGATCTCGGCGATGGCGAAATCCGGGTCGCCGATGATATAGCGGCGCTTGAAGCCCTCGAAAGCGACGGTATCGCTCTGATCAACCACCTCGCCATCATCGCCGCGCAACACCCGGTCGCCCGCCGCCGAGGCGGCGCCGTAAAGCTCGCGGTAGAGATAATCCACCGCCGGGGCGGCCATTTCCTCTGCCTTGGCCTTGGTCTCGGCAACAAAAACCTGGCGGATGATGGGACGCTCGGGCGGCTCCCAGCCGGCTTCCTTGGCTGCCGCGTCGTAGGGCGCGTAATGCTCTTTCAACTCGGCGATGCCATGGCGCGGCGACATGATCTGGGTCGCCCGGCGCTTGACGGCACGGCGCAGCGAGGATGCAGCCGAAACGCCGTACCAGATTGGCGGGTGAGGGCGCTGCACGGTGGGCGGCGTCACGCGGGCATTCTCGGCGCGGTAATATTTACCTTCGAACGAGAACGGCTCGCCCGACCAGGCGGTGGTCATTAGGTCGAGCGCTTCCTCGAAGCGGCCAACGCGCTCGGCGCGCGGGATGTCATGCGCGGTGAACTCCTGGCTGACATAGCCCGGCGCCACACCAAAGACGAAACGCCCATTCGACAAATTGTCGAGCACCGCCACATCCTCAGCCAGTTTCAGCGGCGCATAAAGCGGCACCAGGAGAACGCTTGTGCCGATACGCATGCGTTCGGTCACGGCGGCAGCACCCGCCATGGCAACCATCGGCGAGGGGCAGAAGCCATCCTTCTGAATGTGATGCGAGGCCTGAAGCGCCGACGAATAACCAAGCGCTTCGGCGCGCGGCAGGCAGTTCAGCATGTCGGCATAGGGCTCCTGCCAGGGGATGCCGCTGTCGGGCGGGTTTTGATAAGCAAACAGAAGACCGAATTTCACGTTTCTACTCCAGAAAATTTATATGCCGGAAACAGAACTGTCCCACTCCAAAGCTACTACCTGCAATAAAAAACGGGGCCAACCGGCCCCGCTTTTCAACTTGCTTGTGGTAACGGCTTCTACTGTGCCTTCCACGATCCGGATTTAACCAGATCGTCGGTCACGCTGTTGAGCGCACGCTGGAAGCGCGCCACCGCTTCGTCCACTTCGCCTTCATTGATGACCAAAGGCGGCGAGAAGGAGAGCGCGTTCATTTGCATCAGAGCGCGGCTGATAAGGCCCTCCTCGACGCAATATTTAGCCAAGGTCGGCGCCGCCTTGAGGTTCATGTCGAGCGGCGTTTTTTTGGCCTTGTCGGCAACCAACTCAACGCCTGCGACCAGGGCCACGCCACGCACGTCGCCGACCAGCGGATGGTCGGCAAGTTCCTGCTTGAGCTTGTTCTGGAAGTAGACACCCATGCGGGCCGCGTTGCCCGGCAAGTCCTCACGCTCCATGATGTCGAGATTGGCCATTGCCGCGGCCGCCGCCACCGGGTGCGCGCTGTAGGTATAGCCATGCGCGAAAGCGCCAACCTCGGGCGTGCCGTTCATCAGCACCTGCCAGATATCCTCGGAAATAATCGAGCCGGACATCGGTATGTAACCACTGGTCAGACCCTTGGCGATGGTCATCATGTCGGGCTTAATATCGTAGGTCTCACTGGCGAACCAATTGCCGGTGCGGCCAAAGCCGGTGATCACCTCGTCGGCGATCATCAGCACATCATATTTGCTGAGAACCGCCTGGATTTCCTGGAAATAGCCCTCCGGCGGCGGCACCACGCCACCCGCGCCCATCACCGGTTCGGCGATGAAGGCGGCAACCGTATCCGGCCCCTCGGCAATGATCATTTCTTCGAGCTTGGCCGCACACCATTTGGAGAACTCAAGCTCGCTCATGCCGGGTTCGGCATTCATATAGTAGTGCGGCATCACGGTGTGCAGCATTTGCGGCAACGGAATATCGAAGGCTTTGTGCACCATCGGAATGCCGGTCATGCTGGCCGCAGCGACTGTCACGCCGTGATAGCCGCGCTCGCGCCCGATTATTTTTTTCTTTTCGGGCTTGCCGCGCAGGTTATTGTAGTACCACACCAATTTCACATTGGTATCGTTGGCATCCGAGCCTGAATTGCCGAAAAACACCTTGCTCATATTGTCCGGCACCAAGCGCAAGATACGATCGGCCAGTCGGATCGAGGCCTCGTTGGCCATCGATGCAAACGAATGGTAGTAGGCAAGCTTGCTGGCCTGGTCAGCGATCGCTTCGACCACTTCATCCCGGCCCCAGCCGATATTCACGCACCACAGGCCAGCCATGGAATCGATATATTCCTTGCCCTTCGTATCCGTGATGTGCACGCCCTTGGCTTCTGCCACGATGGTTGGGCCATTCTCAAGGTGATCCTTGAGCGGTGTATAGGGGTGCAGAAAGCTCTGCTTGTCCATCTCCTCAAGGGAGAGATTATGGGCCGGTTGCACGCTCATTCTATTATTCCTCCTGCTCCCCCGCTGGCGTGTCGGGAGACCTCTGTCACGCGCCACGATTGGCTGCGTGATCACACTATTAGGGCGCGACTATCGCCGATCTTGCGCCTTGGTGCCAGAGGGATTTCCAATCCGGTAAAAATGCCTGCATAAGGTGTGTCATCGGATGTTATGCTCGCGGGCAATGACTAGGTCGAGCCACATTCCCATTCCTAATTCTTCGGTCCCCGGAATCCTTTGGCCGGCTATTCCCGAAATAAACGGCAATATCCTGCTCACCCTCCTCTTTCAGCTCGAACAGAGCCAATGGTGGCCGCCCGAACGCCTGCGCCAAGCACAATTCCGCCAGGCGGATAATCTGCTGCGCCACGCCTTCAAAAGCGTGGCCTACTATCAAAAATGCCTCGCTGAAGCCGGCTATAATCCGGACATACCGCTTGAAGAGGAGAGCTGGCTCACCCTGCCCCTGCTCAGGCGCGAAGACATCCAACAGGCCGGGCAAAATTTATGGAGCGAGGCACTACCAAAGGGCCACGGCAAAACCAATAATATTGTCACCTCGGGCTCCACCGGCACACCGGTGAAACTGCTCGGCACCGGGCTCACAGGCGTTTTTTGGAACCTGTTCACCGTGCGCGACTTCTTTTGGCGCCGTTGCGATGTCAGCGGCAAACTTGCCGCCATTCGCTATGACAGAACCGGCGCCGCACCTTATCCAAACGGCGCGGCGCTGCCCAATTGGGGTGCCGGCTTCGCCCGCGCTGTGCCGACCGGCCCAGCCCAAATGCTGAGCATCGAAACCCCGATTGCACAACAGGCTGAATGGCTTGAGCGGCAAAACGCGGATTATCTGATCACGCACCCCTCGAACCTGGAAGCGCTCATCCGATATTGCAGTGATGCAGGCATCAAACTGCCCAGCCTGCGCGAAGCGGAAACGCTGTCGGAACTGGTGCCGCCGCATTTACGCGCCCTCTGCCAGGATCAATGGAATATACCGCTGGTCGATATGTACACCACGCAGGAAGCCGGTTATCTCGCGCTGCAATGTCCCGACCACACCCATTACCACGTCCAGTCCGAGCATGTGATCCTTGAAATTCTTGATCAAGACGGGCGCCCTTGCACGACAGGTGAGACCGGCCGCGTGGTGATCACGGACCTGCATAATTTTGCCACCCCGCTGATCCGCTACGATATCGGCGACTATGCCGAAGTCGGTGCGCCCTGCGACTGTGGCCGCAGCCTCCCGGTGATCGCAAAAATATATGGCCGGCAACGAAACATGATCCGGCTTCCAGACGGGACCAGTCATTGGCCGCTGCTGAGCTATGACAAATTCATCGAAATTGCGCCGGTTAAGCAATTTCAGTTTGTGCAAAAAAGCTTGGAAGTTATCGAGATAAAGTTTGTCGTCGAGCGGCCGTTGAGCGTGGGCGTGGAAGAACAGCTAAGGAATTTGATAAATTCCCGACTGGGGCACGATTTCGATCTGCGAATTAGCTACCACGACCACATTCCGCGCAGCGCCAGCGGCAAATTTGAAGACTTTCGCTCCGAAATCGAGACATAAGCATCGAAATACAGTTCATGCGCTGGCACGCATTTCCCGGGCAGAGATGCTGTCGACCGTGTTGTTGGCATATTTGACGTAAGCCTTGATGTGATATTCGGTGCCGTTCGTGGTCGCGCGCGCGCTTTTTGTCTGCTCCATCACGCCAAACCAGCTTTTCAGGCGCTTACAGTCTTCGGGCAGCATCGTGCCGCGGTAATGCTCAAGCGCCGGCAGGCGCTCAAACCACGGATAAAGCGAAAGATCGGCGAGGCTCAGCCGATCGCCAAACAAATAGGGGCCGGAACCTTGCGCGTGCACCGCCGCTTCAATGAGGCGAAAATGCGCGGTGAGCGTTTCCGCTTCCTGCGCCTGTTTTTCCAGCTCCTGCGCCATCAACAGGCGGTAAAAGCATGGCAACAGCTTCATGTTCATAAAATCGATCCAGATTCGCACCGTTGCCCGCGCGCCCGGCGCGTCCGGCATCATCGCCGGCTCGGGATAAACTTCGTCGAGATATTCGTTGATGATTACCGATTCATAGACCACCCGGCCCTGATGGCGAATCACCGGCACTTTGGCATAGGGCGACACCTCGAGGAACCAGCCCGGCTTGTTGGCGAGATCGACCTCGCGCAGGGTGAATTCCACGCCCTTCTCGATCAGCACCATGCGGGTGCGCTGGGCGTAAGGGCAAACTTCGGCGCTGAAAATTTCTACTTCGCTCATGGCCCATCTTCCTCAATTACAATGCCGCTCAAATGTAAAGTATCCCCCGCACATTGTCGCCTGCGGCTCAAGCATTTATCTTCCGCACCGCACATTCGCAACAACCGGTTGGGACACGGTTGGGACAATGCAGACTGCCGATATTGCGCTCCGTTTTGCCGCCATTTCACAGCTCGTCCTTTTGGCCGCGCTGCTGTTGCGCACCCATTGGCGTCAACCGGTTGGGCCGTTGGCGGCGCTTTATCTGTTCGGCGTCGTTGGCTATCTGCTTTGCCCGCTGGTGGCGCGGCACTGGCATCTCGGTTGGGTAGAGGTCATTTTCTTCATTGGCTGCTTCGGCGCCGCCGTCTATTTCTGGCTCTTCACCCGGGCCATGTTCGAGGATTCCTTTCGCCTTCGACCCTATCACGCCATCGCAATTCTCGCCGTCGTTGGTTTCGCCCTGGTGCAGCGCTATGCAGCAACCCCGGACACTCTTTTTGGCCCCGACCCCAGCGCGGGGCGAAAAATCTACGCCGTCATCCCGCAAATTCTTTCCCTCTGTTTTGTTTTGCTGGCGCTGACCCAGGCGCAAATCGGCCGGCGCGATGATTTGGTCGAGCCACGCCGGCGCTTTCGCGACATTGTCACCGGCCTTTCCGGTGTTTATATTGTTGTCGTCGTCGTTACCGAGATCCTGCTGCGCGACGAAGGGCCGGTGCCGGTTCTGGAAGTCGTCAACGTTGCGGCCATTCTGCTGCTGGCATTTGGCTTCACTCTCTACAGCCTGAACGTCCGCGCCGGCCTGTTTGCCCGGGAGGCGCCTGATCAAACCCTGAAGGCACAGCCGAAGGAAGTCGGTACAGCGGATGATTCGCTTCTTCACGCTCTAACCAAAGCGATGGATACGGAACAAATATATCACCGCGAAGGGCTCAGCATCGCCGCCCTCGCGGCGCACATCGGCAGCCAGGAATATCGCCTGCGGCGGCTCATCAACCGCCAGCTCGGCTATCGCAATTTTAACGAATTTCTCAATCAATATCGGGTCAATGAAGCTTGCGCACGCCTGGCGGAACCCGGCCAATCACATTTGCAAATCCTCCCCAAATGCTCAAATGCCAAGCGATATGAGAAACGGAAAGACGATATCATTGAACCAGTTCTTGTTCACTCACAAAAAGAGTAATTCTATTCTTCGTTGCAACCCAACGAAGCCGGCACTGTCCAACGGAGGAAGTTAGCAGTCATGAATTCATTGACCGGCAAGCGGGCCATCATCACCGGAGGAGGACGCGGCATCGGACGCGCGGCGGCAGAGCGCTTTCTTTCCGCAGGAGCAAAGGTGCATATCTGCTGCGTGACGGAACAGTCACTGGAAAGCGTACTGGCTGATAATCCGGGGCTTTCCGGCAGTCTGGCCGATGTCGGCGATGCGGCTCAAGTTGCGCAGCTCTTTGCGGATGCCGAGTCACATCTCGGCGGGCTAGATATTCTGGTCAATAATGCCGGGATCGGCGATCCGCGCGCGCCGATCGAGGAGGTGACGGATGCGGAATGGCGTCATGCCTTCGCGGTCAATATCGACGGCATGTTTTATTGCATCAAGCGCGCCGTGCCGTTGCTGCGGCAAGCCGGTGGCGGCGCGATCATCAATATTTCCACCGCCTCGACCCGCACGGGTCTCCCCTTCCGCACGCCCTACATCGCCAGCAAATGGGCGGTCGAGGGCCTGAGCGACAATCTCGCGCGCGAGCTCGGCCCCGACAAAATCCGCTCGAATGCGATCCTGCCGGGAATTATCGACAATCCGCGCGGCCGCCGATTGGTCGAGCGTATCGCGGCCGAGCGCGGCCAGGACTATAGCGAGGCGGAAGAGCATTATTTCAGCTTCGTCTCGACACGCAGCTGGATCAAGCCGGGTGAGGTGGCGGACATGGCGGTATTTCTCGCCAGCGACGCAGCGCGCAATGTGACCGGCCAGGCAATTGGCGTTTGCGGCAATCTCGAATGGGAGGAATAGCGTCGGACGCGTTAGCGCAATATGGGATAGCCGGCGGCGATAGCCTGGGATTCGAATGCCGTGATGCGATCATACGCTCCGGAAGGAAGTATCTCCCCACCTTCGATTAGAAGGTCCTGCCGCACCTCCGCCAAACTTGGGTCCGTGAGCATGCCCATCAGCGCCGCTTGCAAACGTTTTGCGAAATCGCCGCCCCGGTCTACCCGTGTGACGAACGGAATTGCGGGTGCGGCTGCGCTCAGGCAAAGGATGCGGGTGCCTTCGAGCGCGGCAGGCCGGTGGCGAGCGAGCAGCGCATGGGTGACGCAATCGATGGCGCAGATATCGGCAGCGCCGCGCGCCACGGCCGCAAGGCTATTCGCGTGGGTTCCGCTCACATGCACATGTGAAAAAAATCTCCCCTCCCGGTGAAGCGGCGCAATAAGGGCGCGGAGCGCATTCATGCCGGAATGGGATTCGTGCCCGTTGACGATGCAAACGGCGCCGCGCGCGTCATGTAAATCATGGATGACCGAATTTTCCGCAACCACGATCTGGCTGCGATAATCGGCGCCATCGCATCCCGGCGCCGCATAGTGCGGCGTCACCAACGGGCAAAGCACACCGGCATGGCGGTTGACCAGGTCGTAACCGCAACACTGACTGACAAAGAGTGCGTCGTCGTTCCAAAGCGAAGCCAGCGCTGCGTCATGCCTGAGGCTGGCGGGGGCGGTGCCAATTCCTTCGGCGGCAAGCGCCTTGGCGAGCGCCGCCCAGAGTAAATCGAGGGCGCCGCGCAACTCGGGTAAATCATACATCGGCAGGCTGGCGATGCTCACTGTCATACGCCCTCCCGCCGGCGCGCGCCTCAGGCGGCCAATCGGCCGGCAAGGGCGCGGAGCAGTGATGCGCCATCGCCGCGCCAGGCGCTGCCATGCATGCAGGCAAGAATACCGGGCTCCAACGCTGCCAGTCGCTCCAACATCTCAGCGCTGTTCTTGGCGTGGGCGTAGTAATCCATCGCGCCGCGTACCTGCTCGCTAGCCTCGAGAATATCCTCCTCAGTCAGCGGCGGGTGATCGGCGCCGAAACGGGTAAAGAGATCGCCGCACAGCAGCGTGGCGGTTTGGCTCTCGAACAAATAACCGCACTCCCAGCCATGCGGCAGATGCGGCGTGTCCAGCCAGGTGACGGCATGGCTGCCAAGCGACAGCGTTTCGCCGTCCCCGAGAACACGCGGCGGGCGGTCCGCCATATCACCCGCCCACGTCATGGCGGCAATTTTACCGCACAGCGGCGCCGCCTCCGGCGCCACCGCCAATATTTCATTGAGCGCACCGCACTCGTCCGCCTCGACATGGCTGAAACTCACATGGCGCAGCTTGCCGATCGGCATGACATGTTCGATCGCTTGGCGCAGAAGCGGAAACATCTTTCTGAGACCGGTATGAAACAAGAGCGGCTCATCATCGACGATGAGATATTGATTGAAAGTAAAGCCGGGCGGCAAATCGTCGTTCGGCGGGATCGGTGTGGAAATGCGGTGAACACCGTCAGCAATTTCGTCGATCCGCGTACCGCTATCCTCGTTTATCACGCCCATGGCGCCCTCCCTGTATTTCCCCACTGAAGAGAGCTTAGGGCGTCGGACGTGTTATGTCGCGGCCAAATATTTCTCAATCCCGGGCGTGCGGTAGCCATCCTCGCGCCACAGGATGGGAAAATAATTTTCGTCCATTGCGTTATCGCCGAGGCGCTTATAGCGGCTGTAGATCCTGCCAATGCCGGCATTGAGGCGCTCCGGATCGAATTCCACATCCGAGCGCATGGCATGGAGAACCAGCGCGCGGCGCGGAATATCCGAGCGGTTATATCCTGAGCCGTGCCACACCCAGCCATGGTGAAACGAACCGCCACCGGCCGGCACTTCGACATAATCAATATTCTCTTCGCCGAGCGCCACGCCCTCCACTTCTGCGGCTTGGCGCAGATATTGGCGGTAATCGTCGGGACCATGAAATTCCCCCTCGGGCGGCGCGTGGCGCCAACGGTGCGAGCCGGGCATGAACTCCAACGTGCCGCCAGAAGCCGAGGTCTCATCCAGCGCAATCCACAGGCTGAGAAGGTCCGAGGGGCGGAACCAATCGAGATAGGCACTGTCCTGATGATGGAGCAGCGGGCGCGCACCGGGCGGTTTCCACAACACATTGTCGATCATGATGCGCGCACCGGGCCAACCGCCAAGCTTCGCCACCGCGCGGCCAAAATCCTCGCGCAGTACGGTTGCCGCAATACAGCGGTCGGCCTTCCAGCCATTGCAGATTTGCCGGGTGAGCGTTTCATCGCCCGAGCCGATTTGCCAATTGACTTCGTCGGGGCTGACGCCGGTCTCGAACTCACCGGCAAACAATTTGTCGTAACACAAACGCAGCCGGGCCACGGTTTCTCTGTCGACGAGCCGCTCGAGGGTTATAAATCCCTGTTTGGCAAAACGCTCGGCCTGTCGGTCGCTGATCTCAAGCATCGCTCCACATTCCATAATTTTCAGCCTATCCGTTATATTGCTAGGCCGCGATAGGGAAAGCCGGAATTATTCACGTCGGGGATGGAATGGCGCAACGCATCGATATCTCCCGGATCAACATTAGTGGCATCGTCATGCTGACATTGTTGGGCGGACTGACCGCCGCCGCCGTCATTCACCCGCCTTCTGAAAACCGCGTGCCAAGAATGAGCGACGAAGACAGGCGCGTAACGGCCATTCATGAGAGTGGCCACGCAGTGCTTGCGGCAAACCTGCCGGCAGGCGGCGAATTATTGCAAATGACCATCATCTCTCACTGGGGCACGCTCGGCAGTGTCACACGCGCACCCGCCCGTGAAGATATAAGCGACAGGGAATTGCGGGCGCGCAGGATGGCCGAGCTTGTTATTGCCCAAGGAGGATTGATTGCCGAGGAGATGCTATTTGGATCCGATGCACCGGCGGATGCCAGAACGTCTGATATGAAAGCTGCGGAGAAGATCGCCTTGGACTTGCTGGGTGGGACAGCGGCCGGCCTTTCGCTTGCCGAGGCCGATGCCGAAATTAAGAAATTATTGGCTTCTGCGGAGCGGCGCGCGCGTGAAATTCTAACCTCCCGCGAAGCGCAATTGCATGCGCTCGCCGACAGTCTGATCGAACATGGTACGCTGAGCGGTGCGGAGATCGCCATCATCCTTGGCGGCAACACAGCGGCACGGCAACAGGAGAATGCGGAGTGACGATCGCGGTTGGTTTGGGCTTTATGGATTTTCCCTTTTCCTCGGCCGATGCCTATTGGCAATGGGTGGCGCTATGCGAAGAAGGCGGCGTTGATTCGGTGTGGCAAACCGACCGCCTGGTTTCGGACCAGCCGTTTCTCGAATGCATGAGCGCCATGGCGGCCCTTGCCGGCGCCACCCGGCGGCTCAAATTCGGCATGAATGTGGTCTCGCTCGGCCTGCGTGATCCGCTTCTCCTCGCCAAACAGTGCGCCACCATCGATATGTTGAGCAATGGCCGCCTGCTGCCCGGCTTCGGCATCGGCAGCATCCGCGCCGCCGACTGGCAAGCCATGGGCGCCGATACGGCAGGCCGGGGCCAGCGCAGCAATGAGGCGCTCGAGATCATCTCCCGTCTCTGGGTCGAGGAGTCGGTCGATTTCGACGGCGATTTTTTTCACTACAAAGACGCGCGAATATTACCGAAGCCGGTGCAGAAGGAATTGCCCATGTGGCTCGGTGGCGCCAGCAAGCCGGCCATTCGCCGCACCGCGCGCTTTGGCACCGGCTGGCAGGCCGGCCTTGAGACGCCCGATGAAGTGGCGCCGGTCATCCATGCGATCAAACAGGCGCTCGTTGAGGAAGGCCGGAACATCGATCACGATCATTATGGTGCTGCCTTCTCCTACCGGTTCGGCAACTGGCGCGAACCCGCTGTGCAAAAGACAGCCGCCTTTTTCCAGGACCGCCTGGCGCGCGCGCCGGAGGCACGTATTGTCACCGGTGGCAGCGATGAAATTCTCGCCCGTATCGCGGAATTCATCTCCGCCGGTGCGTCCAAATTCATCCTCAGCCCGATCGGAGACAATGACCACGACATCGTCTCGCAAACCAAGCATCTGATCGAGGAGGTCTTGCCCGAAGTGAAAAAACTTAACCAATGAGCGGCGCGGCGCACCGGCTGATCCAGCTCACCGATGCTCTCCCCCTAGTTCATACCGGCACGCTCCTCTACCCTAGGCGGAGCCGAGCGCGGTGCGCTTGGCCGGAGTGAAGCGCGTGCGGCGGAGCGAGGCCGTCGGCGTGTGCGCGCAATCATGTGGCGTCGCCGAACGGCCATGCGTGGATCGCCTTGTGGCGCCAAAATGACGCCGTTCTCCGAAATTGATACCTCGACGCTCACCGCGTCCACGGCCGGCCGGCCAAGCGATGAAAATAACTTCTCCAAACGCGCCGGGGATTTAAGACGGCGCTCAAACAAATCCGCCTGTTTGAGGCCAGAGCCCCTGATCACACGGCGCAGTGCCTTCAGAGCCTGGGCCTCGTTGCGCCAACGCCGGGTGACGCGCCGGGTCACCAATTTGTAACCCGGAATGCTTGCCCCATTCGTTGCAAGCACAGTCGCGCGGGCGCGCACCGCGGCAAGCCATGCCTCGATCCGATCGGCATCGCCCAGCGCCCGGGAAAGCTCGCGCGCACTCAGTTTTTCAGGCTCGGTAAACTTACATTTCATGACTGCCTGTGGCAGGCACGCCTCTTTGCCGCGGCAACGGAATTGCCCACTCATTTCTCAACCCTCCGTAGAACGCCATCGTAAGGGCCACCCTGATGACCATTGTGATTTTCGGCATTGCTCGGCAGACCGCCTTTGAGAGGCGCATCAATATATTTCACACCCGGCCTTTGAAACCGCCGATTGGCGAGACTTGTGCTGCCATGAAACGGATTGATTCGTCCCGGCGGCAAACCATTGGCGAGGCTGGACCGCACGCACCACATATTGCCCCGGCGGCGCCATGCCATCACGTCGCCGGGATCGACGACCTCTTCATTTTCCTTCACCGGCACCAGCCAGGTACGTACATTGAAGCCGAGCGAACGCCAGTAATTTTCGATATGGCGTGCCAACGCCTCGGCACCACGGCGCGTTAGATAGTTGCGCTTTGCGCTCGGCTCCCGGCTGCGCGTATAGGATCGCTTGGCCGCCCCCGTGCGGCGTTGCACCGAACGGATTCCTGTCCGCCGTCGGGCCGCGCTGCTACGCCGACGCCCACCGCCCACACCATCTTGTCTCCAGTCGCCGCCTTGTCCATCTAGTTTCATTTTCTTGTCCCTTGGTTGTTACGTTGTAATGGCTTTCTCCCACGCACATTTGGTCCGATGGCCGGACCCAGCCGCGATGGCCGCTGTCGTACAGCGCCGCCCAACCGGGCGAACTTGCTGGGTTTTGAATTTGCGGATGGTTTAACCTTCGCCGCACTAGCCGCCAGCCCGGCCTCCATCCGCAACTCTGCAATTTGCCGGCCGCTCTGACGAAGCTGCGCCAACAAGGCGTCAATCTGTTTACGGTGCGCCGCTTGCAGCGCCCGGATGTAGCGCCGCAATCGCCGGCATTCTTCAACTGTTCCGGGCAGTCCGGAATCAAGTTTATTACCGTATAAATATAGTGCACCCTCTTGCGATTTATTCTCCGGCCCGCTCATATTGAGATCGCTGCACCGGCGCACCGAAATTGAATAGAATTTTGTATTAAAATATAGCGATATGAGTATGTTAATTGCATAGGGGGCATTCCTGCTGACATCACTGGCCTGGTGAATAAATTTAGCTAGACCTCTCGTTTATCACAATATTGCGATAGACCCAAATAAAATGATGTATATTTATGCGCTTTACAAGATAAAAATTATATCGCACTATGATGCGGTAATTAGGCAAGGGATCAGCGATTGTGCCGCCGCGTAACATTGTTGGCGGCGCGCGAGGAGGCCGGTCATGAGGACGAAAAAAGCCGTCAATCCAGATGCGCAGGCGCTTATTGATGTGTTGGCGGCGCGTGGCCTTACGGTAAATGCCGTGGCCCGTGCCGCCGGAATCTCGGAGGGCACCTTGCGCGCATACCGGGACACGGCCGGACGCGGGCTCAACACCCGGACGTTGCACAAGGTGGTCGCCGCGATCGCCCAGCTCTCCGGCGCGCCGGCGCCGCCCGAACTTGCGGCGCCCGAACTGCCCGGCACCGAATTCACATTTCCGGCCAGCGCACCGCCAGCCGCCGGTGCGACGCCACGTGGCCTCGCCTCACCGGCCGCACGGGAATATACGGCGCCGGATTTGGTTTCGGCTTCGGCCCCGCGCATCCCCGTGCGTGGTACCGCACAAGGCGGCCCGCAAGGCGCCTTCGTGCTGACCGGCGACGATATCGACTATGTGCGCTGCCCGCAGCGCCTGGCGACGGCGCAGGGAACATATGCGCTATTCATTGAAGGTGATTCCATGTCACCGCGCTACGAACCCGGTGAATTGATCTTTGTCTCGCCGCGCCGCCCGGCGCGAGTCGGCGACGATGTGGTGATCGTGCTCAGCGATGGCAGCGGAGAACAAACTGCCTATATCAAACGCCTTGTGCGGCAAGGCGGCGAGGTCGTGGTCGCCGAGCAATTTAACCCGCCAAAGGAAATTCGCTTTCCAGCGTCTGAAATTGAGACCATGCACTTGGTTTTGCGCATGGCGGACCTCTATGGCTACTGAACGGGTCCTGAGCTGTGTCTTCCTGTTGGGCGCCTAACAAAAAGAAGACGCCGGCCCGTGGAGGCCGGCGTCAACTCATTCGGTGAGGCAGAATTCATTCAGGAAGATCAACAATTACATGCATTACCCTTTCGATGGCCCCGCTATCCACTGCTTGTGGACCGGAGGCTTTGCGCCCCGCCGTTACCGACGGTTTGCCGTTTCGTGGACTAATCACACCTTCCTGGTGCGCAGAACCAATATGCCTTAAATGTCTTAATAACATATTAATATTAGTAAAAAATATGCATAATATGTATAAATAATCTCCTCCGCGCTCAGGCAAGCCTAAACCACCTGTTAGCTAATGCCGGCTAGACTATCAAAAATATGGTTAACCCGGCGCCGCCGAGCGCGGCCGAAGAGATGAAAATGATTGTCATACCCGAACTTTTGAGCCCCAGCCAAGCCGGCATGATCGCCGCAACACTGGAAAACGGCCAATATTGCGATGGCAACGCGACCACAGGCAATGCCGGTACCGAGCTAAAGCGGAACCTGGAACTGGCGCCGGATGCGACGCGCAAGCAATTGGGGGAACAGGTCCTGCAAACCGTGCGCGCGCACGGTGAGATTGCCAGCACCGCATTTCCCGTCAATTTTTCCTTCCCCATGTTCAGCCGCTATGACGAGGGCATGTATTACGATTTCCATACCGACGCGGCGATCATGAATATGGGCACGCAGAACCCAGTACGAACCGACCTTTCCTGCACTATCTTCCTCAAGGATCCGGAAAGCTATGATGGCGGCGAGCTTATTGTCGAAAGTTCGGGCGGGAGGCGGCAAATAAAACTACCGGCCGGCCATGCCGCGCTCTACAGCACTTCGGATTTACACCGGGTGGATACCGTCACGCGCGGGGTCCGACTGGCCGCCGTATTTTGGATTCAAAGCCATGTGCGCGACCCGGCGCAGCGCGCCATATTGATGCAGCTCAACCAGCTTTGCCGTCACCTGCAAGAAAGAGACCTGCCCAAGGCGGAGCAGGATTTAGCCTCACGCGCCGTGCATGATTTGCTGCGCATGTGGGCGGCATAAAACAAAACTCACTCTAAAATCGTATTGCCTTGACCTGAACGATGCATGGCAGGGCACGCAACCGGTTCAGCACCTGCTCGCTGGCATCGCTGTCAATCGACACCAGGCCGATCGCATCGCCGCCGGCCTCGGCCCGGCCGAGATGGAATGTCGCGATATTGAGGCCGGCATCTCCCAAGACTTGCCCCATGCCGCCAATCAGGCCGGGCTTGTCCTCATTGGTGAAATAGAGCATGTGCTGGCTCAACTCGGCTTCGATCTTGATGCCTTTGATCTCAACGATGCGTGGCTTGTCGCCACCGAACAGAGTGCCGGCAACAGTGCGCTGCTGGCGCTCGGTGGCGATGGTGAGGCGGATAAGTGTTTGGTAGTCCTCGGCCTGATCGCGCTTGACCTCGCGCACATCAATGCCGCGCTCCTTGGCGATCAGCGGCGCATTCACCACATTGACTGAGTCAAGCAGTGGCGCCAGGAGGCCCTGCAGGATGATGGCGCTTAGCGGCTGGCAGTTAAGCGCAGCCGCCGCGCCTTCATATTCGATCGTCGCCCCCACCAGGCCGCTTTCGGTCACCTGGCCGGCAAAGGAGCCGAGTTGCTCCGCCAATTTCATATAGGGCGCCAGTTTCTGCATATCCTCAGCCGCGACGGAGGGCGTGTTGACGGCGTTGGTCACGCCGCCAGTGAGAAGATAATCGCTCATCTGCTCGGCCACCTGGCGGGCAACATTTTCTTGCGCTTCATCGGTTGAGGCGCCGAGATGCGGCGTCGCGATCACCTGATCCAGCCCGAACAGGGGATTTTCCCGCGCCGGCTCGGTTTCAAACACGTCGAGCGCGGCGCCGGCGACATGGCCGCTTTCGATCGCGGCTTTGAGATCGGCTTCGACCACCAAGCCGCCGCGCGCGCAATTGACGATATGCACGCCGGGCTTGGTCTTGGCCAAAGCATCGGCATCGATAATGCCGCGCGTCTCGTCGGTCAGCGGTACATGGAGGGTGATGATATCGGCGCGCGGTAGCAGCTCATCAAGCGCCACGCGCTCCACCCCGAGATTGTTGGCGCGCTCGGGAGAAAGGTAGGGATCATAGGCGATAACGCGCATTTTCAGGCCGAGCGCCAGCGTCGCGACGATCGCGCCGATATTGCCGCAGCCGATGATGCCAAGCTCCTTCTTGCACAGTTCCATCCCCATGAAACGGCTCTTTTCCCACTTGCCGGCGCGGGTCGAGCGGTCGGCCAGCGGAATTTGCCGGACCAGCGACGCCATCAGGGCAATGGCGTGTTCGGCCGTGGTAATGGAATTGCCGAACGGCGTGTTCATCACCACAGCCCCGCGCGCGGTGGCGGCGGCAAGGTCGATATTGTCGACGCCAATGCCGGCCCGCCCGATGACTTTAAGATTGTCCGCCGCCTCAATGATCTCGGCGGTCGCCTTGGTGGCGGAGCGCACGGCGAGGCCGTCATAATCCGCGATGATCGCTTTCAACGCATCGGGCTCAAGGCCGGTATTGACGTCGACTTCAATCCCGCGAGCGGTAAATATTTCGGCCGCAAGAGGGCTCATTTTATCGGATATCAAAACTTTCGGCATGATGTGCTCTTTTATTAAGATGCGTGTTTGGCGCGAATTTCGGACCAGGCCCAATCGAGCCACGGCAGCAATTTTCCGAGATCGCTTTCTTCCACCGTACCGCCGCTCCAAATGCGTAAGCCCGGCGATGCCGCCCGGTGGGTGGCGATATCGAATGCGGCACCTTCGGCTTCAAGCATTTTCGTGAAGGTGCCGACGATATCCCAGCGCGCGCTTTCCTCCAGCGCCGCGAACCAATCCTCGGTAAGGCTGAGACAAAGCGAGGAGCGCGAGCGCGTCGCCGGGTCCTTGGCCAAAAAATCGACCCACGGCGTGCGTGCCACCCAATCGTCAACCACGGCGAAATTGGCCTCGGCGCGGGCAATCATGCCGGGGCCGCCGCCGATGCTTTCGACCCAGCGCAGCGCATCCAAGGCATCCTCGATCGCCAGCATCGAGATGGTGTTGATGGTCTCGCCGCGAAAGATGCCCTCGATAATTTTCTGTTTTTTGGCGAGGCGGAACAGCTTGGGAATGGGCCAGGGTGGGGTATGATTTTCCAGCCGCTCGGCGGCACGAGGGCCAAGCAACATCATGCCGAAGCCAGCCTCGCCGCCCATCGCCTTCTGCCACGAATAAGTCACCACATCGAGCTTGTGCCACGGCATTTCGTGCGCCAGAACGCCCGAAGTCGCATCGCAAATCGTCAGGCCCTCGCGATCGTCCGAGATCCAATCACCACTCGGCAGGCGTACGCCCGATGTCGTGCCGTTCCAGACAAACACGCTGTCGCGCTTGGCATCGGTCTGGCTCAGGTCCGGCAATTCGCCGTAAGGGGCGCGGATGATGCGGTGGTCGAGCGGGCGCAGCTGGGTTTCGCCGTCGATCACCCATTGCTCGCCGAAATTTTCCCAGGTGAGAAAATCGACGCCGCGTGCGCCCAAGAGCGACCACATCGCCATCTCCATGGCGCCGGTATCGGAAGCCGGCACGATGGCGATGCGGAAATCCTCCGGCAAGCCGAGCACCTCGCGTGAGCGCGACAACACTTCGCGGATACGCGCCAACGGTTCGGTTGCACGGTGCGAGCGCCCGACCAGGGCACCTTCAAGCGCCGCCAGCGACCAGCCCGGCCGCTTGGCGCAAGGGCCGGACGAAAAGCGCGGGTTGTCGGGCAGGATGGTCGGTTTAATAGCGGAGTTCATGGCACGGCCTCGGGTTCGAGAAGGCGCGGATACTAGCACCGCGATTGGCGGGGTCAATGATCACTCAGTCTTTTTATATTCCAGGTCCAGACCACCAATATGGTGATGGCGGCACCGACATGCCAGGGCCATGCCAAAGGCCACAGAAGAGACACGCCGAGGGCCGCGCAAGTCACCCGGAGCGGCCAATTGAGAACCGCCTCGAGATGACCTTCGATGGCGCCGGTGATGGCGTAAATGCCGAGGGCGGCAAAAACGAAAACCTCGAGCGCGGCAGCGAAATCGCCCGAGAGAAACGGCGTATAGGCAAACAGCACCGGGATGGCGTAAAGGCTCTTGGCGATTTTCCACGCCACTAGGCCGGTGCGCATCGGCGGCGTCTCGGCGATGCCGGCGGCGGCGAAAGCGGTCAGGCAAACCGGCGGCGTGACATTGCTGTCCTGGCTCAGCCAAAAGACGATCATGTGGGCCGAGAGCAGCGCCGTGGTCAGCAGCGCCGGAGACAGTATGGACTCGCGCAGCATGCCGCTCATCTCGGGCGGCAGCAGCGCCAACAGATCGGCCGCAGCGCCGGTACTCATCGGCGCGCCGAGCGAGACGTCCGGCGCGGCGAGGGCAATGATGGCGCGCGCCGTCTCAGGCACGGCGCCCGACGCCAACACCTCGATCAGTTTGGCCCGGGTGATCAAGTCATAGAGCGCCGGCGCGGCAAGCGTCGCCAACACCACATAGGATGCCGTCACCGGCAATCCCATGCCAAGCACGAGCGACGCCGCAGCGACCAGGATGAGGGCGACAATTAAACTATCGCCGGACCAATCCGCGATCATCAGGGCAAAGCTGTTGCCGAGCCCGGTCGTCGCCACCGCATTGACGACCAGGCCGATCGCCACCAGCAGCACCGCCGTGGTCACCATGTTGCGCGCGCCAAGCGCCAGCGCATCGACAATGGCGCGCGGCCCCATGCGCTTCGGCGTCAACCACGATGCCGCGATCACCGCGAGGATGGCGAAGCCTGCCGCATAGCTCGGTGTAAAACCCCAAACCAACAGCCCGACCAACACGCCGATCGGTAACAGGAACGGCAGGCCGCCGCTTCGCAGCACCGTGGAGAGCTTGGGCGTGTCCGCAGCGTCGATTTGCAGGCCGGATTTCTTCGCCTGAATGCGGACGTAAAAGGCAATGCCGAGGAAATAGAGCAGCGCCGGCAGAAACGATACGGCGATGATAGTGAGGTAGGAAATCTCGGTATAGGTCGCCATGACGAAGGCGCCCGCGCCCATCACCGGCGGCATCAATTGCCCGCCGGTGGAAGCCGCGGCCTCGACGCCGGCGGCAAAGCGCGGCGGAAAGCCGGCGCGCTTCATCAGGGGGATGGTGATCACCCCGGTCGAGACCGTATTGGCCACAGCCGAGCCCGATACCATGCCGGTCAGCGCCGAAGCGATCACCGCCGCCAGCCCCGGTCCGCCCGTGACCCGCCCGGCAGCGGCGCGGGCGAGATCGACGATGAATTCGCCCGCTCCCGAGCGGATCAGAAAGGCGCCGAACAGCACGAACATAAAGACGAAGCTCGACGAAATCTGCGCCACCAGGCCGAACATGCCCTCATCGCCATAACTGCCGCGCAGCAGCACCACTT
>CAYSDJ010000034.1:0-41006 GCA_964429775.1 uncultured Rhizobiaceae bacterium
GTGCCCTTGGCGAATTTCTTCGCCGTATAGGATTTCTTCGGATCGCCGCCCTTGCGGCTTTCGATGACGCCATAAAGCTCATCCAACACCGAATCATTATCGGCCATTATCTTCTCCTGTTTCAGGCTCAGCGCACCGGGATTCCGGCGGTGCGCATATGGTCTTTGGCTTCGGCAATCGTGTGTTCGCCGAAATGGAAAATCGAGGCGGCGAGCACCGCGGTGGCGTGGCCCTCGGCAATGCCGGCGACGAGATGATCGAGCGTTCCCACGCCGCCCGAGGCGATCACCGGCACACCGACTGCATCGGCCACGGCGCGCGTCAGCTCGATATCGAAGCCCTGCTTGGTGCCGTCGCGGTCCATCGAGGTCAGCAAAATCTCGCCGGCGCCGAGCTCGGTCATGCGCCTGGCCCAGCCAATGGCCTCGATGCCGGTCGGCTCGCGCCCGCCATGGGTGAAGATTTCGAAGCGCCCTTCCGGTGTGCGCTTGGCATCGATGGCGACAACAATACATTGGCGGCCGAATTTCTCCGCCGCCTCGGCAACGAATTCAGGGCGCTTCACCGCCGCACTGTTGATCGACACCTTATCGGCGCCGGCGAGCAGCAGCTTGCGTACATCCTCCGTCTCGCGCACGCCGCCGCCCACGGTGAGTGGCATAAAGCAAACATCGGCGGTGCGCCGGATCACCTCATACATGCTCTCCCGCCCCTCATGGGTGGCGGTGATATCGAGGAAGCAGAGCTCATCGGCGCCCTGCGCGTCATAGATTGTCGCCTGCTCGACCGGATCGCCGGCATCGACCAGATCGACGAAATTGACGCCCTTGACGACGCGCCCGTCATGCACGTCGAGGCAGGGAATAATTCTCATTTTCAGCATAAGTCAGGCCGCCAGCAGGGCGAGCGCGGTCGCGGCTTCGATGCGCCCGTCATAGAGCGCGCGGCCGCAGATCACGCCTTCGATGCCGGCATCCTCCACGGCTTTCAACGCTTGCAGATCGGCATGGCCGGAGACTCCGCCCGAGGCGATCACCGGGGTCGAGATTTCGCGCGCCAGCGCCGCCGTTGCCGCGACATTCGGCCCTCCAAGCGCGCCATCGCGCTCGATATCGGTATAGATGATCGCCGCCACGCCGGCATCCTCGAAGGCGCGGGCGAGATCGAGCGCCGTCGTTTCCGAGGTCTCGGCCCAGCCTTCAACCGCAACCATTCCACCCCGCGCATCGATGCCGACCGCGATCTTGCCGGGATATTCGCGGCAGGCGACGCGCACCAGTTCCGGATCGCGCAAGGCAACGGTGCCGAGTATCACCCGCGCCACGCCGCGTGCCAGCCAATCGGCAATCGTCGCCATGTCGCGGATGCCGCCGCCAAGCTGCACCGGGATGGTGGCGCTGGCCAAAATACGGTCGACCGCCTCGGCATTGACCGGCCGGCCCGCGAAGGCGCCATTCAGATCGACGACATGGATCCAGGCGAAGCCGGCCTCGGCAAAGCTCCTGGCCTGGGCGCCGGGGTCGTCGGAGAACACGGTGGCCGCATCCATTTCGCCCTTGACCAGGCGCACGCACTGGCCGTCTTTCAAATCGATGGCGGGATAGAGAATCATATTTCCTTGCAATAATAGTGGCCGGCCACGGTCTTGCCCTCAACCAGGGCATATTGCGGATGCGTGCCCCAGCGCTTGAAGCCGAGCGCCTCATAAAGGCTCAGCGCCGCGTCCTGGGTTTCGCGCACCGATAAGTTGATCACTTTGAAGTCGCGCGACCGGGCATCCTCCTCGACCTCTTCCAAAAGCGCCCGCGCCATGCCGTGGCCGCGCGCCCAGGGGGCAACGAAATGGGTATCGATCAGGCAGCCGAAAGCCCATGCTTCTTTTTGCGGCGGCGGCGAGACCATCTGGACCGAGCCGCCGATAACGCCATCGAGCCGGCCGATGAAGAGCGTGCGCTCCGGCACCAGCACCACGCCCCGCCAATAGCGCTCGAAATCCTGGCGCGGCGGCGGGCGCAACCAGCCGAAGCCGGCGCCGTCCTCGATTGCGTCCGACGCGGCTTTGCAGAGCTCGCTCAAGGCGCGCTTGCCCAGCCGGGAAACTTTCTCGACCTTGACCAGATCCGTCATGTCACGGCCGCCAAGCGAGAAAATTGGCAATCAGACGGAGGCCGGCCTGCTGGCTTTTTTCCGGGTGAAACTGCGTGCCGATCATATTGTCGCGCCCAACCACGGCGGTCAGGGTCTCGCCATATTCGACGCTGGCGATGACATCGCCCGGTGCGGCGCAGCGCAGGTGATAGCCATGCACGAAATAGGTATGGGTGCCGCTTTCAAGGCCGTCCAACACCGGGTGCCCGCCTTCCGAGATGCGCAAATCGTTCCAGCCCATATGCGGCACTTTCAAACCGTTGGCCGGCTTGAGCGGCACCACTTCGCTGTCGATCCAGCCGAAGCCTTCATGCTTGCCATTCTCATGTCCGAAACGCGCCATCAACTGCATGCCGACACAGATGCCGAGAAACGGCACGCGACGCGTGATTACCGCGTCGTCCAACGCCGCCCGCAGGCCGGGTAAATCCTCGACGCCCTTCTTGCAGTCGGCAAAGGCGCCAACGCCGGGCAGCACGATGCGCTCGGCCCGGGCCACATCCTCGGCCTTGTCGCTGACGCAAATCTCCGGTCCGCCCGCACCCGCGGCGCGCTCAAACGCCTTGGCGGCGGAGCGCAGATTGCCCGAGCCGTAATCGATGATGACGACGGTCACGACCAGAAACCGGGGCTCGGGCCGATATCGAGGCGCGGCGCGGCGGGCGCTTGCGGAGCACTTGCGGGAGCAGGAGGCGTCTTGCTTTCCTCTCCCCGGCCGAGCAAGCGGGCGAGGCGCATCACCGCATGGTCGCGGTCGCGCGCGGCAATGACGCTAACCAGATCCCAGCCGCCTTCCTTCAGGCCAAGCCGGCGCCAATCATTGCCGTTAAAGCCGCAAACCAACAGATAGCCGATTATGAGAACCGCGCGGCTCGCCCAATCGAGTGCGAAAATTTCCGGCAGGCCGACGACCAGGGCAAGCAGCGCCGCCATGGCGAGCGCGCCGAGCCACATGCCATGGCCAATCGCCCACAATATGGAGAAAAAGAACGCGCCCCAGCAGAAGCCCTCGCGCACAAAGAGCGCGCTACCGAGCATTTGCCCGGCACTGCTTTTAGGCTCGCCGCCTTGGCTCAGGCCATGCGGCAGATGAACGGTGTAGTAGCGCATGGCGTGCTCAAACCTCGATCTCGCCGCCGAGCGTTCCCTTGGTCGAGGGAATAAGCTGTGCCGCCCGCGCATCCAGCGTAACCGCCTGGCGCAGCGCCCGCGCCAGCGCCTTGAAACAGGCCTCGACAATGTGGTGACTGTTGTCGCCGTAAAGGCATTCGACATGGAGCGTGATGCCGGCGGCCTGGGCAAACGCCTGGAACCATTCCTTGAAATGCTCGGTATCCATATCATCGAGGCGCGGCCGGGCGAAATCGACGCGCCACACCAGATAGGGCCGGTTGCTGATATCGAGGCTGACACGCACGCAGGCCTCATCCATCGGCACGCTGGCATTGCCATAGCGCTGAATGCCGCGCCGGTCGCTAAGCGCCTGGCTCACCGCCTCGCCCACCGCGATGCCGGTATCCTCGGTGGTGTGGTGAAAGGTCACGTCAAGGTCGCCCTCGGCCTTGAGGCTGATGTCGATCAGGCTGTGGCGCGACAATTGCTCGAGCATGTGATCGAGAAAGCCCATGCCGGTCGAAACATCATAAACGCCCTCGCCGTCGAGATTGACCTCGGCGGTGATGCTGGTTTCCTTGGTGACCCGCTCGACGCGGGCACTACGCGACGGCTGCTTCATGGCGCGGTTGCTCTTATTTGGGGCGTACACGCCCTATTTTTCGGGATAACTGGCCGCCCTTGTAGCAAGAACAGGAAAAATTCGCCAGACCCTTGACCAGGCGGGTCATTTTCTATTTTTCTACGCCCACTTCGGATAAACCCCAGCCCTTGACCGGGCCGGGCGAATCACCACATGGTTGGGGCGTGCGCACGGTATGTGGCGCCTTAAGGGAGAGAGCCATCACTGACAATCCATCCGACCCAACCGCCTGGCACGGCACGACGATTCTGTCGGTGCGCAAGGGCGGCACCGTCGTCATTGCCGGTGACGGCCAGGTCACGCTGGGGCAAACCGTTATCAAGGCAAATGCGCGCAAGGTGCGCCGCCTGGGGGGCGGCGATATCATTGCCGGCTTTGCCGGCGCCACGGCGGATGCTTTTACGCTGTTTGAGCGCCTTGAGGGCAAGCTTGAGCAGCATCCCGGCCAATTGATGCGCGCTTGTGTCGAGCTGGCCAAGGATTGGCGCACCGACCGCTATTTGCGCCGCCTCGAGGCGATGATGGCGGTGGCCGACAAGGAGGTCTCGCTGGTGCTGACCGGCACCGGTGACGTGCTCGAGCCCGAGGACAGCCTGATCGCCATCGGCTCGGGCGGCAATTATGCCCTGGCGGCGGCGCGGGCACTTGTCGATATGGACGATCTCGACGCCGAGGCGGTGGCGAAAAAAGCCATGGCCATTGCCGCCGATATCTGCGTTTACACCAACAATTCGCTTACGCTGGAGAAAATACCCGAATGACGAGCTTCAGCCCGCGCGAGATCGTTTCCGAACTCGACCGTTTCATCGTCGGCCAGAACGACGCCAAGCGCTCCGTCGCCATCGCGCTCAGAAACCGCTGGCGGCGCCAGCAACTGTCCGACGATTTGCGCGAGGAAGTGCTGCCCAAGAACATCCTGATGATCGGCCCGACCGGCGTCGGCAAAACCGAAGTCGCGCGCCGTCTGGCGAAATTGGCGCAAGCGCCGTTTCTTAAGGTCGAGGCGACGAAATTCACCGAAGTGGGCTATGTCGGGCGCGATGTCGAGCAGATCGTGCGCGATCTGGTGGAAATCTCGATCCACATGACGCGCGAACAGATGCGTAAAGAAGTCACTGCCAAGGCCGAACTGCACGCCGAGGAGCGCGTGCTCGATGCGCTGGTGGGCAAAAACGCCGGCAAGGACACGCGGCAGAAATTCCGCGTGCGCCTCAGGGAAGGCGAGCTGGCCGATAAGGAAATCGATATCGAGGTGTCGGAAAGCGGCGGCGCGGGCATGCCGACCTTCGAAATTCCCGGCATGCCGGGGGCGCAGATGGGCATGCTCAATATCGGCGACATGCTCGGCAAGGCGATGGGCGAGCAGAAGAAGCCGAAACGCATGACGGTGGCCGAATCCTACGACGTGCTGATGGAGGAGGAGAGCGATCGTCTCTTAGACCAAGACAAGGTGGTGCGCATCGCGCTCGAAAACGCCGCCAATAACGGCATCGTCTTTATCGATGAGATCGACAAGATCTGCGTCCGTTCGGACCGCATGGGCGGCGATGTCAGCCGCGAGGGCGTGCAGCGCGATCTGTTGCCGCTGATTGAAGGCACGCAGGTGGCGACCAAGCACGGCACCCTCACCACCGATCATATCCTGTTCGTCGCCTCGGGCGCCTTCCACCTCTCCAAGCCGTCCGATCTGCTGCCCGAACTGCAGGGCCGCCTGCCGATCCGGGTCGAGCTCCAGGCGCTCACCCGCGACGATCTGAAACGCATCCTGACCGAGCCGGAAAACAGCCTGATCCGGCAATATGTCGCGCTTTTGGATACCGAAAAAGTGACGCTTGAATTCGAAGACGAAGCGATCGACGCCATCTCCGACCTCGCCGCCGAGGTCAACCAGGCGGTCGAAAATATCGGCGCCCGGCGCCTCCATACGGTGATGGAAAAGCTGCTCGAAGAAATCAGCTTCGAAGCGACCGACCGCAGCGGCGAAACCATCTCCATCGACAAAGCCTATGTCGAGGAACGCGTCTCGGATCTCGCCAAGGACAGCGATCTCAGCAAGTTCATTTTGTAGCGCTGATCACGCATTGCCGAGCATCCGAGGCGAGCATCGCCTTATTAATTTCCGCTCATGACAACGCGAAATATTCTGTTGGCGCTGGCGCCTTATCTAATTACCTAGCGCCTATTAGATATTATTCCTGTTGATTGTGGAAACAGGCTATAACATAAAAATTAGATATTCAGTGCGGTCGACAAAGCCAGCATGGCAAATTTTGGCCGTGTTCGTTCCATAGTCAAAGAGCTTTCTGCGTTAACGGCGCATCAGAAGCAATTGATCCCTGGAGAAAGGCATCACCATGATCAGAGTGTTCGCAATCAGTGCCGCAATACTCACCATCGTCGCCGCCTCCCTTTTTTTCGCGCCTCCAGCGAACGCCGGCCTGGTCGAGGACCTGCGCAGTGGAAAGAGCAATGTTCGGGCTGTGTCGCACGTCGGGCTGGTCTATGGCCTTCTTAATGCATTGAAAGAATTGAAGCGATATCCCGACTTTAAGGCAATGGCCTATAGCGGTCCGTACACAACTACATCTCAAGCGGTTTATGGCGCATATTCGGCGCAACAGGCAATCGAAACGGCCTTGGAAATGTGTACGAAGGAGGCCGGTAGCACATGTTTCGTTTATGCTGTCGGCGATCAAATTGTAACCGGATATACGCAGGAAGAGCTGGCGGATGAAATTGCCGCCTATGATCCAGCAATTTCCGGCAAAACATATTCCACCAGCAGCATATTCTGTAAGCGCCAAGATGGATCGGTTTATCGCCATACGGAAGGGTATTCATGTAACAACAATGAGAAAATCTCCGAAGCCGAATATGCCCGGCTGAAAAATCAATCCTCCGCCTCCTCGGCGAATTCGGACAGTCTCTCCGGGCGCTCATACTGTAAGCGGGCTGACGGGTCCGTCTACATTACTTGGGGGAAATGTGTCGAAACGACAGAGATAACCAAGACAGGGTATGACCGTCTGGAGAAATGGGCGGCGGAAAAGAAACTGTCATACTGTAAACGAGAAGATGGGCTCGTCTTTGAGTCGGGCGGATCGTGTGGCGGGGCGGTGATTATCACCAAGGCGGAATACGACCGGCGTAAGAATGCCGCCACGGACGAAACATCGGCAATTTCGACAGCCCGGCATTTTTGTAAGCGCCGGGACGGATCGATTTATACCCATACCGGAGAGCCGGCATGCCATTACAATAAGAAAATCTCTGAAGCCGAATATGCCCGGCTGAAGAGCCAAAAATCCGCTACCTCAAGAAAACCAACGGCGTCGGCCGGCATCAAATATTGCAAACGGGAAGATGGCAGCGTGTTCCGGGTGTGGGACACTTGCCGGGCGGCCAAGCAGGTCAATGAATCTGAATATTATTACTACAAACGCAATCTGCCGAAAAATGCGACGGCTGCCGCGCGTACGACAAGTATCAAGGAATGGCTGAAATCAATCGGCCTGGAACGGTATGAAGCGGAATTCCGGCGCAACGATATAACCCTGGATATAATATCGGAGCTTACCGATGCCGACCTAAAGGAAATCGGTATTAAATCGCTTGGCGTGCGTAAACGCATTCTGAAAGCCGCAAACTAGGCCGATTGTTTTGCCGCCGCACGCACCTGCGCTATGATGGCCGGGTGAGCGGCCACGGGCAGCATCCCGCCGAGACCCCCTATATGTGGTGGCATGTGGTGGATTACAAAACAATACCATTTTGGTACTAAAGTAATAGATTCTTGCTTGGTGACGCCAAAGGAATCGTAGCGGCCGCTACTCGCGAAACAGGCTGCGGATCAGGCCGCCTTCGCGGTCTATGGTGCGCGCTTTTTCGCGGCATTCGCTCATCACTTCGTCCGGAATCAGGCGGCGCGCCAGCCACAGGCCGGCGGCGATAACCACGATATCGTCGAGCATGCCGAAAAAGGGGATGAAATCGGGGATGATGTCGATCGGGCTGGCAGCATAAAGCAGCACGCCGATCAGCACCGCTTTGGCGGTCCAGGGCGTATCGGGATGTTTGATGGCGAACCACATGGCGTGCAGCTCGATCTTGAGCGCCCGGGCTTTTTCCTTAACGCGTTGGACCCAGCCCATGTTAACGCCGGCGGCGAAGTAGCAGATAGTATGCGCCGCCGCCGCCGTCGCGCGGCGTCGCCTGTTCGATCGCCACCACCATGCCCCGGAGCGGCGGCTGGTTGAGCCAGCGCGGCACCATGCGGCGCAGCACGCCGCCCTCTCGCACCGAACCCTTGCCGGTGATGACCAGCACGTTTCTGAGGCCGGCCATATGGGATTCGGCGATGAAGTCATTGAGCGCCGCATGCGCCTCGGACTGGATCATGCCGTGCAGATCGACGCGCGCCTCGGGCCGGAGCTGGCCGCGCTTCAGGCGCTGCGCGTTGCGTTTATCAAGGCCGGCGCTCTTGCCGGGCGTGAGTTCCGGGTGCGCCTTGGCGGCGGACGGCGGGGCAGGGGGCGGTGCGCTTTTGGCCGGCTCGGCCTTGTCTTTGTTTTTCGTCGCGCGCGCCTTTTTCACCACGGCATCATCGCTCTTGCTTTCAGCGTCCGGCGGTGCGGCGCCGGGCGCGAGCGGCTCGATGCCGTCGGTGACCTGACGCCAGAGCGTTTCCTCGTCGCGGCTTATTTTGCGCTTGCCCGCCATCGCCGCCACGCTCAATCCTCGACAATGATGATGTGCAGACGCCTCGGCCCGTGCGCGCCGAGTTGGATGGTCTGCTCGATATCGCCGGTGCGCGACGGGCCGGTCACCAGGTTGACGGTGCGCGGCATTTTTTCTCCGTCGCTGCGCAATTTCTTCCAGCCTTCCTCATAGGCGCCGGTGATCTGTTCGGCGCGCAGCACGACGATGTGGTTTTCCGGCAGGAAATTAAGCGTTGAGGGCCGCGCCGCATCGGAAGTCAGCATCAGGGTGCCGGTTTCGGCGAAAGCCATCTCGGCAGCCGTGATGCTCACCTGATCGGCGCCCTCGGCTTTGCCGCGCCGCATGCTGAGAAGCGGGCGCTCGGCCCAGGGATAGGCGTCGAGGCTTTCGTCGGGCGCCATGACGATATCGCTCGGCAGATTATTCTGCGCCAGATAATCGGCCACCGCGCCCGGCACATCGCTGCCGTCCGGCACCCGCGCGACGCTGGCCTGCACGCCCTCGGCCATCTCAGCAAACAGGTCTACTTGTGCATCATGCGGCTTGTCGCTCCGCGTCGGGATCAAATTGGCCCGGCCGCTTTTCACGCGCGCTTCCAACTCCGCCTTGGTCTGCTCCGACAATTCACCGCGCCCGAGAGCGCCGCGAATATTGTCCATGATCTGCTCGCGCGCGCTCATACCCGGCCACCCCGTTGTCGACTGCGCTTGCGCCATTCGCTGTGAAACGAGCCGCCCTCCGGCGCCGGCATGTCGCGCCCCGCCGTCCAGCCGGCGGCAAAGGGCAGGCTGGAAAGGCGGCCCTGCCGTCCGGCGGCCCAGCGCATCCAGCGCCTGCCGAGCCCGGTCGCCAAACGGTAAATCCCCGGGCGGCGCGCCAGCCAGGCCCATAGTCTCAGTCCGAGGCGGTAGCGTGGCGCCAATAGGTCGGCGGCGAATTCCTCCTCGCGCAATTTGCGCATCAATCCGGGCAGCGGGATACGCACCGGACACACCGCCTCGCAACGGCCGCAGAAGGTCGAGGCGTTGGGCAGATGATGCGCCTCTTTCAGGCCGACCAGATTGGGCGTCAGCACCGCGCCCATCGGGCCGGGATAAACCCAGCCATAGGCATGACCGCCGATCGAGCCATAGACCGGGCAGTGATTCATGCAGGCGCCGCATTTGATGCAACGCAGAATTTCGCGGTACTCGGAGCCAAGCAATTTGCTGCGCCCATTGTCGAGCAGGATGACGTGAAATTCGTCCGGCCCGTCGACATCGCCCGGCCGCTTGGGGCCGGTGGAAAGGGTGGTGTAGGTCGAGAATTCCTGCCCCGTCGCGCTGCGCGCCAGGATGCGCAGGATGGTCGTCATATCATCCAGCGTCGGCACCACTTTTTCCAACGTGGCGAGGACGATATGCACACGCGGCAAAATCTGCGTCAGGTCGCCATTGCCTTCATTGGTGACAATCGCCGTGGTGCCGCTTTCGGCGATGAGAAAATTGGCCCCGGTGATGCCGACATCGGCGGCGATAAAACGCTCGCGCAGCATATGGCGCGCCTCGCTCACCAGTTCCGCCACTTCTTCCAGCCGCTTGTCCGCGCCCTTGTCTTTGTGGTGCTCGTAGAAAAGATCGGAAACCTGATCCTTGGTCTTGTGAATTGCCGGGGCGATGATGTGGCTCGGATATTCCTCGGCAATCTGGACGATATATTCGCCAAGGTCGGTCTCGACCGGCTCGATATTATTTTCCTCAAGAAACGGGTTAAGGGCGATTTCCTCGCCGATCATCGACTTCGATTTGGTCGCCGTACGCGCGCCGGTGGCCCGGCAGATTTGCAATACTTTTTGCCGCGCCTCTTCCGGCGTGATGCACCAATGCACCTCGCCGCCGCTTTCCTCGACCTTTCCGGCGAAGCGGCCGAGATAAAAATCGAGGTGATCGAGGCTGTGATTTTTGATTTCGACCGCTTCATCGCGCAACGCCTCGAACTCCGGCAGGCGCGCCGCCGCCTCGGCGCGCTTGACAGTGAAGCCGGTCTGGAAGCGTGCCAGGGCTTTTTGCAGATCGCTATCGGCGAGGCCCTCCCGGGCGCGGCCGACAAAATTATGGCTTTGCGATTGCATCGCTGGCTCAGCGCGTCTTATCAGGCTGGCCAATCGCCGGGCCGTCGCTCATACCGGCCAACACTTCGGCGACATGGCGCACGTCGATAGCGCGGCCCTCGCGTGTCATGCGCCCAGCCATGTTGAGCAGGCAGCCGAGATCGCCGGCCAGCAGGGTATCGGCGCCCGCCGCCGCAATGTTGGCCACCTTGTCGCTTACCATGCGGGTCGAGATATCGGGATATTTGACGCAGAAGGTGCCGCCGAAACCGCAGCACACATTGTCGCCGGTGAGTTCCTTGCGCTCGAGGCCATTGATGCTGTCGAGCAGCTTGCGCGGCTGATCATGGACGCCGAGTTCGCGCAGGCCCGCGCATGAATCATGATAGGTCACGCTGCCTTCGAAGCTGGCCGTTACGCTTTTAACATCACGCTCGTCGGTGAGGAACGACACGAGCTCGAACGTTTTGCCGGCGAGCGCTTCGGCGCGCGCGCGCCACTTCTCGTCATCGCCAAATAAAGCCGGGTAATGCTGTTTGATCATGCCGGTGCAGGAGCCGGACGGTGCGACCACGGCATCGAATTTTTCGAACGTCTCGATCACCTGGCGGGCAATGGCGCGGCTGTTGCGCTTGTCGCCGGAATTGTGCGCCGGTTGGCCGCAACAGGTTTGCGCCTCCGGCACCACCACCACGCAGCCGGCATCCTCAAGCAATTTGACGGCGGCAAAGCCGACACTCGGGCGATAAAGATCGACCAGGCAAGTGACGAACAGGCCTATTTGCGGCTTCTCATTCATTCTATTGATTTCCTTCGCTGCGCCGGCCCGGAGATTAATCGACCAACGCACTAACGTCGAGGCCGCGCGGCAGGAGCAGCCAATAGCGGCCCTGATGTTTCATCCGCCCGGCGATCTCACCGGCATCGCGTCCGGTTCCCCAAAACACATCGCCACGCACCGGGCCGCGGATGGCACCGCCGGTATCCTGGCTCACCATCAGGCGGCTCAGGGCGCGGTCCGGGCGGCCCGGGTCGATATCGGGCGCGCTGGCATCGAGCCAAATGGGCATGCCGAGACCAATGAAGCGGCGGTCGATCGCGAGCGAGCGTCCCGCTAAAAGAGCGACGCCCTGTGCGCCTTCGGGCCCGAGATCCGCCGCCGCGCCGTCGAGCCAGCGAAAAAAGATGTATGAATTATTCTCCTGCATCACCGCCGGCGCCTCGCCCGGATGGCTCTCGAGCCAGGCGCGGATCGATTGCATGGAAACATTCTCGCGCGTCAACGCACCCATCGCGATCAGGCTGCGCCCGATGGCAAGATAGGGCTGGCCGTTGCTCGCGGCATAGGCAATACGGCGCGCGCCACCATCCTTAAATTGCACCCGGCCCGAACCCTGAATGTGGAGAAAGAAAGCATCGACCGCGCTATCGACCCAGACCAGCTCGAGATTTTGTCCGGCCAGCGCGCCGGCATCGATCTCGCTGCGCTTGGGATAGGGCTGGAGTGCGCCATCAACAACGCGCCCGGCAATGCGCTCGCCCTTGAGCGAGTCGCGGAAGCGGCCGAGCGAGACCGTCACCAGATCGCCGGGCCGGCTGTAGAGGGCGATATTATATTCCGCGTCCGGCGTCTTCGCGCCACGCAGCTCGGGTTCGAAATATCCGGTAAAGAGGCCCCTCTCGCGGTCATGATTGCGCGCCTGATAGGGCTCAAACCAATCCTCGAAGAAAAACCGCGCCGCCTGATGATCGCCGATATCGCGCGCGCCCGCCGCCTCGCAAGCACCCCGCCATGCCGCGACGGTGCCCGGAATGACGCCGCCTATTTTGGCATCGCTTCCGCGCCTGAGCAGTTTGTCGCACGAGCGCAGGAACGCCCGCAAAGCCTCGCCGTGCCGATCGGCGCGCCAGCCCGGCAAATCGTCGAAGCTGGCTGGGCGCAAAACCAACTGGTCCTTGCGCGGCTGGCTCGGCTCGGGTTCAGGCTTGGGAACGGAGAGAGGTGCGCAGGCGGCGATGAAAAGAAGTGTTGTAAGAAGCGCCGTCAGGCCGGCCCGCGGCACGAGGTGGCTCAATCGGGCGTGCGGGTTTCGACCAAGGCCCAACCGGGTTCGCTGGAGCGCGTGTTGCGCGCGAAGGTCCAAAGATCGACCACGCGGACGACGGATTCAGCTTCGCCATCGACGGCTTCACCCTCTTCATTGCGGGTCACACTGATTTGCTGGCTGCAAAAACGAACCGTCAGCCGGGCCGTATTGCCGATCAGTTCCGCCGCCACGATATCGGTCGAATCAAGCGAAACGATCGCCGTCTCGACCGTTTCCTTGGCCGCAATACGCGCCCGGATGGCGTCGGCAAACTCGTCATAGACATCGTCACCGAGGAGCGGGCGAAGGGCCGCCGTATCGCCCGCGGCAAAAGCCTCGACGATCATCTCAAAGGCGCTTTTCGCACCCGACTGGAAGAAACGCGGGCTGAAATCCGGATCGGCTGCTCTGATGCGCATCAGCCCGGCACGGACTTCCTCCATTTCGTCTTTGCCCGATTGCGGCTGCGCGGCCTCGCGCTCGCCGATATCCGACAATTCCTTTTCGAACATTTCGTCTTCGGATTCATCGCCATGCCCCGGCAGATGTATCACCTTACCGCTATTTTGCTCATCCGGCTCGGTTGAGCGCGAAAAAATATTGCTCGGACGCTGGCGCTCATTCCCGGTGCGGCGGCCAAGCGCGCTCCTAAGACGCAAAATCACGAATACCGCGATCAGAGCGAAAAATATAATGTCGAAATATTGAAACCCGTCAGACATATTCCCTTACTCTTGCCCAACAACCCCATTCACCATGATATTCGACGAATGAGACGTCGCGTCTGTGGTGCAAATGAGCGCTTACGGCGCTATAGATAGCAAAACTTGCACGCGCCACCGCTTGCAACAGACCCTTATACATAACAAATAGACCTTCGCCCCCTAAATCGCAAGCTCAGCCATGATCCCTCTACTCCTCTTTCTCGCCATTCCAGCCGCTGAAATCTATCTTTTTATTGCGGTTGGCGGCGAAATCGGCACTTGGCCGACAATCGGCATGATTTTCGGCACTGCCGTGCTCGGCGGCGCGATCCTGCGCTTCCAAGGCCGGCAGATGATAGCGCGCGCACGTGAACAAGTTGCTAAGCACGAGCTGCCAATCGCGGAAATCGCCGATGGCGCCGTTCTGGTGTTGGCCGCCGTCTTATTGCTGACGCCCGGCTTTATTACCGATGCGCTCGGCGCTTTGCTGCTTATTCCGTTCCTGAGACGCCTGGTATTCGCCTCGCTTTTGCTCATTGTGCGCGCCCGAATTCAGCGCGCGGCGGGACATGCCGGACCGGGCGGCAGTAACGCCGGGGGACGGATTATCGAGGGCGAATTTGAGGATATTAGCGATAGAGACAATCCACCACCCGGCCGCCAGCAGATTGACAAGGATTGAGCCCGGGGTTGTGGTAGGCTTTTCCGACTGTTACAGCGGGCATACCGCGCCTGGTTGGCACGCGTTTTCGGCCATTATTTGATGAAAGGTATTGCGCGATGAGCGACAAAGACACGAAAGACAAAGGCAAAAAGAAGAAAACCAAGGCCAAAAGCGAAGTTGCGGCCACGGAACCGACATTAGATTCACCGGCCAAGGAAAAGGCACCCGCCAAGCAAGCAGACGCGGCCACAGATGCGCCGACAGAGAGCCCCGCAGAGGCCTCTGATGATGCTGTCGGCGTGGCGCCGGCCGCTCAGGCAAGCGCGCCGCAAATCGGTATCCAGTCGCAATATGTCAAGGATCTGTCGTTCGAAAATCCGGGCGCGCCGGGCAGCCTCGTCGGCTCAACCGAGCCGCCGGATATCCAGGTCAATGTCGAAGTTCAGGCGCGCGCCCTGCAAACCGATTCCTACGAAGTCGCGCTGCACATCACGGCAAGCGGCAAAAACGGGGACACGACGCTGTTTATGCTCGATCTGACCTATGGCGCGGTTTGCCGGGTGGTCGGTGTGCCCAAGGATTCAATTCAGCCGGTGCTGTTGGTCGAATGCCCGCGCCTGCTGTTTCCATTTGCCCGGCGCGTTCTCTCCGACGCCACGCGCGATGGCGGTTTTCCGCCGCTTATGCTGAACCCGATTGATTTTCTCTCGCTCTATCGCCAGCAACAGCAAAGCCAATCCGCAGCGGCGGATAAACCGGCGGCCGACGCCTAATCCCGGAGCTGGAAGTCAGCGCCGCTCAACTGTCCCAGATCGGGTCGTCCAGGGTCGCGACAAACTCGGCGTGCGCCGCCTTTTCCGCGCTGCTCGGCGCGTGCGGGCGCGGCGCCCGGTTGGTGCGCGCCTGTTCACTGCTGGTTTGTGCCTCTTCGGTTTTCGCCGCGCCCAACACCAGGCCCGGCTGGCGGCCGCCGATAAGTTCGAGATAGACCTCGGCCAGCAGCTCGGCATCAAGCAGTGCGCCGTGCAATGTGCGGTGCGAGTTATCGATCTCAAAGCGCCGGCAGAGAGCGTCCAAGCTGGCCGGCGCGCCGGGATATTTTTTCCGCGCCAGGGCGACGGTGTCGATCGCCTGGTCGGACGGTATCAAGGCGCCGCCGACCCTTTTGAATTCGGCATTGAGAAAGCCCAGATCGAACGCCGCATTGTGGATGATCAGCTTATCCTCGCCCAAAAAGGCGCGGATTTCTTCCGCCACATCGGCAAAGACTGGCTTATCGGCAAGAAACTGGCTGCTCAAGCCATGCACCTGAAAAGCGCCATCCGGCATGTCGCGCTCCGGATTAATGTAACGTTGGAAGCTCTCGCCGCTCGCCACATGATTAATGAGCTCGATGCAGCCGATCTCAACCAGCCTGTCGCCGCCATTCGGCTTGAGCCCGGTGGTTTCGGTATCGAGGACGATTTCTCGCATTTGACGCTCCTATGCGGCGGGCCAACAGCGCGGCCAGTGATCGCCGCGCCGTGTCGCCAAAACTCCGGCAATCGAGATAACCGCGCGCAATGACAGCCGTTTGTCCTGCCCGGTGGGGATGATGAAATCGGCGCGCCGGCGCTTTTCCCAATCGGGCATTTGCCGCGCCACTATCGCATCGAATTTGCTTGCCGTCATGTTCGGACGCTGTAAAACCCGGGCGCGTTGCACGAATTCCGGTGCCGAAACCACGGCCGTCGCATCGCAGCGTAAATCGCCGCCGGTTTCGAACAGGAGCGGAATATCGAGCACGGCCAAGCGGCAGCGGCGGCGCTCGGCAGTGCCAAGAAAGCGGCGCTCGCCGCGCCGCACCAGGGGATGCAGAATAGCCTCCAAGCGGCTCAAGCCGGCGCTGTCCTCAAATATCGATTGGCCCAATATCTTACGGTCGATAAATGCATCGCCGCCGGTTTTCTCCGCCAGTGCTTCGGGAAACGCCCTGCCGACGGCGGACACAGCCGCACCGCCCGCCGCCATCAGGCGATGGACCTCGGCATCGGCATCCCAAATCATCGCGCCTTGGGTGGCAAAGGCGCGCGTTGCCGTGCTCTTGCCCATGCCGATCGAACCGGTGAGGCCCAGAATCATCATGGCTTAATCATCATTGCCTGGCCCCGTCTATCCGCCCGCCACGAATTCGCCAAGCTCGGGCGTGATTTCTGGCTCGACGTCGAACCAGGCGGCAAAGCCGGGCCTCGCCTGATGCAGCAACATGCCAAGCCCGCCGACCGCAATATTGCCGCGCGCCGCCGCCGTGCTGAGCAAAGTCGTTGTCAGCGGCGAATAGACCAGATCATTGACCACGGCATGCGGCGGCAACGCGGCGAGGTCGATATCGAGCGCCGCCTGGCCGGTCATGCCGAGGCTGGTCGTATTGACCAGAAGCGCCGCATCTTCCAGCGCCGCATCCCTCTCGGACCAGGGCTCGACGCGGAGCGCCGCGCCCAAATCCGTGGCGACACTTTCGGCCCGCTCCCGGGTCCGGTTGAGCAGGCGTATTTGCGTCGCACCGGCCTCGATCAAACCGGCGCAAACGGCACGCGCCGCGCCGCCGGCGCCAAGTACCACCGCCGGCCCGGCGGCGGGATCGAAACCGGCCACCGCGCCGCGCAGATTTTCGATGAAGCCGTAAGCGTCGGAATTGTCGCCTAAAAGCGTGCCATCCGCCTTCACAATGATGGTGTTGATGGCGCCGATGCGGGCCGCGAGCGGCGTGATGTCATCGACCAAATCAAGCGCTGCCTTCTTGTGCGGTATGGTGAGGTTGCAGCCGGCAAATCCGAGAAGGGGGAGCGCGGCAAGCGCCCGCGCGAGATTTTCCGGACGTACCGCGAGCGGCACATAGGCACCGTCGATGGCGTGATGCCGCAGCCAATAACCATGCAAACGGGGCGAGCGCGAATGCGCCACCGGCCAGCCCATGACACCGGCAAGGCGCGCCGCGCCACTTAACGTCATGACGCCACCATGCCGCGCGAGCGCAGAAATTCGAGCAGAGGCAGGAGCGGCAATCCGAGAATGGTAAAATAATCGCCTTCGATCTCGGCAAATAATTGCGCCCCAAGTCCTTCAAGCCGATAAGCGCCGACGCAGCCAAAAGCCTGGTCGCCGGCGGCATGCAGATAGCTCTCTATGAAGGCATCGGAGAAGGCGCGCATTTTAAGCCGGGGGGCGCCGACGAAAGACCAGAGACAGGTTTCGTTGCGCATCACGCATACCGCCGTGGCGAGGCGGTGATCCTTGCCGCGCAGCAGGCGCAGCTGGCGGCCCGCATCGTCGATATCGCGCGCCTTGTCGAGCCAAACGCCATCGCAATCAAGCAATTGATCGGCGCCGATCACAAGACTGTCCGGCGCTTGCCGGCTGACATGGCTTGCCTTGAGCTCGGCCAGGGCCAGCGCCGCGGCTTCGGCACCCTCGGGCTTCATCGAAATTTTCAGCTCGTCCTCATCGACCTCTGAAGGACGCTTTTCGAACGCCAGGCCAGCGCCCTGCAACAGCGCCGCGCGGGCCGGGCTGGCCGATGCCAATATGAGTGTTTCGTGGCATTGAGTGGCGATGATCCTGGACCCCCGGCGATTCCTCTTGACCACCCGAATCAAGAGCTTCTAATTTTAACGGCATGAACCATAGAACGAGCGGATAATTGCATACATGGTGATCGCTACGGCATATCCTGACGCCACTATGGAGAACACGTCATTCAGCTATGCCACGACCCGCGATCAACTGAGCGAATTTCTAATTCGTGCAACGCTGATAGAGAGTTACCACAGCTTCGCCCGGCACGACAAACCCTACCCTTTTGCAACACCGGAAAGTTTGCGGCCTGGCATCAGCACAGCGTCTTACGAGCATCCGTTTCAACGCTCGGCCCTGATTCTCGTTGTCGACGGCCCACTTCCGGCGAGTTTGCGCAAACATATCCGGTTTCGTTCGGCCAACGAGATGACGGTCGCGAATTTATCCCGCCTGGCGCCTGAAATCGCCGCGGATTTGATCCCGCCGCAGGGTCTTTCGATGCATGACGAGGGTTTCCACGCCCTGTTGAGCCGCCTCCTGGATATGGATTATGCCCTCCTGATGCAGCGCCCAGTCGAGAACGCGCCGATCAGTCTCAGCCATGTGCATGTCAAGGTCGAACGCCTGACCGATAATGCGGTCAGGGTACTGGCGCGTGATCTTGGCTATATCCGCCGCACGCTATACGAAAAAGGAGAAGCCCATGCCGAGATGCTCGAGCGTAAATTCTATGAATATTTCGGTTTTGCCGCCAATGCGTCCGGGCGCAAATGTGCCGCCGCCATGGCGGCGCAATTGCTCGCGGCCGAGGCATCGCGCTTTGCCGTGTTCGCTTCGTGCCAGGAAGATTGCCGCCTCACCGTGATCGATGAAAGTGAGATCGTCACCCATCACTTGCTGATCCGCATCAAGGCCGATGCCCTGAAACGTATCGGTGCCGGGCAGGTGGCGCATTATTCCATCAATGACAAAATGGAGCCCGGCGGTCATGTCGTCGTGTGCTACCGCGCGCGCTTTCGCCGTACCCCGGCGGCGCAGCCGGCCAAATCCGCCGACACCATTCGATCCGACATTGGCCTGGAAGAGCCCTGGCTGGAACTCACCGAAGCCGAAGTCCTGCCGATACCGGGCCTGAATGTGCCTGCCTTGCCCTATAATTGGATTTCTTAAGACATCACCGCGTTAGGGGTCGCCGTCAATATGCTTGGCGTGGAGCTGGAGTATCGCGGCGGCGGTTTCCTCAATCGAGCGCCGCGTCACATCGATCACCGGCCAGTCCGTTTTGGAAAACACGCGGCGCGCATGTTTGACCTCTTCGCTCACCGCCGCCGGATCGACATATTCGGTTTCCTCGTCCTGGCCGATCATGCGCAGGCGGTTGCGGCGGATATCGATCAGCTGATTGGCGCCGCAGGTCAGGCCGACCACCAGCGGGCTCTTTAATTGATCCAATTCGGGCGGCAGCGGACAGCCCGGCACAACCGGCACGTTGGCGGTTTTAAAGCCGCGATTGGCGAGGTAAAAACAGGTTGGCGTCTTGGACGAGCGCGAGACGCCCACCAGGACGATATCCGCTTCCTCCAACGATCTGGCCGCCTGCCCGTCATCATGCAGGACGGCAAAATTCACCGCCTCGATGCGATCGATATAGTGGCCATCCATAACATGCTGGCTGCCGGGAAGATTTTGGCTTTCCACACCGAGATAACGGCTGAGCGTGGCAATCACCGTGTCCAACAGCGGCACGCACGGCACATCGAGTTCGCGGCAGCCCTCTTGCAGCTTGTGGCGCAGTTCGGCATCGACCAGGGTGAACATAACGACGCCGGGATTTGCGGCAACGCTGGAGAGCACCCGCTTGAGCTGATTTTCCGAACGCACCAGGGACCAAAGATGCTCGATCGCATCGACATCGCTGAACTGCGCCACCGCGCCGCGCGCGACCGTGATAACCGTTTCACCTGTCGCATCAGAGACCAAATGAAGATGAAATGTTCGACTGCTCATTTTCGATCCATCAAAGTTTCAGAACGGCAAATTTGCTTGTGCATAAGACGGGCATAAATTGTGCGAAAGCTTATTGAGTTACCTCGTCAACATCTTACCAACAGAATGTGCGTCGCCATATTTTAGCCTTATGCCCATGATCGCTTGTTCCATATTTTGCGTGGATATCCATCGCTCGATGAATCTTATCCCACTGTTCCCCGCTTTGTCCGCAGGCGACAATAAGGCCTGTATCATGGCGCTGGCCTATGCTATCCCGAATCAATCCACGCCAAGGAAAAATCACACGCCCGGTTTCAGCGCTGCGCTTCAGATTGGGGACAGATACGAAATCCCCAGGATTCGGCGCCCTACTACAACTACCTCTACCTTTAATTCTTATAAGAATGTAAGAGAAGTAGGTATGCGACAAATTGTTCATAAGCTGGCGCTTTCGCTTCTCAAGATGCGCAACGTGTGGAATCCGGCATAATGGCCAAGCCATTATTGTCCGCGCTCAAAGGGGCGCCGCAAAAGCGTGTTCCATTCTGGTATATGCGCCAGGCAGGCCGGTATCTGCCGGAATATCGCGAGCTTAGGAAACAGGCGGGCGATTTTCTCGATCTATGTTATGCGCCTGATCTTGCCGTTGAGGTCAGCCTCCAGCCGATCCGGCGCTATGGCATGGATGGCGTCATATTGTTTTCGGATATTCTCGTCGTGCCGCATGCGCTCGGTATCGGCTTACGTTATGCCGAAGGCGAAGGCCCTTTATTGGAAGCGCTGGTGAGAGGCGAAGCTCTACCGCGCTATGAGCCCGATAAGTTTCTCGCTCACCTGTCACCAGTATTTGAAACCTTGAAGGGATTGGTTGAAGGTGCGCCCAACGAGGCGACAATTATCGGCTTTGCCGGCGCGCCGTGGACGGTCGCGACCTATATGGTCGAGGGCGGCAGCAGCCGGGATTTCGCCAAAACAAAATTATGGGCTTTTCAGGATCCTGCGTCGTTTCAGCAATTGATCGATCTCCTGGTCGATACGACGTCGGATTATCTCATCGCGCAAATCGCAGCCGGTGCGGATGCGGTGCAGATTTTCGATAGCTGGGCCGGCGTCTTGCCGGAAACAGCACTTGCGCGCTGGAGCCTGGCGCCGATTTGCGAAATTGCGCGCCGGGTCGGGGAGAAATATCCCGATGTGCCGGTCATCGCATTTCCGCGCGGCGCCGGCATCGCCTATTCCTTGTTCGCGCCGGAGGTCGATATCGCCGCTCTTTCGCTCGATTCGTCGGTTCCCTTGGAATGGGCCGGCGATACGTTGCAACCCGACAGCGCCGTGCAGGGCAATCTTGATCCGCAATATCTGGTGTGCGGCGGCGCCGAGATGCTGGCGGAAGCGGAGCGCATATTGGCGGCACTTTCCGCCGGCCCGTTCGTGTTCAATCTTGGCCACGGTATCGTGCCCTATACGCCGCCCGAGCATGTTGCCGCGCTGTCTGAATTTATTCATTCCTGGAAAGCCTGAGGCGTGGCCAGAACTGCCGTGGTTCTGTTTAATATGGGCGGGCCTGATTCGCTTGAAGCCGTCGAGCCGTTCTTGTTCAATCTCTTTAGCGATCCGGCGATTATCCGCCTGCCGCGCCTCTTCCGCCATTTCATTGCCGGCCGGATTTCGCGCCGCCGGGCACCGGTCGCGCAGGAAATTTATCGCCAAATGGGCGGCAAATCGCCGATTGTCGAACAGACCGAGGCGCAAGCGAAAGCATTGCAGGAAGCGCTCTCCGATCTCGGCGAGGTCCGGGTATTTATTGCCATGCGCTATTGGCATCCGAGAAGCGATGTCACGGCGATTGAGGTCAAGGGCTTTGCACCGGACAGGATCATGCTGCTGCCGCTCTATCCGCAATTCTCGACAACGACGACCAAATCGTCACTCGTCGACTGGTACCGGGCGGCAAGCAATACCGGCCTTGTCGCGCCCCGGGTGACGACGACGGCGCTTTGTTGTTACGCCACGGCGGGGGGCATGATCGAAGCACAGGGCGAGCTGATAGCACCGCTCCTGGCCGCGGCTGCGGCAAAGGGCCCGGTGCGTCTTCTGCTTTCGGCGCATGGTTTGCCCGAGCGCATCGTCAAACGCGGCGATCCCTATGCCTGGCAGGTCGAGCAGACGGCGGCGCGGATTGTCGCCAGGCTCGGCATTGAGGGGCTTGATTGGAAACTCTGCTATCAAAGCCGGGTCGGTCCGATGCAGTGGATCGGACCGGCCACCGAAGATGAGATCAAACGCGCCGGGGCTGATGGCGTGGCGCTGGTGGTAGCGCCGATCGCTTTTGTCTCCGAGCATTCGGAAACGCTGGTCGAGCTCGACATCGAATATCGCGCATTGGCCGAGGCGAGCGGCGTGCCGGCCTATGATCGGGCGCCCGCCGCCGGCTGCCATCCGGCCTTTATTTCCGCCCTGGCCGATTTGACGCGCCAAAGTCTAAGCCGCGCGCCGGCGCGGGACGACAGCATGTTTTCGCTCGCCACCGGGCGTGTCTGCCCGGCGCAGTATAGTGGCTGTCCGTTGGCGGCGGGTTAGGGAGCGAAGCGCCATGGCGGATGATTTTTACACCTGGATAAAGGCGTTTCACATCATCGCCGTGGTGGCGTGGATGGCTGGCCTGCTCTATTTGCCGCGCCTTTTTGTCTATCATTGCGCTGCCGAACCGGGCTCGGTGCAGGCGCAAACTTTCATCACCATGGAGCGCAGATTGCTGCGCGCCATCATGAACCCGGCCATGCTCGTGAGCTTGGTTTTGGGCGCCATTTTACTGGCGCAGCCCGGCATGGTGGATTGGGCGGGCGATATTTGGATTTATTTAAAACTCGCCTTCGTTGCCGTGCTGCTGGTCATGCACGGCCTGCTGGCGCGTTGGCGCAAGGCATTTGAAGCCGGCGAAAACCGCCGCGATGCGCGCTTTTTCAGGCGCATAAACGAGGTACCGACGCTGGCGCTGATCGCCATCGTGGTCTTTGTCGTCGTCAAACCGTTTTGAATTTAAGTTAATCTCTATTTGACTTTCACGCCGGGTATTCGATAATCCCCCTAGCGAACGGACATCGCGGGCGCAAAAGATCGCCCGTTGCGCCGGTCTTTCCAGATTTCTCCAAGAATAATATCTCCAAGAAAATCACCATCATACGGCAAATGCACGCCGTCCCGTGATCCTCCGAATCCCCCCGTTATCCTTTCTTTCAGGTTATCTCCGTTATGCATCTTCAGGAACTTAAAACCAAATCGCCCAAGGAATTGCTCGAATTTGCCGAGAATTTGGAAATCGAGAATGCCGGCAGCATGCGCCGTCAGGACCTGCTGTTCTCCATTCTCAAGCAATTGGCCGAGAATGATGAGGTCATCACCGGTTCGGGCGTGCTTGAGGCATTGCAGGATGGTTTCGGTTTTCTCCGCTCGCCGGAGGCAAATTATCTGCCGGGTCCGGATGATATTTATGTCAGCCCGAGCCAGATCCGGCGCTTTGCACTGAGAACCGGCGATACGCTGGAGGGGCAAATCCGTTCGCCCAAGGACGGCGAGCGCTATTTCGCCCTGCTGAAGCTCGAGACCATCAATTTCGATAAGCCGGAGAAAATCAGGCACAAGGTCAATTTCGATAATCTGACGCCGCTCTACCCTGACGACCGTTTCACCTTGGAGCTGGACGATCCGACGATAAAGGATACCACCGGCCGCATTCTCGATTTGGTGGCACCGCTCGGCAAGGGCCAACGTGCGCTGATCGTGGCGCCGCCCCGGACCGGTAAAACGGTGATGCTACAGAATATCGCCCATTCGATCGAAGCCAACCATCCCGAGGCGGTGTTGATCGTTCTCCTGATCGACGAGCGGCCGGAGGAAGTCACCGACATGGACCGTTCGGTCAAGGGCGAGGTTGTAAGCTCAACCTTTGACGAGCCGGCGACACGCCATGTTCAGGTCGCTGAAATGGTGATCGAAAAAGCCAAGCGCTTGGTCGAGCACAAGCGCGACGTGGTGATCCTGCTCGATTCCATCACCCGCCTGGCGCGCGCCTACAACACGGTGGTGCCGTCATCAGGCAAGGTCTTGACCGGTGGTGTCGATGCCAACGCCTTGCAGCGCCCAAAGCGCTTCTTCGGCGCGGCGCGCAATATCGAAGAGGGCGGCTCGCTGACGATTATCGCCACCGCCTTGATCGATACCGGCTCGCGCATGGACGAGGTGATTTTCGAAGAGTTCAAGGGAACCGGCAATTCGGAGATTATTCTCGACCGCAAGCTGGCCGACAAGCGCACCTGGCCGAGCATGGATATCGCCCGCTCCGGCACGCGCAAGGAGGAGCTGCTGGTCGACAAGGGTACGCTGTCGAAGATGTGGATCCTGCGCCGCATCCTGATGCCGATGGGTGTGGTCGACGCAATGGAATTCCTGATCGACAAGACCAAGGGCACGAAAAACAATCAAGACTTCTTCGATTCCATGAATGCCTAGTGATTTTCCGATGCCCGGCGAGTCTTAAAACCGCATGGCGGTAGAGAGCGCAGGGCGCCGCCAAATACCCCTGCGCGGCATTCTTTACATGCTGGCAACGGCGGTGGTGGTTTTCCCGCTGCTCAATGCCTCGGTCAAATTTCTCGCAGCCGACTATTCCCTCGTACAGATTATCTGGGTGCGCTCGGTCGTCCATTTCCTGTGGATGGTGGTGCTGTTCATGCCGGGATTGGGCTGGCAGCTCTTTCGCACGCAACGTCTCGGGTTGCAGCTCACGCGCTCGGCGCTGCAATTGGTCGCCCTGATCGCGTTTGTCATTGGCCTGGTTTTTATACCGATGACGACGGCCACCTCGATCTATTTTACCGGCCCGCTGATGGTGGTGGCGCTGGCCGTTCCGCTGCTTGGCGAGCGCGTCGGCATGCGCCGCTGGCTGGCGGTGATTGTCGGCTTTCTCGGTGCTCTGGTTATCATTCGCCCCGGATTCGAGGGCATGCATTGGGCCGCATTGTCGCTTATCGCCTCGGCCTTCTTTTATGCGCTCTATCAAATCCTGACGCGCCGCGCCGCGGATCATGACGATTTCCGCGTTTCCGCCGTCTACACCATCGTTATCGCGCTGGTCGTTTCCAGTATCGCCGTACCGTTCTATTGGCAAACGCCGATTGGCTGGCTTGATTGGCTGGTGTTTGGCGGCCTCGGCATATTTGGCGGCCTCGGGCACCTCTTCGTCATCAAGGCCTATGAACATGCCGAAGCGTCATTCATCGGGCCGTTCGATTATGGCCAGCTGATCGGCGTCACGATCGTCGGTTATCTGGTGTTTGCCGAATTCCCCGATATCTGGACCTGGATCGGCGCCGCGATCATTATTGCCAGCGGCATCTATGTGTCGCGCCGCGAGCGGCAGATCGGTTCGGCCGCGCGCGAGAAATAGGTCACGGGATCAGAATAGTCGATCCGGTTGTCTTGCGCGCCTCCAGGTCACGATGCGCCTCGACCACATCGGCCAGCGGATAACTTTGATTGACCTCGATCTTGACGGCGCCGTTTTGCACGACCTCAAACAGCGCGGCGGCGGAAGCCTCGAGCTCGGCCCGCGTTGCGTTATAGCCGAACAGGGTCGGGCGCGTGAGGAAGAGCGATTTCGGCGCCAGCATGGAGGTCGTAAAATCGTTATAGGGCCCCGAGGCCTGGCCGAAATTGACCATCATGCCGAGGCGCTTCAGGCATTCGAGCGAGCCGGCAAAGGTATCGTTGCAGACTGAATCGTAAACCACCGGCACGCCTTCGCCGCCGGTGATCTCCTTGACCTTGGCGACCCAATCCTCGCTCCGGTAATTAACCGTGTGGTGGCAGCCATGCGCCTTCGCCAGCACCGCTTTTTCCTCGCTGCCAACGGTGCCGATCACGGTGGCGCCGATATGATCGAGCCACTGGCATTGGATCAACCCGACGCCGCCGGCGGCGGCATGGACCAATACGGTTTCGCCCGCCTTCACGGGATAGGTGCGGCAGACGAGATATTCCACCGTCATGCCCTGCAGCATCATCGCCGCGCCCTGCTCGAAAGAAATATCATCCGGCAATCGCACCAAATTCGCCGCCGCCATATTGCGCGCTTCGGCATAGGAACCGGGCGGCGGCGTGGCATAGCCGACCCGGTCGCCGACTGCGACCTCGCTCACGCCCTCGCCCACGGCCTCGACCACGCCGGCGCCTTCCATGCCGATGGTCCAGGGAAAGCTCGGCAGCGGATAGAGGCCGGAGCGGTGATAGACGTCGATGAAATTCAAGCCGATCGCTTCATGCCGCACCTGCGCTTCGCCGGCGGCCGGCGCGGGCAGATCGATATCCTCATATTTGAGGACTTCCGGCCCTCCCTGTTCATACAGGCGAACGGCTTTCGTCATCTTCAGTCTCCTTGTTTAATTTTCAGCCCAGCCGGTTTCTGAGGCGGGCTTCACAGACGGGCTTCAATAGCGTCCCAGACAAGCGCGTCGAGCCGGGAGCCGTCAAGTTGGTTGATTTCCATTATACCGGTCGGCGAGGTCACATTGATCTCGGTCAGATAGTCGCCGATCACGTCGATGCCGACAAAGATCAAACCGCGTTCCCTGAGCGCCGGGCCGATGGCGTCGCAGATTTCCTTCTCACGCGCGGTGAGCGTGGCCTTTTCCGCACGCGCGCCAACATGAAGATTGGCCCGCGCCTCACCGGCAGCGGGCACCCGGCTGACCGCACCGGCGGCCTTGCCATCGACGAGGATAATGCGCTTATCGCCCCGGCGGATTTCCGGCAGATATTTCTGGATGATGATGGGCTCGCGGTAGAGGCCGGTGAACATTTCGAGGAGAGAGTTGAGGTTCTCGTCGTCAGGCGTGATATGAAACACCCCGGCGCCGCCATTGCCGAACAGTGGCTTGACGATGATGTCTTTATGTTGGGCGCGAAAGTCATGCACCAGGGCCGCATCGCTGGTAATCAGCGTCGGCGGCATGACATTTTCGAACTGGGTAACGAACAGTTTTTCCGGCGCGTTGCGCACATGCACCGGGTCGTTGATCACCAGGGTGTCCGGATGGATATGCTCCAACAGGTGTGTGGCGGTGATGTAGGCCATGTCGAACGGCGGGTCCTGGCGCATCAGCACCACATCCATGGTCGCGAGATCAATTAGCTCGGCGACGCCCAGGGTGAAGTGGTTGCCGGCCTCGGGGCGAACTTCAAGCGCGCGCGCGTGGGCAACTATGCGGCCATCGCGCATTGAAATTTCAGAGGGTAAATAATGGAACAGAGCGTGACCGCGCGCTTGGCCCTCAAGCGCCAGCGCGAACGTGCTGTCGCCGGCAATATCGATACTGTCCATAGGATCCATTTGAATGGCGACGGCAAGGCTCATGCTAATTCAAGCTCGTTTTTATTCTTTTCAACAAATTTTCGGCTTCGCGCTCTTCGTCTTGCGGCGGGGCAAAATCGAGAAAGGTCTCGAGCGCATTCATGGCCTGGCGCAAATTTCCAAGATGCGCCGAAAGGATGCCGAGCTCCTGCCACACCGACGCCACCTGGGGCGCGAACAGCACCATGCGCTCAAGCATCTCGGTGGCGCGCGCGGTATCGTTGTCCTGCAGCGCCCGCGCCTTGATGTTGTTTTGCAGGCGTAAGAGGATATCGCGGTTGCCGACGGGTGCATGGTGATGCGGCGTAAGCTCGGCATCGGCACCCATGAATTGTTTCAACAGATCACGCAGATGGCCCGCCTCAAGCGCTTGGCCGCCATGGAACGGATCAATGATCATGCGCGCCGCACCCTCGGTGATACGGAGCAGAAAGTGGCCCGGAAAGGCGAGCCCGGTGATGTCGTAGCCGGCGGCGCGCGCGGCATGGATATAAAGAATGCCAATACTGACCGGAAGGCCGGCGCGGCGGTCGATCACATGCAGCAGGTTGGCATTTTGCGGATCGTCGTAATCCTCGCTTTCACCGGCATAGCCATGCGTCTCGAACATCAGCCGATTGAGAAACGCCGCGCGCGCTTCCAGGCGATCGATATTGCCGCCTGCTTCCGCCGCCGCCGCCAGATCGGCAAGATGGCCGTGATAGGGGCCGAGTAGCTCGCGCGGTCGGTCGAGGGCGCCCAGAATGAGCGCCGTCTCGGCCAGATCAATCGCCTCGTCGGCCAGCTCGCCGGTGGATTTCAGCGCCGCCAGATTGGTTTGTTTGTCACTCACGGCCCGGGCGTCCGGCGGGGATCATCCTTCTTGAGCACATGGCTGACGACCTGCTTGACGTTTTTAATGCGGCGCGCATGCTCAATCACCATGTCCAGTTCCGTCTGGCTTTGCGCAATGCCGACGATATAAACCACGCCGTTGATGGTTTCCACATTGTAATTTATCGCGAAGATGTTCTTGTCGAACAATATTTCCGCCTTGAGCTGGGTCGATATCCAGGTATCGCGCGCATAATTGACGATGCCGCCCTGGTTGGTCACTTGTATTTCATTGATCACTTCGCGCACGCCCGAGGCCTTCCAGGTAAGTTCCAGGGCATGAATCCTATGCTCCTGTGTTTTCACCGAACCCTTGAGCAGCACGCGCCCTTCGATGACGTTGAAGGACACGCTCGACAGAAGATCGACATTGTCTTCGAAAAACAATTGATTCAGTTGCGCGCGGATCGTGAGGTCGTCGACCGCATCGCCGATCGAGCGCTCCTGAACGGCGGCAACACCGCCCGTCGCCGCGCCGCCAACGATCATGCCGCCGCAGCTACTGAGCGCCACGGCGCTCATCATCAAGACCGCAAGCGGGAGCATTCTTGATCGCGCCAGCCACGATGAAGCCGATAATCCATGAGTAAATTTGTTCAGTCGTCGCGTCATCAGGACCCCCTTGAAGGGCGTTGGATTGTCTAATCTGATTCCGGGCGCCACGCATCCGTCACATGTTTCGGCCATTGGCGCGGCGTCACTGCCATGACGTCGAATCGAAAGCCCAGATTGCGCCATTTCGGATGTTGGGACAAGAAGGCTTGTGCCGCCCGCTCAATGCGGCGCTGCTGGTGCGGCGTGACTGCTTCGAGCGCTTCCGTGAGCGTCTGGCGCGCCTTGATTTCAATCGCGGCAATGATCCGGCCGCGCTTGGCGATCAGGTCGATTTCACCAACCGGTGTGCGGTAGCGCCGTTCCAGGATGCGCCAGCCCTTGAGGCGCAACAGCAATGCACAACGGCGCTCGGCGGCATGGCCGCGCAAATAGGCGCGCTGGCGCGTGTTCACGCCTTGTCACCATTGATGCGCACGGCGCGGGCATAGAGGTCACGCCGCGCCAATCCGGTTTCCGCTGCAAGTTGCGATGCGGCGTCGCGCACGCTGGCGGTATGCAGCAACTCGGCCAAACGCGCCTCGATGTCCTCGTCGGATAAATTAGCCGCCGTGGCAAGCGGCGGCCCGACGACAATCACGACTTCTCCCTTGGGCGCGCTGATTTCGCCGTAATGCGCCGCCAGCGCCGCCAGATCGCCGCGCACGAATTCTTCATGCAGTTTGGTCATCTCGCGCGCCACGGCAATGTCGCGCTGGCCCAGCATGTCGGCCATGTCGGCCAGGCTTGCGGCCAGCCGGCGTGGCGATTCAAACAGGATCAAGGTCGCGTCGATCGCCGCCAGCGCGCCCAGCGCCTTGCGCCGCGCCGCCGATTTTGGCGGCAGGAATCCGGCATACATGAATTTGTCGCTCGGCAGGCCGGATAATGTCAGCGCCATTAAAGCGGCGCTCGGGCCGGGCAGGGCGGTCACATGGATGCCCGACGCGATGGCTTTTCGCACCAGCTTATAGCCGGGGTCCGAAATGAGCGGCGTTCCGGCATCGGAGACCAGGGCCAAGGTTTCACCGTGCGCGAGGCGCGCCATGATGGCCGGGCGCATATGCTCGGCATTGTGCTCGTGATAGGGCAGCACGCGCGCTTCGATACCGTGGCGCTCCAGCAAGCGGCGCGTGTGGCGCGTGTCCTCGCAGGCGATTCGGTCCACGCTGGCGAGAAGATCGAGGGCGCGCAGCGTGATATCGTCCATATTGCCTATCGGCGTGGCGACGATGTAAAGCCCCGGGCGTAGCTTCGATGTTGGTTTACTTCGCATGGCCGCCTCAATTAGGCTGCTGCCGGTTAAGGCAATCGTGTTACGGGAGTATTCAGCAGTGGGCATTCGAGCGCGTCATATTGCCCTCATGATCGCCCTATTGGTGCTGATTACCGCGTGTCAGGCGCCGAGTTTACCCCCGCCTGGCGCTGAGGACAAAACCCCTCCTGCAGAATCACAATCGGTCGTGACGGGCGAAAGCGCGGCCGAACCACCGGCGCCGGCGAAACCCAAGCCCGAAAAAACGGAGACAGCCGAAGCGCCGGCAGCGGAGGATGACGGCACTGTCAGTGCAAGTGAGGAAATCGCGCTCGCGGTCCTGACCGAAGCTCTGGAGGCCGAAATTGAACAGGCGCCACCGAGCACCACGGCACCGGTCAAGGTCGGCCTGTTGCTGCCCTTGACCGGCGCCTTGGCGCGCGAGGGCGCGGCGCTTCTCGACGCTGCGCAACTGGCGCTGTTCGATGTCGCCGATCAGCGCTTCATCTTGCAGCCGCGCGATACCGGCGGCACCTCCGCCGGCGCTTTGCGCGCGGCGGAAGGTCTATTGGCGGATGGCACGTCGCTTCTGCTCGGGCCGCTCTTGAGCGAGGAAGTGAGCGCCGTGACGCCGGCTGCGCGTGTTGCCGGGGTGAATGTGGTCGCCTTTTCCACCGATACCGAGGTGGCGGGCGATGGCGTTTATCTGCTCGGCCATACCTCGCGCCAGCAGATCGAGCGGCTGGTCGGCTTTGCCTATGAGAGCGGCCTCCGCCGTTTTGCCGTGCTGGCGCCGCGCTCCGCCTATGGCAATGCCGTGGCGGCCCAGATGCGGGTTGCGGTCGAGGCGGTGGGCGCGGCGTTCTCGCGAGTCGCTTTTTACACGCTCGATCTCTCCGATGCCGATGAGGTGGTGCGCGGCTTGGCCGATTACGACCAGCGGCGCGGTGCATTGAATGCCGAACGTAAAGCGCTGGAAGGGCGCGATGATGAGATTTCCCAGCGCGCGCTGCGCCGGCTCGAGGGCCTGGATACGCTGGGCGAGGTTCCCTTCGATGCCTTGTTGTTGCCCGATGGCGGCGAAAGCCTCAATCGGGTTGTTCCGCTGCTACCCTATTACGATATCGATCCGGCCAAGGTTCGTTTCCTCGGCACCGGGCTCTGGGACAATCCCGAAACGCTCAGCGAGCCGACCCTTGTCGGCGGCTGGTATGTCGGACCGCCGCCGGCGGCGCGCGCCGATTTCGTCGGGCGGTTTGAGGGTATGTACGGCTACACGCCGCATCGCATTGCCACCCTGGCCTATGACGCGACGGCGCTGGCCGCAGCCTTGGCGCGCCGCGCCGAGGGTGAGGTTTTTGGCGCGGAGGCGCTCGCCAGCGCGCGCGGATTTCTGGGCGCCGGTGGCATATTCCGCTTTTCCAGCGACGGCTTGCCGGAGCGCGGCTTGGCGGTGCTGGAAATCGCCGGGCGTGACGATGTCGTTGTTGTCAGCCCGCCACCCGGTCGCTTTGCCGTGTCGCACGCCGAGCAGAAAACGTTAGACGAATAGTTCAGGCAACAGGCTGTTGAGCACAGCGCGTCCTTTCTCCGTGGCGCGCAAAATTTGCCCGTCATGGCTGAGCAAGCCGCCATTGGAGAGGCGCTCCAAGGCACCAGGACGAATGGCCTGTTCCAGGGTGAGGCCGGTACGTTCGGTAAAACGCGCCAAATTCACACCGTCATGCAGGCGCAGCCCCATCATCAGCATTTCCTCGGCCTGCTCGCTTGGTTCGAGAAGCCGTGCCTCGGCACTGCCATGGCCGGCGCGCTCGACAGCTTCGAGCCAGGTTTCCGGCTTGGCGTGCTGGCGCAGGGCGCGGGCGCCGTTCTCTGCTGTTCGCAGGCGGCCATGTGCGCCGGGGCCAATGCCGGCATAATCCTGATAGCGCCAATAAGCAAGATTGTGGCGGCTGGCATGGCCAGGCTTGGCATAGTTGGAAATTTCATAGGCGCCGTAGCCGGCTTCGGCGGTGAGCGCATTGGTGATGTCAAAGAGGTCGGCGGCGTGCGCTTCACCGGGCGGCGCTATCTCGCCGTCGCGCTGGCGCGTGTAGAACGGCGTGCCCTTTTCGATGGTAAGCTGGTAGAGCGAGACATGACCCGCCGCCATTTCCAGCGCCGTACCCAATTCCTGCCGCCAGGCGGCGGCGCTTTGCTCGGGGCGGGCATAGATCAGATCAAACGAAAAACGCGGGAATGTGCGGCGCGCGAGATCGAGCGCCGCGCGCGCTTCATCCGCATCATGCCCGCGGCCGAGAAATTCAAGCGCCCTATCGTCGAGCGCCTGGATGCCGAGCGACAGCCGATTGACGCCGGCCTCGCGGAAGGCGGCGAAGCGCGCCGCCTCGGCGGAAGTCGGGTTGGCTTCGAGGGTGATTTCTGCGGCGTCGTCGAGAGACCATTTCGTGCCGGTGCGCTCGATCACTGCCGCCACTGTCTCGGGCGCCATCAGCGACGGTGTGCCGCCACCGAAAAAAATGCTGCCGACATGCCGCCCCGGCGTTTGTTCGGCCCAGTAATCGATCTCGGCCACGAGCGCGCGGCGCCAGCGTGTATGGTCGACATTGTCGCGGACGTGGGAATTAAAATCGCAGTAGGGGCATTTGGACAGGCAAAACGGCCAGTGGACGTAAACCGCCAGGTTTTCTTTTTGCGCCTCAGCCATCGCTCTGAAAACAGGCGGCGACGAGTTTTTCGAAGGCGCGCGCGCGGTGGCTGAGGGCGGTTTTTTCCGCCGCCGGCATTTCGCCGAAGGTGATGTTATATCCGGTGGGGATAAAAATCGGATCGTAGCCAAAGCCGTTTTCGCCGCGCGGCGGGAAGCTCAAATTGCCGTGCACCTCGCCTTCGAAATTTTCGACATGGCCGTCCGGCCAGCACAGGCAAAGGGCAGAGACGAAATGGGCATCCGCGCCTTCCGGTGCTGCCCCGCTTTTCTTGAGCGCTTCTTCGACCAGGGTCATGGCGACGCCGAAATCCCGCGTCTCGCCGGCCCATCGGGCGGAATAGATTCCCGGATCGCCATTCAGGGCCGGCACCACAATGCCTGAATCGTCGGCAAAGGCCGGTAGCTTCGCGGCCAATGCCGAGGCGCGCGCTTTAAGCTCGGCATTGGCGCGGAAAGTCGTCCCGGTCTCTTCCGGCTCGGCCAGGCCAAGCGCCCCGGCGGTATGAACCTCGACGCCGAAGGGCGCCATCAGCTCGATCATCTCGCGCACTTTGCCGGCATTGTGGCTGGCGATGACCAGCCGATCGCCACTGAATTTTCGCGCCATGTTAGTTCAACCGCCGAGGCCAAGCGCATCGCGCTGCAGCGCCGCCAATTGCTGAATGCCCGCTTTCGCCAAGCCCATCAATTTTAGGAATTCATCCTCGCTAAACGGTTCGCCTTCGGCGGTGCCCTGAATTTCGACAATTCCGCCCGAGCCGGTGAGGACGAAATTCGCATCCGTATCGGCGGCGCTGTCCTCGTCGTAATCGAGATCGAGAACGGCTTCGCCCTTGTAAATGCCGCAGCTTACCGCCGCGATCTGATCGGTCATCGGTATCGAATCGATTTCACCTGCTTTCACCAATCCGTCAAAGGCCTGATAAAGCGCGACATAGGCACCGGTGATCGACGCCGTGCGGGTGCCGCCATCGGCCTGCAGGACATCGCAGTCGAGGGTGACCTGACGCTCGCCGAAGGCGGTCATTTCGGTCACGGCACGCAGCGAGCGCCCGATCAGGCGCTGGATCTCATGCGTCCGCCCGCCCTGTTTGCCGCGCGCCGCTTCTCTTCCGGAGCGAGACCCGGTGGAGCGCGGCAGCATGCCATATTCCGCCGTCACCCAACCCCGGCCCGAATTGCGCAGGAACGGCGGCACGCGGGTCTCGACGCTGGCGGTACAGAGAACATGGGTGTCGCCGAACTTGACCAGGCACGACCCCTCGGCATGTTTATTGAAGCCCGGCTGCAACGAAACGGCGCGCAATTGGTCGAGCTGTCTGCCGGAAGGACGCATAATTATTCTCCATATGTTTGAATTTTCCGGACCCTAACCGAGCGCCCGGCATGCGTCCAGCATGTGTCCGGCCAGCCGTTGACGCTGCTTGGGGGGCTCACTACATTCAGGGGCGAAAGTGCAATTTTTGCACCCTTATTGGGCATTTCGAATTGTTGTATGAGCTAAACGGGCGATCGCAGGAAGTCTTACGGCGGCTGGTGGAGGAATTCATGCAGACCGGCCAGCCGGTCGGCTCGCGCACCCTGTCGCGCCGCCTGCACAACCCGTTGTCGCCGGCGACCATCCGCAATGTGATGGCGGACCTGGAAGATTCGGGCCTGCTGTTTTCGCCGCACACCTCGGCCGGGCGGCTGCCGACCCAGCTTGGTTTGCGCCTGTTCGTCGATGGCCTGCTGGAGGTTGGAAATCTGACGGACCAGGAGCGCTCAAGTATCGAAGGCCCGTGCAATGCCTCGGGCCGCACCGTGGAAGAGATGCTGAGCGAGGCGACCGAAGCGCTCTCTGGTCTTTCGCGCTGTGCCGGCCTGGTGCTGGCGCCGACCGCCGATGTGCCGTTCAAACAGGTCGAATTCGCCTCGCTCGGGCCCGGCGAGGCGCTCGCCATCATGGTGGCCGAGAGCGGGGTGGTGGAAAACCGGGTGATCAACCTGCCGCCCGGCATGCCGCAATCGGCGCTTACCGAGGCGGCCAACTATCTCAATGCGCGCCTCTCGGGCCGCACGCTGGAGGAGGCGCGCGCCGCCATCAGGTCGGAACTGGCCGAACACCGCGCCCAGTTGGACGAGCTCTCGACCAAGGTGGTCGAGGCCGGGCTCGCGACCTGGGCCAATGAGAAAAAGGAGAACGGCACCCTGATCGTGCGCGGCCGCGCCAACCTCTTGGACGATGTGACGGCGATGGCCGAGCTCGACCGTATTCGCGGCCTGTTCGAAGCGCTCGACAGCAAGGAGGGCTTTGTGCAATTGCTCGAGAGCACGGAAGGCGCCGAAGGGGTGCAGATTTTCATCGGCGCCGAAAATGAATTGTTCCACAACACCGAATGTTCGATGATCGTCGCGCCCTACCGCGACTGCAAATCGCGCTTCATCGGCGCCATCGGCGTGATTGGGCCGACCCGCATCAATTATGCCCGCATTGTCCCGCTGGTGGATCACACCGCGAGCGTCATTGGGCGAATTTTGAGTTAATGAATGAGCGAAGGTGAACACTCCATGAACGATAACGAGCGAGAACGCACGGGCGCTGAGCAAGCCGGCGATTCTGGCGAATCCGAAGAGATTCGAGACGAAGAAACGGCTTTGGATATTCCTGAAATGGCGCCGGACGAAGGCGAATCCGAAGAAGACGAGAATGGTGCCGAAGATGCGACAGAGCTGAAAGACCAGCTCCTGCGCGCCCTGGCCGAAACCGAAAATGTCCGCCGGCGGGCGAAAAAGGATGTTGCCGACGCCGGGCGTTACGGCATCGCAAATTTTGCCCGCGATATGCTGTCGGTGTCGGACAATATGGCGCGCGCGCTCGAATCCATTCCGGAAGAGGCGCGCGAGGAGAGCGATATCGTCAAGGCCCTGGTCGAAGGTGTCGAGATGACGGCGCGCGAGATGGCCACCGCCCTGGAGCGCCATGGCATCAAGCAGGTCAATCCGCTCGGCGAAAAATTCGATTACAACCTGCATCAGGCGATGTTCGAGGCGCCGGCGACGGGCCAGCCCGACGGCACGATTATCGAGGTCGTGCAGGCCGGTTTCGTTATCGGCGATCGCCTGCTGCGCCCGGCGATGGTCGGCGTTGCCAAAGCGCCGCCGCCGCCCCAGGATAAGGATGGCGATAATGGCGAGGCGGAAAATCTTGGCAGCGCACTCGACACCAGCGCCTAAATGACTATGTTGCATCGGGATTTAGCAAAATCTCGGCGCAATTTTAGGAACTGATACGGCAAATTTCGCTCCGGAATCGGGCGAATGGGCCAAATTTAGGCATTTTCGGCAAATTTCCGTGTTGTAGGCGGTTGTAGGCGGGCGTTGGGGCACCAATATATGGCTCCGAATCTTGAACCGCGGCCTGAGCGGCGGTTTGCCCATTTATGGGGCCCAGGCGGTGCATTAAGTGGCCGCCCCGGCCTGCAGAGCTATGAGGGCTAATATGAGCAAAGTTATCGGTATCGATCTCGGCACGACAAACTCCTGTGTGGCGATCATGGAGGGCTCGGAGCCCCGCGTGGTCGAAAACTCGGAGGGCGGGCGCACCACGCCCTCAATTGTCGCCTTCACCGAAGATGGTGAGCGGCTGGTCGGCCAATCGGCCAAGCGTCAGGGTGTGACCAACCCGGAAAACACAATCTTCGCCATCAAGCGTCTCATCGGCCGCTCCTACAAGGACCCGATGACGCAAAAAGACATCAAGATGGTGCCCTATTCCATCACCGAGCATGAAAATGCCGATGCCTGGGTTGCGGCGCGCGGCGAAAGCTATTCGCCGAGCCAGATCAGCGCTTTCATCCTGCAAAAGATGAAAGAAACGGTCGAATCCCATCTCGGTGAAAATGTCGAACAAGCGGTGATCACCGTACCTGCCTATTTCAATGATTCGCAGCGCCAGGCGACCAAGGACGCCGGCCAGATCGCCGGCCTCGAAGTGTTGCGCATCATCAATGAGCCGACAGCGGCAGCGCTCGCCTATGGTCTCGATCGCAAGGAAAACGGCACCATCGCCGTGTTCGATCTTGGCGGCGGCACGTTCGATGTGTCGGTGCTCGAAATCGGCGACGGCGTGTTCGAGGTCAAATCGACCAATGGCGATACCTTCCTCGGCGGCGAGGATTTCGATATCCGCCTGCTCAATTATCTGGCCGAGGAATTCCAAAAGGAAAACGGCATCGATCTGCGCGACGACAAGCTCGCATTGCAGCGCCTGAAGGAAGCTGCCGAAAAAGCCAAGATCGAGTTGTCGAGCGCGGTGCAGACGGAAATCAATCTGCCGTTCATCACCGCCGATTCAAGTGGGCCGAAACATCTGACCATGAAGGTGACGCGGGCCAAATTGGAAGCGATTGTCGAGGACCTCGTCAACCGCACCATCGATCCGTGCAAGGCGGCGCTGAAGGATGCCGGCCTGTCGGCGGGCGAAATCGACGAAGTCATTCTCGTTGGCGGCATGACGCGCATGCCGAAAGTGATCGAAACGGTGAAAAATTTCTTCGGCCGCGAGCCCAACAAGGGCGTCAATCCGGACGAAGTCGTGGCCATCGGTGCGGCCATCCAGGCCGGCGTTTTGCAGGGCGACGTCAAGGATGTGTTGTTGCTCGACGTGACGCCGCTCTCGCTCGGCATCGAAACACTGGGCGGCGTGTTCACCCGCTTGATCGATCGCAACACCACTATCCCAACCAAAAAGAGCCAGGTCTTTTCGACCGCCGAGGACAGCCAATCGGCGGTAACCATTCGCGTCTTCCAGGGCGAGCGCGAAATGGCGGCGGACAATAAGCTGCTCGGACAGTTTGACTTGGTCGGTATTCCCCCGGCACCGCGCGGCCTGCCGCAAATCGAGGTGACGTTCGATATCGATGCCAACGGCATCGTCAATGTGTCGGCCAAGGACAAAGCGACCAGCAAAGAACAGCAGATTCGCATCCAGGCGTCGGGCGGGCTCGATGATTCTGAGATCGACCGCATGGTGCATGATGCCGAGACGCATGCTGAAGAGGATGCGAAGCGCAAGGAATTGGTTGAGGCGCGCAATCACGCCGAAGCCATGGTGCACAGCGTCGAGAAAATGCTCGAGGAGCACGGCGATAAAGTCAGCGCTGAAGAGAAGAGCATGATTGAAGCCGAGATCGAGGAAGTACGTGGCGCGCTGGCGAGCGAAGATGCGGCCGAGATCGGCGCCAAGATGGAAAAACTTGGCCAGGCGTCGATGAAGCTGGGTGAGGCCGTTTATAAGGATAGCGCCGGGCCCGAAGGCGGCATGCCTGAAGGCATGGAAGGTATGGAAGGCATGGGGCCGGGTGGCGCTGGTCCGGCTGGCGACGACGATGCGCCGGAGCCCGACAATGTTGTCGATGCCGAGTTCGAGGAACTCGACGACGAAGATAAGAACCAGCGTCCCGATTGATCCGCTTCCAGCGGTGACGCTAGCCATGCAGATCATTCCGGCAACGCCGCCGAATTTTGGGCGCGGCGTGCACGGACGTGTCGGGCGCTGAGGGCAGAATGGCCAAACGAGATTATTACGAGACACTGGGTGTCACCCGCGACGCGGATGCGGCGGAACTGAAGAAGTCGTACCGCAAGCTGGCGATGAAATATCATCCGGACCGCAATCCGGATGACGCCGAAGCCGAAGCCATGTTCAAGGAACTGTCGGAAGCGTATGGCGTGCTGTCCGACGAACAGAAACGCAGTGCCTATGATCAGTATGGCCATGCCGCGTTCGAGGGTGGCGGCGGTGGCGCCGGTCCCGGCGATTTCGATTTCCGCTCCAGTTTTGCCGATGTGTTCGACGATCTGTTTGGCGATTTCATGGGCGGCCAGCGGCGTGGCGGGCGGCGCGGCCCGGCGCGGGGTGCCGATCTCCGGTACAATATGGAAGTCAATCTCGAAGACGCTTTTGCCGGCAAGCAGACCAAGATCCAGGCCGCCACGTCGGTAAGCTGCGACGATTGCTCCGGCAGCGGCGCCAAGGAGGGCACCAAGCCGACCATCTGCAGCGCCTGCGGTGGCGTTGGCAAGGTACGTGCCCAACAGGGATTCTTCACCATCGAGCGTACCTGCCCGACCTGTCAGGGCTCCGGCACGGTGATCGCCGATCCGTGCAAGAGCTGCCGGGGTGCTGGGCGGGTGCAGAAAGAGAAAACCCTATCGGTCAATATTCCGGCCGGCGTCGAGGACGGTACACGCATTCGCTTGGCCGGCGAGGGCGAAGCCGGCGCGCGCGGTGCACCGGCGGGCGATCTCTATATTTTCATTTCGGTCAAGCCGCACCCGCTGTTTCAGCGCGATGCCATGAACCTTTATTGCGAAGTTCCTATCCCGATGTCGAAGGCCACCCTTGGCGGCTCAATCGACGTGCCGACCCTGGGCGGCGGGCGGGCGCGCGTGACCATTCCGCACGGTACGCAAAGCGGCCACCAGTTCCGCTTGCGCGGCAAGGGCATGCCGGCGCTCAGGGGTGGTTCGAAGGGCGATATGTATATTGAGGTTTCGGTCGAAACGCCGGTCAATCTCAACAAGAAGCAAAAAGAACTGCTTAAGCAGTTCGATTCGCTCGGCACCAAATCGACCAGTCCGCAGTCGGACGGATTCTTTTCCAAGGTCAAGGATATCTGGGAAGACCTCAAGGACTAAACCAGCGCGAAGCTTCGCATTGACGATAGCAATGTGATAGCGCTTGGTGTCCGCCGCGCTTTGTGTTTTTTTGTCCCCCTGTAACGAGCGAGGGGCGACATGACGGAACAAAACGACATTAGAATTGGCGTGACGGGCGCCACCGGCAGAATGGGCGTGACGCTGATTCGCCAGGTCTGCGAGACGCCCGGCTTTTGTCTGGCCGCGGCCAGCGAAATCTCCGGCCATGCGATGCTCGGGCGCGATGCCGGCGAGGTCGCTGGTGGGGCGGCCCTCGAAGTTGCCGTGGGCGACGACAGCGACGCGCTCTTTGCCGCGAGCGACGCGGTGCTTGATTTTACCCTTCCCGCCGCCACCGCGAATCATGCCGAGGCCGCCGCCCGCCACGGCACGGCATTGATCATCGGCACCACCGGCATTGATGCCGAGCCGCAAGATGCATTGGTGCGGGCGGGTGAAAAGGCGGCAATTGTCCAGGCGCCGAATATGAGCCTTTGCGTCAATCTTCTGATGCATTTGGCTGAGCAGGCGGCGGCGCTTTTGGATGATGATTACGATGTCGAAATCGTCGAGATGCACCACCGCCACAAGGTCGATTCACCGTCCGGCACGGCGCTCGGATTGGGCCGTGCGGTTGCCAAGGGCCGGGGCGTTCAGTTGGATGATGTCGCCGAGCGCGGGCGCGATGGCGTTACCGGCGCACGGGCGCGCGGCGCCATCGGCTTCGCCGCGCTCCGGGGCGGTGACGTGGTCGGCGATCACAGCGTGATTTTTGCCGCCGATGGCGAGCGCCTGGAACTGACCCACAAATCGTCCAGCCGTCAGACCTATGCGCGTGGTGCGCTGCGTGCTGCGGCCTGGGCACAAGGCAAGCCGCCCGGCCTCTATAGCATGGCCGATGTGTTGAATTTCGCCGCCGGTTAAGTCGCCCGGCGTAATTCCGCCAACGCCTGCCTGAGCGCCGCGGCCAGGGCCGCGCGTTCCGGCGCGACGAGAAAAGCGCCGAGGCTGATGGAAAAGCCGTGTGATGACAGGCGGAGCGCACCTTTGCCGCCCGGCGTTTCCTCCACAGCGACATTCAGCCAGTAGGGATTGAAGGTCCAGCTCTCGTCGCCGCGCGGGCCGTGGCGCGTTACCAAGACCTGTTCGGCTGTGATGCGAATACGCTCGCTGATTTTTAGCGCGCGCCGGTTCAGCCTGAACGCCAGCCAGAGTAGCAACAGGTCGAGACCGAGGAAGCCGAACACCGGCCAGGCGCCGAGGGCGAGAAAAAAGATGCCAACGCCCAGAGTGATGATGGCGGCGGCCAGCATGACCACGATGAAACCGGAGCGCGGCAGCGCGCGGTGCGGTTCGAGCGCCACATCGAACAGGATCGGCTCGCGTATCGCGTCGGCGTGGTCCGCGTCGCGCAAATTACCTTCGCCCACAGCCATGTCACTTCCAACATTCGATCAACGCGGTATAGAGCTGGGCGCGCTCGGCAACATCGGCGGGCGGCAGGTCTGCTGTCGATTGTGCCGTCACGGCCGCGACATCATGTGCGGCCATGAATTCGCGCGCGACATCTCCCTTGATGGCGAAATTGACATTTTGCGGAATGTCGCCGGTCGTGCGCGCCATTTTCAGCGCGTCCAGTTTGCTCACGACCACGCCGATCACATGGCCCGAAAGGTCGAGCAACGGGCCGCCGCTATTGCCTTTCTGGATCGGCGCGGAAAGTTGCAGAAGCGTTGCGTTGTTGCCCGGCCCGGCCAACCCGCTGACCGTGCCGGTG
>CAYSDJ010000035.1:0-39859 GCA_964429775.1 uncultured Rhizobiaceae bacterium
CCACGATCGAGGCGGCGCGCGCCGGCGAGGCGGGCAAGGGCTTTGCCGTGGTGGCGTCCGAGGTCAAGAGCCTGGCCAACCAGACGGCCAAGGCGACCGACGAAATCGGAACGCAAATCGCGACGCTTCAGGGCGCGACGGGTGACGCGGTCAGCGCCATTGAGGGCATCGGCGTCATGATCGGCGAGATCAGCGAGATCTCGACGACGGTGGCGTCGGCAGTCGAGGAACAGCGTGCCGCAACCGGTGAGATCTCGCGCAATGTGCAAGAGGCCGCGACCGGCACCCAGGAAGTCACCTCCAATATTTCCGGCGTGCATGAAGCGGCGCAGGAAACCGGCTCGGCCGCCGTACAGGTGAAAAACGCGGCCACCGAACTGTCGCAGCAATCCGTCGTGCTGCGCCAGGAGGTCGAAACCTTCCTCAAGGAAATCCGCGCCGCCTAACGCTCGGTTCCTTGATATCCGAAAAAGAGCCCTCCGAGAGCAATCTCGGAGGGTTTTTTTATCTCTCGCTGTGTGATATCACAAAAGGATTATATCTTTAGTCCCAAAATGGTATTGTTTTGTAATTCACCACAAATCGCCGATTTCCGCCGATCTCTATTTTTAGACATACAATATGTAGACATTAGCACAGAGCGCCGCGTCTTCCTAAGCTTGGCGCGCACGCAATCCGCCCCTTCAAACTTCCGCCAATTATCCTTACATATTTCAGGCTTACTCTTGCTACACTCGACCCGGGCCAATCGGGCACCGACAAGCTGAAGGAGACAGTTATGATACGCGGCGTGCACCATGTTTCGATTTCGACCAATAATCACGAGCGGCTGGTCGAGTTTTACCGCGATCTGATCGGCCTGCCATTCGCCACCAGCTTCGACTGGGAGGCCGGCAACGAGCCCGCCGACCGCTGCGTCGGCCTGAAGGACAGCGCGGTGAAAACGGCGCTGCTCCGTGCCGGCAATACTTTCGTCGAGATTTTCGAATACACCAACCCGCCCGGCGCCGAGGGCAATCCCAACCCACGCGCCTGCGACCCCGGCCTCACCCATATCTGTTTCGATGTCACCGACATTGAGGGCGAGTATGCGCGCCTCAGCGCCGCCGGTGTCGCGTTCCACACCGAGCCGGTCGAAATCGGCGGCATCGTCAAAGCCACCTACGGCCGCGACCCGGATGGAAACATATTCGAGATGCAGGAAGTCATCGGCAAAGACCTCCCCATGGACATCAAGGTCGTCGTCCCGGATGTCGAACAACGCGGCATCCAGTAGCCGTAACTAGAGCTCATCGGAACACACAAGGATTCTCCACAACGGCACCGCCAACCGGAACGCATAATGCGTTCCGGCAAGCGTGCCAAGCCAAGCGCGCGGATGCGCGCGCCCGGCTTTGAGGGTCTAAACAACGAGTGCGCCCGAGTTAATACGAGGTAGCCCCCAGCCAAGGCCACGGACGTGGCCGCCCGGCGCCTGAGGGCCTAACAAAACATGCGGCGGATGCGCGCGCCCGGCGTTTGAGGGATCAAACTAAAAAGACCGCGCGTATTTCCACCATCCGGCGCTATAATTTCCGCGTTCACAAGCGCGGGAGTATCACGCCATGGATGTCCTGGTCATCGGCCCGAACGGCAAAACCGGCAAACTGCTTATTCCGATATTGTTGGAGAGAGGTCATCGGGTGCGCGCGATGATCCGCGACGAAAGCCAGGGCGCGGCCATGCGGGCGCTTGGCGCCGAGCCGGTTGCGGCGATCTCGAGGCAAGCCAGGCCGAGCTGCAAGCCGTGGTGCGCGGCCATGACGCGGTGATCTTCGCCGCCGGCTCGGGCTCCAAGACGGGGCCGGAGAAAACCGTCGATGTCGATCAGAACGGCGCCATCACCTTGATCGATGCCTGTGGCGCGGAAAACTGCCGGCGCTTCGTCATGCTGAGCTCGATGGCCACCGGCGCGCCGGAGCGGGCGCCGGAAAAGCTGCACCATTATCTTGCCGCCAAGGAGATCGCCGACAGGCATTTGAGCGCGAGCGGCCTCGACCACACCATCGCCCGCCCCGGCTACCTGACGGACGAGCCACCCACCGGCCGCATCCGGACGGCGGAAAATCTCGGCCACGTCGCCGAAGCCGGCACCATCAGCCGCGCCGACACAGCCCACATCCTCGCCGCTTGCTTGGAGCACCCCAACACCGTCGGCACCTCATTCGAAACCCTCTCCGGAGACACCGAGATCGAGGCCGCAATAGCGGCGCTATAGCCCGCCCGGCGCTTGAGCACGCGTAATTAAGTATACTGTCCCCTTAATTACGAGCTCATCGGAACCTAGAATTATTCTTCAAAACGGCACCACCAACCGGAACGCACAATGCGTTCCGGCAAGCGCGCCAAGCCAAGCGCGCGGATGCGCGCGCCCGGCTTTGAGGGTCTATGAAAAGAGTGCGCCCGAGTTAATACGAGGTAGCCAAGCGCGCGGATGCGCGCGCCCGGCGATTGAGGGGTTAAACTAAGAAAATCGATCGAATATCAAATCAGTTGGGGCTTTGGTGGTGGTGTAAAATAACTGGGGAGGCAGTGAGTCTGACCCCATTGATTTTAGTTCAAATAGTCACCGCCATTCCGTACAACCGATGCCTCGAAGATCGATCGTAGCGCGGTGAGAAGACTCCCGTGGACGAAGTGCTGTTACAAATTGTCACACGTCCCTATTTGCAGTTTATCCCGTACCCGCTCTCGATATTTAATAGCGGCAAGTAAAGGATATTTATGCGACGTCGGCGTGGAAAACGCTACATAGCCGAAGTAGGCACGGGAAGACGCCCCGCTAGATTCTTGGCATTGCTCGCCATGCTGGCGCTGCTGCTTCAGGCGCTGGTGCCGGATTATGTTGTCGCCGCCGCCGAAACAGATCAGGCGGACCTGATTCCGATTTGTACCGGCAATGAGATTATCTACATTGCCGTTGATGAAGACGGCCGGCTAATTCCGCCCAAACCATCGCCAAAAAAACATTGTGAATATTGCCTCACCCAGGCCGAGCCCCTGGCGCTATTGCCGCAGGCGATCAGCTTGACGGTGGGCGTTGTTTTTTCGACCGATCTACAGATTTCGCTGAGCGACGAACTTGCCACGGCCAAAGCGCGCGTCAGCCCCGGGCCAATTCGCGCCCCGCCCTATATCTCCTGACATTTTGCCTCAACGGACGGTCGGCCATCGCCTGATCGCCCGAATATGAGTTACGCGCACTAGCAAAGTGGTGGCGATGCTGCCGCGCGTGAGGTGTAGCGGGTGGGCGCTGGAAATTTTTTCCGTCCTTTGGTGGCGCTCATCCGTTGCGCTCCTTGCGCGCGAGCTGTACCGCCGCGCTTGGATGATTAAAAGGGTTTAACAATGAATATTCTTAGGGCCGCAATCTTTATGGCTGCGGCGATGCTAATCACACCTGCGTTGGCGCAGGATTTTATCGCGGGAGACGCAGGCGTTGACAATGCCTGGGCTCGCGCTACGCCGGGCAGGGCTGCCAACGGCGCCGCTTATATGACCTTGAGCGTCAGCGGAGATCAGGCCGACCGCTTGATCTCGGCCTCTAGCCCGGTCGCCGAGCGGGCTGAATTCCATACCAATTTGAGGGAAGGGGAAGTGATAAAAATGCGCTCGATGGCGGCCATCGATGTGCTTCCCGGCGCCCCGGTGATGCTGCAACCCGGCGGCCATCACTTGATGCTGATCGGCCTAGCCAAACCGCTTAAAGCGGGGCAGCGTTTCCCGTTGACCCTGACTTTTGAGCGCGCCGGCATCTTGAAAGTGGAAGTTGAGGTGAAGCCCGTGCGCGCGAGCGCCGAAAACAAACATGAAAGCGAACATGGTGCTCACGAACATGGCGCAGACATCGCTGTTGATGGCGATGGGCAAGGTCTAACCCTCCATTCCGGCCATGAGGCGGGCCACGCGCATGGCCCAGAGGCGCCGGTCGGCATTATGGGCGGGCATATGCATGGCGCCGGCCAATGGATGGTTTCCTATCGCTTCATGCGCATGCTCATGGAAGGCACCCGCGACGGCAGCGATGATCTCAGTTTGGAACAGATCGCGACAACCGTGTCGAACCGCTTCTCCAATGTTGCCGGCCAGCCGCCAACGCTTCGCGTCGTTCCGACGAAGATGAGCATGGATATGCACATGTTCGGCGCCATGTATGCGCCGACTGATTGGATCACTCTCATGGCCATGGGCATGCATCAGAAAAAGGAGATGGACCATGTAACATTCGCGGGCGCCGCCGGCACCACGCGCCTGGGTGAGTTTACCACCGAAACGGAGGGCTGGAGCGATACCAAACTGAGCGCGCTCGTTCGGCTTTACGATAACGGCCGGCATCACCTTCACGCCAACACCGGTGTCAGCCTGCCCACGGGCTCGGTTGATGAAGAGGATGATGTTCTGGCGCCGAATGGCACACGCTCGATATTGCGCGTACCCTATCCAATGCAACTTGGCTCGGGCACTTATGATGCGCTTCCCGGATTGACCTATACCGCCAGTTGGGATGATCTCGGCTGGGGCGCGCAATATGGCGCGGTGATCAGGTTGGGCGATAATCACGATGGCTATTCGCTTGGCGATGAGCACCGCCTCACGGCATGGACGGCCTATCAGCTCCAGCCCTGGGTCAGCGCATCGCTCCGAGTTGCCGGCCAGAGCATCGGCAAGATCGACGGCATCGACCCAAACATCGTCGCGCCGGTGCAAACCGCAGATCCGGACAATCAGGGCGGCGAGCGCATCGACCTTGCGCTCGGCGTCGCATTTTCCGGGCTGAGCAAGCACAGCCTGGAAGGCCACCGACTGGCAGTCGAGTTGGGTACGCCAGTGTATCAGGATTTGAACGGGCCACAGTTGAAGACGGATATGACGCTGGCGTTCCGCTATCAATTTACCTTCTGATGGTTTGAAGCTTCGAGGAGCAAGAGTTGCACCTGCCCCGCGGCGTGCACACTCTTCTCCTTATCATCAGAGAAGGCGCGCAAACAAAGGAACGGGTTCGGCGCAATGATTCCATGGCGATCGCTGACGTAACTTGGACCGCCAGTATCCAACAGCTGCTGCTGATGGCGGGATACACCGTCGCGAACTTTAAATTACGCCCAACCATTAGTCTAAGAAATGAGGGAGACACCGATGCGATTTGTAGTCGCGATTTTGGCGATAGTTTTAACGATTGAATTCGCTCTTGCAGCCGAGGATTCCGGCCACAACGATCACGGCGATCACATGATGAGGCCGACGGAAATGGCTGAGTCTGAACCATGTACTGCCAAGGTGCATTTCAGCGAAGACGCCGAACGCAAACCCGGCGGCGCCGACTATACCGGACCGCCAGTGAGCCATCACGACAAACATGCCATGGAGATGCCCGAGATGGCGGGCGCCCATTTGGACCACAAAGCGCGCCACGGCGGCGCGTTCATCATGGCGCCGAACAAAATGCATCACTTGGAAGGCGTCTATTCCGAACGGTGCGGCTTCAGTCTCTTCATCTATAACGCTTTCACCGAGCCCGTCCGTGTGCACCGCTTCCGAGCCTTCGTCCGTGTTGTTCCGGGTGCCGAGAATGAAGCGGAAACCCACCGCTTTCTTCTACCCGCCCATGACGGTGCTTTTCTGCACGCCGATCTTGGCAGCGATTTCAGCCGCCCCTTTGTGCTGGAATCCTTTGTTAAGTTCCCTGCCGTCGGGGAGCCGGAGTTGTTTACGTTTCGAATCGATGAATAATTTACCGATCCGCACAGGCATAAAAGGGGCAAACTGAAAAGAGGACTGTGCGCCCGACGCCTGAGGGCTTAATTACCTCAAATTCTCGCCATCATCGGCCGTGAGCGCATCGGTCATCTCTGCCAGCAGTTCCTTATCGTGGATCAGCAGCACGCGCCCCTCGCGCTCGGTGATGCCGTCGCGCGCCAACTGGCTGAGCACGCGCGAGACCGTTTCGCGCGTGGTGCTGGCGCGCCGCGCCATATCGCGCTGGATCGGCAGCGCGGCAATGCGGCAGTTTCCTTGCGCGTCCTCCTCGGCGAGGCGCAACAGCTCGATATAAACGCGCTGCACGGCCTTCAACGTGCTGAGATCCATAATGCGGTCATCGGCGGTGCGGATGATGTGGGTGAGGCGCTTCAGTACCTGCATCGCGGCCGGCGGGTTGCCGGTCATCATCTCGACGAACACGCCGGGCGGCACGACCAGCACCCGGCTGTCCTCGACGGCAACGATATTGGCCGAGCGATGCTCACCATCGATCGCCGACATCTCGCCAAAATAGCCGCCCGCGCGCACATGGCCGAACGCCACCTCCTGCCCCGATTTGGCGTAGTTGACCACCTCGACCTCGCCATCGACGACAAGAAAAACATCACGCGAGGTGCTGTCGCGGTGGAGAATCTCTTCGCCCGCCGAAAAGCGCCGCCACTTGCTGCGCTGCTCAAGCGTGGCGATCGCCGCCTCACTCAAATTTTGCAGCAGGCGCACGCGGGAGAGTTTTTCGGACGGTGAAGGAGTCACACTGCGTTGCCTCCATTTTTGCGCCGGATTTTAGCGCGTTTTATGCCCCGTATTTGGAGCTAAATTTCCGCGAGTACGCGGATGATTGCGGAGCAATTTGGCTATCTACCGGTAAGATTAACACAAACCTTGCAACCGCGCGATTTTGGGTTGAATTGCGTCCGATACTCGGCTTGGTTAAAAGGCGTGCGGGTAGGCGGCGCGGGCTGCCGTGTCGCTGAGATTGCCCTCGGCCACGTCGCGGCGGACGAGGTCCGGGTCGCGCTCCGCAGCGTCTCCGTAGCCGGCGCCGCCGCTGGTGTAGATCGTCAGTATGTCGCCCTTGTGCAGCATCAATCCGTCCTTGGAGCGGACCGGGATGGTTTCACCATTGCGCTGGACTTCGCAGCGGCCGCGCGATCCGTCGCTGCCGCCAAACAGGCCGTAGGGCGCGATGCGGAAACGGTCGGCGTAGATGGCGAAGTTGACATCGTCTTTTAGAATCTCGTAGCGCCGCACGATGCCGAGGCCGCCGCGCAACCTGCCGTGGCCTGAGGAATCGCCCAAGAGGCTGTACTCGATGATGCGGAAATGGTCGAAATCCATGTCGCTCGCTTCGATCGGCGCGTTGGCGCAGTTCGAGAGCGGGCTGTCGACCGCGTCGCAGCCGTCCTTGTGCGCCGAGGCGCCGTATCCGCCGCCGAACACTTCGAGATAAACACGGTATCCGGCCGCGCCGAGATGGCTGATGGCGGCGACCGTCGTGGTGTCGTGGCCGCCCGAGATGACCTTTTCCGGCACCACCTGCGCGAGCGCCTTCATGACCGCGTTGAAGGCGCGGTAGGCGGCTTCCATGCGGGCGCGCACCGGTGCGGGGTAAGTCGGATTTAAGAGCGTTCCTTCCGGCACGGTGATGGTAATCGGTCGCTTGACACCTTCGTTGAAGGGAATGTCGGGGCTGGTCAGGGCCGATTTGACGCAGGAGAGCGCGGCCGAGACGGTCGAGGAGAACGGGCAGTTGAGATTGCGCGATACCTGCTTGCATGTGCCGGCGAAGTCGATGGCGACGGTCTCGCCGGCGATGGTGAGCGTTGCCTTGACGGTCAGCGGCTGGTCGCTGATGCCGTCATCATCGACCGCGTCTTCGCCGACATAAACGCCGTCGGGAATTTCGGCCAAGGCGGCGCGGAAGCGCCGTTCGGAATAATTCTGAAGTTCCTGCATGGTTGCCTTGATCACATCGGCGCCATACTTTTCGCACAGTTGCTGGACCCGGTGCGTGCCGATGGCGTTGGCGGCGAACTGGGCGTTGAAGTCGCCAATGGTCTGGCTCGGGACGCGCACATTGGCGGCGGCAAGCCGTTCGAGCGGGCCGCCATTCCAGTCGCGCGCGAAATTGTATTTCGATGGCGGAAAGATGATGCCTTCCGCGTGTACATCGGCCGCCGTGGCGTTGAGCCCCGGATTGCCGCCGCCGAGATCGAGATGATGGGCCACGGTTCCGGCGAAGCCGACGATCTCGCCGGCGACGAAGATCGGCGAATAGATGAAGACATCCTGCAGGTGCTGTCCGCCCGCGAAGGGATCGTTGTTGACGTAGAAATCGCCCTCTTCAAGCGTCTCGACCGGAAAGAGGTCGGCGCAGGCGCGGAAGGTTCCCGCCATCGGGCCGAGCTGCATGGGAATGAGCTCGGCCTGGGCAATGACGTTGCCGTCGCGGTCCAGCAGCGCGGCGGAGGCGTCGCCCGCTTCTCGCACGATGGTCGAGTAGGCCGAGCGAATGAGCTTGGCGCCCATCTCGCGCGCTGCGGCAATCAATCCCTGGCTGATGACCGAATAATCGGCCGGATCGAGCTGGATGGAGTCTATGTGTGGTGCCGATTCCGCCATGCCGCTAGCCCTTTCTCAGGATCAGGTTTTCGTGCGCGTCGGCCTCGGCCGACCAGCCGGGGGAAACGAAGATCGTCGATGTCGGGTCTTCGAACAGTGCCGGCCCGTCGATCACCGCGCCCGGCTCGAGCGCGCCCCGGCTCATTACCCGGCAAGTATGGCGCTGGCGGTCGTCGAAAATCTCTATCGCCGTTTCCGGGGTTTCGTACTCATGGGTTTCCTTCAGCGCCGGGAGCGCGCCCACGGGCGCGCTGACGCGGAGACGAAAGGACACGGCCTCGATCGGCTTGTCGCCGGCGGCGCCGTGGAAAAAGATACGCTGGTGCGCCGCGGCGAAAATCGCCCGCAGCCGCTCGGCCGTCAGGCCGTCGAGCTCGGCCGCATCGATTTCGACCGGCACCTCGAAGGCCTGGCCGACGAAGCGCATGTCGGCGATCAGGTCGAGCGACAGGTTCTCGGCAAAGCCGATCTCGGCGAATTTCGCCAGCGCGCGCTCCCGCATCTCGCGGTAGACTCCGGCGATGGCGCCGGGTGCGTCCTGATCGAGCGCAAAGCGCCGCGTCATGCTCTCATACTGGATGTAATCGGCGGCGAGCAGGCCGAAGGCCGAGATGACGCCGGCATTGGGCGGCACCAGGATGGTGTGCACGCCGAGATCATCGGCCACCTGCGCCGCGTGCAGCGGGCCGGCGCCGCCGAAGGCGACCATGGCGTAGTCGCGCGGATCCTTGCCGCGCTGGGTGGTGATAATCTGAATGGCGCGGATGATGTTGGCGTTGGCGATGCGAATGGCGCTGTCGGCGATTTCCTCAACGCTCATGCCGAGGCGCCCGGCAAGCGCGCTGAGCGCCTCTTGCGCGGCGCCCGGGTCGATCTCCATCCTGCCGCCGAGAAAGGCTTCCGGGCGGATCGTGCTCCGCACAATATGGGCATCGGTCACGGTCGGCAGCAAACCGCCACGGCCATAGCAGGCGGGCCCCGGGTCGGCCCCGGCGCTCTCGGGGCCAACGCGCAGCATGCCGCCCTCGTCGATCCAGATCAGGCTGCCGCCGCCGGCGCCGACGGTGTTGATATCGAGCACCGGCGTGCGGATCGGCAGATCGTCGATCTTGAATTCGTTGGTGATCTCGGGATTGCCGCCCTCAACCAGGCAGACATCGGTGCTGGTTCCGCCCATGTCGAGGGTGATCAAACTTTCGAGCCCTGAGCGGCCGGCCTGGCGCGCCGCGCCGACGACGCCCGCCGCCGGGCCGGAGAGCAGCGCCATGATCGCGTTGCGCCGCATGTTCTCGGCCGGCAGGCGTCCGCCATTCGACTGCATGACGCTGAAGCGGCCGGCGAAGCCGTTCTCGCCCAGGCGGGCGCCGAAGCGGCCGATGTAACGGTCGATGACCGGTTGCACATAGGCGCTGAGCGTGGTCGTCGAGGCACGCTCGAACTCGCGGAACTCGCGCGTGACCTCCGAAGAGAGGGTAATCAGCACATCCGGCAGGTGGCGCTGCAACAGCTCGCGCAGCGCTTCCTCATGCGCGGGATTGGCGTATGCGTTGAGGAGACAAACGGCGATCGCCGCGTAACCGCCGTCGCGGAGCGCCGGAACGAGATCGCGCTGAATGGCAGCCATATCGATGGCGGTCGTCACGCTGCCATCGGGCAGCATGCGCTCGTCGACCTCGAAGCTGTTCCGGCGATCGACGACGGGCGCCGGCTTTTGATAGGCGAGGTCGTAGATGTTGGTCCGGTTGTGCCGTTGCAGCGCCAGGATGTCCTTGAATCCGCGCGTCGTGATGAAGGCGATCGGATAGCCCTTGCGTTCGAGGACGGCGTTTGTCGCCACGGTCGAGCCGTGCGCCAGGTCTTCGATGGCGGCAAAGGCAATGCCGCTTTCAATCAGCGCGTTGAAGGCGCCTTCGTCCGGGCGCGCCGGGACGCTCGGTACCTTCGCGATCTCGACGCCCGATGGCCCAATTGCCACGAGGTCGGTGAATGTTCCGCCGACCTCGACACCCACTCGCATTCTGTTTATCTCCCCTAGCCCGTGTCAGTTTTGCCTTGAACGTAGCCGCTTTTTAACGGCTTCACAAAAAGCCCGGCCCGCCAATCTCTCGGCGGGCCGGGCGCCTTGCGTCAAATCGTGTTGCGGCTATTGCAGATAGTCGTAATTGCCGCCTTTCCACTCGTAGAAAACATAGCCCGGCGCGGTGACGTCGCCGGTCATGTCAAAGCCGATATCGCCGAGCACGGTCGAGAAGCTGGCCGTGCGCAGCGTTTTGATCAAGGCGTCAACGTCGGTTGAGCCGGCTGCCTCCGCCGCCTGGGCAAAGGCCTGGACCGCGCCATAGGTGTAGAGCACATAGCCTTCCGGCTCGATGCCCATATCGCGGAACTTTTTGACGATCGGTGCGGCGACCGGGTTTTTGCGCGGGTCGGGGCTGAAGGTCATCAGCGTGCCTTCGCCGGCATCACCGGTAATCGACCAATATTCATCCGTCACCAGGGCATCGCCCGAGATCAGCTTGGTCGCCATGCCCTGCTCGCGCATCTGGCGCACGATCAGGCCGGCCTCGGTGTGATAGCCGCCGACATAAAGAACATCGATCTTGTTCTTTTTGAGTTTCGAAACGAGCGCTGAATAATCCTTCTCGCCCGCCGTATAGGCCTCATACATGGTTTCGCTGCCGCCATTGGCTTTGAGCCCCTTCAGGGTTTCGTCGGCCAGGCCTTTTCCGTAGGCGGTTTTGTCATGCACGATGGCGATGTTCTTGGAGCCGTATTTCTCGGCCAGGAACGCACCGGCGACTTCGCCCTGCTGATCGTCGCGGCCGCAGACGCGGAAGACATTGTCGTCGCCCTCATCGGTGAGCTTGGGGTTGGTCGAGGCCGGCGAGATCTGCAGCACGCCCTCTTCCGAATAGACGCTCGACGCCGGGATCGACGAGCCGGAACAGAAATGCCCGGCCATGAAGACGACGCCCTTGTTGACCATCTGGTTCGCCACCGCAACAGCCTGCTTGGGATCGCAGGCGTCATCGCCGACCGACAAGGAGAGCATCTGGCCGAGCACGCCGCCGGCGGCGTTGATATCGGCGACGGCCAGTTCCGCGCCGGCCTTCATCTGGGCGCCGAAGCTGGCATATTGGCCGGTCATCGGCCCGGCTGTGGCGATTTCGATATCCGCCTTGGCCGCTCCGGCGCCGAACGATATGGCGATTGCCGCCACCGCCGCCGTCAGCAGAGTCCTGTATTTGAACATGATTTTTGTTCCTCCCATAGGTGTGAATGAAATATTTGTTTTTTCTTATTGGTATTTAACAGCAAGGCTAAGTGGATTTGAGAATTTGGGCAACCGCTTTCGCCGTGCGGTTATCTTCTGTCGCGCCAAACAAACGGACCGAGGCGCTCATAAAGCCAGGGATATTGCGTCACCATTTTGTGCACCCGGGTGAAGCGATGGGCCGCCGTGGCAACACCGAACAGGAGGGCGGTATCGACCACATAACCGAGACCCGAGGCGAGTTCGGCGTCGAACAGGGCGTAAATCATGAAGCGGTCGGCGAAGCCGAGCAACAGCGAATAGAGGATCAATTGCCAGAACGGCCGCCAGGTGGCGCCGATCGCCTGGCCCATGAACCATGCCGCGCCGCCCGCCGGTATCAGGACGATCAATATCCAAAAACTGGTGCCGATCATTTCGATCATGGTCTAGTGCCCGGCCTCGAGATAGGCGGCGCGTACTTCTGGCCGCGACAGCAGTTCCTCGCCGCTGCCTTCGAGGGTGATCTTGCCATTGACCATGACATAGCCGCGATTGGCGAGTTGCAGGGCGTGAAAGGCGTTTTGCTCGACCAGAAGAATGGTCATGCCGCTCTGGCGGTTGATCTCGCCGATGATCTCGAAGATCTGGCGCACCACCATCGGCGCCAGGCCGAGCGACGGTTCGTCGAGCAGCAGCAGTTTGGGGCGGCTCATCAGCGTCCGGGCGATGGCGAGCATTTGCTGCTCGCCGCCTGAGAGGGTGCCGCCGCGCTGCGACTGGCGGTCTTTCAGAATCGGGAACAGCTCGAAAGCGTGCGCGATATCCTCGTCGAAATTTTCCGGATCGCTGGTGGTGGCGCCCATCTGCAGATTTTCCAGCACCGTCATGCGCGGAAAAACGCGCCGCCCCTCGGGCGACTGGGCGATGCCGAGGCGGATGATCTCGAAGGTCGGCATGCCGGAGATATCGCTGCCGGCAAAGAGGATTTCACCGGCGCTGGCGCGCGGATTGCCGCAAATGGTCATCAGCGTCGTCGATTTTCCCGCGCCATTGGCGCCGATCAGGGTGACGATCTCGGCCTCGCCGACATTGAGGTCGATACCGCGCAGGGCCTCGATGCGGCCGTAAGCGGCGCGCACGCCTTTGAGCGAAAGCATGCTCACGGCTTGTCCTCCGTATCGGGCGCGTGGCTCTCATGCGCCGCGATATCGGCGGCGATGTCGGCGGCGACGAGCGGCGGCAGATCGGCATCTTCCTCCTCGCCGAGATAGGCGCGGATCACCGCCGGGTCGTTGCGCACGAATTCCGGCGTGCCGTCGGAGATTTTGCGGCCGTAGTCGAGCACGATCACATGGTCGGCGATTTCCATCACCACATTCATGTCATGCTCGATCAGCAGCAGGCCGATTTTGTGCTCATTGCGGATATGGAGTAGCAGCTCATTCAGTTCCGCCGTTTCGCTCGGATTGAGACCGGCGGCGGGCTCGTCGAGGCACAGGAGCACCGGCAGCGTGCACATGGCGCGCGCGATCTCAAGGCGGCGCTGGGCGCCATAGGGCATGTTGCCGGCATTTTCGTCGGCGCGCTCATAGAGGCCGATGCGCTCGAGCCAGCCCTTGGCCAAATCAACCGCCTCGCGCTCGGCGCGGCGGTAATCGCCGAAGCCAAAGAGGCCGGTCACGGTGAAGCCCGAAGCCCGCATCAAACGGTTATGTTGCGCCACCACCAAATTCTCGAGGCACGACATGGCCGGAAACAGGCGGATATTCTGGAACGTGCGCGCCACCCGGGCGCGCTGGGCAATGCGGTAATCCTCCATCCGCTCAAGATAGTGGATGTGCGTGCCATGATTGAGCGCAAGGCGGCCGACGCCCGGTTTGTAGAAGCCGGTCAGACAGTTGAACACGGTGGTTTTGCCGGCGCCGTTGGGGCCGATGATCGCTGATATCTGACCGTCCTGGACATCAAAGGAAACATCGTCGACCGCAACCAGGCCGCCAAAGCGAATGGTCAAATGCTCGACCGAGAGAAGCGGCGCGGCGCCTGATTCTTGCTTGGCATTCATGGCGCGGGTTTCCTTCGGCCCGGCTTGGGGTGGAGGCGGACGGTCGGGTCGCGGTGGGCCAGCAGGCCGCGCGGGCGCCAGATCATGATGCCAACCATGGCGCCGCCGAACACCAGCATGCGGAATTCATCGAGCTCGCGCAGGAGTTCGGTGCCGCCGATCAACAGCACCGAGGCGACAACCACGCCCATCTGACTGCCCATGCCGCCGAGCACGACAATGGCGAGAATGACGGCGGATTCGATGAAGGTGAAGCTCTCGGGGCTGATGAAGCCCTGGCGGGTGGCGAAGAACGATCCGGCGAAGCCGCCGAACATGGCGCCGATGGCGAAGGCTGTCAGTTTGGTGTTGGTCGGGTTGATGCCGAGCGAGCGGCAGGCGATCTCGTCCTCGCGCAGCGCCTCCCAGGCACGCCCGATCGGCAGTTTGCGGATGCGGAGCGTAAAGAAGTTGGTCAATAGGGCGAGCGCCAGGATGACATAATACAGAAAGATGATGCGGTGCATCGAGGCGTATTCGAGGCCGAAAAAGGTGTGGAAGGATTCGACGCCCTCGGCCGGCCGGCGGGTGAAGGGCAGGCCGAAGAAACTCGGGCGCGGAATGCCGGAGAGGCCGTCCGGCCCCTTGGTCACCGGGTACCAGTTGATCAGAATCACACGCACCATCTCGCCGAACGCCAGCGTGACGATGGCGAGGTAATCACCGCGCAAGCGCAGTACCGGAAAGCCGAGCACCAGGCCGAAGCAGGCGGCAAAAGCGCCGGCGAGCGGCAGGGCGCCCCAGAATCCCCAATCGAGATGCATGGCGAAGAGGGCGAAGGAATAGGCGCCGATGGCGTAGAAGGCGACATAGCCGAGGTCGAGGAGGCCGGCCAGGCCGACGACGATATTCAGCCCCCAGCCGAGCATAATGTAAGTCACGACCAGGGTGGCGACATCGACGATGTAGCGGTTGGCAAACGGCATGAACGGCATGGCGAGGGCGAAGGCGATCAGTACGGGTGCGGCGAATTTGGCGAACACCTGCACCCCGGCACCGATGCGGTCGGCAAATTCCTCGCGCCGCTCGAGCGACAGGGGGCGCTTGATCTGGCGCCGCGTTGCCAGCACAAAACGCCCGGCAAATACCCCGGCGACAGCGATGCCGACCCACATGAAGCGCGTATCGAAGGAGAGCCCGCCTTTTACATCGACAATTTTGATGCCGACGATAATGACCGCGAGGCCGAGCGCCACCAGGGCCGCCAGGCCCGATTCCTTCAGTGCCGCCAAGACATCGATATCATGGCCGCCGAAAGAGAAGCGCATGGGACGATCCTGTTGGCGCAGCGCCATCGCCTCAGACCTTCTCGATCTCGGGTTTGCCCAAGAGGCCATTGGGCCGGAAGATCAGCACCAGCACCAGGATCGAGAACGCCGCCACATCTTTATATTCGATCGTCGCGTAGGCCGACCAAAAGGTCTCGATCATGCCGATCAGGAGGCCGCCCAGCATGGCGCCCGGCAGCGAGCCGATGCCGCCGACCACGGCCGCGGTGAACGCCTTGATGCCGGCCAGAAAGCCGATAAAGAAATCGATCACGCCGTAATAGAGCACGAACATCAGGCCGGCGACCGAGGCCAGCGCGGCGCCCATGACGAAGGTGAGCGAGATGGTGCGATCGACATTGATGCCCAAGAGGCCGGCCATGGTCTGGTCCTGCTCGCAGGCGCGTTGCGCACGCCCGAGCGAGGTGCGGGCGATGAGCAGCGAGAAGGCGCCCATCAACACCAGGGTCACGGCGATGATCATGATTTGCAGATAGCTCAGCACGACGGTGAAACCGTCATTCTCAAACAGGATAAAGCCGCCCTGAATGACCGGCGGCAAGGGCCGGTTGCGCGCGCCCTGCAAAAGCTGGACATAATTTTGCAGGAAGATCGACATGCCGATGGCGGAAATCAGCGGCGCCAGGCGGAACGAGCCCCTGAGCGGCCGATAGGCAAGGCGCTCGACCGCCCAGCCATAGACCGAGGTAAAGATCATCGCCAGCACCAGCACGATCAAGAGCGCCAGCGGCACCCAGGTAATGCCGAGCACGCCGAGCACCAGGAACGAGATCAGGGCGACGAACGATCCCAGCATGAAAACATCGCCATGGGCGAAATTGATCATGCCGATAATGCCGTAGACCATCGTGTAGCCGATGGCGATCAGACCATAAATCGAGCCGAGCGCGAGCCCGTTGATCAATTGCTGGACAAAATACTCCATTGCCGGTCGCGGACGGACCTCCCCCTTAAGCCTACTCCCATGGCGGCTTGGCCGCCTTTTTTTGCACATGACGGCTTTTCACCGTCTTCGCGTCAGAATAAGCGTATCGCCACCCGTATTGGGTAATAATTTTTTGCGCACCAATAAATTTGCGCGGCTGTTGCCAATAATTTTAACTGCCGGGGAAGGGGGCGGCGTCGCTTCTAACTGTAGTTCTGGCGCAGTTTCCGGGTCAGATCGGTCTGCATGTCGGAGACCTGCTTGGCCACTTCGCCGGCGGTTGTCCGCACCGAGGAGGACAATTTCGCGGTGGTGCCGGTTTCATTCGACATTTCCTCAATCGCGCTTGAAACGGATTGCGTTTCGTCCGCCGCCAAACGGGCGTTGCGGCTGATGTCATCGGTCGCGGCACTTTGCTGCTCAACGGAATCGTTAATCGTTTGGCTTGTCTCATCGACGGCGTTGATGGTTTCGCATATGCGTGAAATTGCCGTCGCCGCATTGCCGATTTCGCTTTGAATGTTGCTGATCTGGCGCTCCACTTCTTCGGTGGCCGAAGTCGTTTGATTGGCCAGGCCTTTTACCTCTCCCGCAACGATGGCAAATCCCTTGCCGGCCTCGCCGGCACGCGCCGCTTCAATGGTAGCGTTCAAGGCAAGAAGATTTGTCTGGGTGGCAATATCGGTAATGACGTGGACGATATCGCCGATTTTCGCCGCCGCATCGGACAGGTTCTTGACCGTGGCATTCGTCTCTTCCACCTCCTCAACCGCACGCTTGGAGATTTCGCCCGAGCGCGAAACGCCGTCCGCAATTTCGCTGATCGAGCGCGACAGTTGATCTGCCGCGGCGGCGACCGACTGAACATTCTCCGAGGCGCCATTGGCGGATTGCCTGGCCGAATTGGCCTGCTCGGAAACGCGCGAGATCGCCATATTCATCTCCTCGGCCGCATCGCGCATATCGGTGGATTTGCCCGAGACGAACTGCACCGTTGCCTGTACCTGGCTGTCGAGCTCTTCCGTGAGCGTAACCATGCCATTTTTTACACGCTCTTCGGCCTCGTCGCGCATGGCTTCGCGCTCCGCATTCATGCGGTCGATTTCGAGCATCTTGTCGCGAAAGACCCCAAGTGCCGCCGCCATGGCGCCGATCTCATCGCGCCGCCGGCTGGCCGGGATGGCGATCTCCTTGTCGCCATCGGCCAATTGCGTCGTTGCGGCGGTAATGGCGCCGAGCGGGCGCACAATGCTGCGCCCGAGCAAGCCGGCAATAAGGATACCCAATCCAACCGTTACCAAGATCGTGATGAGTTGGGTCTCGCGAATTTCCTCCGCCGTTTCTTCCGCGCTCAGGAGAAAATCAAAGCCCTCCTCAACCGACAGATCGACGAGATATTCGAAATTTTCATTCATGTCGGTGAGCAGTTCCAGGCGCTGTTCACCGAGCGCCTCGATATCCGCCTCACCCGAGAGCAGGCGCTCGAACTGCGCTTCGCGGAGCCCCGCCAAATCATTCAGGGTGGCGCGGATTTGCGCGATCAACGGCGGCGCTTCTTCATTGCGCATTCTCTCGGCGACGACGTCCAGGTCCTCGCTGATCAATTCGTTCAGTTCCCCGGCAAATTCCAACCGTGCAGTACGCTCCTCTTCCGCTGCGCTTTGACTGACGATGCTGTCGACGCGATCCAGGCGGATGAAATTGGTCTGGGCACTACGCGCGAAATTGCTCGACATCAGCGGGTATTCGAAGGTGTCGTTGGCGACCTGACTGATGCTCTCAATGCCACGAATCGTGACATAACCCATTCCAACGGTGAGCAATATGACGATGGCAAATCCAGCGTAAAGTTTCGTTCTAATTTTCACGTTTGAACCCCTTTAAGCCCGTCCGGAGACCGCGCCAATTGGCCGGCTGTCCGCTCAAATTTGTCTGCCGCCGATAAAGTGTACGGCAATTTGAAACGCCAGCGTTAATCCGGGCTGTAGCCCCACGCAATGACTACCGAATGTTTACGCGTGCGGGGCCGCAAGCCCGCATATCCAGTTCATCAATGGTCTAAATGCCGCCTTCTTTCATGGCTTTGGCACCCGATTGCCTGAATAAGGGCATACCGGTCTGCGCCTGCTTGATTCTTGGTGCATATATATATCAGCATAAAAGATATAAGTATAAACAAATAGTATTTTTCCTAAACAACGATATACCTATGCCATTAAGGGTGTGTTCATAATCATAGATTATAAATTTGAATTAAGTTTTCGGTTCAGCGCGATGAAATTCGGAATATTTCAGATGAAAATTCAGACCAAATCATACGCCGGCTTAGACGCTATCACGGATGATGTTAAGCGCCCCGCCGGGCACGGGACGCCGGGCAGCGAAGAAGCGGGACGTCAAACTGGCGGCTTTTTTTATGAAATCGAGAATGTGGTAACGGCCTCATCGAGAATCACCGAAACCGTCGATGCCTTGGATGGGATGGGCCGGGCCGTTGACATTGCCGTAGAGAGACAAATCGCTGCAACAAACAAATTCAGCCGAAACGCCCACAAAGCCGTCAATGATGCACAAGCCGTGACGGGCGCCATTCAGGCAATATCGGGTAAGACCGCCGTAATTGCGGAGCAGTCCAATTCGGTGCGGGCCTTGGCGGACAAAGTGGCCGGAAAAATTAGTGACATGCAATCTGAGTTGATTCGAAATTTCAGCTAAATCCTTGGCTGGAAACGATCCGAGCAAGGGAAGGATAGAGAATTTTCTCATGAAGCTTTGTGCAAGAGGCCGCTATGCGGTCATGGCGTTGGTCGAACTCGCGAACTATACCGTGGCAACGGGCAAAAATAAGCCTGTGAGGCTCGGCCATATTGCGGATCGGCATGAAATTTCGCGATCTCATCTGGAATTGTTGTTCGGCCAACTCCGCAAGCATGGACTGGTCATAGGTGCGCGTGGTCCGGGTGGCGGTTACCGTCTGGCGCGCGCTACCGACCAGATATTTATTTCAGATATTGTCAGGGCGGTGGAAGATCCGGAACGTGTATCCAGCCGTAATCCCAAGAATGGTACAGGCTGCAAGTCACAAGATGATGGGCATGTCACGCTCGATTTTTGGCACGAACTCAGCATTCAGGTGTACCAATTTCTCGATACCGTAACCCTTGAAGACGTGCGCTCGCGGAATTTTTTGAAAAGCAACGCGGCGAACGAAAAACCGCCGGTGCGCGGGACAATCACGTCAAGCCTCGGCTCCTATTCCGCCAACAGTTCTCCGCTGCCGCCAAATTCCTCCGGCACATCGGCAAATTTAGGTAAGCCGTCCCTTCGGCATCAGTGAGCTGCGGTGTCCGCCGCATGCCGAGCAGTATTTGCGTTTCGAGCGCTCGCTTTTGGCAAAGGTGGCGAGACTGGCTTCGCCCTTGGTGATTTTGACTGCTTCAGGCGGCCATAGGGTGAAAGCAACAAAAGGAGCGGCGGACCAGGTACGGCAGTCGTTGCAATGGCAGAATCCTTCCGCCACCGGCGCACCGGTGACTTCAAAAGCGATGGCGCCACAAAAGCACCCACCCTTATGCGTGTCGCTCAAGGCTGTGTTCCCGCCGAACGGGGGTAATCCGGCAGAAGCCCGTTCACTTTCTCGATCAGAATATCATTGTCGAACGGCTTGGGCAGGACGTCGTCGGCGCCGGCCAAGGTGGCCGATCTTAAATGTTCGGTTACGCCGGTGCGGCCACCGCCGGTGGTGGCGATGATTTTGCATGCGGCGTTCAGTTTGCGCAGGGCGGCAATGGTCTCGATGCCTTCCATCTCCGGCATAATGATATCGGTGATGACGAGGTCGGCGCCGTGCTCGGCAAAGCTTTTCACGCCGTGCCTGCCATTGTCCGCTTCATTGATTTGGTGGCCGATAGCCTCAAGAGTTTCGCGAATAGTAAAACGAACGAGCGCGTCGTCTTCTATTACGAGTATTAAGGACAATCTCTATGCTCCTTCGCCTAGCCTAATATTCGAACGGTTTACTCTGATAAACATAGGACAATATTTATGCGAATCAACGGCTGATGATTGCCATGTTGACCTGGTAATTGACCTGATTTTTGTCCGCCGCGCCGAGCCTCAATCGGCCGTGTTCATAACCGGCAAGTAGATTTCAATATCCGTACCCGCACCAACCCTGCTCGACACCGTGATGCCACCGTTATGGTCGCGTACGATGCCGTGAATGATGGACAGGCCGAGCCCCGTTCCCCGGCCGATTTCCTTCGTCGTATAGAACGGGCGGAAAATACAGCGTGCCGTTTCTTCGTTCATGCCGCACCCCGTATCCGTCACACGAATGCGCGCATAGGAGCCTGCGTCCAGCTCCGCATTAACGGTTGCAAAGCGCTTGGCCAGATAGACCTGGTCCAAGGTTACGGATATTTTCCCGGGATTTTGGCCGATTGCGTCGATCGAATTCTTAACCAGGTTCAGCAATATTTGATCTATCTGGGTGGGATTGGCGAGGACCTTGCCCGAGACGAGCTGCACATGATGGCTGAGCCGAATATCGACGGGCAGGATCGTGCGCAACAGGGTGATGCCTTCCTGGGCGCATTGGCCGATATCTATGGGAAGTTTTTCCGATTCTTCATGGTGGCTGAAGGTGAGAACACCTTTAACGATATCGCTTGTGCGTTCCGCCGCCTCTTTGGCAATCTCAAGATAGCCATGCTCTTTGCCATCCTTGGGCAGGCCTTCCATGGCGAGCGAGGTCAGGCTCAAAATCGGAGTGAGCATATTGTTGACCTCGTGCGCGATCCCGCCGGCAAGGTCGGCCAGCGCCTCGCTCTGTTCTGCGCGTTGTAGCCGGTCCGCTGCGATGCGCTCGGCCGTAATGTCGATATGCATGGCGACGACGCCGCGTTGCGTTTTGCCGGAAGTTTGATTGACCATCAGGCGGAACCAGCGTGGCTGCTGGGGCAAGTGAAACGGATATTCGATCGAGAAACTATCCAGGCTGCCGCTCAAGACTTCGTTCAGTTTACTTTCAACTTCGGGAATTAATTGCGCGTCGACACCAGCCACCGCGGTGCACACATCAATATAATGTCGTCCGACGCCATGTGCCGGATCATCCAATTCGCCGGTTTCGGAAAGCTGTTCCCAACTTTTGTTGACCCAGTTGATATGTCCGTCCGCCCCGAGCAATGCAATGTGTGCCGGCAACGCATTAAGTGTTGCGGACCGCATCGCCAATACTTGGCGCAGTTCCTGGTCGACCTTCAGAAGCGCGTTTTCGGCTAATTTTCTATCTGTAATATCCTGGTTCGTCCCCAGCATCCGCACCGGTTCGCCCGCCTCGTTGCGGTAAACAGTTGCGCGGCTGTTGACGTAACGCACCAAGCCGTTGGGCCGAATGATACGGTAGTCTATGTCATATTTTTTATCGCAATATTGTGCATCATTTACTGCCGCGACGACGCGGTTTCGGTCATCGGGGTGAACCATTCGCGAGAATATTTCGTATGTTTGCGCCTTCCCCGTCGGCTCGAGGCCAAAGATACGAAAGCATTCATCCGACCAGTTCTCCACACCCGACCTGAGGTCGAGTTCCCAATTGCCGGTATGTGATATTTTCTGCGCTTCGCTAAGCTTGGCCTCGCTTCTGCGTAGCGCTCGTTCGACAAGTTTGCGCTCATTGATGTCCCTGATGATGCCGATCGCACACCAATTGCCATTGTCGGTGAGCGCGGACAGCGACATTTCGATGGGAAATTCCTCGCCATTCTTGCGCCGCGCCATCACCTCGATAGTGCGGCCGATGATCGGCCCAACTTCGGATTTAAAAAATTCCGACCAGCGGGTCTGTGCCGCGTCACTGGCATGTTCGGGCACCAAAAAATAGTGAATTGGTTTGCCGATCGCTTCATTCGCCGCGTAGCCAAAAATCCGTTCGGAAGCGTTGTTCCAAATGGTGATTCGGGTATCGGCGTCCATCAAGATAATGGCGTCATGAGCCAGATGTAATATTCCGCGAAAGCGCTCCTCGCGATTTCGCAATGATTCCTCAATGTCCTTACGCTGGGAGATATCTCTGTTGGCGCCGACCATTCTAGCCGGCTCGCCATCAGGGCCGCACATGGATTTTCCGACGGAGTGAATCCAACGATATTTTCCGCTCGGCAGGCGAAAACGATATTCCGCATCATATGGCGTTCCGAGCTCAAGTGAGTCACGCAAACTCTTCAAGGCGCGGGCGCGATCTTCGGGATGGATCGACGCAACCCAATCATCATTTGGGTCCTCAAGATCAAATTTCACGTCACGGGTGTCTTTATCGAATCCAAAATTATCCGCCGCCCGTGATGAACGCCAATATTTCTTAGACGGAATATCCCAGTCCCAGAGGCCTTCGCCGGTTACCTCCAATGCAAGTTCGAAACGCTCAAGGCCTTTTCGCAATGCCTCTTCCGCCTGTTTGCGTTCGGTAACGTCCAAATGGGTGTAAAAAAAACCGCCGCCGGGCAAGGGTGTGCCACAGATTTCAAGCGTTACGCCATCGAAGCGTTCTCTCTCGAACATATGTGGCTCGAAACGTTTTGCCAGTTCGACGCGCTTGCGCACTTGTACTTCGACGTCACCCTCGCCAAATTCGCCGCGCGCGGCATGAAAGCGAATAAATGATTCGAAGTGTGCGCCCGGCACCAACATTCCCTTGGGATATTGCAGTAGCTCCTCCGCCAGTTTGTTCGATGCGAGGAGGCGCAATCCGTCGTCCCACACGGTGATGGCAAGACCAATATTCTCAACCAAATTTCGTAATTCGGTGGGAATTACGTTTTGCCAATGCTCACTTTCATTGCGATTGGCCGCCAAAATAGACATAAGCTCGATTACACCGTTAGCCTTGCACCAGGTAGGACATGCGAACGAGCTCCTGAACGTTGCCGGCATTTAATTTTAACATTACTTTTGCTCGGTGTTTTTCCACCGTCTTGGGGCTTACGCCGAGCACGCGCGCGGCATTTTTGTTTGACATGCCGTCCACCACGAGCTGCATGACTTCCTTTTCGCGCGGGGTCAAAGTTTCCATTGCCGCCCTTAAGGCGATTTGATCGGCTTCGAGATGTTTGTTTTCGATTTCTTGTTCGATGCACTGCCGAACGCATTCGCAGAGCGTCTCGTCATTCAGCGGTTTTTCCAGAACGTTGACCATGCCGGCTTTCATTGCCCGCACGGTTGTCGGCACATCGACATGGGCCGAAATCAACACGGTACTGGTAAAAAAGCCTCTATCGTGCAGCGTCTTGACCAGTTCCAAGCCGCCCATGCCGGGCATTTTGAGGTCGCAGACAATGCACAAGGGGCGGTGCTGTTCGCACGCTTTCAGGCAATCGACGGCGGAGGAAAATGTCTCAACCCGCATACCTTTCGATTCGAGGAGCGCACATACGGACGCGCGCACCAGTGCCTGGTCATCGACGACAAACACTTCCGAATACCCAGTTCCGGGAGCATCCGCGACCGTGTCGTTCATGGTTTCGCTAGCTTCGAGCATTCGTATCACACTGTCATCACTTCAATTTTAATGACCATAATAATTTTACATATACTTAGTTATTTCCGCCGCCTAGTTCGTTAAACTAGAAAATACACCTCTATCTAAATATAACCAAATATTACTATTAACTAGTCCTCCAGATAATAATTTTGACGATTAAATAGTAATTTTTATATGGGTAAAAATACCCATAATCTTGGATATAACTCCTTAGTCTGCCGGTATTGCGTTCACGGGGCTCCGTCTCTCCAGCCTTTCCGCACTCGCACCCGCCTTCTATCCATCATCCGGCTTATTTTTTAGCAGCTACCTTATTTGGACTATTGCCGGCCTCAAATTGGATCGTTAGGGCGTTAATCTGCCCTTGCAATATCTCACCGGCGGCAAGAATTGATTCTTTGCTGGGGAGTTTGGACGGGTCCAAGGCTTTCAGTTGCGCGACGATTGTTTCATATTTTTCAATATAGTCAGCGGTGTGCAAATTTGTTGGCTCGGAGGCTAATTTACGCAAATGGGTAACGGCCCGTTGCAGAGATATGACGGCGCGGTCCCGTTGGGTCAGAAGTCTCGCGACAAATGCCTCTTGGTTCTTTTGGCATCGGTTCAGGATGTGCGGATGAATTATTGAATTTGATATGTTCTGGTGCGCCTTTCGTTTACCGAACTAGCGTGTTAGGCACTGGCGAGTGCGGGCGTCCGCCAATCCGCAGGTTTAAAATATCTGCCGCTCGCGCTACGCGCCGCGCCGCGCTAAAGTCCGCAGCATTCAAACTTGGAGAAAGAAAATATGACGGATTACAGGGAGCGGCAGGTGGTGGCGCCTGCGGATTGGGAGAGTTCAAGCGGTGAGACGCGGGCGATATTTGATCATATTTTGACGACGCGCAAACTGGGCTGGATGCCCAATATGTTTGCCGTCATGGGCCAGAGTCCGAAGGCGCTCGAATCGGTCGCCTCGGTCGGCGAGCATGTGCGCTTTCATTCGAAGCTAGACGGCGATCTGCGCGAGATGGTGATTTGCGAGGTCTCGGCCATACTCGGCAACAAGTTCGAGTGGCGTCACCATATCCACAAAGTGCCGGATCGTCTGCGCCCCATTATCGGCAGCAAAGCTATTGAGGACGAGCCCGCGCCGACCGGCCCGGCGCTGCGTTTTTCGCGCCTGCTCGCAGCCGGCGAAACCGTGCCCGACGACTTGGTCGAGGGCTTGCGCGAATCATTGGGCGATGACGGGTTGATCGATCTCACTGTCATGGTCGGCTATTATCAGCTGCTCGCCACTTTTTGTAATACGCTCGGCATTGAGGTCGAGGATGAGATGCCGCATGTGCCGTTTCCCCTAAAGGGAACGTAACACCGCTTGTCACGAAACAGTGATGAGCATCGCTATCGGCAGCTCTTGGTTGCCATGCTAATCTCGCGCGCGAATCAATGAAGGAGGGGGCCATGAGCCTGGCAGAGAAGCTGGAGGCCATATCGGCCGGCGGCAGGGAAAGAATTCCGAAAGAGTGGCAAGCCGTGATGGCGGACTCGCTGAAGGAGCTTCGGGCGTCCGATATCATGGACGGCGTGATCAAGGTCGGCGACGAGCTGCCCGCATTCACGCTCAAAAACGATGACGGCAGTGATGTCAGCTCCAAGGCGCTGCTCGCCGACGGGCCGCTCGTCGTTACCGTCTTCCGCGGCCACTGGTGACCCTATTGTAATGCAGAGCTGTATGCTTTGCGCGACATCGTGGGCGAGTTGAAATCCCACAACACCACACTGGTTGCCATCACGCCGCAAATTGCCGAGCACAGCGCCGGCATGCGGGAAAAACACAAGCTCGATTTTCCGATGTTGCACGACCTCGGCAATGCCTATGCCAGCAAGCTTGGGCTTACCTTCGCTTTTTCGGACGCCCTGAAGGGTGTCTATGACGGCTTCAAGGTCGATCTGGCCAAGGTCAATGGCGAGGGCAGTTGGACCATGCCCATGCCGGCCCGCCTGGTGGTGGATCAAGGCGGCATCGTCCGCGCCGCCGATATCGACCCGGACTACACCAAACGGCCCGAGCCGGAAAAAACGTTGGCCGACGTAAAGGCGTTGGGCTAAACGAACAAAAAAGAGGGGGCGGAAAAATTTCCGCCCCCTTTATTTTGATGTTTAATAGGTGATGATCGAAATCACCGACAACATCGCCATCCACCCACGCGAGATCAGCGAGACATTCATGCAGGCCGGCGGGCCGGGCGGGCAGAATGTCAACAAGCTCTCGACCGCCGTGCAACTGCGCTTCAACCTCAATGCATCGCCATCGCTGCCGGAGGATATGCGCGCCCGGGCGCGGCGCCTGGCCGGCCAGCGCTTGAACAAGGACGGCGAAATCATCATCACCGCGCGGCGCTTCCGCACGCGCGAGCAAAACCGCGCCGATGCGCTTGAGCGCCTGGTGGCATTGCTGCGTCAGGCGGCCAAGCGCCCCATCCGCCGCCGCCCAACTCGGCCCGGCAAGGCGGCTAAGAAGCGCCGCGTCGATGCCAAAACCCGGCGCGGCCGCACCAAGCAGCTGCGCGGCAGCTATCGCGGCGAGGACTAACTTCCGTTAGGCTTTCCGCACACCCCTGTTCAGAGGAGACGCGCGCCATGAGCGAACAACCGATAATCTATATGAACGGCGATTATGTGCCGCTGAACGAGGCGAAAATCTCGATCCTCGATCAGGGTTTTTTGCTCGGCGATGGCGTGTTCGATGTGGTCTCGGCCTGGAAGGGCGTGATCTACAAACTGGATGCCCATATCGAGCGGTTTTTTCAATCGCTCCAGGCGGCGATGCTGAACACATCGATGAGCCATGACGATTGGCGCGCCGCCATCATCGAGACGGTACGGCGCAATGGCCTTCAGGATGCCACCATCCGCTTCATCGTCACGCGCGGCGTCTCGACCAAAGTGGTGGCCGACCCGCGCGATTTCGAGCCGACCATCATCATCTGGCCGGCGCCCTACATATTTCTCGCAGATGAGCAGAAGCGCGCCGAGGGCATTCGCTTGTTCATCAGCCACCTGCGCGCCTTTACGCCCGACAGCCTCGATCCGCGCTACAAATGCCTTGACCGGCTGCATTTCCAGCTGGCCAAGATCGAGGCGCTCGATGCCGGTTGCGACGATGTTGTGTGGTTGACCCAAAGCGGCCATGTCGGCGAGGGGCCGGCCTCGAATCTGTTCATGGCGAGGGGTGGCAAGCTGTTCACGCCGGGCGACGGCATCCTGCACGGCATCACCCGCCAGGCCTTCATGGAAATCGCGGCGCAGGCCGGCATCGAATGCATCGAAGCGAATCTCACGCCGTTCGACCTCTATTCGGCCGACGAACTCTTCACCTGTAGCACCGCCGGCGGCGCGCTCGCGGTGCGCGAAATCGCCGGGCGCAAAATTCAAGGCCCGGTTCCAGGCCCGATCACGCAGAAACTGGATCGCCTCTATTGGGAAAAGCGCGAAGCCGGAACCGATGGCACGGAGATATACGCTTAGGAAGATTTCTGTTTCTGCTTCTGAATCCTGGCCCAATCGTCGCGCAGCGAGATGGTGCGGTTGAACACCGGGCGCTCGGGCGTTGAATCGGCGTCGAGGCAGAAATAGCCCTGGCGTTCGAACTGAATTGCCTCGCCCGGCGCCGCACTGGCCAGGCTCGGCTCGATCAGGCAATTCTCCAGCACTTGCAGCGAATCCGGATTGAGATCGTCGAGCACATCGCCCTCGGCGCCCGGATACTCGCTGCTGAACAGGTGATTATAAAGCCGCACCTCCGCCGCCACCGAGTCCGCCGCTGAAGCCCAGTGCAGCGTTCCCTTGACCTTGCGGCCATCGGGCGAATTTCCGCCGCGTGATTCGGGATCATAGGTGCATCTCAGCTCGATCACCTCGCCGGCATCATCCTTGATCACCTCGCGGCAGGTGATGAAATAGGCGTAGCGCAGGCGAACCTCGCGCCCGGGCGCGAGGCGGAAGAATTTTTTCGCCGGCTCTTCCATGAAATCGTCGCGCTCAATATATATCTCGCCCGAGAAGTTTATCCGCCTTGTGCCCGCACTCTCATCGTTCGGATTGTTGATCGCTTCAAGCTCATCCGTCACGCCCTCGGGCCAATTTTCGATCACCACCTTGAGCGGTTTTAACACCGCCATGCGGCGCTCGGCGGTTTTATTGAGCAATTCGCGCACGCAATGCTCGAGGAGCGCGATTTCCACCGTTCCGTCGCTTTTTGAAATGGCAAGGCGGCTGACAAAATCGCGGATCGCCGCCGCCGGGATGCCGCGCCTTCTCAGGCCGCGCAGGGTCGGCAGGCGCGGGTCGTCCCAGCCGCGTACATGCTCTTCCTGCACGAGCTGGATGAGGCGGCGTTTCGATAACACGGTATAAGTCAAATTCAGGCGCGAGAATTCATATTGCAGCGGCACCATATCGACCGGCAGATGGGCGACCAGCCAATCGTAAAGCGGGCGGTGATCCTCGAATTCGAGCGTGCAGATCGAGTGCGTGACGCCCTCGATGGCGTCCGACTGGCCGTGCGCGAAATCATAGGTCGGGTAGATGCACCAGGCGTCACCGGTGCGCGGGTGATCGGCATGAAGAATGCGGTAGATCACCGGATCGCGCATATTCATATTGCCCGACGCCATATCTATTTTCGCGCGAAGAACCCGCGTGCCATTGGGAAATTCGCCGGCACGCATGCGGCGGAAGAGATCGAGATTTTCCTCGATCGGCCGCTCGCGATAGGGGCTGTTTTTACCGGGCTCGGTTAGCGTGCCGCGGTGCTCGCGGATTTCGTCCGGCGAGAGATCGTCGATATAGGCATCGCCCGAATTGATCAGATGCTCGGCCCACTGATAAAGACGATCGAAATGGTCGGAGGCGAAATAAAGATGCTCGCCCCAGTCGAAGCCGAGCCAGCGCACATCCTCCTGGATCGCATCGATATATTCATGCTCTTCCTTGACCGGGTTGGTGTCGTCAAAGCGCATGTGGCAACGCCCGCCGAACTCATTGCCGATGCCGAAATTGAGGCACACAGATTTGGCATGGCCGATATGGAGATAGCCGTTGGGCTCGGGCGGAAAGCGGGTGACGATAACATCGCGCCGTCCGGCGGCGAGATCATCGCGGATGATATCGCGGATATAATCGCGAATTTCCTCAGGCGCCGCCGTATCCGGCTTGCCGTTCATGTCTGCCTCCGAGCGGCTTCGCCCGGCCATACAGGTTCGGGCCGGCGCCGGGCGCCTGGGCTCAAGTTAATTGTCTTCATTATCGCTCTCTAAAATCGGTTGGACGCCGCGCCGCCTTTATAAGCCTCTCGGATAAATGCGGCAATTCCGATTGTCGGGTTATTCCTGCCGGCGCAGGCCATAGCCGGGCGAGAAGGGCGGTTGGCCGGCGAGAATTTTCTCATTGGCGAGCAACACATGGGCGGGCGATTCCGACATGTCGGAAATCTCGACGGCCTCTGACGTGATCGCGACGGCGCGCCACAGGGGGGCGCCATGGGCGCTGTGGCAGCCGATAAATCCGCCCGGACCGAAAAAATGGCATTCGCCGCCGCTCACGCCCAACGCAAACAAGCCATGCTCGAAGCTGCTGGGCTCGGCGCCCTCGATCTGCGGCGTGAAGTGGGCCGTGACCGAGCGGTAGGCGTTCCGCTGCTCTGGTAGCGGCGTATAAACATAGCTGCCCGGATCGGCGATGATGCAGGTACCGTCGATCCACAGTTCAATGGCGAGCTGGTCGTTATGGGCGTGGCCGCGCGGCTGGGCGGCATTTTCGCCGCCGCAGCGAATAGCGAGGTAGAGCCCGGGCGCGCGCATTATGTAGAGGCCGAAATCCGGGTAAGAGATGCAGGCGAGTTGATCGGCAGCGAAACTATCGGCAAGGGGGAAGCGGGCGAATTGTTTGTTCCCGGGCGCCGCCGTTTGCCATTTTTGCAGATATTCGGCGAGCGCGCTTTCGCTGCCGATGGTTTGGCTCGGCTTTGCCGCGCTCTTGCCACGCGGCAGGGTTTTGCCGCCGGCCAAAGCCGCGACGATCATACATTCCGGGTGGTTGGCGCCGGCGATAAGGTGGCGATGGTCGAGATGGTCTTCCTGCAGATCATGGCGAAGGGTGGGAAAGAACTTGAAAAAGCGGCCGCTGTCATTGTCGCCGATCTGAATGGCTTGGCCAGACGGTGCGCTGATATCACGGGCAAACGCGGCCATTTTTTCGAGCGCCGCACCGAGCCAATCCGGCGTTTCGGACGAGAGCGCCAAGAGCAACGCCGCGCCATACGACACCATCTCCGCACCGAGCCGGTGATAACTCGTCGATGCTTCGAAATTACCGCCGTCCGTGTGGAACTGGTGTTGCGTCTCGGCGAGAAATTCCCGCTTGGCGAAATCCAGCCAGGCATCGGTCTCGGCGTCATTCGGCAAATACGCGCTGATAAAGAGCAGGCCGGTAATATTGGCGAGATAGTGATTGTTGCGCGTCTCACCATGGCGCTCAAAATTCGCCACGATGTGACGGCCATGCGCGCGCAGGGCTGGCCAGAATATGTTTTCGAACGCCGGGTCGAAGGCATGGCCGTATGCGCGAAACAAATCATGCGCGGCGAGCAAATTGGCGGCGCGGATGGCGACGTCCATGGTGCACGACCAATTGATGCCGAAGCGCGGCGGGTTGGCGGCAATGAAATCCAGCGTCTGATTGCGGAATTCGCGCGCGTAATCATCGGCATCGCGAAAACCGGGGCGCTTTGCCCCGGCTAAACCATACGCCAGAGCCAGCTGCGGCAAATGGTGCAGGCGCGCCAGCTCCCACGGTACCTTGGCGTCGGCGCCGGGAATGTCGCGGTAGTGGATATCGCGGTACCAGGCATCCTCGCGCCAGCGATAGCCGGATTTGATATCGAGCTGCCAATCCAGGGGTTCGTAAGCCGCATCCATGAGGGCGCGAATCTCGCGCGCCGGGGCGATGTTTGCGCTATTGAGTCTTTGCTCGACTGGCACGGTGGGTGCTGGATCGTAGCGATGGCCGCCGAGGCCCTCGCACGACATGCCGGGATGGACGCGCTTCCAGCCCGAGCCGAGAATATCGAATTTGTGGTCGAGACAATTCTCGCTGAGCTTTGCCACGCCGGTTGACCAGTCGCCCAGCGCGTCGGCGTCGAGCGGCTGGAAAAATTGCGCACCCGCGAGGTTTTGCTCCTGCGGTGGAAATGTCGTGCGAGCACGATCGCGCGATTTTTGCCGCGCCTGACGCAGCCGCCGCATGGCCCGTTCCGTAAACGAGCCTGAGAAGTGCGTTTGAAAGCGCCGGTTGGTCATTTATATTTCGCCCTGTCGAAAAATGACCGCAAGAGATGGCCCTTTGCAGAAACATAAAAAAATATTCATGCCGGTCTATAACGAAATCGATTATGACGGCAGGGTGCTGCGCGCCGCGGAGTGCCTTGCCGAAAAGCATAGCGTCACACTGTTTTCCGTCAATTCGCACAAGGGCTATTCGAATCCGAATTTTTCCCTCCGCACCGTGAGCCTCGCCTGGTTCAGTAGCCGCGGCCTTCTGCGTTGGGCTTATTATTCTCTGCTGCTGCTGATCGCGGCCCTGCGCACGCGCCCCGATATCGTCTATGCGCATGATTATTTCGTCGCATTTCCGGCGCGCATCGCCGCAGCCATGACCGGCGCGGTGCTGATTTACGATTCGCACGAATTGATCATTCCCGAAAAGGGTAAAACGCTTGGCCGGCGCGACGGGTTTTTTTATCGCCATGAAAAACGGACCTTGCCGCGCGCCGCGTTGGTTATTGCCGCCAACCCTGAACGGGCGGAGCTGATGCGCGAGCATTATGGCTTGGCCGAGGCGCCGCTCGCCATCAACAACATCACGCCGGCGCCGGTTGGCACGCCGGGGCCGGACGAAGCGTTGCGCCGCTATCCGGCCCTGCAGCGCGGGCAGGACGGCCTTGTCCGGCTGGTGTTTCAGGGTTTTATCAGCGCCGAGCGCGGCGTTGTCGCGAGTATTGCGGCGCTGGCGCAATTGCCCGAACAGTTCGAGCTCGTTCTCGTCGGTGGCGGCCCGCCGGAAGATATCGCTGCCATGCATGCGGCGATTGCCGAATATGGTGTCGATCAGCGGGTGACTTATCTCGGCCGTGTGCCGCGCGATGACCTGCACGATATTCTGCAATGCTGCGATATCGGCATCGTTTATTATTTTTCGCGCTCGCTCAATCAACTCTATTGCGCGCCAAATAAGATTTACGAATATGCCCAGGCCGGGCTGCCGATGATCTCGAGCTGCCAGCCGCCCTTGCGCCCGGTGCACGAGAAATATGGTATCAGCGAGCTGGTCGGCTGCGGCGGCGACGAAGCGGAGCGGCTGATCACGGACCTGGCCAAGGCGAGTCAAACGATTGCCGACGATCTCGACCGCTACCGCAAAATGATTCCGGCGTTTCTTGCCGAGAACCAATGGGAGCGGGAAGCCGAGCGCCTGAGCACGGCGGTCGACAATCTGTAGGACAGCTCAGAAAACAAAGGTAGGAACATGAAATTCGGCATTCTGTTTACCTCCCACCCGAACGCGGAACGCGAACCCTATCCGCACCGTGCCGTACATGAGCGTGTGGCGCGCGAGGTTGAGGCCGCGGACGCGCTCGGCTTCGATACGGCGTGGATCGCCGAGCATCATTTTTCCAACCAGTACGGCATCCTGCCGGATCCGTTTTCCTTTTGCGCCTATCTGGCGGCGCGGACAGAGCGCATAGCGCTCGGCTCCGCCGTGATGACCCTGCCCCTGCACAGCCCTTTGCGGGTGGTGGAAAACGCCGCTTTCATCGACATTCTGAGCCAGGGCCGCTTTGCCCTCGGCCTCGGTTCGGGATACCGGCCTTATGAGTTCGAAGGCCTCGGCGTTGAATATGAGACGCGCCACGCCATCCAGGAAGAGGCGCTGGATATCGTATTGTCGGGCTTTCATGGCCGCCAGCTCCAGCATCAGGGCGCCCATTTCAGCCACGACATATCGGGCGAACATGAAATATTCCCGGTTTGTGTGCAGGAGCCGCATCCGCCGCTCTACCTCGCCGCCGGTTCGGACGGCTCGATCGCCAGCGCGGCGCGGCGTGGCATGGGGTTGATGCTCTCGAGCCTGCCCGCCATCGAGACCCTGGCCGGGCAGATCGATCACTACCGAACGCACATGGCCGAGACGCCGGCGCCATTCGACAAAAACCCTGCCTTCGGCCATGTCGATATTGCGCGCTGGGTCTATGTCGCCGAGACCGACGCCATCGCCAAGGCCGAGAGCGAGGCCGGAATCCTGCGCCACCTGCGTAATTTTCTCGCCAAGGGCACCGCCGGCTATCTCGGCCGGATCTCGGAGAAGGCGTCGGAGGAAGATCTCGTCTATGACCGCCTGGCCGAGACCACTCTTGTGCACGGCTCCCCCGAAACGGTAATCGCCCGCATCCGCGCCTTGCGCGAGGCGACCGGGGCGAGTTCGCTGATGCTGCACTATCCGCCCTATTACGGCACGGAAAAGGCGGTTGCCAGCCTTAAACTGTTTGCCGAGCAAGTGATGCCCGAATTGCAGGGCGACGTCGCCCCGCTTCAGGCGCCGGCAGCCGATTAAACCGAATTCCGGCCATGGCCTGCTTCGTATATGTGCTCGGTAGTGTGAGTGGCGGTGACCACCGCACCTATGTCGGCTGGACGACCGACCTCGAGGCGCGCCTGGCAAAACACAATGCCGGGACGGGTGCGCGCTCGACGCGCGGGCGTCACTGGCAACTGCTCTATGCCGAGCGTTATCTCAACCGGGGCGAAGCGATGAGCCGCGAATGGCATATCAAACGCGACCGCAATTTTCGCAAGCGCCTCGGCCTCGATTGGCGAAACTGATTTTCCGGCGCCAAGCGCGCCGCGCCGAAGGTTGACGTAGCTCAAGGAAAAATTCCTACCCGATTCTAGAATCAAAGGTGTCGCTAAGAGACCGGAGGATTCTAAATGGGAAAATTCGGCTTCGAAGACGAATGGGGCCCCAAGCGGGTCATTCATGTGCATATACCGGAACTGTCGCTGGAAGGCGTTCTGGTGGTCGATAATGTGGCCGCCGGGCCGTCCATCGGCGGCTTGCGCATGGCGCCGGATGTGACGACGGAGGAATGCTTCCGCCTGGCCCGCTCCATGACTTTCAAAAACGCGGCGGCGGGTCTCGCGCATGGCGGCGGTAAATCCGTCCTGCGCGCCGACCCGTCCCTGCCGGCGGCGCAAAAAGAGCTGCGTATCCGCGCCTTCGCCAGCGCCCTTGGAGATGTTGAAGATTACATCTTCGGTCCCGATATGGGTACCGACGAGGCTGCCATGGCCTGCGTCAAGGATGAGATCGGGCGCGCCGTCGGTCTGCCGCGCGAATTGGGCGGCATTCCACTCGACGAACTTGGCGCAACCGGCTTTGGCGTCGTCGCCGCGATTGAAGCGGCCTTGCCGCATCTCGGTTTTGAGCTCCCCGGCGCCCGCGTGGCGATACAGGGCTTCGGCGCGGTTGGCCGGCACGCGGCGCGCCTGCTGATGGAAAAGGGCGCGCGCCTCGTTGCGGTTTCCGATTCCCGTGGCGCGCTCTTGAACGAAAACGGGCTGGACGTTGCGGCGCTTCTCCGCGCTAAATCAGAAGGCATGTCGGTGCGCGAGTGCGCGGGCGGCGTTGCCGCCGAGCGTGACGCCGTCATCGATGCCGCTTCGGATATCTGGATTCCGGCGGCGCGGCCCGATGTTATCGACCGCGGCAATGTCGAGCGCCTCAACACCAAGCTGGTGGCGCAAGGCGCCAATATCCCGGTGACGCTGGATGCCGAGCGCTATCTGCACGCCAAGGGTGTTCTCTCACTGCCCGATTTCATCGCCAGTGCGGGCGGCGTGATCTGCGCGGCGATGGAATATCGTGGCGCCAGCGAGGCCGCCGCCTTCGACGCGATTGAGGAAAAGCTGCGGCGCAATGTTCGGGAACTGCTGAACGGCATGAAGGAAAAGGGCGTGACGCCGCGCCAGGCAGCGCTCGATTTGGCGGAGGCGCGCCTCAAAACCGCCATGCGCAGCCGGCGCTGGTCGATTTTCTAGGCGCGCGCCGCAGGTGGAGGAAAGGAGCGAGATGTACCGAATTCGTTTTCACGGCCGTGGCGGTCAAGGCATGAAAACGGCGAGCCGTATCCTCGGCCAGGCCTTCTTCCTGGCCGGCTTCGAGGTCCAGGACGCTCAGCGCTATGGCGCCGAACGCCGCGGCGCGCCGATCTTCGCCTATGTCCGCGCCGCCAAGGAAGCGATTCACGAGCGCGGTATTATCGCCCGGCCGGATTTGATCGTCGTCGCCGACGATACGCTCGTTCCCATCGCCACCGCCGGCGTGATGCAGGGCATCGGCGAAGGTTGCGTGCTGCTGATCGACAGCGCCGAGTCGGCATCGGCCTGGGCGGAGCGCCTCAACACGCCGGGGCCGGTGATCATCCTGCCGGCGCGCGCGGCGCGCGAGGCCGGCGCGGCGGCCTTTATCGGCGCCGAATGCGCCGCCGCTGCCGCGTGCCTGACGGGCGTTATATCGCAACAATGTCTGGAGCGGGCGATCAAGCGCGAGCTCGCGCCGATGGGCGATGAAATCGTGGCGCGGAATTTGCGTATCGCGCGCGACGCCTTCACGCGCATGGCGTCCCATGCCGGCATCGTTCGTCCGGGCGGCGCGCTTTCTGCCGATATCTACGAAACGCCGGAATGGGTCGATCTGCCGCTGGATGATGTCGGCCTGGCCGGCCCGGCGACCTATGGCGGCGTCACCAGCGAACTGACCAACACCGGCCTGTGGCGCACCATGCGGCCCGTCATCGATCATGAGCGCTGCAACCGCTGCAACTGGATTTGCGTTTCGAGCTGCCCCGACAGCGCCATTGAAGCGCGAGAAGATGGCACGCCGGAGATCGATCTCGACCATTGCAAGGGCTGCATGCTGTGTGTTGCCCAATGTCCGCCGCATGCCATCGGCGCGCTTAGCGAGACGGATGCGGTGGCGCGCGAAAAAGCGGGAGAGCCGTTATGCGCCACGAACTGATGACCGGCAATGCGGCGGCGGCGTGGGGTGCGCGCTTGGCGCGGGCCGATTATCTGCCCGCCTTTCCGATCACGCCGCAGACCGAAATTATCGAGGCGCTTTCCGGCTGGATCAGCAGCGGCGAAATGCGCGCACGCATGGTGATGATGGAATCGGAGCATTCCATGATCACCGCCGCCGGCGCCGCCGCCGCTACCGGGGTTCGCATCTTTACCGCCACGTCGAGCCAGGGACTGCTCTATGGCATGGAGATGCTCTATACGGTGGCCGGCTGGCGCGCGCCCTTCGTGATGGTCAATGTCTCACGCGGCCTTGCCGCGCCGATCACGCTCGAGCCCGACCACAACGACATTCTCGCCGCGCGCGATTGCGGCTTTCTGCAAATTCATTGCGCCACCTGCCAGGAAGTGCTCGATGCCAGCCTGATCGCCTACCGCGTGGCGGAGGATATGCGCGTGCGCCTGCCGGTGATCGTCAATCTCGACGGTTTCTATCTGTCGTTTACGCGCGAGCCGGTGGATATTCCGAGCCCGGACGATGTCGATGCCTTTCTGCCACCCTTCGAATCCGGTCCCACGCGCTTTCGCGCCGGCAAGCCGATGAGCCAGGCGGTCGCGGTTCTGGGCGGCGCGCCTTATTCCTATTTCCGCTACGAAACCCACCTCGCGGCGCGCGCCGCGCTGGAAGTCTATGACGAGGCCGTGGATGCTTTCGAGCAGCGCTTCGGGCGGCGCCACGGCGCGTTCGAGGCCTATCGTTGCGATGATGCCGATCTCGTATTCGTCATGATGGGATCATTCGCGACCAAGGCCAAGGATGCGGTCAACAGACTGCGCGCGGAGGGCGTGCGCATCGGGCTGTTGCGCCCGGTGCTTCTACGTCCGTTCCCCGATGCGGCGTTGCGCCGGGCGCTCGCCGGCAAGAAGGCGGTGGCGGTGATCGATCAAAATCTTTCCCTGGGGACGGGCGGCGTGCTGCATGGCGAGGTCAGGGCGGCGCTCTATGACGAACAGAATGCGCCGCCGGTCGTGGCCAGTTTTGTCGGCGGCCTCGGCGGGCGCGATATCAGCGCCGAGGAATTATTCGAAATCGCCGCCACGATCCGCCGAGCGGCGGAAAGCGGCGTAACCCCGCCGCCGCGCCTGCTCTTTAGCAAAACGGAACTGCGCGAGATGCGCAAACTGCAAGCCATTGCCCATGTCGAGCATGGCGGCGGCAAACGCGAGGAAAATCAGACCAGGGAAGGGGAGAAACGTCATGCCTGACGCCGGGACAAGCCGTTTCCGCCGCATGCGGGATCTGCCGTCGAGCCATATGCTGGGCGCCGGCACGGCGATGTGCGCCGGCTGCGGCGGGCTTTCGGCACTCACCGAAGCCTATGACGTGCTTGGTGAAAACACCGTGTTCGTCAATGCGGCGGGCTGCATGACGATGATGTCGGTCTATCCCTTCACACCATTCCGTGGCTCGTGGCTCTACACCGCCATGGCCTCGGCGCCGGCCGGGGCGCAAGGCGTGCGTGATGCGCTCGATGTGCTGCGCGCCCGGGGCCGCATCACGGCCGAAGAGGATTTGCAGGTCATCGTGCTCAGCGGCGATGGCTCGGCCGGCGGCATGGGCCTTTCGGCGACCTCCGGCGCCATCGATCGCGACCTCGATTTCATCTATTTCTGTTACGACAATGAGGGCTACGGCAATACCGGCCAGCAGACCTCCGCCTTGACGCCGCATGGCGCCGCCACCGCCACCGATGCCGGCAATAGCGGCTTTCCGGGCTATAAGAAAGACCTGTTCGCTCTCTGGACGGCCAACAAACCGGCCTATGCCGCCACCATCATCGGCGGCGAACCGCTCGACCTGGTGCGCAAGGTCGAACGGGCGCGGACGCTCTCCGGGCCGCGCATGATCCTCGCCCTGTCGCCGTGCCCGACCGGCTGGGGCTACGATCCCAAGCTCAGTATCGAGATTGCCCACCTGGCGGTAAAAACCGGTATTTGGCCGCTCAAGGAATATATCGACGGCGAGGTGACGCACACCCGCATGCCGCACCCCCGCCTGCCGGTGGAAGAATATCTTAAAGTTCAGGGGCGGTTTGCACATCTGTTCGAGCCGCAGCGCAACGAGGCGGCGTTGGGCGAAATTCAAGCCGGTGTGGATGCCTATTGGGCGCCGTTCGAAGCGCACGAGAGCTAGTTCAGGTCTGAGATTGCCGCCTTGATATCGCCGTGGCGCGCATTTGGGAATGCCGCGCCGAGCAGAGTTTCGAGTGCGCCAAGCGCTTTCCCATCCGGTGTACTTTCCAAATGGCCGATATAAAGCGCCAGATTCTGAACCGCCGTTTGCGGCGAAGGCGGGCCGGCAGCAGGGTGAGCTGCAGAGTGTGCTTCGAGCATGGTCTGCTGTAGTTTTTCGGCCTCAAGCTCCAGGCCGGCGACCTTGCGGCGTAACGCGCCGGCATCATCGGCAAGGTCGCCCATCTCGGCCACCAATAGCTTGAGCGCGCGGCGGACGGACCGTAGGCCACTGACGACTTGGCTTTGCCACGGCGCCAGAGCGGCGAGCACTTTATCAATCTCGTCTTTGGTCAACGCGCCGCACCAGCAGCAATAGAGGAGTAAGTTTACGTCCGCTCCCATATTGTCCTGCAAGTCGAGGCAGGCCTCCTGTACGCCGGGGCGCTGGTAGGTGGTGACGGAAAAAGCCCAGAGCGTATTGGTCATTTCAAAGCGTTTTGGTTGCCGGGGATGCATTGTTGCGCCTTGGCGCGCGATCGCACATTCTGCCTCTCACACCACTCACGCCTCAGGGAGAACACTATTATGGCCAATTTGACAGCCGAGGAAATGATTGCACTGGTCGAGCAATCTTATTTTGCCAATGTTGACGGCAAGAATGTCGACGCCACCGTGGCCTGTTTCACCGAAGACGCGGAATTGACCGTGCAAACGGCGCACGTCACGCACCGTGGCCATGATGAAATCCGCCGTATGTTCAGCGATTTCATGCGCGATACGCCGCTCATCTATCACGGCGACTACAGCCATGTGGTCGATGCCGGCAATCAGTTGATTGCCTCGCAATTCCTGGCCCGAAATGAGCTTTCCGACGGCAGCGAGGTATCCATGCGCAACTGCAACTTCTTTGTTTTGCAGGATGGCCGCTTCAGGAAGGTGACAATCTATATGAGTGGCGAAAATCCCTTAGTGTGAAACTTGGTTTAACCAAATGGAAAGGTTTGGAGCCCATTGTTGTGCGGTTAGATTCATAGGCGAGCCAAAAGGCGGGGACATAGGCTTTTTGACGCTGTGGAGAACATCATGAAGAGTGGGTATTTGAAGATCGCTGCCGCCATTTTACTCGGCGCGGGTATTGCCATGTCGGGCGCGGCCAAGGCGGCGAATTATTCCGTTTCAACAACCGGCGGCCACTTCGAGCCGGCGGCACTGAATATTGCCGTGGGCGATACGGTTACTTTCGTCTCTGCCGGTAATAAAGGTCCGGCAATCTATTCGTTGAGCCCGGCGAAATCTTTTGCTTTCAGCACGCCGAACGAGAGCGAAATTTTGCGCTTCAATGAGCCCGGCACGGTCACGGTGCGTGCGGCCGGCCAGCCCGATGCGCCGCAATTGACCATCAATATTCGCTCCGGCAGCTAAACGTCCTATGTAAAGACCGCCGGGCCCGGTAAATTTCTCCGCGTCGCCCGGCAGGTTTTTTTGCCCAGGAAGGTCGAGCCGTTCTTGTGGCGCCCCAACAACCCGTGCTGGCTGAGACTGAATTAGGCGCCGGCTGCGTCCAACAGCGCCAATAGGTCGTCAAGCTCGATATCGACCAGGCTCGCGATGCGCGCGCCGTCCTCCTCCACCCGGATAATACGGCCAATAAAAGGAATCTCGGTACCGCTGTCGGGAACCTTAATCTGGCCGGAGAAGCGCTCTTTGTTATCGAGACGAAAAAGTCCATAGGTGCGGAATCCGCCGATCGACCAGTTTTCGGTTTCGATGAGCTGGCCGTCGACGGTAATTTCGAGCTGTTGTTCGGCGTCGTGCACCCGTGGTTGGGCGCGCCGATCTTCGTGTCTTGCTGTCTGCGGCATAATCGCCTCGCAACAAATTCTGTAAGATTAAGGTTAATCCATACTTGCCGCGATAATGGGTTGATTTCGTTTGTATTTGATTAATGCCGTTTAGCGAATTCGACCTAG
>CAYSDJ010000036.1:0-37454 GCA_964429775.1 uncultured Rhizobiaceae bacterium
CCGGCGCCCGAATTCGTCGACCAGTCGACGGAAGCGGAAATCCTCGAGACCGGCATTAAGGTCGTCGACCTGCTGGCGCCATACGCCAAGGGCGGCAAGATCGGCCTCTTTGGCGGCGCCGGCGTGGGCAAGACCGTGATTATCATGGAACTGATCAACAATATCGCCAAGGCGCATGGCGGCTATTCGGTGTTCGCCGGCGTTGGCGAGCGGACCCGCGAGGGCAACGACCTCTACCATGAAATGATCGAATCAGGCGTTATCGACCTTGAGGGCACGGGCTCCAAGGTGGCGCTGGTTTACGGCCAGATGAACGAGCCGCCTGGTGCGCGTGCGCGCGTCGGCCTCTCGGGGTTGGCGCAGGCCGAATATTTCCGCGATGAGGAAGGCCAGGATGTGCTGCTCTTCGTCGATAATATTTTCCGCTTCACCCAGGCCGGCTCGGAAGTGTCGGCGCTTCTCGGCCGCATGCCTTCGGCGGTGGGCTATCAGCCGACGCTGGCGACCGAAATGGGCAATCTGCAAGAGCGCATTACGACGACACAGAAGGGCTCGATCACGTCGGTGCAGGCGATTTACGTGCCGGCCGACGATCTCACCGATCCGGCGCCGGCGACCTCGTTCTCGCATCTCGATGCGACGACGGTGCTGTCGCGCCAGATCGCGGAGCTCGGCATTTACCCGGCGGTGGATCCCTTGGATTCGACCTCGCGCATGCTCGATCCGCGCATCGTCGGCGACGAGCATTACGAAGTGGCACGTGAAGTTCAGCGCGTTCTGCAAACCTACAAGTCGCTGCAGGACATCATCGCCATTCTCGGCATGGATGAGCTTTCGGAAGAAGACAAGCTCACCGTCGCCCGGGCGCGCAAGATTCAGCGCTTCCTGTCGCAGCCTTTCTTCGTTGCCGAAGTGTTCACCGGTGCGCCGGGCAAGCTGGTCGATCTCAAGGACACCATCTCGGGCTTCAAGGCGATTTGCGCCGGCGAATATGACGATCTGCCGGAGGCCGCTTTCTACATGGTGGGCGGCATCGAGGAAGCCGTCGAGAAGGCCAAAACGATGGCCGCTGAAGCCGCATAGTAGGACGGGTAGGAAAAACCGTGGCAGATACATTCCAATTCGAGCTGGTCGCGCCGGAAAAACTGATTTATTCGGACGATATCGAGTTTGTCGTCGTCCCGGGCGCCGAGGGCGATTTCGGCGTGCTCCCGGGCCACGCCCTGCTGCTCTCCACCGTGCGGCCGGGAATTATTGAGATCCACGAAAACGATAAACCGAAAGAGCGATTTTTTGTCGGCGGCGGTTTTGCCGAGGTGACACCCGAGCGCTGCACGGTGCTGTCGACCGAATCGGTGAATCTGGCCGAAATTGACGAAAGCACGGCGCGGACGCGTCTCGATACGGCGGAGCGCGATCTGAGCGACGCCTCTTCCGACGGCGAGCGAGAAAAAGCCGAGAAGGCAGTGGAAGTGGCACAAGCCCTGGTTGCTGCCTGCTCCTAGGCCTAACAGACCGCCAACTTCATCGCGCGAATATATCCCGCGGCAAGTGCTGGGATCAGCAGACTTGCCGGGCTCGTTCGCCTGCTTATAATCCTTAAAAAGAGGAGCGGCCGTTCAGGGAAGGCGGGCGAAGAATTATGGCACATTGGACACTCGACGACATTCATTGGGACAGATTCGAGCCCGATAAGGTTGACCCGGAACTGCTGAAGCTGGTCAAGGCGGCCTGTATGGTCGAGCACCACAGCAGTGCTTACGGGCAGTATCTCTGTAACGTCTTCAGCGAAGAGCCGGGTGTGTGTGAGGATGCCTTAACCTGGTCCGAGGAAGAAATTCAGCATGGCAAGGTGCTGCGCCGCTATGCCGAACTGGCCGATCCGGATTTCGATTTCGACGATGCGTTTTCCCGTTTCACCGAGGGCCATCCCATCGATGTTGAGGCGGAACAGTCGATCCGGGGCTCGTTGTGCGGCGAGATGGTGGCGCGGTGCGCGGTTGAGGTCGGTACCTCCTCCTATTACAGCGCGCTCCGGGATTCGATCGACGAGCCGGTGCTGCGCCAAATTTGCCGCAACATCGCGGCCGATGAATTCCGCCATTACAAACTGTTTTACACCTATGCCAAGCACTTCCAGGAGAAGGAGCGCCTCAGCCGCTGGGCGCGCTTTAGAATCGCCCTTGGCCGCTTCCTCGAAACCGGCGACGACGAGCTGAGCTATGCCTATTATTGCGGCAGCGGCGACACCGAACCTTATGTGCGCAAGCAGGCCAACACCGACTGTATGGCGCGCACGCTGCCGCTCTATCGCTTTGAACATGTTCAACGCGGCGTCGGCATGGCGCTCAAATCCGCCGGCATAAAACCGCAGGGGATTATTGGAAAAACCATCACCAGGCTGAGTTGGATTGGCTTTCGCCTCTACGCCCGGCACCTGCAACGCGCGGCGAGTTACGCCTGACCCTTAAGCCATGGCAGAACCAGATCGACTACACCAAATCAACCTCGGCTACTCGCCCGAGGAAGACCGCATGTTGTTGCGCATCAACACCACGGGAAAGACCGAATATCGCCTGTGGCTGACGCGGCGCTATGTCAAATTGCTGTGGAAACTGCTGACCAAATCGGTCGAAAGCCTGCCCGATGTGCGTGCCCAGGCGGCGCCGGAGACGCGCCAGGCGGTGAAGTCCTTCCAGCGCGAAGAGGCCCGCCAGGCGGCGGATTATTCCAAGGATTATGAAGATTCTGAAGCCAAGCGCCCGCTCGGTGAAGCGGCCAGCCTGCTCACCGGCGTGCGCGCCAAGGCGGACGAGAAAGGCACCCAGCTCACGCTACAAACCAAGGACGGGCGCGCCATCAATCTCAGCCTGGAAAAGAAATTACTCTATTCGCTGTGCGACCTGTTGATTTCAAGCACCACGCAGGCAAAGTGGGATCTCAATCTCAAGGTCGACGAGCCCCCGGCGGCGGCAGAGCCGGAGCAGGACGGACCGGTCCACTAGAGCATGTCAGGTTCGCTTGCGCTCACCCGACACGCTCTAGCTCTATGAAATTTAAGCAAATGCGTCGTCGCAGGTGATTCCACTTGCTCGGGATTTGCTCTAGAACGGCGCATCGGCAGACATCTGGCTATGCGTGCGGTCATAATCGCCGAACCGTGTGAGATATTCATTGAACGTCATCTCGACCTTGCCGATCGGACCATGGCGCTGTTTGGCGACGATCACTTCCGCCAGATTATGCACCCGCTCCATCTTTTCCATCCACTCGGCGTGCTCCACCGTGCCGTCCTCAGGCTGTTTGCGGGCAAGATAATATTGCTCGCGATAGACGAACATGACGACGTCCGAATCCTGCTCGATCGAGCCTGATTCACGCAGGTCGGACAATTGCGGCCGCTTGTCGTCGCGCTGCTCGACGGCGCGCGAGAGCTGCGACAGCGCGATCACCGGCACATTCAATTCCTTGGCCAGGGCCTTCAGCCCCTGGGTGATCTCGGAGACCTCCTGCACCCGGTTGTTGAGGCGTGCGCTGCTGGTCGGGCGCATGAGTTGGAGGTAATCGACGATAATCAGCGACAGGCCATGCTGGCGTTTGAGGCGGCGCGCCCGCGCCCGCAAGCCAGCCACGGTGAGTGCCGGGGTATCGTCGATAAAGAGCGGCATGCTCTCGATTTCCTGGCTGGCGCGGACAACCTTGCTGAAATCCGCATCGCTCAATTCGCCGCGCCGCAGTTTTTCCGACGAGATTTCCGAGCGTTCGGCCAGAATCCGCGTCGCCAACTGCTCGGCCGACATTTCGAGCGAGAAGAAGCCGACCTGGGCGCCATGTTCGGCGAGGATATTGCCGTGTTCGTCCTTCTCCTGGCGAAAGATGCTGGCGGCATTGTAGGCGATGTTGGTGGCAAGCGCGGTCTTGCCCATGCCGGGACGCCCGGCGAGGATAATCAGATCCGATTGGTGCAGGCCGCCGAGCAGCTTATCCATATCGAGGAAACCGGTGGTGGCGCCGGAGAGGTGGCCGTCGCGCTTGCACGCCTGGGTGATCATATCGACGGCAACGCTGACCGGCTTGTGGAACGGCTGGAAGCCGCCATCGGCGCCGCCATCCTCGGCCAGGTTAAAGAGCTTCTGCTCGGCGTTTTCGATTTGCGTCGTGGCACCCTCGTCAAGCGAGGCGTCATAGGCCTCGTTGACCATGTCCTCGCCAATGCCGATTAGATCGCGTCTGAGCGCCAAATCGAAAATGGCGCGGCCGTAATGCTCGGCATTGATGATCGTCACCGCCGAGCCGGCGAGACGGGCGAGATATTGCGCGCCGCCGACATCGGAGAGCGAATCGTCATTGTCGAAGTAATGTTTGAGCGTCACCGGGCTGGCGATCTGGCCGCGTTCGATCATCTTCAGCACCGCCTCATAAATGCGGCCATGCACCGGCAAATAGAAATGCACCGCTTCAAGAAAGGCGGCAACATGATTGACGGCTTCGTTGTTGATCAGAATCGCACCGAGCAGCGCCTGCTCGGCTTCAAGATTGTGCGGCAACGTGCGATAGGTCGGTAGTTGACCGTCTTTGTCCTCAAGCGGGGTTATCGCCGTGTTCGTTGCCATGTGATGCTTATACATCAAAGCGGGGACGAAGTGTTACCACAGCGTCTGAGCGGCGAAAAAATCACCTTGATAAGTAAATGTGAACTTCGGGGATAAGTCGTGAAATCCGCTGTCAGAGCGGATTGGCGCGTTTCCAATCGACCATATAGTCGCGTGTCAGCGGCGCCGCCTCCTGGTCGCGCGCGATTTGGAACTGGGCGATCATATGATCCTGGCGGCGGAAAGCGGTTTCCGCGCCGGCGAGATAAAACTCCCACATGCGGCAGAAACGTTCGTCGTAGATTTCCTTCACCTTGTCGCGGTTGGCGCGAAAATTACGCGACCACAGTTTCAAGGTTTCGGCATAGTGCAGGCGCAGGAATTCGACATCGAGAACCTTCAGCCCGGTGCGCTCAAGTGCGGCGAACACCTCCGACATGGAGGGCGTATAGCCGCCCGGGAAAATATATTTGCGCAGCCACGGATTGGTCACGCTCGGGCCGTCCCAGCGCGCGATGGTATGGATCACCGCGACGCCGTCTTGCTTCAGCAGGGCTTTCACCTTGTTGAAGAAATCGACGTAATAATTGACCCCGACATGCTCAAACATGCCGACCGAAACGATGCGGTCATAGCTGCCGGTCTCAAGCCGGTAATCGCGCAAGTCGAAGCGCACATGCCCGTCGATGCCGAGCTTTTTAACCCGCTCCGTGGCATAGGCCTGTTGCTCGGTGGAGAGCGTGAGGCCGGTCACTTCGGCGCCCGCCTTCTGATGCATGTAAATGCCAAGCCCGCCCCAGCCGGAGCCGATATCGAGCATTTTGAGGCCCGGCCGGTCGAGCACCAGCTTGGCGGCCAAATGGTGTTTCTTGGCCAATTGCGCCTGCTCGAGGCTGTCATTCGGAGTCTCGAAATAGCCGCAGGAATATTGCCGGTCGCTATCGAGAAAGAGATCGAACAATTCGTCGGACAGATCGTAATGATGGGCGACGTTTTTGCGCGATTTACTGATTGGATTGTGCTGTTGCAGCGGGCGCACAATCGGCGTCAGCCAATTGCGAATTTTGACGACCTGGGAAGATTCCAGCTTGTTGAGGTTGGCGCCGACCAAATCGATAAGGTCGATGATTTCGCCGCCATCCTCCACGGTGAGAGTGCCGTCCATATAGGCTTCGCCGACGGCAAGACGCGGATTCCAGAATAATTTATAGTGTAACGCCGAGTCATGCAGGCGGACGGTGACTTCCGGCCCCGGCGTACCGGCATAGACGTGGCTCTTACCGCGCGCATCAATGACGCGAAGCGTACCCCAGCTCATTAAAGTCTTGAAGAGAATCCCGCATAGCATGGCTTCGCCCCAGGCGGCTGAGTTTAGCCGTCCGCGTTGTCCGCCTTTTCGGCGGCCGCGTCGTCAGCGTCTGTTGCGGTGTCTTCTGAATTTGCTTCGGCCTTTTCTGCGGCCTCCGCTTCAGCCTTTGCCGCGGCCTGTGCTGTGGCCTGTGCTGTGGCCTCTGCTTCGGCCTTTGCTGCGGCCTCTGCCGCGGCCTCATCGGAATCGGCCATGCTCTGCAGTTCTTTTTCAGGTGCCTCGAACACCGCTTCCGCCGCCTTTGCTGCTGCTTCCGCTTCAGCCTGTTCGTCGAGCGCTTCCTGTTCATGCGCCGGCAGAATGGAACCGCCCTCGGCCTGAATCTGGGCTTCCTCTTCCGAGCGCGCCACATTGGCCCGCACGGTAACGATCACCTCGGGATGAATCGCTACACGCACTTCGAAGATACCGAGCGTTTTGATCGGCCTGTCGAGGCGCACCTGCTGACGCTTGATTTCGACGCCTGATGCAATAATCGCGTCGGCGATGTCCTTCGCCGTCACGGAGCCATAAAGCTGCAGCGTGTCACTGGCCTGGCGGATGAGTATGAAATCCTTGCCCTCGACCGCTTCGGCATCGTCTTCAGCGCCGCTGCGGCGCTCATCATTGAGTTTTTCCAGTGCCTCGCGCTCAAGCTCAAAACGTTGCTTGTTTTCCTCGGTGGCGCGCAGCGCCTTTTTCTGCGGGAGCAGAAAATTGCGCGCATAACCGTTCTTGACCTGAACGATTTCGCCCAGTCCGCCAAGTTTTTCGATGCGCTCGAGTAAGATGATATCCATGGGTAACGGCTCCTCGGTGGGCGCGTTGCGCCGGCTTGGGTATCAATGCCCAGGCCGGCCAGGCGCTGCCGCTCGGCTATTTGATTATTTCACAACGTAGGGCAAAAGCGCCAGATGCCTGGCCCGCTTGATTGCCCGCGCCAGCTCGCGCTGTTTTTTAACCGACACCGCGGTAATGCGGCTGGGCACGATTTTGCCGCGTTCAGACAAAAAGCGCGACAGCATTTTCGTGTCTTTATAATCGATCTTCGGCGCGTTCGCGCCGCTGAACGGGCAGGATTTACGGCGCCGGAAAAACGGTCTGCGGGGAAAGGATACCGACGGCAAACCACCGCCGCCAGCGCCACCGCCACCGCGTGGCCCGCCGCGGTCCGAATAACCGCCGCCGCCTCGGCCTTCTGACATATCTGTCATTCTACTGCTCCGCTCTTCTCTTAACTGTCTGTTGTCTCGGCAACGCTCTCGGCGTCGCTCTTGTCGCCATCATCAGCCGCCGCTGCCGGCTTTTCCGGTTCCGCCGCCGGACTGTCAGCCGCCGCCTCTTGGCGCGGCGCATCACGCGGACCATCGCGGCGGCCTTCGCCGCGCTCGCCGTCGCGGCTGCGATATTCGCCCCGGCCACGGCTGTCGCGCGATCCCTTGGAGGCCATCACCACGGAAGGCTCGGGGTCGAGCGCATCGACGCGGATGGTCAAATAGCGCATGACATCTTCATTGATGCGCATATTGCGTTCCATCTCGGCGATGGCTTCCGCCGGCGCATCGATCTGCATGTGCAAATAATGGCCCTTGCGGTTCTTCTTAATCTTGTATGTCAGGCTACGCAGACCCCAATATTCGGTCTTCGCAACTTCGCCGCCCTTGTCGCGGACAATTTCCTGAAATTGTTCCGACAGACCGTCGACTTGTTGGCCGGAGATGTCCGGGCGTGCAATTAACGTGCTCTCATAGAGCGGCATGTGGAGGTTGCTCCTCAATGTCTCTAAACAAATGGCCCGACTCGTGCATTGAATACACGGAAACCGCCGCAAACACTCTGTTCGCAGCGCTGCCGAGGCGCCGCACTATACAGGATTGCCCAAGCCACGCAAGGGCATTGCGAGAGCCATGCAAGGGCGCTTGACAGCGCGCCGGGGGCGGTCAACCTTGGCCCGGTTTTCGGGCACAAATATAGGAGATTTTCCGGCCGTGCGGCGCGCATTCATATTTCCCGGGCAGGGTTCCCAAAAAGTGGGCATGGGGCAGGACCTTGCGCAGGCGTTTGGCGCCGCGCGCGAGGTCTTTGAAGAGGTCGATGAGGCGCTCGGCGAGAAGCTCTCGACGATCATATTCGAGGGCCCGGAAGAGGCGTTGCGCCTGACGCGCAATACCCAGCCGGCCTTGATGGCGATGTCGATGGCGGTTGTCCGCGTCATTGAGAGCGAAAGCGGCAAAAAGATCGCCGATCTAACGCACGCGGTCGCCGGCCACTCATTGGGCGAATATTCCGCCCTGGCGGCGGCCGGCGCGCTCTCGCTCAGCGATGCCGCCCGCCTGCTGCGCCTGCGCGGCGACGTCATGCAGCAGGCGGTACCGGTTGGCGAGGGCGCCATGGCGGCCTTGCTCGGCGCCGATATCCCCTTGGCCGAGGAAATTGCCGGCGCAGCGGCGGACGGCGAGGTCTGCGGCCTTGCCAACGACAATGCGGTTGGCCAGGTGGTTTTGAGCGGCGCCAAGCCGGCGATCGACCGCGCGGTGGCGCTGGCCGGCGAAAAAGGCGTCAAAAAGGCGGTTTTGCTGCCGGTAAGCGCGCCTTTTCACTGTGCCATGATGGCGCCGGCGGCTGAAATTATGGCAAAAGCGCTGGCGACAACCGAATTAAACCCGCCCATGGTGCCGGTATTTGCCAATGTGAGCGCCGCCCCGGTGCGCGAGCCCGGTGACATCCGCGATCTTCTGGAGCGTCAGGTGACGGCAATGGTGCGCTGGCGCGAATCTGTGCTGGCAATGGGGGCCGAAGGCGTCGAACAGTTGGTCGAGGTCGGTGCGGGAAATGTGTTGAAGACGCTGACGCGGCGCATCGACCGCCAATTGGACGCGCTTGCCGTCGGCACGGTCGAGGAAATAGATCAGTTTTTACAGGCTTTGTAAGTGAGGGAATGCGGCGATGTTTGATCTAACGGGAAAACGGGCGCTGGTCACCGGCGCGACCGGCGGGATTGGCGCCGCCATTGCCCAGGCGCTCCATGCGCAAGGCGCGGATCTGGCGCTATCCGGCAGCCGGGCCGAGATATTGGCAGAAAAAGCGGCGCAATTGGGCGCGCGCGCCCATGCGATACCGTCCGACCTGAGCGATGACGACGCGGCGGCCGGCCTGTTGAAGACCGCGGTGGAGACACTTGGCGGGGTCGATATTCTCGTCCATTGCGCCGGCATTACACGCGACAATCTCGCCATGCGCATGAAGGACGAGGAGTGGCAGCAGGTGATCGATGTCAATTTGAGCGCCGGTTTCCGCCTCGCCCGGGCGTCCTTGCGTGGCATGATGAAGGCGCGTTGGGGGCGGATTTTGTTCATTACCTCGGTCGTCGGCGCAACGGGAAACCCCGGCCAGGCCAATTACGCCGCCTCCAAGGCCGGCCTGACCGGCATGGCCAAGGCGTTGGCCGCCGAGGTCGCCAGCCGCGGCGTTACGGTCAATTGCGTCGCGCCCGGATTTATCGAAACCGCCATGACTGATGCTTTGACCGATGATCAGCGCGAGCGCATCACCGCCGCCATCCCCGCCGCCCATATCGGCGCGGTCAGTGACGTTGCCGCGGGCTGCGTCTATTTGGCCAGCGACGAAGCGGCTTACGTGACCGGCCAGACCTTGCACATCAATGGCGGCATGGCCATGTTGTGAGCCATGTCGGGACCCATCTGGTCACATGACGCGTTGACTGGTGGCAATGCCGAGAGAAGTGTGTTACCTAGCGCCCGCGCCGGTCGGAATTCACCCGGGATTCGCACTCTATTCGCCATGGAAATGTCCGTGGCAGCGTTATTTCTGGGCTATACCTGCTGGTGTTTGAACATATAATCAATTCGACAAACGGATCGCGAAGCAACATCCGAGGGAATGTTTAATGAGTGATAGTGATATCCCCGCACGGGTTAAGAAAATAGTCGTCGAACATTTGGGCGTCGACGAGGACAAAGTGACGGACGGCGCCAGTTTTATTGACGATTTGGGCGCCGACAGTCTCGATACGGTCGAGCTCGTCATGGCTTTTGAGGAAGAATTCGGCTGTGAAATCCCCGATGACGCCGCGGAAAAAATTCTGACCGTCAAAGATGCGGTCAATTATATCGAGCAAATCACCTGATACCTGCTTCACCGCCTCGCAAGGACCGGCCCATGGCCGCTTCACAGAGACAACTTAACGGCGCTCTTCAACGCAAGGATGGCGGCCGATGAGACGCGTCGTCGTTACGGGGCTGGGCATGGTGACGCCGCTCGGCAATGGCGTTCAGCATTGCTGGGACCGGTTGTTGAATTCAGAATCCGGTGTTCGCGCCATCGACAGTTTCGATGTTTCCGATTTGCCGGCCAAAATCGCCGCGCGGGTGCCGACGGGCAGCGAAGCGGGCCAGTTTGACGCGGTAAATTATGTTTCCAGCAAAGACACCAGGCGGATGGATCAGTTCATCATATTCGCCCTCGGTGCCGCCATTCAGGCGGTCGAGGATTCGGGCTGGAAACCGGAACGCGAAGAGGATCAAGACCGTAGCGGGGTCATGATCGGCTCCGGTATCGGCGGCCTGCAAACCATCGAGACGGGCGCCATCCTGGTGCATGAAAACGGCCCGCGCCGATTGAGCCCGTTTTTCATTCCCTCCAGCCTGATCAATCTGGCGTCGGGGCATGTTTCGATCAAATACGGCTTCAAGGGGCCAAACCATTCGGTTGTGACGGCCTGCTCCACCGGCGCGCACGCGATTGGCGATGCGGCGCGTCTGATCATGCTCGATGATGCCGATGTGATGGTCGCCGGTGGCGCGGAGGCGGGTATCTGCCGCCTCGGAATTGCCGGATTTTCGGCCGCGCGCGCCCTTTCGACCGGCTTTAACGACACGCCCGAGCGCGCCTCACGGCCGTGGGACAAGGCGCGCGACGGCTTCGTCATGGGCGAAGGCTCGGGCATTGTCGTGCTCGAGGAATATGAGCACGCCAAAAAGCGCGGCGCCAAAATCTACGCCGAGATTTTGGGCTATGGCATGAGCGGCGATGCCTACCACATCACCGCACCCTCGCCGGACGGCGCCGGCGGTTTCAAATCCATGAGCCATGCGATGAGAAATGCCGGCCTCAATGCCGATCAGATCGACTATGTGAACGCGCATGGCACTTCGACGCCGCTCGGCGACGAGATTGAGCTGAATGCGGTCAAGCGCCTGTTCGGCAATGCCGCGGGGCGGCTCTCCATGTCATCGACGAAATCCTCGATCGGCCACCTGCTCGGCGCGGCCGGCAGCGTCGAGACCATCTTCTCCATTCTGGCGATCAATAACGATGTTGTGCCGCCAACGCTCAATCTCGAGGATCCGTCCGAAGGGTGCGATCTCGACCTCGTGCCGCTCGAACCCAAGGAGCGCAAGGTCGCCATCGCCATGTCGAACTCTTTCGGCTTTGGCGGCACCAACGCCACGCTGATCGTCGGCGAGGTCTCTTAAAGCGCAATGGCTCTGGCAGCACCGTATCGACGGGCGCTGATCTGGATATTTGTTCCTGTCGTCATTGTGGCTGCGGCGTGTGTCGGCGGCTGGATCTATTTTGATCAAAATTTCGATTCGCCAAACGCGCACGGCGAGCCGGTGACGCTGATTGTGCTGCCCGGCAGCAGCGCCTGGGAGATTGCCGAGGCACTCTATGCGGCGGGCGTGGTGGAAGACCCCAATGTCTTTGCCATCGGCGTATGGCGCAGCGGCGCGAGCAGCGCCCTCAAGGCCGGCGAATTTCTGTTTCCCCCACATGTGACGCCGCGTCAGGCGATGAACATCGTGCGCACCGGCAAGGCGCTGCAATATCGCCTCACCATCCCTGAGGGCCTGACCAGCGCCGAGATTGTGCGCCTGCTCGAAAGCGCCGAGGCACTTGACGGCGTGCTCGCCGAGGTGCCGCCCGAAGGCGCGCTATTGCCGGAAACCTATCAGTACCGCCGCGGCGACAGCCGCACCGACATGATCGACCGCATGGAGGCCGGCATGCACAGCCTGATCGCCGAACTGTGGCCCAACCGGGCACAGGATTTGCCGTTCGAGACGCCCGAACAGGCGCTGGTGCTGGCCTCGATCGTCGAGAAGGAAACCGCTCTGGCGGCGGAGCGGCGCCAGGTCGCCGGCGTCTTCGTCAACCGCCTGCGCAAGGGCATGCGCCTGCAATCCGACCCGACCGTCATCTTTGCCGTCACCGGCGGCGTATCACCTTTGGAGCGCCCCTTGAGCAAGGCCGATCTTGCCCTCGACAGCCCGTTCAACACTTACCGGCACAAGGGATTGCCGCCGCGCCCGATCGCCCATCCCGGGCGTGATTCGCTGGCTGCGGTGCTGAACCCTGAGCCGACGGACGCCTTGTTTTTTGTCGCCGATGGCAGCGGCGGGCATGTCTTCGCCGATACTTTGGCGGCGCATAACAAAAATGTCGCACGCTGGCGCAAGCTGCAAAAAGAGCGCGCCAAATAGTGGACCAGGGTATGATGTCGGCGCCGCTACGGGCCGGAAGGAAATGAATTGACCGTCCACAGCATGACAGGATTCGCCCAGATCGAGGGCCAAGACGAGACCTTCGGCTGGGTCTGGGAGGCCAAGAGCGTTAACGGGCGCGGACTCGATCTGCGCTGCCGCCTCGGCACCGGCCTGGACAGGCTTGAGCCAACCGTGCGCAAGGCTGCCGGCGAGCGCTTCAAGCGCGGCAATGTCTCGGTCAATTTGCGCCTAACGCGCCACAGCGGATCGCAAGCCGTACAGGTCAACCGGCAACTGCTTGACGATCTGATTGCCTTGGCCGGCGACTATCAAAACGCCGAGGGCATCGAACGGCCGAGCCTCGACGGCCTGTTGGCGTTGCGCGGCGTGATCGAACCGGTTGGCGAGGCAGAGCAAGAGAGTGACGGCGAAAGCGCGGCACGCGACAAGGCGCTGCTCGAGAGCCTCGGCCAGCTGTTCGACGGACTGGCCAGCGCGCGCGCCACGGAAGGCGCGCAATTGGCCGGTATCGTCAGCGCGCAATTGGCCGCCATGCAAGAGCTTGCCGGGCGCGCCGGAGCGAGCGCGGCGCTCCGCCCCGAGGCGGCCAAGGCACGGCTCGAGGCGCAGGTCGCGGCTTTGCTCGACGCCGGCGCGACCCAGCCGGAGGAGCGCCTCGCCCAGGAACTGGCACTGCTCGCCGTCAAGACCGACATCCGCGAGGAACTGGACCGCCTCGCCACCCACATTACCGCCGCCACCGCACTTCTCGCCGAGGGCGGCGCGATCGGGCGCAAATTGGATTTTCTCTCACAGGAATTGAACCGCGAGGCGAATACGCTGTGCGCCAAATCGAATGACCCAGGGCTCAGTGAGATCGGCTTGGAACTGAAGGCGGTAATCGACCAGTTCCGCGAACAGGTGCAAAACATTGAATAGCCCGGCCAACACCGAAGCAAACCATAGGCCGGGGCATATTGCCCGGCGCGGCGTTCTCTTTGTCCTGTCCTCGCCGTCCGGCGCCGGAAAAACCTCGATTGCGCGCCGTCTCTTGGAAGTGGAGCCGAGAACGCGCATGTCGGTCTCGGTCACGACGCGGCCGAAACGGCCGGACGAGTTGGAAGGGCGCGACTATCGTTTCGTCAGCCAGGCGAAATTCGATCAGATGGTGGAGCAGGACGGTTTTCTTGAGCATGCCGAAGTGTTCGGACATTGCTATGGCACGCCGCGCGACCAGGTCGAGGAATTGCTGGCCGATGAATATGATGTGATTTTCGACATCGATTGGCAGGGCGCCCAGCAATTGGCCGAATCTGCGGCGCGCGATCTGGTGCGTGTGTTCGTCCTGCCGCCTTCGCTGCAAGAACTCGAAAGCCGCCTCAAGCGGCGCGCCCAGGACAGCGACGATGTCGTCGCGGCGCGCATGGCCAAGGCGGTCGATGAGATGAGCCATTACGGCGAATATGATCATGTGTTGATCAACTGGGCGCTCGACGACAGCGTTGCCGCCGCGCGCGCCATCCTCAATGCCGAGCGCACGCGGCGCGAACGCTATGTCGGCTTGGACTCTTTCGTTCACACTCTGACCGGCGGCAAAAGCTGAAGCGCACCTTAAGTATCGGGCGCCTTGGCGATAAACCCAGACGCCTGACCGAGCGCGCCCGGTATTAGTTCAAGAGCCAAAAAGCGGTCGCGCGCGATCTCGCCAGGGAACCGCAGGGAAAATTCGTGCGCCGGGCGAAACCCAAAACGGCCGAGATAATGCGCCGCGCCAATGGCGGCAACGGCATCATGGCCGTGCAGGCGCGCGGCAGCTACGCCCTCTTCGATCAGGCGGCTGCCGATGCCGAGGCTGCCATGGCCGGGATGCACGGCAATCGGGCCAAGCAGCAGCCCGCGCTTGGCACCGGGAATGAGGAGCGGCCAGAACCGGATGGTGCCGACAAGATCGCCATCTTGACGGGCGGCAAAACAAAGTTCCGACGCTCTGGCGATGCCGTCGCGCAGCGCATAAGACGGCCGGGCGTGACGCTCGGGCCCAAAGGCAATATCCAGCAATGTTTCGATTGAAGGGCCATCGGCCGGCCCCTCGCAGGCAATCTCAATCATGACACGAACTTTCAGCGGTGCAATATGGCGCGTGGGCGCCTTCGGATTTCTCCGCGCGGCGCTAGGCCCGTCGGGGCTCAGAAGCGCGTCGTCGTCGCTGATTGAACTGTATCGTCATCACGGCGCTGGAAATAACGGCAACTGGCGCCGTAGGCAAGCAATATTATTGCCGGGGTAAGGTCTCGTGTTGCACCAAGGCACGGGCGAGAGCACAAAAATGTTCAATATCCAATGTTTCGGCCCGTGCCCGGGGATCGACGCCGTTGGCGCTTAAATATGATTCCGGATCGGCGACCAGGCGCTTCATGGCGGCGCGCATCATTTTACGGCGCTGCCCAAAAGCCGCTGCGGTGACGCGCTCAAGCGCCGCCGGCTCGGCCAGGAAGAGGGGTTGGGCACGCGGCTTGAGCTGAACAATTGCCGAGGTGACCTTGGGCGGCGGCGTAAACGCCTGGGCGCTGATATCGAACAGGCGCTCGGTCTCGCAACGCCACTGCGTGATAACCGATAATCGGCCATAACTCTCCGTACCAGGCGCCGCCGTGAGACGCGCCGCGACCTCTTTTTGAAACATCAGGGTGAGGCTATGAAAACGCTCCGGTGCCTTGAGCCAGCCGAGCAACAGGGCGGTGCCGATATTGTAAGGCAGGTTGGCGACAATCTTTAGCGGCCCGTCGATTTGCGCGCCGGCATCGACCTTCAGCGCATCGCCCTCAATGATCTCAAGACGCCCCGGCCAGACTTGCGAAAGCTCTTCCAGCGCGCCGATGCAGCGCTTGTCGCGCTCGATGGCGACGACATGTTTGGCGCCGGCAGCCAGCAAAGAGCGCGTCAGACCGCCCGGGCCGGGGCCCACCTCCAGCACGGTAAATTCATCAAGCGGGCCGGCCGCGCGGGCGATTTTTGCGCACAGGTTGGGATCGAGAAGAAAATGCTGGCCGAGTGATTTGCGTGCGCTGAGGCCGTGGCGTGCGATCGTCTCGGCGAGGCTGGCGAGTTCCGCTTGGGTGCGCGGGCTCACTAGACACGGAATTCGACGAAGGCGGAGCGCCTGAGATCGCGCAGATATCGCCGCGCCTGCAATTCGAGGCGCCGGTTGCCGATAATCTGGCGCATCGCGTCCCGGCTCGGCACGTCGACCTTCGCTTCGTCGCGGCTGCACACCATCAGAATTCTGAAGCCGCCGCCGAACGGCAGCGGCGCGCTCAATGACATGGCCTCCAGTTGCTGAACCGCCTGACGTAAATCGAGCGGCATGTCGCCCAGGCTAAGTTCGCCGAGATCGCCTGATTGCGGCGAAACGAAATCGGCGCTGAGGCGCAACATATCGGCGCAGCTCTCGGATTCGCCATGCGCGCGCGCAAGCTTTTCCTGCACCAGTTCTGGGTCGGCGGCAATATCATCGATGATCAATTGCGCCAGTTTGAGCCGGGTCTTCATCGGGTCGGCCGTCAAAACGGTGCGCCGATCGAGCAGCTTGACGATATGCACGCCGTCAAAAGTGCGGATAACGTCTGAAATTTCTCCCGTCGCCATGTCGGGCAACACACCATCTATGGCGCGCGGCAACTGGCCGGCGATAACCCAGCCGATATCGCCGCCAACAGCCGATGTCGCGCTCTGCGAAAATTGCCGGGCGATGCCGGCAAACTGCGCCCCTTGACGCAACTGAGTCACTAAATTTTGTGCCGCCTTGATGATCTCCTGTTCCTGTTCGGGTGATTCGATCGAGAGAAAAATTTCCGCGACCCGGTTCTCGGGCTGCCCGCGGCTGCTTTCCAGGCGGGCCAAGGCTTCGTCAATTTCGTCCTCGCCGACGGAAATGGCGGCGTTCAGCCGCCGGGACACCACTTTGGACCAGGCGATTTCCGCTTTGATCTGCGTGATGATGGCGTCGCGATCGAGCCGGAGACTATTGACGTAATTGTCAAATTCGCCCTTTCCGATGCCGCGGTTCTTTTCGATTTGACTGATCGCGTGTTTCAAATCCTTTTCACCGACGGCGATATCGAGGCGGCTCGCCTCCTGAATCTGCAAATATTCATCGACCAGAGTGCGCAGTATCTGGGGCGCGATTTGCCGGCGCAGTTCCGGCGCGTCCTTCAGATTTGACGAAGCGACAACGATGTTTATCCGCGCCGCCAAATCGTAAATCGAAATAACTTCGTCATTGACCACCGCGGCGATGCGCATGACCTCCTGGCCGCGCGCCGGCTGAGGCAACGCCGCGAACACGCCAATGCAGGCCGCAACGAGAAGTGCGGCGCCCGGAAAAGCGCGGGAGCGTATTATTTTGGCCCAAACAGACATTCTACGACAGAGTTATAACCGCCTGTTGCTCCCCGGCAACCAACTTTCACCAATGATCATAATTGTTCGCGGGCAGCGCACGAATATTCAACCCAAATGCTTGAATTTTATCGTAAATAGCAAATTCGTCTCCGGCTGCACATCACGGTCACGCGTGAAGTTCTTATTGATACGCGTGGTGAACAGCAGGCATTCGTCTTCATATGTCACCGCGCCGTGCCAATCGAGCGTGCCACCGGAGCCGGTCAAATCACGCCGTGTGCCGGCACCGATGCGCCAAAAGCGGGTGACCCGGACTTCCGTTGTCGCGGCAACCTCCTCGCGATTGGCGAAGGCGGCGGTATCGCTTTCGGGGATTTGTTCCTCCAAAAGCGCATAGCCGATATTGAAACGGATCGCCTTGGGCCCGGCGGCGAGTTCGATTTCGTTGCGCCGGGCGGCAAAATTATCGCGCGATAAACGGAAGCGGTAGGCAAAATCGAAAACATCCGCCGGCGAGATGTGCACGCGGCCGACATAATCGGAGAATGTGTTTTCCAGGCCGCTTCCCTGATTAAACGTATCGTCTTCGCGCAAGCGCGCGCTTTGCCCGATCATGCCTTGCGTCCGCCCGCCGCCGGCGCCGAAAAAGCCGAAGCGAAGACCGTAATTTACGCGCGGTCCGCTCTCCACCCGGTCGAAGCCGGTGAAGCGGTTGTTACTGAACAAATTGGTATCGTCAAATTCGAAATCCTGGCTGTCTTCATTTGGAATCTCGCCGGGGTTGCCGCCATAGGGGCTGACGACGGCTTGCACAATGGGTTCGATCAATTGCTGTATGGGGCCCATCCGGCGAACCAGGGGCAAGCGCCATTCTGCCGTGATTTCGGGGCGTAGCCGGCCGGTCAGACCGCGCGCATGCGTGGTCCGTCCGGTGCCGGCCAAATCCACATTATTGACGTGGTAGACATCGCCGCGCATCGTCGCAGAAAGGCGGTAGACACTGCCCGAGCGTCCGATGTGCGGCAAATGCCAGCCGCCCTCGAGGGACAGACGGCGGCTGTCCGCACCGTCGACGCGCTGCAGGGCCATGAAATTCGCGTCCAGGCTGGTGAACGCACCGAAGGCGCCGGGCGCGCCGACATGATTGAAATCGAGCAACGGTAAAACCATCGGAATCTGGTCCTGATCGTCTTCCGCTTCGAGATCTTGGAAAAAATAGGCCGTGCCGCTGGCATAGTTGCGCCCGTTGATACCTTCAATATAGGGCCGGGTTGTGAGTGTGTCCCTGGAAGCGAGGCGATAGAAACTGAGATAGGTGTCGTCGCTGGCGCGCTCGAATTCGTAGCCGTAATTCCACACCGGATTGAGCTCGAAATGTCCTTCGCTAAACAGATGGCCGCGCGCGCCCTTGCTTCCGGTTTCGCGCCCTTCATCATCGCGTTCGTCACTGTAGGCAATACTGCCGTCCAGACTGTAGCCACCCGTGTGGGTGCGCTCGCGGTATTCGCCGCCCCAAACCACACCCTCATCGCTGGTGAATTTCGGCTTCAGCGTCACGTCGCGGTGCGGTGCGATATTCCAGAAATATGGCGTGGTAAGCTGAACGCCGAGGGTGGAAGAGGAGCCGTAGGTGGGTGCGAGAAATCCGCTGCGCCGTTTGACGCTCGGATCGGGATGCTCGAAATAGGGCGTGTAGAGAACGGGAACGCCGAACATTTCCAGCCAGGCATCGTAATAGGCAACGTCGCGCGCCTCCTGGTCATGCACGATGCGGACCGCCTTGATCTGCCACAGCGGCGGCTCCTCCGGGTGCAGCGGGCAGAGCTTGCAAGGCGAAAACACCGCTTTGCTCATTTCCGTGCGGTTGCCGCCGCTGCGCCGCGCGCTGTTGGCCGCAATGCGGGTTTCGGCGTTGAGCAGCAAACGAAGGTCGCGCACCACACCCTCGCGCATTTCGTCGGAGAGTTCGAAATAATCGGCAAACATCACTTCGCCTGTGGGCTCCACCAGGGTCACATTGCCCGACGCCGTCATCATATCCTGGCCTTCATTATAGGATACGGTGTCGGCGATCAGGAGGCGGTGGCCCTGCGAAATTTCAACATTGCCCGCGGCGGTGACGATTCCGAGCGCCTCGTCATAGGTCAAACTGTCGGCGCTCATGATCACTTCTTTGCCGGCGTCGACGGATTCGAACTCGCGCACCAGGGTTTGCGCGTGGAGCGGCGATAGCGCGGTGAAAATGCCGCAAATCGCGGCCATGATTAGAAGGCGTATCCGCGCCATTCGCCTATCCATCTTCCATATGAAAGAGGCTGGCGACACCGATCAGGGTGAACACGCCGGCCGGCGTCCAGGCCGCCAACACGGGCGGAATTTTCCCCGAGAGACCAAGCGCCAGCACCAGATCCGAGACGAAATAAAGAATGAAACCGCTCAAGACGCCGGCGGCGATCAGCAGCCAGGTGCCGCCGCGGCGCGAAAAGCGCAGCGAAAAAGTGGCGGCGATAAGCACCATGGCGCAAAGGAGAAGTGGCCCCGAGAGCAGGGAATGCCAATAAAGTCGGTGCCGCACCGCCGAAAAGCCGGAGGATTCGAGCACCTCGATGAAGGCGGGCAAGGCCCAGAAGGAGAGGGTTTCCGGCGGCGCGAAACTATCCTCGATATGGCTGAAGGTGAGTTCCGTCGGCATCTCATAGCGGTCCATGAATTGCGCCGGCTGGTCCGGCCCGGTCAGCACGGCATCAATCAGTTCCCAGTGGCCCGCCTCGAGATGCGCCTCGTTGGCATCGATACGCCCGACGAAAAGGTCATTCTCCTCATATCGGAATATGATCACGTCAAACAGGGTGAGGTCTTCCTGACTGAGGCGCTGGGCATGAATGACCGACTGGTTTCCGCCGTCGCCCTGACGCAGCCATATGCCGGAATTCGACAGCGCCAACAGGCTCGATTTGCCGCGCAGATATTTGGCGTCCATATGCTCATAGCGCGACACCATGGCCGCCGACATGGGGTTGAAAACAGTCATCACGAAGACGCCAAGAACAAGTGCAAGGAGAAGCGTCGGCAGCAGAAACTGCCACACCGAAACCCCGGCGGCGCGCGCCACCACCAGCTCCTGGGTGCGCGTCATGCGCGCGAAGGTCCAGAGCCCGGCAACGAGCGCCGCGAAGGGCAGAATTTTTTGCGCCATGAAGGGTACGCGCAACATCGCCATTTGCAGCAAAATGCCGAGCGTCGCCAATTCGCGGTTGGGGCCGGAGCCACGGCGCATCATCTCGACCGCATCGAAAATGAAGATGGTGGCGACAAAAATCAGAAAGACCAGCGAAACACCGATGATGAATTGGCGGCTGATATAATAGGAGAATGTCGTCGACATACGCATTGGCGGAACAGCCCTACGCCGGCCGCGGCGTCGCACCGCGCCGCGCGTTCGCGCCGCGGATGCGGCGGTGCAGGAGATAAAATGCAACAGCCAGGGCAATCGCCACATTGACATACATCAGCGGCGCCAAGCTGGGCGTTTTCGAAACCGCGTTGACGAGGCCGAGACCGATCGCTTCAAAGGCGAACGCACCGCCAATTCCGGCCAGGATACGGCGCCACTGGCCGCGCCGGTTCAGCTGGCCGTCGAGCAAGGTGGCGAGGGCAATTCCGGTGAGCGCGAAAGCAAACAGCGGCGACACAATGCGCTGATGCGCCTCGGCCCAGAATTTGCCGAGATTGCGCTGATCGTCATAGCCGTCGGTGGGATTGAAAAGTTCGTGCAAAAAACGTTCGCGCGGCTCGCGCCAGCGATTGGCCGGGTCTTCGGCAAAATGGCCGAGATCGAGGGCATAGCTGTCGAAATAAAGCAGCGATAGCTGGCCGTGCAATTTGTTGATTTCCTGACGGTTGCCATTCAAGAGGACAAAGCGCGGTCCTTGTTCGGTTTTTACCAGCGCGCCGCGCTCGGCCATCATCGTCACCGGCGCACCGTCGACGCGGCTGTCATGCACCAATATACCGTGCAGCTTGCCGGCCGAATCTCGCGCCCGCACATAGACGGTGACATCCTCGATCAGGTTGGTGAACACACCCTCCTGCAACAGCACCGAGGAGAAATCGGCGCGTGCGATAAACTGGCGGCTCTTGAATTCGCGGTAGCTGGCCGGGATGAAATAGAGGTTGATGGCGTAGACGATGACGCAAACGAATGTCGCCAGCGTGATCGCCGGCGCGGCGAGCGACCAGGGCCCAAGGCCGGCCGAGCGCAGCGAGACCATTTCGCTGTCGATCACCAGCTTGTTGTAGGCGAAGAGAATGGCGCTGAACAGCGCAATCGGCAGAATAACGCCGAGGAAGGTCGGCAGCAGCAGCATGCTGAAATAGAGGAAGGCGCTCAACGACAGCCCCTTATTGACGATCATATCGACAAATCGAAGCGACTGGGTGAGCCAGATCACCGCCGTCAGGCCAATCGAAATCAACACGAAGGGTCCGAGGAGCTGACGCAAGATATAGCGTTGGTGACGGTGCATATTCTCAGTATACCAACGGGCCATAAGAATGGCCCGTTGTAAGTTCCCTCAAACGCCGGGCGGTCGCGCTTGCCAACATGTCATGCATACTTTGCATCACATGTTGGAAGGATAGCGGGCTGAGCCCTGGTTTGTCGTGGCGTAACGCGCGTCTCATGGCTGCACGGCTGATTTATTGCGACAGACAAAAAATACCGAGCGGCAACCGCTGGTGAACTCGCGCTGCTTTATCTCGAAACCGGCGTCTTCGAGCTTGTGCATAAACGCCCGCAAGCCGTGGCCGCGATAACCGATCTCCCATTTATGCGGCTCCCATTCCGCGTCATTCGCGACGCGCAGGCGTTTGAGAAAACGTAATTTGCGGAAGTGGCTGCGGCGGCGCCAGCGCCAGCGGTTAAAATAAAGTTCGAAGGCGAATTGAAATCCCTCATAGGGCACGGAAAGAACAAGCCAGGGCGCACCGGCGGCGGCAATATTGCCGAGTACTGAATCGACTTTGTCCCAATGAATATGCTCGAGCGTTTCGCAACAAATGATGGCGTCGAAGCCGTGAATCTTATCCGCCGCCACGTCGCGGATATCGGCCTGAATGTGGCGCTTTGATCCGATGCCCTGGGATTGCGCCTCGATATCGAGCGTCGTCACTTCATAGCCGGCGCTTGCCGCCATAGCGCTCACCAGGCCGAGATAGGGCCCAATTTCAAGCACGCTATGAACCGGCAGGCTTTTCAGCAGATCGACCTGAAGCCACTGATGGGTGATGCGCTTTTCGCTGTAATATTCGTGCCATTTAGCGCGGAAAGCCTGGGCGCGGGATTTAGCGGCGTGGGAATTGGCGGCGCGGGAGCTGGGATCGGTCATCGCGGGGGTACCGGCGCTGGCGAATCGGAATTGCGCCGAGCATAGGCGATCCTGCCTGTGATGGCGAATATTGGTCCTGACGCATAGGCGCCGGGCCTGATGGCGGAATTTGTCATATCTATTTAGGACTAGTTATTAAAAATAGTGCCGATGTGTTTTCTCTCTGTTTTTAGCCCTACGCAGCAATACTAGGCCTGAAATTTTACGCCTTATTAACGAGCCGGCGTGAAAATGCCACCTCAATAAAAGTGGGGTGAATGAATTGGCCCCTTTCTTTGCAACGGCAGCAATCTGCTGAATTCCTTGACGAGGGGCTAGCTCATGTTCGCATTCATCGGAAATTTTAAAATTGGCAACCGCGTCGCCCTGGCGCTGGCCCTGCCCGTCATCGGCATGCTGGCGTTCTCCGGCTTCACCGTATTTGATAAATATGAGACATCGGCCGAAATGGGCAAAGTCCTGGAACTGTCGCAAGTGGCGCCGGTGATCAGCGCCGTGGTGCATGAGATGCAAAAGGAGCGCGGCATGTCGGCCGGCTTCATCGCCAGCAAGGGAGCCAAATTTTTCCAGGATCTGCCGGCCCAACGAAAGCTGACGGACAACAGTCAAGCCGCCCTGGCGGCAGCCCTGAATTCTTTTGACGCCGCTTCTTTCAGCGCCGAACTCGTCAATCGGATTGAGACGGCGGAGCGCGCACTGGCCAATCTGTCCGCCAAACGCGCGCAAGTGAGCGGTCTCGAAATCAATGTGCCGCAGATGGCCGGCTTCTATACGCCGACCATCGCCAAACTTCTGCATATCATCGAAGACATGACAGTGCTTAGCACCGAAGCAACAGTGACCAATGCAATCACCGCCTATACGGCCTTTCTGCAAGGTAAGGAGCGGGCCGGTGTCGAACGGGCGATGGGCGCCGTCGGCTACGGCAGCGGCGCTTTCCAGCCCGCCATCCATGGCAAATTCCAGCAACTGATCGCCATGCAGGACATTTTTCTGAGCCGCTTCGCCATCTACGCAAGCGACGATCAAAAGGCGTTCCTGAAATCCACCGTCAGCGGCGCGGCGGTCAATGAAGTAAACCGCCTGCGGAAAATTGCCATCGATAGCCCCGTAACCGGAACGCTGGAAAGGATCGAGGGTGGCTATTGGTTCAAGACCATCACCGAGAAAATCGAGCTCCTAAAAACGGTCGAGGACAAAATCGCCTCGGACCTGCAAGCCTCGGCGGCTTCGATCGAAAGCACCGCCTATACGTCGTTCCTGTTGCTGGCTGTCGTCACGCTGATCCTTATGCTCCTCACCGCAGCTGTGGTGTACAGCATTGTCACCGGCATCACGCGCCCGATTACGAACATGACGAGTGCGATGAATATCCTTGCCGAGGGCAACAATGAGATTGAGATATATTATGTCGGCCAGCGCGATGAAATCGGCGAAATGGCAAAATCGGTTCAGGTCTTTAAGGAAAACGCCATTGAGAAGGCGCGCCTGACCGCCGAGCAGACAGTCGAGAATGAAAAGCGCGAAGCCCGTGCCCAGCACATAGATGAATTGTGCAAGAAGTTCGACGGCAATATCTCCGGCGTCGTCGGCGCGGTATCCGCCGCTTCGAACGAGGTGGAACTGTCCGCCGTATCGATGTCAACAACGGCGGAGCAAACCAGCCAGCAAAGCTCTGTCGTGGCGTCGGCTTCGGAAGAAGCGACCGCCAACGTGCAGACGGTGGCCAGTGCGGCCGAGGAACTGGCCTCATCGATCGCCGAGATCGCCCGCCAAGTGGATGATTCGACGCGCAACGCACAAAACGCCGTCAATGAGGCCGAGAAGACCAACGATACGGTCAAGAGCCTCTCCGAAGCGGGCCAGAAGATCGGCGATGTGGTGCAGTTGATCAACGACATCGCGAGCCAGACCAATCTCCTCGCGCTCAACGCCACGATCGAGGCGGCGCGCGCCGGCGAGGCGGGCAAGGGCTTTGCCGTGGTCGCCTCCGAGGTCAAAAGCCTGGCCAACCAGACGGCCAAGGCGACCGACGAGATCGGCAACCAGATCGCCACACTGCAGGGCGCGACCGGTGACGCGGTCGGCGCGATTGAAGATATCGGCACAATGATCGGCGAGATCAGCGAGACGTCGATCACCATCGCCTCGGCAGTCGAGCAACAGCGCGCCGCGACCGGCGAAATTTCGCGCAATGTGCAGGAGGCCGCGACCGGCACCCAGGAGGTGTCTTCGACGATCTCCACGGTGCACGAGGCGGCGCAAAATACCGGTGCCGCCGCCGGAGATATGAAAAGTGCGGCCGGTGAATTGTCGCAGCAGTCGGAAGAGCTGCGCAACGAGGTCGAGACCTTTCTCAAGGATATCCGCGCCGCCTGATATCGGCAGATTTAGGTGTATGGAAATAAACCCTCCGGGTAATCCGCCCGGGGGTTTTTCATGCCCGCCCTTGCGAATCCCGCTTCACCAACGGCGCGCGGCGGGTTAGGTTCGGGCGCCGGCCGGGAGGGGCGGGTGTAAAGGATGACCAATCAGCAAAGAGGCTGCCATGAAGATCGCGTTTTCTGAAATTTCCGTGCCGGCGACGGGCACGCTGATCGTCGGTGTTATGGCCGATAGCGAATTGACCCCGACGGCCAAGGATGTCGACGAAAAAATGTCGGGCGCGCTGGCCCGGGCGGTCGCGGCAAGCGTGCGCTTCACTGGCAAGAAAAACACCACTCTCCTGATCAATGCGCCGGCCGGGCTCGAGCTCGCCCGGGTGCTGCTGGTCGGTCTCGGCAAAGCCGGAGAGATCGATAAGTTGCAGATGCAGGCGCTCGGCGGGCGCGTTGTCGGCAACCTCAACAAAATGGGCGAGACCGCGGCATCGCTCGCGCTTGATGCGCCCGATGGCTGCCCGCTCAGCCTTGCGGAAATGGTGGCCGAAGCGGCATTCGGCGCGCAGCTCGCCGCCTACCGCTTCGATAAATACCGCACCAAGCAAAAGGAAGAAGACAAGCCGACGCTCGAGGCGCTGACGCTGATGTCGGCCGAAACGGGCGCCGCCGAGGCCGCCGCAGCGCCGCGCCAGCGCGTCGGCGACGGTGTTTATCTCACGCGCAATCTGGTGTCGGAGCCAAGCAATGTGAAATATCCGGCGACCATCGTCGAGGATATCGAGGCGCTTTCGGATATCGGCATCGATGTCGAATTGCTGCATGAAGACCGCATGCGCGAGCTTGGCATGGGCGCGCTACTCGGTGTCGGGCAGGGCAGCCGGCGCGAATCCTACATCGCCATCATGCGCTGGAACGGCGCCGAAAATCAGGACGAGCAGCCGGTCGCCTTTGTCGGCAAGGGTGTGACCTTCGATACCGGCGGCATTTCCATCAAGCCGTCCGGCGGCATGGAAGAGATGAAATACGATATGGCCGGCGCCGGCGCGGTAATCGGCCTGATGAAGGCGCTCGCCGGGCGCAAAGCACGCGCCAATGTGGTCGGCGTGGTCGGCCTGGTCGAGAATATGCCGGACGGCAATGCCCAGCGCCCGGGCGATGTGGTGACCACCATGTCGGGCCAAACCATCGAGGTGATCAACACCGATGCCGAAGGCCGGCTCGTGCTGTCGGATGCTCTCTGGTACACGCAGAAAACCTTCAAGCCCAAATTCATGGTCGATCTCGCTACCCTCACCGGCGCCATCATCGTCGCGCTCGGCACCTATCAGGCCGGCCTGTTCAGCAACAATGACGAACTGGCCGAACGCCTCACCGCCGCCGGTAAGGCCTCGGGCGAAGAGCTTTGGCGCCTGCCCTTGGGCCCGCGTTACGACAAGGATATCAACTCCGAGATTGCCGATATGAAGAATGTCGGCAAGGGGCGCGAGGCCGGCAGCGTCACGGCGGCGCAATTGCTGGAGCGCTTCGTCGAGGAAACCCCCTGGGCCCATCTCGATATCGCCGGCATGGCGTGGATGAAACGCGGCGACGATCCGATCGTGCCGAAGGGCGCGTCGGGCTTCGGCGTGCGTCTGTTGGATAAGCTCGTGGCCGATTATTACGAGAGCTGAGTGACGGAATATGGCTGAGGTCGCGTTCTATCAATTGCGCACCACGGCGCTCGAAAACGCGCTGCCGAGGCTGTTGCAAAAGGCCTTCGATGCCGGCCACCGGGTACGTGTGGTCGGCGCCTCGGAAGAACGCATGGCGGCCCTGAATACGGCGCTTTGGACATTCGACCCCGACTCGTTCCTGCCGCATGGCGAGCTCAAGGACGGCGACGGCGAGCACCAGCCGATCCTGCTCTCAAGCGAATCCGCCGATGCCTCGGCCAATGAAAATAATGCCGATATCGTGGTCACCATTGATGGCGTCGAGCCGGTTTTCCTGCCCGGCGTGACGCGCTATCTCGACATGTTTGACGGCAACGACGAAACCGCGCTCGGCGCCGCGCGCCAACGCTGGACCCGGCGCAAGGCGGAAAACCACGATGTCAGCTATTGGCAGCAGGGCGAAGGTGGCGGCTGGGAAAAGCGCGCCTGAGAGCGGCTTTGAAACGCCCATTGATGCGACGGTTGATGCGCGGTGGCGGAGCGTCTATAACGCGCCATCTTAAATTTTAGGAGTTAACCAAATGGCGGTCGAGAGAACGCTTTCCATTCTCAAGCCGGATGCGACCCGGCGCAATCTCACGGGCGCGATCAATCAGCGTTTCGAAGACGCGGGCCTCAGCATTGTTGCCCAGCGACGCCTGCGTCTGACACTCGAACAGGCACAGCAATTTTATGCCGTTCATGCCGAACGCGCCTTTTATAGCGATTTGTGCGACTATATGACGTCCGGCCCGATTGTGGCCCAGGTGCTTGAAGGCGAAAATGCCGTGCTGCACAATCGCGAAGTGATGGGCGCGACAAACCCGGCAAATGCCGACGAAGGCACGATTCGCAAGGATTTCGGCGAATCAGTCGAGGCGAATTCGGCGCATGGCTCCGATTCTCCCGAAAATGCGGCGATCGAGATCGCCTATTTCTTCTCAGAGACAGATATCGTCGGTTAAGACGCCGACAAGCCCAATATTCGGGCCGTAATCCAGCCGGCCAGGCAAGCACACGCTTGTTTGGCCGGTTTTTCATCCCATATTTCATGAGCGAAGGGAATTTGATTTGCGCCATATCTTGGCACAGATCAAGTGTTTGAATCTGCTCTATGTTAATGTTTTCAACTTAAAATCACGCATTGAACGGGTCGCCCCAGGCGCAATTGCCCAGCTTGGTTTTGTCCTGAGGGCGTTCGGAGCTATGCTATTAATTGTCCAGCGGTTCAATTTGGAGCTCATTGCGAAGAGAATATGACGGACAAGCGCAAAATCGGCAGGCCGGGCGAGGATACCGGAACCCTCACCAAAACGAAGCCCCAGACCAAGAAGCCGTCGATGTATAAGGTCTTGCTGCTCAACGACGATTACACGCCGATGGAGTTTGTGATCGTGGTGTTGATGCGGATATTCGGCATGCCGCAGGAGAATGCGACGGAAGTGATGATGCATGTCCATCGCCGTGGCGTCGGCGTGTGCGGCGTATATCCCTTCGAAGTGGCGGAAACGAAAGTCACCCAAGTGGTTGATTTCGCCCGGCGCAACGAACACCCGCTGCAGTGCACGATGGAAAAGGACTGATGCGGAATAAGACTAAGGAGCAAAAATAATGCTCTCCAACGAACTCGAAAAAACCCTGCACCGCGCCCTGGCGCTCGCCGGCGAGCGCAATCATGAGCTGGCCACGCTTGAGCATTTATTGCTCGCGCTCTGCGACGATAGTGATGCGGTGGCGGTGCTCAAGGCGTGCGGTGTCGATATCGAGAAACTGCGCCAGGATCTAACCGCCTTCCTCGACAATGAACTCGACAATCTGGTCGGCGATCCGTCCGAGGACGCGGCACCCACCACCGGATTCCAGCGCGTTTTGCAGCGCGCCGTGTTGCATGTGCAATCCTCCGGCCGGGGCGAGGCGAGCGGTGCCAATGTGCTTGCCGCCCTCTTCACCGAACGCGAATCGCACGCCGTCTATTTCCTGCAGGAGCAGGATATGACGCGCCTCGATGCGGTCAATTACATCTCCCACCGCATCGCCAAGGTGCCGGGCATGTCGGGCGAAAGCGCCGAGATTTCCGGCGTCGATGAGGACATGGCGGGCGAGAGCGAGGTCAAGCGCGGCAGCGAGGCGCTTGATGCCTATTGCGTCAATCTCAACGCCAAGGCCGAGAGCGGAAAAATCGATCCGCTGATCGGCCGCGAAAACGAGATCGAGCGCACCATTCAGGTGCTGTGCCGGCGCACCAAGAACAATCCGCTCTATGTCGGCGAGGCCGGCGTCGGCAAAACCGCCATCGCCGAAGGGCTGGCGCGCCAGATCACCGAGGGCAAGGTGCCCGAAATCCTGCTCGAAGCCACCATCTTCGCCCTCGACATGGGCGCGCTGCTCGCCGGCACGCGCTATCGCGGCGATTTCGAGGAACGGCTGAAGGCGGTGGTCGATGAGCTCGAGGCGCATGACGGCGCCATCCTCTTTATCGACGAGATCCACACCGTGATCGGCGCCGGCGCCACCTCGGGCGGCGCCATGGATGCCTCGAACCTTCTCAAGCCAGCGCTACAAAGCGGCACGCTGAGCTGTATCGGCTCGACCACCTATAAGGAATACCGCAATTATTTCGAGAAGGACCGGGCCCTGGTCAGGCGCTTCCAGAAGATCGATATCAGCGAGCCTTCGGTCGAGGACGCGGTCAAAATCCTGCGCGGCCTGAAGCCCTATTACGAGGAATATCACGCCGTGCGCTACACCAATGAGGCGTTGCGCGCGGCGGTCGAACTGTCGGACCGCTATATGGGCGACCGCAAGCTGCCCGACAAGGCGATCGATGTGATCGACGAGGTCGGTGCGGCGCAGCGTTTGAGGCCTGAATCGAAGCGGCGCAAGCGCAAGACCATCGGCCTCAAGGATATCGAAACGATTATCGCCAAGATGGCGCGCGTGCCGGCCAAAAGCGTCAGCCACGGCGACAAGAAATCGCTCAAGACGCTGGAGCGCGACCTCAAGACGGTGGTGTTCGGCCAGGACGATGCGCTGCGCCAGGTCGCGGCGGCGATCAAGCTGGCGCGCGCCGGCCTTCGCGATATCGAAAAGCCGATCGGCTGCTATCTCTTCTCCGGCCCGACCGGCGTCGGCAAGACCGAAGTGGCGCGCCAGCTCTCGCACACCATGGCAATCGAGCTAATCCGCTTCGATATGAGCGAATATATGGAGCGCCATTCGATCTCGCGCCTGATCGGCGCCCCGCCGGGCTATGTCGGCTTCGATCAGGGCGGCCTCCTGACCGACGCGGTCGATCAAAATCCGCACGCGGTGCTGTTGCTCGATGAGATCGAGAAAGCCCATCCCGACCTGTTCAACGTGCTGCTGCAGGTGATGGATTACGGCAAACTTACCGACCATAACGGCAAGTCAGTCGATTTCCGCAATGTCATTATGATCATGACGACCAATGCCGGCGCCGCCGATCTGGTCAAGCCGGCCATCGGCTTCGAGCGCGGCGTGCGTACGGGCGATGATGAAGAAGCGATCAAGCGCATGTTCACGCCCGAATTCCGCAACCGGCTCGATGCCGTGATCGGCTTCAACAGCCTGCCCGACGATGTCATGGAACGCGTGGTCGATAAATTCGTCATGCAGCTTGAGGACCAGCTCGCCGACCGCGGCGTTGAAATCGAGCTCAGCAAATCGGCCAAGCGCTGGCTCGCCAAGAAGGGCCATGACCCGGCCTTCGGCGCGCGGCCGCTCGGGCGCACCATTCAAGAGCATGTCAAGAAACCGCTCGCCGATGAGCTGCTGTTCGGCAAGCTCGCCGATGGCGGGCGGGTCAAGGTCGATGTCGTCAAGGGCAAGCTCAGCTTCAGCTTCCCCAAACCGCAAGGACCAAAGAAACCGCCCGGCAAGAAAAAAGGCGGGCCCAAAAAGGTCGACGAATTGGTGCGTTAGCCAAGCCACCTATTGACGCCCCGGCCCGCGCGGGGTCTCTATAGAGCGGAAGCTTCAGGGAGATATCCGTGTCCTATTCCTTTCTCGACGGCATTCGTGTCCTCGATCTCAGCCAATATGTTCCCGGCCCCTATGCAACCCTGCTGCTCGCCGATATGGGCGCCGAGGTGGTGCGCGTCGAGCCGCCCGGCGGCGAGCCGATGCGGCGCTTCGGCCCGCCCGACGGCGACGGCATCTCAGCCTGGTACAAGGTCGTCAACGGCTCGAAAAGCGTGCTTGAGATCGACCTCAAGAGCGATGCCGGCAAGGATCAATTGGCGCAGCTGATCCAGGGCGCCGATGCGATGCTCGAATCCTACCGCCCCGGCGTGATGGACCGCCTTGGATTCGGCCAGGAACGCATCAAGGCGCTTAATCCCCGCCTCGTCTATTGCGCCCTTTCGGGCTGGGGCCAGACCGGCCCGTACCGGCTTCGTGCCGGCCACGATCTCAACTATATGGCCCTGATGGGCGGGTTGGTGACCTCCGGCCCGCGCACCGCGCCCGGCATGACCTTCCCGCAAGTGGCCGATTATTCAAGCGGCATCCAATCCGCACTCGCCATCATGGGCGGCCTGATGGGGCGCGACCGGCCGAACGGCACCGGCCAGGGCTGCTTCATCGATACCAGCATCGCCGAGGCGGTGGTGCCGTGGCAGATGTGGACCCTGACCGGCACCCTCCGGCCCGAATTCAGCGCCGCCCGCACCGGTAATTACCTCAATGGCGGAACCGCCTTTTACAATATCTACCCGACCAAGGATGGCCGCTTCATGACCTTGGGCGCGGTCGAGGACAAATTCTGGCACGCCTTCTGCGACACCGTCGGGCGGCCGGACTGGCGCGACCGCCAATGGGAAGACATGCCGCAGGACGGCCTTATTGCCGAGGTCGCGGCTCTGATGGCGGAAAAAACCATGGCCGAATGGGAAGCGCAATTCGCCGAGGTCGATTGCTGCTTCGAGCGCGTCTACGACATGGACGAGATGGCCGAACATCCGCACATCGCGGCGCGCGGCATGGTCAAGCGCCAGGACGGCGGCAACGGCGCCGATCCGTTTTATGAAGTGCGCTATCCCGCCTGGGTCGACGGCCAGCCGCCCGAAGGCCGGGCGCCGGTGCGCTATAGGGAGGCGGCGGATGTCATCGCCGAATGGTCATGAGCAACATTCGCGTCAAACCTTCCGGCGCCGCGCTCGGCGCGGAAATTCATGGCCTCGATTTGGCCCAACCGCTTGGCGACAGCGAGCTTGCGGCACTGCGCCAGGCGCTCTTGGATCATCTCGTGATCGCCATTCCCGGCCAGAGTTTGACGCCGGCGCAAACCGCCGCTTTCTGCCGCCGCTTCGGCCCGATCACGCGCCATATCCTCGATCAGTTCTACCACCCGGACGAGCCCGACCTGTGCATCATTTCCAACGTCGTCGAAAGCGGCAAGGGCCGCACCACGGCGCGCATGGCAGGCAGCTATTGGCATTCGGACCTGTCCTACATCGCCGAGCCGATCGATGCCTCGATGCTCTACGCCATCGAAGTGCCCGAGAGTGGCGGCGACACCCTGTTCGCCAATCTATATAAGGCGTTTGAGACCCTGCCCGCCGACATGCAGTCGCGCCTGCGCGGCCTCAACGCCGTGCACAATCTGATGAGCGGCACCGGCGCCGATTCCAAAGTCGCCCTCACCGACGCCCAGCTCGCCAAGGTACCCGACGCCACCCACCCGATAATCCGCCGCCACCCCGAAACCGGCCGCGAGGCCCTATTCGTCAACCCCGGCTTCACCCGCCACATCGTCGGCATGGATGAAGCTGAAAGCGCCGCGCTCCTACAGCAACTCTACGACCACGCCACCGAAGACCGCTTCATCTACCGCCACAAATGGCACCCCGGCGACCTAACCCTGTTCGACGGCCGCGCCTCGATGCACACGGCGACAGGCGGCTACACCAGCGCCCAGCGGCGAACGCTGTGGCGCGCGTTCATGGGGGGGAGATACGCGGCTTAAGTAACTCAGACGCGGCATCAAACCAAGCGACTATGGTGATAAGCCCTTCCGCCCCGGCGGGGAGGAGGGGTTTGGGGTGGCGGGGCGAACTCAGCGCGCAGAGCGCGCTTTGTTTGTTTCAGAATCAAGAACTTAAAAATATTGGCGGCGAACCGATATTCTTCGGCACGGAGGCTGAAACGAGAACAAATTGTGTTATCGTTTGCCCGTTCTCCAGTATATGTTGGTGTTATCCTGGCTTTATCACCAACAAATTAGAATTGAGAGTCTGATGTCAGTAACGCAAATCGAGTGGACTGACGCTACTTGGAATCCAGTTGCGGGTTGCTCCATTGTAACCGCCGGATGCACCAACTGCTATGCCATGGATATGGCCAAACGCCTGCAGGCCATGGGAAACAAAAAATACTCAGGACTGACAAGGCGTAGCGGTAGTCGGACTATTTGGAACGGAGTTGTAAGAGAGGATCAGAGTTCACTTGCAAAGCCCTACCGTTGGAAAAAGCCGAGGAAGATTTTTGTCAACTCAATGAGTGACTTATTTCACGATCAGGTGAGCGACGAATTTATATTCGCTGTTTGGAATGTTATGCGAGAAACCCCACAACATAATTATCAAATTCTTACAAAACGCCCTCGACGTATGGTAGAATTAGTTTCCGCTCAACTTAAAGACGTACTTCCGAATGTGTGGCTTGGCACAAGTATCGAAAATGCAGATGTTTCGGATCGAATTGATGACCTTCGGGCCGTTCCAGCTGCAATTCGTTTCATATCCTTTGAACCCCTGATCGATTCAGTTGGGAAAATTGATTTGAGTGACATCCATTGGGCGATAATCGGAGGCGAGAGCGGTAAGGCTGCTCGACCAATACGGGAAGAATGGATTGACGAAATTCATCAACAGTGCACTAAGAATGGAACGGCGTTCTTCTTCAAGCAATGGGGAGCGTGGGGTAAGGACAACAAGCGACGTTCAAAAAAAGCGAATGGTAGGATTTATCGCGGCAAATTGTGGGATGAAATGCCTGAGACCGTGCATGCGGCTCCGTAGTGTCTAATCTATGGAATTTGTAGGTCACCGGAGATCGAATGGTCGAAAAGCGATATGATTGGGCTGCCGGTGCCAAGCTCGAGGAACATACAAAGCGTAAGCACAGAATACTTCGTGAGTATTTCTTCAATTATCTCCGTGTCAGATGCCAGCATCCTCATAGAGAGGTTTTTCGCCTTGCCGTGATCGACGGATTTGCCGGTGGCGGGCGATACGAATGCGGTTCTGCCGGATCTCCAATTATTTTCATTGAAGAGATTCGGAATGCCATCAACGCAATTAATCTGAATCGAGTCGAACAGAATCTACGAACAATAGAAATCGAGTGCCTTTTCATCTTTAATGATGATATTCCGGAAGCAATCGAAATCCTCAAATCAAACATTGCGCCTCTTCATGCTGAAGTGAAAGACAGTGTGCGGGGGCTTCAAATCCATGTGGTGTATTTAAATGAAAAATTTGAGACAGCATATGGCAGGGTGAAACAGCACCTAGAGCAATCGAGAGTTCGAAATGTTATCTTCAATCTTGACCAATATGGATATAAACACGTAGAGCGAAATACCCTTCTCGACATATTGCAATCCTATTCTTCCGCCGAAATATTCTACACTTTTGCGATCACGTCCTTGTTGACCTTCCTTCAAAAGTCAGACCCCAAAAAGCTGATGGCTCAATTGGCTCCCATTGGCCTCAATGAGGGTGATTTGCATCGACTTGATGGCAAAATGAGCAATCACCAATGGCTTGGGACTGCTGAGCGAATAGTGTTTGAGACTTTCCAAGACTGCGCTTCCTATGTGAGTCCTTTCTCGATAAACAACCCTGGCGGCTGGCGATATTGGCTAATTCATTTTGCGAATAATTATCGAGCCCGGCAGGTCTACAACGACATCTTGCACCAAAACAGCGGTGCTCAGGCCCATTTCGGGCGGTCTGGCCTCAATATGCTTTCATACGATCCCGCGCACGACGACGGAAACCTCTATCTATTTGATATGTCCGGGCAGAACGTAGCCCGGAAACAGCTCTTGGATGACATTCCGCGACTAATATCTGAGTCGGGTGACGTGATGGATGTCGGTGAATTTTACAATAGCATTTACAATATGACACCAGCTCACATGGACGATATCCATTCGGCAATTATGGATAACCCCGACATTGAAGTCATCACCCCGGCTGGTGGCGAACGCCGCAAGGCAAATACAATAGGGATCGGCGATTCAATTAAGCTTAGAAAGCAGCGAAGTTTCTATCCGGTGTTTAGGAGCGACGACTAGCGCTGTCATACTTCGACCATAGGGCCATCCCGATGCGACAAAAATAGAAATTGTTCTCCGCTCTATGGAGCACGCAAAATTCACCCACCCCCACCCTCATTTCTCCCAAAGCACCAGCGGATAATCCAGCCACCACGACGCCCGCACATACCACGCCCCCGTGATCTCCTGCGGCGCCAAGCCCGCCAGCGTCGGATAAAACCCGGACTGCCCCATTTCCACCGTCGCGTTGCCGGCGTGGATTTCGTGCACCGTGTAGTCGAGCGTCGGGATTTCGAGCAGTTGTTTGATCGGCTTGGCGTCCTTGGCCGGGGCGGGGAATTTGCGTACTTGCAGGAATTTGCCGGCCATCAGCTCGGCGAATTTGTTTTCGCTCGGCTCGGCGCGGCCCATGTGTGCGACGTCGGTCGAGTTGAAGCTGACGCGCATCAATTGCTCGCCGGCGCGCATGCAGGCGCCGGTGATTTGGCTGCCGTGGAAGTTGAGGCGCGCATCGTCGCACATCTGCGCCGGCCAGCCGTAGATTTCGCGCTCGAAGGTGAGCGCCATGTCGTGCGCCACCCAGATGAAGTTGACGTACCAGCCGATGTCGTCGCCATAGCGCACTTTGATTGCCGTCAGGCATTCGCGGTAGAGGTCGAGAGTGTGGCTCGGCTGGCACATGTCGCCGACCCAGGCGAGCATGGTGCCGTCACCAAACGGCTCCAAGGGCTGCGGCACTTCCCAGGCGACGGCGTCCGTGTCGCCCTGATAGAGCACCAGCAGAATCTGGCTGCGCTCGGTCGATTCGAACGGCGGCGGCGTGTAGCTCGGCGCCGAAAGCGGCATGGCATAGCCTTCTTCATGTTCCTTCATGATGCTTGTGCTCCCCTTGCGATGATTTCACACTAGTTTGACATAGAAGGGCCAAATCAGTTTGGAAGATGACATGAATACGACACCCGCGCGAGATTTCCTGCCCTATCCCCTGCCGCCCTGGGAGCACGACTATCGCACGCTGGCGGTGCATTGCGCCGTCGAAGAAGCGAGCCTCCGCCCGTTCATCCCGGCACCCCTGGAGCTTGCCTCGGACCGCATCCAGGTGGCGGTGATGCGCTTCGATTGCCAGGTGCCCGAGCGCCTCTATTACGACGCGGCGGTGATCGCACTGGTGCGCTACCAGGATGTGACCGGCGGCTTTTGGCCGTTCGCCTACAACAGCACCGATCAGGCGATGTCGGGCACGCGCGAGATCTGGGGCTACAATATGAAGCTGGCGGAGATGGAGATTTCGGCGGGTGAAGCGCGCTTCGAAGGCGTGACGCGCCGGCTCGGCAAGAAAATCATATCCGTCGGCATGAACGCGACCGGCGATAATTTCGAAATGGTCGATATGTTTCCGCGCCTCTTTCTCAAGCGCATCCCGGATGCCAAGAGCGCCGACGGCGTGCGGCAGCAGGTCGTCAAATTGGATACGCGGCCCGAAATCCACAGCCACGCGGTCGGAACCGGCGAGGTGTCGTTCGAGCCGTCAGAGGACGATCCCCTGCACCGGCTCAACATCACTCAGATATTCGGCGCCAGCTTCACCACCGGCCATCAAGTGCTGCCGTGGGGGCAAACGCTCGACTAGGCGCGCGCCCTGCGTATAGCCGCAAATATTTCCTCTCGCTATTCCATAGGTTATCGTAAGCTTGAAACCGAAACACCTGCGGTTGTTGCCGGCAAGCAGGCGAAATAAATCAATTTACGGGAGGCGATGATGAAATTTACGGCCAATAAATTTTTACGGCCCTTGGCGATTATTCTACCGTTGCTCGCGGTGGCGTGCGGGCCGCTCTATTACACGCCAAATCCTGACACCAATCCGATGGAACCGATAATCGAATTTCAATCCGCTGCGTCGGTCAACCTCGTCAATAACCAGCCCTCAACCGAAGAAAGACGCGTTTTTGGCGATGACGAAAGTCCAGGCGGCGCATTTGCGAATTACAATGCTTGGACCGACACCGCCATCGCCATCACCAATCGGGAATTATCCAAACGCGGGATTTCAATCGCCGAGAACGGAGACAAATCGCTAAAACTCGCAATATTCTTTGTGCGGACGACCTCTAAGATCCTCACGCTGGAGCATGAAACCGTTGTTAAAATGGAAGTCGAAACAGGCGACGGATACGCGGCCGAATATGTTGGAAACAACAAATCCTTTTATTTGCTGAATTATCAACGGCAGACCGATGGCGCGGTGATGCGCACCGTCGTGGCGATGTTGCAGGATCAGAAAATTATCGATTATCTGACCGGCCCGTGAAGCGGGCGAAACGCTCATCAACTTCAGTCGTGCGCCGTGCCCTGCTCGGCGCGTAGCATGGCGCTGCTTTCCGTATCCACGCCACCGTCGGGTGAGATTTTGACGCCGTAATCGCGCTTGGCGCTTTCGCTGCTGATCAGACCGTCACGCACGTCTTCGAGCACGCGTTCCGTGTCGCGCGTGAACGGATCGCCGTAGCCGGCGCCGCCGGGCAGCGTCAGGCGCAACCGGTCGTGCGGGGGGATGCTTTGCTGGCCTTTCGAGCGCATTGCCTTGCCCGATGCCAAGGCAACCACGCCGGCGGCGCCGTTGGCCCCGCCCTCGCGCCCACGCGCCGGATTGTCGATGCGTTCGAACTGGGCAAGCACGCTGAACGGCGCGCCCTCGGCGCCGCCGATTTCCATCTCCTGGCCGAGGCCACCGCGTTCCGCCCCGGCGCCGCCTGAATCCTCGGCCAATTCCTTGCGCCAGATGACAATCGGCGCCACGGTTTCGCTCGCCTCGACCGGCATGGTGCGCACGCCGCTCGGAA
>CAYSDJ010000037.1:0-36669 GCA_964429775.1 uncultured Rhizobiaceae bacterium
GCGCAGCATTTCGGCATAGACGGAAGGATGGCGCGGCATGAAGGGCGCGCCGAAGCAGGTCGAAAAGGTCGCCTGCGGTTCCTTGCCGAGGCCCTTTTCGGTGCCCGCCACTTTCGCCGTATAGCCCGAGAGAAAATGATACATGGCTTGTTCCGGGCTGAGCCGCGCAATCGGCGGCAGCACGCCGAAGGCGTCCGCCGTGAGCATGATGACATTATCCGGATGGCCGGTGATGCCGTCGGCGCTGGCATTGGGAATGAAAGAGAGCGGATAGGCGCCGCGCGTATTCTCGGTAAACGTGGCATCGTCGAGATCAAGTTCGCGCGTCTCGTCATGCATCGCGACATTCTCAAGCACCGTGCCGAACATCTTTGTTGTGGCGTGAATCTCGGGCTCCGCCTTGGCCGAGAGGCGGATCATCTTGGCGTAGCAGCCGCCCTCGAAGTTGAACAAGCCATTGTCGGACCAGCCATGCTCATCGTCGCCGATCAGGGTGCGGTCGGGATCGGCGGACAGGGTTGTCTTGCCGGTGCCGGAGAGGCCGAAAAAGATCGCCGAATCACCGCCTTTTCCCGTATTGACCGAGCAATGCATGGGCAACACGCCTTGTGCCGGCAGCAGGAAATTGAGAATGGTGAAGACCGATTTCTTGCATTCGCCGGCATAGGAGGTGCCGCCAATGAGAACCAGCCGTTTGGCGAAATTGATCAGAATGCAGGTTTCCGAATTGACCCCGTCCTTGGCCGGATCGGCCGAGAAGCCGGGCGCCTGGATAATGGTGAATTCAGGCTTGTGATTCTCGAGCTCGGTGAGGCTCGGCGTGATCAGCAGGTTGCGCGCGAACAGGCTATGCCAGGCAAATTCCGAAACCACGCGGATCGGCAGGCGGTAGGCCGGATCGGCGCCGGCGAAACAATCCTGGACGAAGACATCCTTGCCGCCGAGATGGGCCTTGATGCGGCTCTCCAGGCTGTCAAATTGCGCCGCATCGATCGGCCGGTTGACATCGCCCCACCAGATGTCGTTTTCCGTCGATGGCTCGCGGGTAAAAAATTTATCGTTGGGCGAGCGCCCGGTGTGGATGCCGGTCATGGCAACGAGCGGCCCGCCCTTGGCAACCCGAGCTTCGCCGCGGCGGATAGATTCTTCGTAAAGAGAGGGTGTGGTTAGATTCCAGTAGGCGGTTTGAACCTTCTCAATACCTAGCGAATCCAACCCGTGCGGGCTGACGAAGGGACCTCGGTGCTGCATGAATTCCTGTGCTTTTATAGGCTCGGCTGAAAGAAATATCCGACCGATTTGCCGATCATGTGGCAACGCGGCGCAACAGTCATTCAACACCCAACACTTGCCCGATTCAAGCACGCATGATGGATTAATTGGCGAAAATTAGGCGCTGAACCAGGTTTCGCCAGAAGCCGCGATACGTAGCCGCGATGGCGCTATCAGGTGGCTGAGATTCGGCCGTGCCCGGCGCGGCTGAGGCGCTGGTGCAGAAACGCCGTTAGCGGTCCGAGCGCGAGCCAGAATGCGGCGCTGGTGGCGAGAGAGGCGTAGATAAAACGCTCGGCCATTTCCTCCGGCGCAAGCCCGCCATGATGATCCGGCGCCGGTGCGCCGATAAGGTGGGGGATAATGAGCGCGACACCGCCGAGCGCGCGCAAGTAAAGCGGCCGGGCGAAGGCGATCAGCCCGAGGCCGAGCGCGGTGAGAAGAACGGTCAGGATCCACCAGCCCTGGCGCCCCTCGATTGCCGCCGCCTCGCTGCCCGGAAGCTCCGGCGGCAGGCCGAGCGCCGGGGCGAAATTGAATATGGCAAAGCCGGCCAGCCCCCACAGCAGGCCGGCGCGCCAGGCGACGGCGCGGCCCTTCGCTGCGAGGACGACAAAAGCTACCGACAGCAACAGACCGAAGCCGATTGTGGCGATGATATTGGCGAGAAGGGTTAGGGCGGCGCGCTCGAGACCATCGTCCGGCCCCCAGCTCTCAATATCATGCGCATGACCCGCGTCCGAATCATGGCTATGGCCGGTCACTGCCGAATTCTCATAGGTCTCCGCCTCATGAATGAGCGGAATGACCTCAATATGCTGCAAGCCAGTCAGGAAGGCGCCGGCGAGAAGCCCCGCAATAACCGCTGGCAGGAGGATTCGGCCGAGCAACGCCATCTTCGGGGCGTTCGTTTAAGGCTCAGTGGCAGGGGAAGGAGAGCGAATGCCGCGAATCATGCGCTGCATTATGCAAGGCCGAAGGGCTGGCCAATCCAACGCCGTAAATAAGGGAGACGCCCAACAGAGCGGCGAAAAATACCGGCCACAGTCGGCGAATGCCGATCGCGGTATTTCCCGAAACCTGTCCCTTTGTCGTCAGGTGAGCTGCTCGTGCCATGTTTCCAATTCCTGAATCCCGTTCGAACCTATCCGTCGCGCATCGGAATCATCCGGCGCGGGGCGGAGGGCGATCATAATAGGTCAGAGCGCCCGGCGCCAGCCGCACATTCGGCCCCCGACCATTTTTTTGTCCATCAGGCCCCATTACCGCTGTCTTTCCCGTGCGCCTGTCATCGGATAGTCTGTCGCGCAATGTCCAGCCGAAAATTTAGCGCTGATTCCCCGGACACCGGCGCAGCCGTTGCTCCGACAATGAATTTCGCCACCCATTTGAAACGTACGGTTCGCCTGGCCGGCCCGATGATCGTCATGCGTGCGGGCTTGCTGGTCATGGTGGCCGTCGATACTGCGATGATCGGCCATTATGGCACGTTGGATCTGGCTTATTACGCCGCCGCCAATGCCCTCCAGGTGGTCATGATATTGGTGACCGTGGGTCTGTTGCAGGGCACCATGGTGCTTGTTGCCCAGGCGCACGGTGCCGGTGCGCATCAGGAATGCGGCAGTTATTGGCGCGTCGGCCTGGTGCACGGCGTGGTGCTCGGTATCGCCATGGCGGGAATTTGCTTTCTTGGCGAAATCCTACTGCTTGCTGTCGGGCAAACGGCGGAGCTGGCCGCCGGCGGCGCCAGCGTGTTGCGCATGATTTCGTGGGGCTTGCCGGGGCTCGGCATGTGGGTCGCGACGTCATTTTTCCTCGATGGGCTGAGCCGCCCCCTGCCGAGCATGATCCTGACGATTTCGGCGGTATTTTTTAACGCCGGGCTCAACGCCATTTTCATCTATGGCGCTCTCGGCGGGCCGGAGATGGGCGCTGAAGGCGCCGCGCTGGCAACTTCCATCACGCGTTGGGTCATGTTCGCCGCGCTTATTCTATATGTTTTAAATCTGCATGACCGGGCAGCGCTCGGCATCGGTGGCGCGATTCAGAACTTCTGGCTGATTGCGCGCAAATTGCGCCACATCGGCATTCCCATGGGCGCCGCGCGCGGCCTTGAGGCGGCTGCCTTCAGCGCATTGACCATGTTTGCCGGCCTGTTGGGCACGGTGCCGCTGGCCGGATACCAGATTGCGTTTAACCTGGTGGCGCTGGTTTTCATGTGCGCCATCGGCGTCGCCGGTGCCGGGACGATACGTGTCGGCAATGCGGTGGGGCGGCGCAATTCGGCCGATATCCGCTATGCCGGCTGGTCCGCCTTTCTGTTGATCACCCTGATCATGACCTTTTTTGCTTGTCTTTATTTCGCCCTCGGCACGCCGCTTGCACAAATCTATTCCGACGATCCCGCGGTGGTCCTTGTTGCCGCGCCGCTCATATTCATCGCCGGTTTTGTGTTGATTTTCGATGGCGGGCAAGCGGTGCTGATGGGCGCGCTGCGCGGCATGGCGGATGTCTGGCTGCCGCCGGTGATGCAGTTTGTCTCATGGTGGGGTGTGGCGGTGCCGGTTGCTTATGTTCTCGCCTTTCCTGCCGGATGGGGCACGCCCGGCCTGATGTGGGGCTTTCTCGCCGGCGCGCTGGTATCCTGTTCCAGCCTGGCGCTGCGTTTTACGCTGGTGTCCAGGCGCTCAATCAGGCGGTTTTGAATGGCCGACGCGCCTCCCAGGCTGGCGCCCGTGCCCGTTCCGCAGTAGATTCATGAGCGAATCGGGGGTCGTCGAGTAGCGTGCCGAAGTCAAATATGATGATCTTTCGCGTTACACGCGGCGCGCTGCTGGCTGCGGTTCTCAGCGTTGCCGCGGCGTGCGGTGTCACAGGTCCGGAGGCCGAGCGCGGCTCGCGCGCGGACCGGGTGTTTGTCATGGCGGCGGAAGGCGATTCGACGGCGCAAACCGCACTTGGCCTGCTCTATGAACGCGGCATCGGCGTCGCCCGCGACCCGGCCTTGGCGCTGGTGTGGTACCGCCGCGCCGCCGCTCAGGGCGATGCCCTGGCGGAATTCCATATCGGTTCTCTCTACGAGCGCGGCGACGGCATTGCGCTTGACTATGCCGAGGCCGCCAAATGGTATCAGCGCGCTTCCGACAAGGGCAACGAATCGGCGCAGGCGGCGCTGGCCTATCTTTATGACCGCGGCCTCGGCGTCGATCGCGATTTCGCCGAAGCGGAAGCACTTTATGGCCAGGCCTCGGCCAGTTGGGCCGCAGACGAGACTTTTCCGGCCGAAGCGACGTTCGCCACCGGGCGGGAGGGCGTCGCCCTGGCCAATCCCAGCTCCGACATTCTCGCCGCGCCGCTTGGCGAGCGCCGGCCGGAGTTCGTCGCCGGCAAGGAGGAGGCGCCGGCCATCGAAATCGACCTCGCCGCACTTAATGACGCGCCGTCGCCGCCGCCGCCAGCGACGGTTTTCGATGGTCCCGAACCGATCGCCGGAAGGGGTGAAAATTTCCCCCTCGCTTCGCAAACCCTGGCCCGGCCCGAGGCGGTCCGGGTTCCCGAACCGAATGAGCCGCCCGGCAATACGCCGATGGGCGCCGTAGATGTGGAGGACAGCCTCAAACCCCTGCCGCCCCGGCCCAAACCCCGCCCACCGGCGCGCGTGCCGCCGCCCGAGGATTTGCCGGCGGTGCATCTGCAATCTCCTGACGGCGAAACCGCGCCGTCCGAAAGTGGCGCGGATGAAGGCCTATTGATCGCTGGCGAGCCTGAGCCTGAAAGAACCGTCCTCATGGTCGAGGACTTACTCGATGAAGAGGTGCCGCCGGCCGAAGCGCCAGTGACAATGCAAGTTGAGACCGTTGCGGAGGACAAAGTCTACAGCCTGGATGCGGCGCTTAATGAAAAGGCGGCTGAAGCTGACGCGAGGCAGGACTTGGAGGCTGTTCCACCACCCGAAGTGCCGTTGGTAGAGCAGGCTATGGTAGAGCAAACTGAAGTGCCGGCGGAGAACGTTGCTGAAAATGTAGCGCCGGTGATGGAGCAACCCAAGGCGGGCGCGGAGAATCAGCTTTCCGCTCTTGATGCCGCGCTTGAGGTCGAGACCGATGCGCCAATTGAAACGCCAGCGGTCGAGCCGGCTGAGCAAGTTGCTGAAGATGAGGTCGCTCGCCTCGATGCGGCACTTGATGCGGAAGGGGCGGCATTTGATGCGGAACTGGCGCCGGATACAACAGATGCAGATGACGATATTCTCCCCCCCCTGCCGCCGGAGCCGGAAATCTTCCTCATCAGCCTGGCGACCTATGAGAGCGAAGCGGCTGCGCTGGAAGCGTGGGAAATTATAAGTACGACCCATGCCGGCCTGCTGCGCAATTTGCCGTTCGAATTTCAACCCATTGAAGTGGCTGCGCCTGACGGCGAAGGTACGGCTCAATATGTTGAGCTGATTGTTGGTCCCCTCGATACACCATTAAAATCGCGTACCCTCTGCGCCGCATTACGTGCGCATGACCATGTGTGCCGGACGATAGAGAGGTAAAAGCGGAACAGCCATGACGTCAATTGAGCATATCGGCATTGTTGGCGCCGGCGCCTGGGGCACGGCGCTGGCGGCGGCGGCGGCGCGGGCCGGGCGCAGCACTACCCTCTGGGCACGCGAACAAGATGTCGTGGTCTCGATCAACGATGCGCATGAGAATGCGCGCTTTCTGCCCGGCATTCAGCTCGATGCCGCCATTACCGCGAGCGGCGATATGGCGGCGCTCGGCTCGGCCGATGTCATTCTCCTCGCCACACCGGCCCAGCATCTGCGTGCGGCGGCGGCAGATTGCGCTGGCGCATTAAAGCGCGCCGCGCCGCTGGTCATTTGCGCCAAAGGGGTTGAGCTTGAAAGCGGCGCCTTGATGAGCGAGGTGGTGGACGAGGTGGTGCGCGACAGGCCTTTGGCCGTTCTCTCCGGCCCAACCTTTGCGTCTGAAGTGGCGCGCGGCCTGCCCAGCGCCGTGACCCTGGCTGTCGCGGACAACGTGCTCGGCGAGGCGATCGCGGCGGCGCTTGGCGGGGCGACTTTCCGGCCCTATCTCTCCGATGACATGACCGGTGCGCAAATCGGCGGTGCGCTGAAAAATGTCATGGCCATCGCCGCCGGTATCGCCATCGGCCGGGGGCTCGGCGAAAACGCGCGCGCCGCCATCATGACCCGGGGCTTCGCTGAAATGGTGCGCCTGGCGCGGGCCAAGGGGGCGCGGCTCGAAACCCTGGCCGGGCTTTCGGGCCTGGGCGATTTGGTGCTGACCTGCTCGAGCCCGCAGTCGCGTAATTTTTCGCTCGGCGTGGCATTGGGCCAGGGCGAGCCGCTGGCCGACATTATGGCTGCGCGCGACAGTGTTGCCGAAGGCGTGACCAGCGCCCCCGCCGTTGTCGCGTTGGGCAGGAATTTGAGCGTCGATTTGCCCATCGCCGAGGCCGTGGATGGGGTGTTGCATCAAGGTGGCGATATCGGTGAGACCATTGCAGCCCTGCTCTCGCGCCCCTTCCGCCCCGAATTTTAAGCGAGCAGTGGTGCGCCATGCCCGGCACGGCTAAAGTGCGCACGCGCGAATAGTCGGGCAGTCAGCAGCGGGGAGGAGAGCGTATGGCGTATTGGCTTTTTAAGAGCGAGCCGGGGGCGTGGTCGTGGGACGATCAGGTCAAGGAAGGTGCCTGCGAATGGGATGGCGTGCGCAATCACCAGGCCAACAACAATATGAAAGCAATGAAAATCGGCGACCGCGGCTTCTTCTATCACTCGGTCAATGAGAAACAGATCGTCGGCGTGGTTGAAGTGGTGAAAGAGCATTACCCGGACCATACGGACGCGAAAGGCATCTTCGGCATGGTCGACGTCAAGCCCTTGATGCCGGTCAAGACTCCGGTGACGCTGGCCGAGATCAAGGCCCGTCCCGACCTATCCGAAATGCTACTGGTGCGACATTCGCGCCTTTCCGTCAGCCCCGTCGGTGCCAAGGAATGGAAGATTATTTGCAAGATGGCCGGGATCAAGGCATGAGGAGCGGCGTTGCCACGGTCCTCTGCCGTCTCGCCGATATTCCCGACGGCGGCAGCAAGGGCTTCGAAATCGGCGAGGGGCCGGAAGCGTTCGAGTTTTTTGTCGCCCGCAAGGGCGAACGGATCTACGCCTATGAAAATAGCTGTCCGCATACCGGCGGGCCGCTCGACTGGACGCCGGACCGCTTCATCGACCAGGAAAGCGGGCATATTCTATGCGCCACCCACGGCGCGCTGTTTCAGCTCGAGACCGGGCAGTGCCTGGCCGGCCCTTGCGCCGGCGATTGGCTGCGCGCGCTGCGCGTTTCAGTCGATGGCGAGGATATTGTATTTGAACTCTAGCCTTGGCCGGTTAGAGGGGAATGGCAAAGCGCACATTCAAGGTCTTTGCGGCCGTGTCGCGGCGATGGCCGAAATCGAGGGTCGAGCCATCCTCGAATGCGTAGCGCAGCATTAATTGACGCAGGCGCCGGCGGTCCGTCTCTGACGCCGCATCATCGGGCATTGAATCCCGGCCGCTATAGGTCAGAGAAACGTTCCACGGGCCATGATCGCTTATTACGCCGAAGGTGAGGTATTGCCGCTGCAGGCTGACCTCACCGTCATCGTCAAAATGGGAATATTCGACGAGCGGGTCGATTATTGTGCCGTCAGCCAGTTTGATCTCGCCATGCAGTGCCGCAACATAGCCGAACTCAGTTGTCTCGCTCTCTTCGCCCGATGATTGGTAGCGTGTCGCGAGGTGGTAAGAGAGGTTAGGCAATGGCGGCTCGGTCTTGCCGTCGAGCGCGGCGGAGAGATGACGCAGGGTGTGGATCTCACGCGTCTCCGCCGGCGCGCTTTGGTCCGGATTCTGCCACGCCGAGATATTCAGCAGCGGACTTTCAAGAACAAACGAATTGAGCGAAAGCGCGTGGGTGCCGGCGGCGCCGCGGCTGATCTGCCAGGTGCCGCCAAATCCGACGCGGCCTTTCTGTTCATATTCGTGTTTGAATTCGCCTGAGTATGCGCTCGGCGCAAGTTCCGGGCTGACGCCGAAGGACGGCGTATATTTACCCGCCGCCAATGACAGCTCAGCGCCGTCATAGTGGAGCGCCAGGCGTTCGACGCGCCCACCGCCTTCGCCTGAGGCCCAATTTTCCGGTGCATTGGCCTGTGCATTGGATTGTCGCGCTGGTTGTGCCGCGCGCTCCGGGCTCTGAGATACCGTTTTGACGAAACGCTGCTGAAAATAACTGTTTGCGTGGTGAAACACGTCAGCCAGCACAAATTGAGCGTTAGGGGCAGCGCCCAATTGTGCGTCTGAATAGAGCGGGGTCGCAAGCCCGGCCCCCGCCACCAAGGTGGTGGCGAATGGCGCGGCGGCAATGAACATTAACAAACGCATTTCGTTTCCGTCCTATGACGAAATTCTCGGCCTCGTTGAGTCTGGCATAAGTGTAACGGTTAATTGGTTACCTGCTGATTAACCAGTTTACCCTCCTCAATTGGCCACGCAACGGCGGGTAAATGGCGGTTTGGGATTTATCCACAAAATATTTGGAATAATTTTTCGGCGGCAATAAGCCGTTAATAATTTCAAACCATACTTCAGCGCACCAAGGGAGGTGACGTGGCGATGTTGCGCTGGGGATTAGCCGATTTTGGTCAATACTTTCGTTATAAAAAATTAATTTCTGCATTTAGGTTCGGAACTCGGAAAGGTAGTTGGACATGTCGTTGAGTATCGTAGGTCAGATTGGCAAGAATTTACGCATTCGTGACAAGCTCATTCTGGTCGGCGTGCTTGCGCTTGTTGCGACGGTTGTCGTCGCGCTGACAGGTTTTTGGGGCGTCTCAAGCCTCACCACAGGCCTCTCGAGCAACACGGTGACAGCTTCGGCGCTGCGTAATCATCTTGAAGCCGACATGATGCATGATGCGCTTCGCGGTGATGTCTTGCTTGCCCTGTTGGAAGGCGAATCAGGAAATGCCGGCGCCGAAGCAGGTATTCAAGGAGATCTCAAAGAGCATGTCGGTGTTTTTGAGGAGAACTTGGCCAACAACAACGCACTGGCACTGTCCAATAACGTGAATTCGGCGCTGCGTGCGGTCACGCCCGAGCTTGATTCCTATATTGCCGCCGCCAACAAGATTGTTGCGCTTGCCTTTGCCGATCCGGCTGCGGCGCGGAGCGAATTTACCAGCTTCATGGTGGCGTTCGAATCACTCGAAGGCGCCATGGCGAATGTGAGCGATCTGATCGAAACGGATGCACAGGCCGTTGAGAGCGCCGGCATCGAAACCTCCGAGATGGCGCGCAATTTGCTGATCGCCATTTTCGCGGCCTCGGCGGTCGTGCTGAGCCTGATGCTGTTCACCATGATCCGCCAGATTACCGGTCCGCTGAACGGTATGAAGACGGCGATGGCGAGCCTTGCCGAGGGCGACAAGTCAGTCGAAATTCCGGCGCTTGACCGCAGTGATGAGGTCGGCGAAATGGCGTTGGCCGTCCAAGTGTTCAAGGAGAACATGATCAAGGCCGATGAACTGTCCGCCGCACAGGAAAAAGAGCGGGCGGAGAAAGAGGCGCGCGCACAGGCGATCGAGAAGCTTTCCAGCGATTTCGATCAAAGCGCCGGAGAAATCCTGGGCGATGTTTCGAATGCCGCTGATACCCTTGGCACGACAGCCAAATCACTGACAGGCAACGCTGAAGAGACCACGCGTCAGGCCGGTGTGGTGGCAAGCGCTTCGGATCAGGCTTCGAGCAACGTGCAAACGGTTGCCGCCGCGGCGGAGGAACTTTCAACCTCGATCTCCGAGATCAGCCGCCAGGTGGTCGAATCCGCCAGCATTTCCGAAAACGCTGTAAACCAGGCCGAAAAAACCAACACCATGGTAGAAGGCCTCAACGAGGCGGCGCAAAAAATCGGCGATGTCGTGCAATTGATCAACGATATTGCCAGCCAAACCAACCTTCTCGCGCTCAACGCCACGATCGAGGCGGCGCGTGCCGGCGAGGCCGGCAAGGGCTTCGCGGTTGTTGCCTCGGAAGTTAAATCCCTCGCCAATCAAACCGCGCGGGCGACGGAAGATATCGGCAATCAGATCAGCGGGATTCAGTCGGCCACGACCGAAGCGGTCTCGGCGATCCAGAGCATCACCGGAACGATTTCCGAAATCCGCACGATCGGCACGACCATTTCTTCCGCCGTTGAGGAGCAAAATGCGGCAACCGCCGATATCAGCCGCAATATTCAGGAAGCCGCGAGCGGCACCGAACAGGTCAACCAAAACATCGCTGGCGTGAATAGTTCAGCCACGAGCACCGGTGAAGAGGCCACGACAGTGCTTAGTGCAGCCGACAAAATGGCTGAGCAAGCTGAGCAACTTAAGCAGCATGTGGAATCTTATCTGCAAGGTGTACGCGCCGCCTAAGACGGGCGACAAAGAGGCGCGATCGAGCGCGCCAGCATTATTAGGGAGACCGCCGGTTGTCCGTGACGCCGGCGGTCTTTCCGTTTCCAGCTTCGCCCGGCACTTGCCCGACCGTGGCATTGGTCCGATAATCCCGCCCGAAAACCGGCCTCCATGGGCCGTGTTATGGCACATCCCGGAAGCTTGGAGCGTCAAATGATTCCGCACGAAAACGAGATTTTTCCCGTCACCCCCGAACTGGCCAAGGCGGCGCATTGCGATACGGCGGCGTACAAGGATATGTATGCCCGCTCCATCGCCGATCCCGAGGCCTTTTGGGCCGAGCAGGCGGAATCGCTCGATTGGATCCAGCGCTGGAGCAAGGTCAAGGAATCTCGATTCGGCCTCGAGGCGAATATTCGTTGGTTCGAGGGTGCGAAGATCAATGTCAGCGCCAATTGCATTGACCGCCACCTGGAGACGCGCGGCGATCAAATCGCGATTCTCTGGGAGGGCGACGATCCGAACGATTCGAAATCGATCAGTTACCGCGAGCTGCACGAGCAAGTCTGCCGCATGGCCAATGTGCTGAAGGCGCGCGGCATTCAAAAAGGCGACCGGGTCACGATCTATATGCCGATGATCCCCGAGGCGGCTTACGCCATGCTCGCCTGCACCCGCATTGGCGCCGTGCATTCCGTCGTGTTTGGCGGTTTCTCGCCTGATTCATTGGCTGATCGCATCCATGATTGCGACAGCAATTGTGTCATTACCGCCGATGAGGGCGTGCGCGGCGGCAAACCAATCCCGCTCAAGGCCAATACCGACAAGGCGTTGGAGCGAAGCCCGAGCGTCAAGAGCGTGATCGTGGTCAAGCGCACCGGCGGCGATATCAATTGGGTCGAGGGGCGTGACGTCTGGCTGCACGAAGCGGCGGCCGATGTTTCCGCCGATTGCCCGCCCGAGACCATGGATGCCGAGGATCCGCTTTTCATCCTCTATACCTCGGGCTCGACGGGCAAACCCAAGGGCGTGTTGCACTCGACCGCCGGCTATTTGCTCTATGCCTCGCTCACCCATAAATATGTTTTCGACTATCACGACGGCGATATCTATTGGTGCACGGCGGATGTCGGCTGGGTCACCGGGCACAGCTATATCGTCTATGGCCCGCTCGCCAACGGTGCCACGACGCTGATGTTTGAGGGCGTGCCCAACTATCCCGATTCGTCGCGCTTCTGGCAGGTTGTCGACAAGCATCAGGTCAATATTTTCTATACCGCGCCGACCGCCATCCGCGCCCTGATGCGCGAGGGCGCGGCGCCGGTCGAGAAAACATCGCGCCAGTCTCTTCGCATCCTCGGCACGGTCGGCGAGCCGATCAATCCCGAGGCCTGGGTGTGGTACAATGAGGTCGTCGGCGACAAGCGCTGCCCGATCGTCGACACCTGGTGGCAGACCGAAACCGGCGGCATTCTGATCACCCCGCTGCCGGGCGCGACAGCGTTGAAGCCGGGCTCGGCCACGCTGCCCTTCTTTGGCGTAAAACCTTTGATCGTCGATGCCGATGGCAACGAGCTGGAGGGCGCCTGTTCCGGCCTCCTATGTATCGACGATTCCTGGCCCGGCATGATGCGCAGCGTATATGGCGACCATGAGCGCTTCATCAGCACCTATATGGTGCAGTATCCAGGGCGCTATTTCACCGGCGACGGCGCGCGCCGCGATGAAGACGGCTATTACTGGATCACCGGGCGGGTCGATGATGTCATCAATGTCTCCGGCCACCGCATGGGCACGGCGGAAGTCGAAAGTGCGCTTGTGTCGCATGGCGCGGTTTCCGAAGCGGCCGTGGTCGGCTACCCGCACGAGATCAAGGGCCAGGGCATCTATGCCTATGTGACCCTGACCGTCGGCTTCGAGGCGACGGAGGAATTGCGCAAGGAATTGGTGCAGTGGGTGCGTAAGGAAATCGGCCCGATCGCCAGCCCCGATCTTATCCAATGGGCGCCTGGCCTGCCCAAAACGCGCTCGGGCAAGATCATGCGCCGAATCTTACGAAAGATCGCCGCCAACGAACATGATGAATTGGGCGATACCTCGACCCTGGCCGATCCCGCAGTGGTAACGGATTTGGTCGACAACCGTCAGAATCGCTAGACGCTGAGCACCACCTTGCCGAAATGGGCGTTGGCGCGCATATGCGCCTGCGCCGCCACCGCTTCGTCCAATGGGAAGACCCGGTCGAGCGGCAGGTGCAGCGTGCCGTCTTCTACCGCCGGCCATAGCGCCGCGCGCATTTTGCGGTTGATTTCGCGCACCTCTTCGACCGAGCGGGTGCGGAAGGTGACGCCGATATAATCGATCCGTTTCAAGGCATGCAGGTCATAATCGAATTCGCCCGAGAAGCCGCCGAGCCGTCCGACATTGACGATGCGGCCCTTGACCGCCGCGGCCTGCATATTCTGGTTGGCGACGCCGCCCGATATTTGATCGACAATAAGATCGACGCCCGCGCCGCCGGTCGCCTCAAGCACGGCATCGGGCCAGGCGGGATCGCTCGGGTCGAGCGCCAGATCGGCGCCGAATTCGCCGAGCCGGGCACGCCGCGCGGCGTCGCGCGCGGTGCCGATAACCAATCCCGCGCCGAGATATTTGGCAATCTGCAATCCCATCAGGCCGACACCCGAACTGGCACCCTGGATCAGCACGCTTTCGCCTTTCCGCAAACGGCCGTTGGTGGCGAGCGCATCATGCATGGTCTGGAGCGCGACAGGCAGGGTGGCGGCCTGTTCGAAGCTCATATCCGCATTGGGCAGGGTCGATGCACGGCCCCAATCGGTGACGGCATATTCGGCGTAGCCGGCGGCGCCGGAACACATCACCCGGTCGCCCTCCTTAAACCCTTGAGCCTCACTGCCGACCCCGGCAACCTCGCCGGCCCATTCGAGGCCGAGGATCGCACCACTTCCGCCGAGCTTGCCGTGCGCGCGCCCGTCGGCCATCAGAATATCGGCCCGGTTGAGCGCGGCGGCGCGGACGCGCACCAGAATTTCGCTCGCGCCTGGCTCGGGCCGGGGGGCTTCGCCAAGCGTGAGGCCGTTCTCGCTCAGAATCGCCGCTTTCATCATTTTCTCAAATATGAGTCGGCCATGTCGCAGGTCAAGGCGACGACCTCGGCGGCGATCTCCTGGGCGGCGTGTGTTTCGTTTCTGGTGTGCACCCAGCCGACATAGGTGAAGGCACGCAGCAAATAGAAAAGCGGCATGAGTTCGAGCAATTCATCGCTTAAGTCGCGAACCTGTCGATAGCCCTCGATCAGGGCTCCTTGTATTTGATCGTAATCATCCGTGCCGCGAAACAGGATGGAGATGGTGGCCAGATCGAACAGGTGCCAGCCAAACCCGCAATCATCGAAATCGATGGCCATCACACGCCCGTCATGCAGCAGCATATTGTCGAGATTGAGGTCGGAATGAATCAAGCCGTAACTATCCGTTGACTTACCGATGGCGATCAAATCGTCACGCGCGGTATCGCGCGCCCGCTCCAAAAGAGCGCGCTCCGCTGCGTCGAGGCCGGGAAACTCCCAAAACCGGCCCCACAGCGGCTGCTCGCCGGTCAACCCGTCGACATCCCAGGCATGACGCTGGAATTTCTTTGGCTGCGGCCAATCGGCGGCATGATTGTGCAACTCGCCGACCAGCCGCCCGACCTCGCAAAATGTTGGGCCGAGATTATCCCGGGCTGCGGTGCTCAGGCCCTCTTCCAGAGTGCCGAGCGGCGCGCCCGGCAACCAGCTCACCATATCGACCTGGCGCGGCTCCGGCACGCCATCGACGGTGGTCGTGGTGAACAGCGCACCCGAGCGGGTTGGGATAATCGCCGGCACGTCGATTCCGCTCTGTTGCAGCGCCCGCATCCATTGTAGTTCCGATTCGAGCGCCGCATCGCTGTGATAGGCGTGGCGGTGAATTCTGAGCGCGGCTTCGCCGCCATCCGGCGCGGGGACGCGAAACACCGCATTTTCGCGGATTTTTGCCAAATCGGGTGTGCAATCGGTGATGCCCCAGCATTTGAGCGCTTCGACCGCCAGGCGCGCCATGCGCTCGGACCTTGCGTCGAGCCCGATGGTGTAGAAATCATTCATTGCCGCAATGCCCGAGGCTCACAGTTCGGCCAGGCAATCGTCGAGGTTTTGCAGGAGAAAATCTGCGTTTTCGATGGAAAACGGCATCGGCGGGCGGATTTTGAGTACATTGTCGGCCCGCCCCGTGTAACTGATCAACACGCCGCGTTCGCGCATGCCGTTGACCACGGCGCGAGTCTCTTGCGTGGCCGGTGTCTTGGCCGTGCGGTCGGTCACGAATTCGGCCCCGGTAAACAGCCCATGGCCGGCAATATTGCCGATGATATCGTGCTTCTCCGCCAGCTTGTTCAGGCCGGCTTCGAGATGTTGGCCAACCTTACGGGCGTTTTCCACCAGACCTTCCTGCTCGATCACCTGCAACACCGCCAATCCAACAGCAGAAGCCACCGGATTACCGCCGAAGGTGTTGAAATACATGGCGTTAGAGCCGAATTCGGTGCTGAGCGCCGCCTTGCTCACCACGCCGGCAAGCGGGTGTCCGTTGCCCATTGGCTTGCCCATGGTAACCAGGTCGGGAACCGTACCGTAAAGCTGATAGCCCCACATATTGGCGCCGGTGCGGCCGAAACCCGGCTGGACCTCGTCGGCGATGTAGAATCCGCCGGCGGCGCGTAAGCAGGCCACGGCTTTTTGCATGGATTTGGCCGGAACGCGCGGCATGCCTTCGGTTGCGAACACCGTATCGACGAGAAAGGCGGCCGGTTTCATGCCGCTTTCCGCCAGTGAATCAATCGCTGCTTGCATTTGTGCGGCAAATTGGTCGGCCGCGTCGTCCTCGCTGAGCCCCGGAGGCTGGCGGTAGGGGTCGGGTGCGGTGACGGTGCGCACATTGCTTCCGACTCCTTCCGGCGAGGGAATGCCTGTGGAAAGCTCGGCAATCGCCTTCGAATTTCCGTGATAGCAGAAATCAGTGACGATGACGCCCTCCGCGCCGCTGCATGCCTTGGCGATCCGAAGCGCCAATTCGTTCGCTTCCGTGCCGGTGCAACAAAGATGCAGCATGGTCAATTCATCGTCGAACGTGGCGGTCAACGCCTCGCCGTAATCGAGAATCGCCTCGTGCAGATAGCGCGTATGGGTGTTGAGCGTCTTGGCCTGCTTGGTCAGCGCTTCGACGACATGGGGATGGCAATGGCCGACATGGGCAACATTATTGTAGGCGTCGAGATAACGCCTGCCGTCGGCGTCGAACAGCCAAACGCCTTCGCCGCGCACGAGCTGAACGGGGCGGTCGTAAAATAGCGGTGATGCGGCGCCGAGAAGGCGTACGCGACGTTGGTAAAGGGCGTCGTCTTGCATGATTGGGCTCCCGAAATCAGTTACCGGATGTTTACCCGATTTTTTATGGCCATGCACCCATTCAGGGCGGTTTCAAACGCAACGTTTGGTTAATTGTTAAACAATTTCTGGTGCAATCGCCAAGCGGGCAAGGATTCCGTTCGGTAGATTTTTTCAGGAATATTTATGAGCCTTGACGGCAGAGTAGGGCTGATCCGTCCGGTTACGCAGACGCCGGTAGATTTTGCCGACATGCCCACGATCTTAAACGCGGGCGCCGGTAACGGTCAGCTCGTGGTGCCGGGCGGTAGCGCGTTGCTGCGTGCCGAATTTTTCCCATCCGGCGGTGACCTGCTGATCGTCATGCCGGATGGCTCGCGAATTTTCGTTCTTGATTATTATGCCTCACCTTTGCCGACCACACTTATGACCGAAGGCGGCGCGGCTCTGCCCTATGATTTGGTCAGCACATTGGCGGGGCCGCATGCGCCCGGCCAATATGCCCAATCCGAGACCAGCCTTCAGGCCGCGCCGATCGGCCGGGTGGATGAATCCGTCGGTGACGTAACGGCGACGCGGGTAGATGGCACGACCGTGACACTGGCTAGGGATTCGCTGGTTTTCGAAGGCGATATTCTCGAGACCGGTGCCGGCGGCGCGGTCGCACTGGTGTTTATCGATGAGACCGAATTCTCCCTCGGCGAAGAGGGCCGCATGGTGCTCGACGAATTGATCTTCGATCCGACCTCGCTCGAAGGCTCGTCGACATTCTCCGTTGTCCAGGGCGTGTTCGTCTTCGTCAGTGGCGAGATCGCGGCGCACAATCCCGACGAAATGATGGTGCGCACGCCGGTTGCCACGCTCGGTATCCGCGGCACCAAGGTGGCCGGGCGGGCGGCGACGGAGGGCGAGCTCAATACCGTCACCATGATGCCGGAAGAAGGCGGTGCTGTGACCGGTGCGATTACGGTCAGCACCCAGTCGGCGACGATCACGCTCAACACGGCGTTTCAAACCACTGCGGTCTCTTCCGTATTCGATGCGCCGGCAGATCCGGTGACGCTTTCGCCGCAGCAGGCGGGCGGTCTTTACGGCGCGGTCGATCGTATGCTGCCGACGAGCAATGCCGACCAGCTTGCGGCGAACGATGCCGCCGCTGGGGCGCGCGCGGAAAACACCGAGGGCGGTGCGGACGGCGAGGGTGCCGGGTCAGAGGAAGGGCAGGCGGAAGCCGGCGGCGATGACCCTGATGGGGAAGACGCCGGCGTTGAAGAAGAAGCACTGGTGGAAGGCGAAGCGCTTGAAGGCGAGGTTGAGGATGCGGAGCTTGATGTGGCTGACGCGGGCGCGAGCGAAAATGAGCCTGAAGGCGAGCCTGTAGAAGAAGGCGTGGCCGGGCCGGAAGAAGGCGCCGTGGGCGGCGATAGGCCGGAGCTGGCGGAGTTTGCCGGTGACGCGCCGGGGCCGGGTGAGAATGTCGATGGGCCGCCCCTGGCCGGCGCGCCTGACGGTCCAAGCAGCGAAGATATTGCGGCGGCGGAACTGGCTGCTTCGGACGCTGCGTTCGATGCCTTGGAAAATGCGCTTGCCGGTGGCGCGACGCTCGATTCCGCCATGCAGACGGCGATGGTCGCCGGCGCCGCAGCCTATGAATCGCTCGCCGATTTTGGCCCTGAGGGGCCGCTGGTGGAAGGTGCGTTTGGCCCTGGCGGCGAGCTTGGTCCGGCTGATTTGGGCTTCGGCCCGGAGGGCTTCGCCGATACGCTGCAGGATGGCATTACCGGACCCGGTCCCGAAGGCCCCGGCCCCGGCGACGGTGAGCTCATCAATCCGGAACAATTTGTGGCTGAATTTTCGGCTGAGTTCGGCGACGCGTTTGGCGCCATTGCGCTTTATGACCAGCCGATTGGTGATTCCTTCCTCGGCGGCGATTTCATTGGTGAGCCGGTTTTGGATGGCGGCTTCGTTGACGGCGAGTTCTACGAAGGCAACATCTATTTCGACGATTTCGCGCTCCACAATGATTTTGTTGTCGGCGATGAATTTTTCGCCGGCGAGGAAATTTTCTTCGATGATCCCTTCGTTGGCGGCGGCGGCGAGGAGGAGTTCATCTTTTTCGAGGACAACGCCCCGGTGGTCGAAACCATTATCGGCCAGACCGGCAGCGTGGTCAGTACCAGCGTCGGCGACGATGTTTTTCTTGGTAATGATTTGATTGAGCTTGGCGTATCGCGCGCCGGATCGTTCGGCACCGGATTTAGCGCGCCGGCCGATTTTCACAGCCCGGGCAGGCTGTCCTTTGCTTTCGATGCGGATCGTTTCGACGCGGGCAACGCACCGGCGAGCAATGATTTCTTTTTGCCGGGAACGCCTGAGGAAGGGTGGAGCGTCGGCTTCCGCTTGAGCAATGGCGGCGCGACCAATGTCTTCTCCAATTTCGCCCAACAAAATATCCGCAATGTCGCGACCAATACCACGGACGTTTCCGTCTCCGGCACGGCGGCGGCACAAACCACAGGTTCGGTGGATGGCCGCCTCAATCTCACACAGAAGGTTGAGATCGGCGCGGACGATACATTTTTCACCACCACCCTCACTCTGAATAATGTGAGCGCCAGCGAACTATTCGACGTGCGCTATCTGCGCAGCATGGACCCGGATCAGGAAGCAATCGTCCAAAACGAATTCCGCACCATCAATGATGTGCTCAGCAATCCAACCGCCGGGACCGGCGAGGCTGTCGTCTCGGCCAAGGGCGTGAACAGCGGCATTTCGCTCACCCTGTTGGCGGACAATGTTTCAGGTGATGGCATCGAAGCGCGCGCCTCCGCCGCCGGCGGATTATTTCACCGCGACCCGTATGAATTCAGCCATTTCGAAACGCCCGCCGATGCCAATGGTGTTACCGCCAACGATGCCATCACCTTCGTCTTCAAAGTCGATTCCATTGCCGCCGGCGGCACGGTCACGTTCGACTATATCACCACGGTCAACAGCGCCACGCTTGGCAATGATTTCTTGATCGGCGGCGGTGCGGGCGAGAATCTCTCCGGCGGTGCGGGCAATGACGAATTGCGCGGGCTCGGCGGCAACGACACGTTGTCTGGCGGCAGCGGCAACGACACGCTGAACGGCGGCGATGGCAATGACATCCTCACCGTTGACAGCGGCAATGATGCCCTGATCGGCGGCGCTGGCATTGATGCCGCTTCCTACGCCACCGCCGCGGCAGGGGTCAGCGCCAATTTGGCGAGCGCCACGGCCAGCGATGGCGGCGGCGGCACGGACAGTCTGGCGACGATTGAAAACCTCACCGGTTCGGCCCATACGGATACGCTGACCGGTGACGGGCAGAACAATATTCTCGACGGCGGTGGCTCGACCGACACGCTGATTGGCGGCGCTGGCAACGACACGCTGAACGGCGGCGAGGGCAGTGATGTCGCTTCCTATCTCACCTCAACCGCCGGCGTTACCGTCAATCTCAACACGGGTACGGCAAGCGACGGGTTTGGCGGCACCGACACATTGAGCAGCATCGAGCTCGTTGTCGGTTCGAACCACAATGACAGCCTAACCGGCGGCAATACGGCGGTGACCCTCTCCGGCGAGCTCGGCAATGACACGCTAAGCGGTGGCGGCGAAGGCGACAAGCTGAAGGGCGATGCCGGCAACGATACGCTCGCCGGCAATGGCGGCGTCGATTCGCTGGTCGGCGGCAGCGGTAACGACAGCTATGTTTTCGGCGAGACCTCGGATATCGAGCTGATCAGCGACAGTGGCGGCACAAATGATGTCGCGGTCATTCAGGCCGGCACGATCGGCCGCCTCGCGCTCGATCCGGCGCTGTTGGAGGTAACCCGCGATGGCGGCAATCTGAGTATCGAAGAGCGGGACGGTAGTTTTGACGGCAAGGATGTCGCCGTGTCGATCGAGGACTACTTCACCAGCGGTACCATTGAGACGGCTATTTTCAACAGTGTCGGCGCGACGCAATTCACCTTCACAACCTCCGCCACCGGAGGCAATGATTTCGTCGTCCTTGACGGCGCGAATAGCACTTTCAGCGGCGGCGTTGGCGCCGATATCATCTATTACACCAGCGCCATCAACGCCAACCTGAACGGTGATGCCGGCAATGATTTTCTCATGGGCGCTGGCGGCAATGACGCGCTGACCGGCAATGACGGCGACGACCGCCTGTTCGGCGGTGCCGGCATCGATACACTCAATGGCGATAGTGGCGCCGATGGCAATGACACTTTGGAAGGCGGCACCGGCAACGATGTGCTCAACGGCGGCGGTGGCAACGATACTTATATTATCAGCTCGGGCGATGGCACCGACGCGATAACGGATTCGGGCGGCGCCAGCGATACGCTGTTCCTCAACCGCGATGTCGATTATCCCGACCTGGCCAGTTTCTCCGGCGCGACACTCGTCCTGACCTTCCGGGCGTCGAACGATGCGGTCTTTGGCACATCCATTTCCAACCACACCTCAAGCGGCCAGATCGAGCGGATCAGCGTTGAGGCGGACGGCGGCGGCACGGAATTCATCGCCGTTTCCGCCACCGGCTTGGTTGCCTCTGGGGGCAGCGATCTGATGGTTGGCTCGGCCTCCGTCGACACGCTTGCCGGCGGCCTCGGCAATGATGTTCTGTTCGGCAATGGCGGCGATGATGATTTGCAGGGCGGCGGCGGCAATGATTTTCTCGTTGGCGGTGCGGACAATGACCTTCTCGACGGCGGCGCCGGCTTCGATGTCGCCGATTACGCCGCGGCATCTTCGGGCATTACCGTCGATCTCGCCAACGCCTCCCTGCAGGTGATCGGCGGTGGCATGGGCAACGACACGCTCAGCAATATCGAGGGCGTGCGCGGCTCGCGCTTTGCCGACACCATCACCGGAGACGGCACCGACAACAGCTTGGATGGTGGCGACGGCAATGACACGCTGGCCGGTGCGGCCGGCAACGACACTTATTTATTCTCCAACTTCGACGGTAGCGGAATCATCACCATCACCGATACGGCAGGCACCGACGAGCTGATTCTCGGCCGCGCCGACGAGACCAAGCTGCCGACCGATTTCAGCTTTACCCGGAGCGGCAACAATCTCGTGATCAGCCATGAGGTCGGCACGCCGGGCGCGGAGAACGCCACCATCGTCAATCACTTCACCACCAACACGGTGGAGAATTTCGTCTTTTCCGAGATTTCCTCGACCACCTTCGGCTTCACCGCCACGGCGACCGCCGGCAACGATCTCGTGATCGGTAATCTCGCTGGCGCTGTCACTGCCGATGGCGGCCTCGGCGAAGATATCATGGTTGGCGGCTCGAGCGCCGATTCGCTCGCTGGCGGTGCGGGCAATGATTTCCTAAACGGTGGCGCTGGCAACGACCAGCTCAATGGCGGCGACGGCAATGACGAGATCGATGGCGACGCCGGCAACGACACGCTCTCGGGCGGTCTCGGCGACGACATCTATATCTTCCAGCTCGAATCCGGCGATACCAGCTCGGCCGACACGATCAGCGATACGGGCGGTACCGATACGATTGAAATTCTCAACACGCTGCATATGAGCAATGCGCTGCGTTCCGGCAACGATCTGATCTTCACCTTCGATTCGACCGGCACCGCGACCGTTCTCGACCATTATAATGGCAAGGCGGTGGAGCTGGCCGAATTCCAGGCGCTGTTTACCGACCCGCTGATCGTCTCGACCGGCGACAGCGGCGGCATCGGCGATGATTTCATCGCCGGCACCACGGGCGCCGATACGCTCGCCGGCGGCGATGGTGACGATTTCATGTTTGCCAATGCCGGCAATGATGTGCTCCTCGGCGGCCCTGGCGCCGACCGCATGAGCGGCGGTGCGGGGGCCGATATTTTCCGCTTCACCGCCACCGGCGAGGGCGCGGCGATTGCGTCCGACACGGCGGTGACGCTCGATTCAAATCTGCACAACAGCCTGGAGGATTTTGCCACCGGCGCGGACAGTATCGAGCTCGTCAATAGCGCCTTTAACCTTGCCGGCTCGCTCGTCAACAACACCAATTTCGTCACCATCGGCAGTGTCTATAACGGTACCAATTCCGGTATTACCTCCGGCGTTTCGCACCTCATTGTCGACACCAACGGCACCGTCTATCACGACAGCGACAGCGCCACCCCGGGATTCACCGTGGTTGCCGAAACGAGCGGCTCCAATCCGGTGATAGGTGATTTCAGCCTGGTTTAAAAAATTCCTAACCGACTGTAATTAAATAATTATATTGGTATTGAATTGTAATTCGGCAGGCTGGCGGCATGGCGCCCACAGCCGCGCGTCTGAGTTGATGGGCAGCATAACATGGCGCGGCGCAGAGACGAAGCCAAGGCGCGTCCAATCGACAAAATCGTATATTTCATGGTATCTTAACGCCGCTGTGGCGAAATTGACCTTGCGTCCCTGAATTAGGCCGAGATGAATATGCGTTTGATAGACAGGATGTCCGATTTTTTCGCCAACCGCGGCGATTCCGACCTGCTCAGCCCGGTCAACGGGCTGCCGGCAATGCCTCCTCTGGGCGGCCCCCTCTTGGGCAGCGATGACGGACTCTCGGCCGCTCTGCCGGATTTGGATGGCGCTTTCACCGACCTGATCATGAGCGACGGTTTGCCGGCTATGGCGGCGGGCGAAGTCCTCGGTGCCCTCAGCGATGAGATCACTCTGGTTGATGGGCTTGGCCCGGTTGACGGCGACGCCGGCGGGATATCAGGCGATTCGTTTGGCCTTGTCTCGACCGAGCCGCTGTTCACTTTCGACGGCGCCGCGCTGTCCACGACATCAGGATTTGCCGTGCGCCAGGTGAGCGCTTTCGACCATGCTTCCTTCGACCCGATGGCGGCAATGCGCGAATCGCTGTGGCACGATAACGCCGTTCACGTCGAGGCGGCCGGCCAATCTGTCGCTGCGGATGCCGGCATGCCGGCCGACACCGATTTGACCTTTCTCGACTTCGGCTCGTTTGCCAAGGGCGGCAATGGCGGTGGCAAAGGCGGCGGTGGTGGTGGCGGCGGTAATGGCGGCGGCGGTGGCGGCGGCGGTGGCGATGACGCGCTGTCGAGCTACACCAGCGGCGATATTGGTGGCTATAATATTGAAACGAAATTCAAGGGCGCCTGGACGGTCGACCTTCAGTCGGCCTTTATCGACGCTTCGGAGCTGATCAGCGACCTGATCACCGCCGACATCTCCGATGTGTTCTTCCGCGGCAAGGTGATTGACGATATCCGTATCGACGCCGAGTTGAAGGATATCGACGGCGCCGGTGGAATCCTCGGCCAGGCCGGCCCGACGGCGGTCCGCACCGCCGATTATTTGCCGGCGACGGCGGTGATGCAGTTCGATGTCGCCGATGCCGACGCGTTCAACGCCCAGGGCCTCTGGGATGACATCGTCTTTCACGAAATGCTGCACAGCGTCGGCTTTGGCACGGTGTGGGCCTATAAGGATCTGGTCGATGGCGCCGGCGGCGACAACCCGCTATTCACCGGCACGGCGGCAACCTTCACCTATGAACGCGATTTCGGCGCGATCGACGCCGTCGGCGTGCCGCTCGAGCAGGATGGCGGCGCCGGCACGCGCGATTCGCACTGGGATGAAGAGATTTTCGATAACGAGATCATGACTGGCTATATCAATAACCTGAACTATCTCTCCGAAATGACCGTCGCCTCGTTGGAAGACACCGGTTACGAAACGGTGTGGAACGAGGAATATTACATCGCCTAAACAGCCCACCCTGCCGGCGCATACAAGATATTGTGGTTGGGCGCTAGAGGTGCCGATTTAAATCTGCACCTATTCTCTTTGATTTCAGATACTTATCCAAAAATGGTATTGTTCTGTAATTGGCCGCGATTCGCCCGCCCGGACTGCCCCGCTATATGCTGTTCTCAAACCGAATATAGCATGGCCCTCGGAATTGACGAAGCAAAGTGGACGGAGGGATTGGTATTCGCCGAGAACCGTCTATCTGCGAAATAACTCTACCGCGCGACGATCACCCAGCCATCATTCGATGAGGCCGGATCGCTTGCCGTCCGCCGGCTCGACGATGATGCGGAAGCGGTAGGGCGAATCGACGCTGCCGAGCTGCACGGAGTTGCTGCCGAAGCACAGCACGGCTTTGACATCGGGCTCGAAATGGGCGATCCGGACGTCGTTGACCAGGGTGCCCAAATGGCTGTCCATGTCGCACGCGACGAGATGGCCATTCTGGTTGGAGATGGTCAGGTGACTGTCGTCGGCCTGAAAATCATCTTCGGCGCGCAGCAGCAATTCCGTCGCCGTGACGCTGGCCCGCCGGTCGGCCGCGCCATGGCAGCCGATTTGGTAGGGCAAATGGCAAACCTCAATGCCTTTACTGCCGATCTGGGTTTTGACCGCTGGCGAATCGGGCAGCAGGCGTATGCGGCCGATTTTGCTGATCTCGGTGTTTGTCGTCGTTTGGTGTGTTTCGAGTAATTGCTCGTCGGCCTTCAACAGGCGCAGACACAGCATGCGGATCAGCTTTAGGGCGAGTGAATTCTCACCGCCGAAAGCGGCGATAAATTCATCCCGGGGCAGCACGATCATCCTGGTGTTGCTTAAGGCGCGCACCGTGGTGGAGCGCGGCTTGTTCCGGAGCACGCCGATCTCGCCGAAGATCGCGCCCTGGCGCAGCACGGCAAGGCGCACCTCCTCGCCCTTGGCCTGGCGCAAGATCTCAACTTCGCCCTCTTGCAGGATAAACACCGCATCGCCGGCATCGCCTTCGCGGTATATCACGCTGCCGTTTTCGACCTGCCGCTCTTTCATGGCTTTGCCATGTGTCACTTGCCCGGTCTCCTCACAAACCAAATCGATGCTGGCGCCGGCGCCAATATATTGCCGGACCGTGGTTAACTCAGCGGCATGATTAAGCGCTAAAGGATAAGATTTGGTTGAGGCTGTTCGTGCTGCGCCACTATGTCGCGCCGCTTTCGGCCTCGCCCTTAATCTCTTTCTCAAGCGCCTCATAGTCGATGGCCGGCCCGTGCAGGCTCTGCATGCGCTCGGCCTGGCGTGCCTTCACCATCCAGGTAATGGCGCGGTTATAGGGCGTGGCGATGCCGAGCGCTTCGCCCTCGCGCACCAGGGCGCCGTTCAGCGCATCGATCTCGGTGCGCCGCCCGCCCTCCATATGCTGCTGCATCGAGGGCTTGTTGAACTTGGCCAGGCAAAACTTCTTGATGCTCGCCATCGGGTCATCGTCAACCAATTGAATGCCCTTGGCCGCGACCACGGCAAGCGCCTCCTCGATGATTTTGGTTTGCAGCGCGTCCGCTTCAGGCACGCGCGATATCTCGCCGACACGCAGGCCGCTCACGGCCGAGATCGGATTGATGGCGCAATTATGGATAAACTTGGTCCAGATCTGGCCCATGATATCGCCGACAATTGTCGGCTCGAACCCGGCGCTGCGGAGAATTTCCGCCAGCTCGACCAGCCGCGCACTTTCCATGCCGCCGTCCAGCTCGCCCAACCAAGTCGGCCCCCGGTGGGTATGCACCGCATGCCCCGGCTCCACCATCGCCGCGCTGTGATAGCTAAGCCCGCCGACAACACGCCCTTGCCCCAGTTCCGCCGCCAGCGCCTCGATATTGCCAATGCCGTTCTGCAGCGTGAGCGCAAAGCCGTCCGGCTTGAGCAGCCGTTTGGCCGCGCGCGCCGCCTTGGCCGTAGAATTGGCATCGGCGAATATAATCGCCATATCGCCGCTGCTTTCCCCCGCCAGCGCGCCCTCGCCGCCCTCCGGCACATAAACCGCCTTAAGCGCAATCACCGCATCGCCGGCAATCCCGCTCAGCCGCAAACCGCCACCGGCCGCCACCGCCTCCATATGCGCCCGCCACCAATCGACCAGCGTCACCTCGCAGCCAGCCCGTGCCAGCAAGCCGCCGTAGAGCGAGCCCATGGCGCCGGCGCCGATGACGTGGATGTGCATGTGTTTGTTCCTTCTCGCCGCTCCCTTATTAAAGAAAATCGCCTTTTTCTTTAATAAGTAATTGGATAACCCTAACAGGCTTTAATAAGGTTTGGGGGCCGGCGACGGAGGCCGGTTCTTGTTCCGCCAATCATCCCAATCAATTGATGTCTCAGCCACAGTTTCAACGTGATTTAAATTAAAGCTATCGAGAAACAAAACAACATTCTCACAGTCAAATCGCGCGCTCGGTGAAATGATGCCATCAAAGCCCATGAAGCTGGCGGCGTCGGCGATTTCCTGGGTTCGGGAGTAGAGCAGAGACGAATATTTTGTCTGCTCAACGCCGAGGGCGACCAGATCGACCATGCTGGCCAGGATCAGTGTTCTCTCCGTGCTGATTCTCAGCTCATGCAGATTGTGCCGCATTTTCGAAGGGAACACGGATTGGCCACGGCTGAGGTGGAAATAGATTTCGGCGATGGCGCCATCGGCTTGTTTGGCGGCATATAGGACGCTTAAGTCCGACGGATTCCAGCGGCCGGCGCCGCGTGAGCCGTCGAGCACCGCGCGGCCCTCTCTGACAACGCGCCAAACAGTGCCGGCGAAGGCTTGACCTTCCAGCGCATCAAGGGCGTCGAGCAGGCGGTCGTCATGTACCCGGCGCTCTGCCACCAATTAAAACCCTGCAGCCAAACTACAGATAAACGCCACTATCGAGGCGTTCGATTACCTCCAGCACTTCAGCCGTGCGCCCGGCATTGATCAGGTCATAGGGCTTCTCGCCGGCGAGCTGCGGGTGCGGCGATTGCAGCCACAGGCGGACTTCGTCCGGTTGGTAATAATCCGACAGGCGCTCGGCGACCCAGCGCAGCTCGGCGATATTGGTCTGTTTGTCGATCGTCGGGCCGCCCTCGCCTCTACTCCATCGCGATACGGTCGGCGGCGAAACGCCGAGGATATTGGCGATATCACGGCCCTTCAGGCCGCCATATTGCTTGAGGCCCGCCACCAGCCTCGATACCGCCGTCTCTCTTGTCGCCAATCTCGCCACGCCATCATCCTTATCACCCGAACGCGGGTTAATGGGCGCTATTATTACATATTAATTTCACCAGCGCTATTAAATGAAATTTATATGTAATAGAAAGCCGTAAATCCGAATGATACTCAAAGCTCATCCAGCAGCTTCGCCCTTTGCGCCCTCGCTTCTTCCTCCGTGATCAAACCCTGCTCCAGGAGCTTTTTCACATGTTCAAGCCTCGTCTCGATTGAATCCGCCGCGCCTGGCGGCTCGGAGCTCGCTTTCTTCTTCCTCGGCTGGGCGGTTCTGGAGCGGTCGATATAGGGGCGGAGCGTTTGGCTGGCGTGGGAGACGATTTCGCGTACCGGGTCGTCATAGCCGTAGGATTGTTTGCCGAGGGCCGTTTTGCCGCCATAGCCGATGACATTGAACGATGTGACGAGGTCGTTTGTGTCGATCTCGCGGATTTCGAACTGGGCATGAATTTGGCTGCGCGCCGCCAACATGCCGAAAAAGGCGCGCGTGCCGGGGCTGACAATGCTTATTTTGTCGATCCGGGTATCGATTTGATAATGGGCGTCGTCTGAATTGCGCCCGACCGAGGTGAAAATGGCGGCGCTTTTCAGGCCGCTGGCAAGGTCCTGGCGCAGCATCTGTTCGATGCCGCTTTGATGTACATGCCGGGTTGGCGTGGCAAAGCGGATATCCAAGGAGGCGGTCGATTGCGATGGTATCTTGAGCGCCGTGCGCTTCGTCACCGTGGTTTTGCCGACCGAATTGCAGCCCACCAGGGCAGCGACCATGACGGCCATTAGGGCAATGGATAGTTTTTTCATTGTTTGTTGTGCTCACACGGTTGTCACAGCGAATTATCAAATATTCCTATATGTGTAGGCCAATAGTGAAGTGTGTGCGGCGATAGATCAAGCGCGCAGGAGATTGCCGCCGCTTGACCTATTTGACCGCGGCGGCGGTCTCCGTCACCCTCGCGTGCGAAACCAGGGAGAGAAGACATGCGTAAATTTGTTATCGAGAGGGACATCCCCGAAGTCGGCAGCCTCGAGCGCGAGCAGCTGCGCGGTGCGGCGCAAAAATCGAACGACGTGCTGGCCGAACTCGGGCCGGATATTCAATGGGCCGAATCCTATGTCGCGGCGGACAAGACCTTTTGCATCTATTACGCCACCGGCGAGGATATTATTCTTCGTCATGCCGAACTGAGCGGCTTTCCCGCGAGCAAGATCACCGAAGTGCGTAAAATGATCGACCCGACCACCGCCGAATAATTGTGGCGCAATGATGCCATCGGCGAGACCCAGCGACAGCGCGATTGAACAATCGGAACAATTGGCATGAAATAGCGTAACTGTTGGAAGCGTCCGAGGTTTTTGATGCATTTCATGGGCCGGAGATTTTGGCGGCTGGTTGTTTTCTGTGCGGCACTCGCTTTCGCCGGGCAGCACGGATTGGCCGAGACCAAAAAGCCTGAGCTGACGCTCTTTGTCACAACGCTGGCCGGCTATATGGGCAATCCGGAACCCAACCCCGGCATGCTGGAGGAGATGACGCGCCTCGCGGCGGAAAAATACGGCTATCGGCTCAAGCAGAAAATCGTGCCCTGGGCGCGGGCCATGAAACGGGTCAAGGAGGTCGATAATTCCCTGATCATTTCGCTCTCCCGAATTCCCAGCCGCGAAGCGTATTTTACCTGGATCGTGCCGCAGCTTGACACCGAATACGCGTTTATCTCTCTGGCGGCAAAAATAGATTCACTCGATGCGGCGCGCCGACAGAATTCCATCGGTGTCTTCCGCGCCACCGTTCATCAGGAATATCTCAATGATCAAAATTTCACCAATCTCCGGCTTTTCAACAAGTTTAAACCGACCATTCGGATGATGGAGGCCGGCCGATTGGACGCCTGGTTCGGAAGCGTCGATGCGTTCAGCCGGCGCTGGCTGGAATTTGCCGAAGATAAAGAGCGGCGAATATTTGTTGGCGAGCCGATATTCTCCGAACAATTATGGCTCGCCGGCGGCAAGAAGCTAGCGCCGCAAATCGTCGCGGATTTCGCCGCGGGCACGCGCCAAATTATCGCCGAGGGGCAGCGCGCCCGGCTGCAGGAAAAATACTTCAGCGACGAATAGCAATATGGCTTAGATGTAACGATGGGGATTTATCGACGGCGTGGTTTCTTTGACTAGAATGCCGGGGCAATCATCAAGTCACAGAGTTTGCGGACCGCGCCGATGAACGAACCGTCTTCGGATTTGCCTGAGGCCGAGGGCCTTGACCCGGTCCTGCTCGCCATTATTACCGCCGCCAAGGATGCCTATCAGAAAGGCACGCTGATTTTCCCCTGCGTCCAGGTGCAGCGCGATTATGAGAATATCGACGATATCATCCGCATGTGCCGGCGCCGCATCCGCGCGGCCGCTGCAACCGCGGTTCAATAGTTGAGACTAATGGCGCATCGATCGGACGACAGGAACTTGGCATGATCGGAATCATCATTGCGGCGGGTTTGGGGTCACGCATGGGCGCGCGCGGCAAGGCAATGCCGAAATGTCTTTTGCCGATCGCCGGGCGCTCTCTGCTCGATCGGACGGTTGAGAATATGCAGGCCGCCGGGTGCGAAAAAATTGTCGCCGTCACCGGCCATTTGGCCGAAATGATCGACCATCCGGATGTCACCACTGTCCACAACGGCGAATATCTCGACAACAATATTCTCTGCTCCCTGATGCACGCCCGCCAGTATCTCGACGGACCGGTCCTCGTTAGCTATTCGGATATTTGGGTTGAGCCGCGGATTCATCGCCAGCTCGCCGATACGCCGGGCGATTTTGTCCTTGCGGTGGATCGTGACTGGCAGCCCTATTACGAAAATCGCAGCGACCATCCGGTGAGCGAAGCGGAAAATGTCTATGTGCGGCGCGATAACAGCGTGGCGGAAATCGGCAAACATCTGGGCGGCCAAGCACCGGCGGAAATGCTCTCAGGCGAGTTCCTCGGACTGTGGCGCATGAGCGCGCGCGGCGCCGCCATATTCCGCGATGGCTTCGACAAGCTCGATGCTCAACTGGAGCCCGAGGCGCCTTTTGAACAAGCGCGCGAATGGCGCAAGGCGTACATTACCGATATGATACAGTTTCTGATTAAGCAGGGGAGCCGCATCGACTGTGCCCTCATTGCGCGCGGCTGGGCCGAGCTTGATACGGTGCAGGATTATGAGCGCCTAACGGATATCGCCGCGCGTCAATGTCTGGACACAATAGTAAGTGTTGGAGAATAAAAATGAGCGAAGATAAAAATACGCAACATCTTAAAATGCTCGGCCGGCGAATTTGGAGCGAGGCCAATGACCTGAAGCGCACGCCGGAAGCCCTGGCCAATGAAACCGGGGTGCCGCTGGAGACCGTGCAGGCGGTTATAGACGGCAGCGCCGATGAGGCGGTCGCCTATCAATTGGTCAAGACGATGGTTAAATCCTACCCCATATCCCTGACCCAATTGTGGGTTGAGCGCGATGACACCGATTCGGGCGTGCATGTCATGCGCGGCGCCACCAGCCAGGAAACATCGCGCATCTTTGATCGGCGTGACCGCGACGGTGCGCTGACGCCGTTTTACGAATACCGCGATACCGCGATGAGCCGCCTGGCTCCCTTCAAGCCGGAATGGATTCAGCCGATCCGCGTTGTCAGCGATGCGGATCCCGACAATCCCGATGTGGCATACAATCATGGCCATTTGATGCATCAGCTGACATTTTTTATCGGCGAAGTGAATTTCTATTGGAAGCAGCGCGGCAAGACCTATTGCCGGGAAATGAACACCGGCAATTCAAACTACATTACGCCCTATGTCCCCCATAGTTATACGAGTAGAAATCCCGATAAGCTGGGATTGATAATCGCCATTACCTATGGTGACCAGGTGCGCCAGTCGCTCGGCGATTTCGGTCATATGGGGTCCGTTGCGGCGGATGAACTGGCCGGCGATCTGCGCGATGCGCTGGGGGCGTTCGGCGCCAAGCTGGGGCGGCAGTTGACGGCGGAATCGCTCGGTACGCGGGAGCTGGTCGAGCGCCTCGACGCTGCCGGAATTGGGCGTGCGCGCTGCGAGGCGCTCGCCGCCGCCACCGCGCTGCCGACGCCGCAGGAGCTCGAAATTTTGGCCGAGACGCTTAACGTGCGCGCGTCTGATCTTCTGGTGAGCGGGTTTGGCGAACAAGAGGAAGTTGTGGTGCGGACCGAGAAGGACAGTTTGGTCCGCGCCTATCCCGACGGCAATCGCCCGACCTGTAACCTCATGGAGTTGGCGCGTTGCCGGCATCAGCCAAATCTAAAAGGTTTCGAAATGACCCTGCTGGGCGGTGACGCTGAGTTCCGTCATGGCCTGCACGAATATATGTACAATTATGGCGACACGCCGGTCTCGTTGTCGTGGGAGGGCGGTTTTGAGGCCGTCCTCGATCCTGGTGATTCGGCTTATGTGCGGCCGATGGTGGCGCACAGTTTGGCACGACTGCCCGATCGGGATGAGGGTCATCTGGCGGTCGTGCGTACGCCGGGCGCGTTGAGTGATTCAGTGATCGACGAATATGCCAGCTATCCCGCCGAGGGCCGCGGCCGGGCGAGCCGGGAAGACCGTACATGGTTCTGAGCCATCCGTTCAGTTGCCCGACGCGGGTGATCGAAGGGCACGCCTATCACGAGGCGGTGGCGGAACTTCTCGGCGCGCGCCGTTGGGCGCTGATCACCAGCCGCGGCTGGCCAGGGCGCGGTGCGATGGCCGAACTGACACGCTTTGGCTCCGGGCCGGCCGCCATTCTGGACGATATTCAGCCCAATCCGCGCGTCTCCTCGATTGTCCAACTGGCCGAAGCGCTGCCCGACATTGATGTGGCCGTGGCGTTCGGCGGCGGCAGTGTGTTGGATGCCGCCAAGGGCGCCATTGCCCTGAAGGCGCTGGAGAATGACCAAACGGCGCTGATGGCGCATTTGCGTGATGGCGTGGCGCTGCCGGCGAATATGGACCCGGTCCCCCTGATCACCGTTCCGACCACATCCGGAACGGGCTCGGAGGTGACGCGCTGGGGGACGATCTGGGGCGATGACGAAGTCAAATATTCGATCAACGATGCCAAACTCTACCCGGCCTATGCCGTGCTCGACCCGGCGGTCTGCACCTCAATGCCGGCTGAGCTGACGCTCGGAACGGCGCTCGATGCGCTCAGCCATGCGATGGAGGCGGTGTGGAACAAACACCACAGCGCTCTGACGGATGGCATGGCGGCGCAGGCGATCCGCCTGATCCGGGAAAATTTGGCGGCGGCCCTGGAACATCCGGCGGACGTGGAAATCCGCCGGCGGATGCAAACAGCGGCGCTTAGCGCCGGCCTCGCCATGGGAACGACCCAGACGGCCTTGGCCCATTCGATCAGCTATCCATTTACCGCGAAATTGGGCCTGCCGCACGGCTTTGCCTGCAGCTTCACTCTGGCGGAAGTCGCTCGCTATAACATGGCGGAGGAAGGCGCGCGGCTTGAGGTGATCGCCTCGGCGCTCGGCTGTTCCCTCGCCGATGTGCCGCAAACATTGGAGATTTGGCTCACCGATCTTGGCGTTGGCAAGGTGCTGGGGCGCTATGTGACGGCGTCGTTCATCGAAAGCCTGAGCGGCGACCTGATATCCCGTGCCCGCGCGGCCAACAATATCCGCGATATTGATGGCACCCGGGCGCGTCAACTGGCGCTCGCGGCGTTCGATAGATTATGCCCGGCGGAGAGCGGCTATGGCGGGCAAAACTCCGCCATGCCGGCCTCGGCCGAATAGATCCTTACCGTCCAACCGCCGAAACCGGATATGCGCACCATCAGCCCGGCCAATGACACAATAAAGGCACTAGTCGTTCTTTTGTTGGTATCGGCATGGCCGTTTGCCAATTTCATGTATGTCAATGCCGTCGTGGCTTTCGAATTCTGGCATGTGGTGGGATATGGCGCTGGCACGTTTGTGTTTTTCCTGGCCGTGTTCTACATCGTTAAATTAATATTCCGGCGCACAACGAGCCTGCATATTTCCCTCATCCTTTGCGCCTTCGTCATCGCTCTTTTCAACTTCGATAATATTCTGATTTTGGGCGAAGAGACCGGCAATATCAGGCAGCGCTATAGCGGCCTCGTCTGGATCGGTCTGACCATCCTTCTGATGTGGGCGGCGAGCCGGTTCGCCAATCTGTCGAAGGCCTGGGCCATTTCTGTCACGGCCGCCGGCGTGATGTTTATCGTGCCAATGATCGGTTATGTGGTTCAGGAACTCGCCTACGCCTCCGAATCAGGGGCACCCAGCTCTGAGCCCGGCATATCGAAACCGCTGGCGGGGGTGCCCGAGGAGCGGCCCAATATCTATATTATTGTCCCCGATTCCTATCCACGTGCGGACGTTTTGCAAAATGTTTATGACTATGACAATTCCAAATTTATCGGCGAATTGAGGGCGCGCGGTTTTAAGGTATCCGACAGCAGCTACGCAAATTACTACACCACATTTCTTTCCATGAGCAGCATGTTCAACATGGAGTATCACGACAAGATCGTTCGCTCGGAAAGTGTGGCGGCAAACATGTTGGAGAGTTTGGGCGCGCTTGGATATTCAGAAAAGAAACATGAAAACGCGACCATCGGAAACAGTAATTTCGTCAATGCGTTGAAGACCTACGGCTACACTTACATATTTTCCGGGGTGTTTCACTGTGATGATTCGATGGACTATTGTTTCGCGCGAAGCTGGATATTTATTCCGCAAAACCTTTCGCTCCTGACGCCGTTCGATTTGATCCGCAGTTTTGCCAAATGGAACTTCAACTGGGACATTTCCGTGCCGAATCTGATGGGAACGCCGCTCTATCTCGAGCTGCCGGAAATAATGGAATCACGGCCCGGCATGGAGAACGCGCCTTACTATATGTATTTTCATTTGATGTTGCCGCACGCGCCCTACCGCTTTCATGCTGATTGCAGCAGGATCAGGGAGGATGTGTTTGTGCGCGACGCATTTGTGAACGATGCGATTCCCTATTTCGTCGGGCAGGTCGAATGTTTAAACAGCCAGATCATTGCCGCCATTGATGAGATCCAGGCGCAAGATCCGAGCGCAAATGTCATCATTCAGGCGGACACGGGAACGATTCAACTCGGCGCGTTCAACACACCGATCGCCGAGTGGCGAGATGAACAGTTCGAGGAAGCCTACGCCATTTTGAGTGCCGTAAAGCTCACGGATTCATGCATGGCTGATTTGTATGAATCGTATACGCCGGTTAATCTCGCGCGGATCGTGCTAACATGTATCGATGGAGTCGAGCGGCCCCGCCTGCCCGACATCAGCTACAAGGTCAACAGCGCCTGGGAACTTGAAGATGGCCAACCGATTGGCAAAGTCGTGCACCGCGATGGACCCTAAGAGATGAAACTATATTTGTTCGCCACGCTTTTGTTGGCTATCGCTTTGTCGCCCGCGACCGCCTATGCCTATATCGATCCGGGCAGTGCATCGCTTTTTGCCACCCTGTTGATTGGCGCCTTGGCTGGTGCCGCCATGGCCATTCGTACCTACTGGAGTAGATTGCGGTCTTTTTTTGGTAGAGGCCAAAGCAAGATGCAACAAGGCGAAGAAGATTCTGAGCAAGATTGAGCCGCCGCCAGCGCCCCGAAATATGTGGGGATGATTTGTTTCAGGGCCTAGGGCATTGGCGTGATATGCGACGCTTTCAAGAGCTCGCGCGAAAGCGGCGCCACATGGTGTTTTACTCCGAAGGCGGCGCTTCGTGGGTGCATCTCGGCCCACTCATACGCCATCTCGCGGCCGAGTATGATTTTCCGCTATGCTATCTCAGCTCAGAGCCGGACGATCCGGGGCTCGAATATGTCGGGCGCCACGGCGCGTCGTTTGTCATTGGCAAGGGCGCGGTGCGCAATGTTTTGTTCAAGGCTTTTCCGGCCGGTCTCCTGGTCATGACCATGCCGGATATGGAGACCTTCCACATCAAGCGCTCGGTCAACGCCGTACATTATGTTTATGTGCATCACTCGCTGATCAGCACCCACATGGTTTACCTGCCGGAGGCCTTCGATAATTTTGAAACGATCTTTTGTGTTGGCCCGCATCATGTCGAAGAGATTCGCGCGCGTGAGCAACAATTTGGCCTGCCGGCAAAACAGCTTTTCGAGCATGGCTATGGCCGCCTCGACAGTATTCTCGCGCGCGCATCGGCGCGCGCCGCAGCGCCGGATCAGGCTACAAATCAAACCAGTGATCAAACAAATGACCGTCCGCTCCGCGTTCTGCTGGCGCCATCCTGGGGCCCGCACGGCCTGCTCGAAACCCAAGGCGCGGCGCTGGCCGGTATTTTGTTGCAGGCTGGATTCCACCTGACGGTCCGCCCGCATCCACAAACTGAACTTCTCTCACCCGGCGTGATCTCCGAGTTGCGCGGTCTCTATGGGCAGCATGCCGCATTTGAGCTTGAGCAGGATATCGCTTCGGAAGATTCATTGTTTGCCAGCGACATCATGATCAGCGATTGGTCGGGTGCGGCGATGGAATTTGCCTTTGGCCTGGAACGGCCGGTGCTGTTCATCGACGTGCCGCGCAAAATGAGAAATCCCGACTATCAGGCTCTCGGCATTGAGCCGCTTGAGGCGCGGGTACGGCACGAAATTGGCGATATTCTGAGCGTGGATAAGCTCGAAGAAGCGCCGGAGCGGATCAGAAAGCTGACTGAAATTCGCCAGGAAATTCGCGCCCGCATCCGCGCCTCGCGCCGCCGCTGGGTGTATAATCTCGGCCAAAGCGGTGCGCGCGGTGCGGCGGAGCTGGCGTCGATCGCGCGCAATATTGCCCATTCAACTTAACAGAGAGGGGGGCGAAGCACATGAAAGATATCGGCAGGCTGGGCGTTTGGATATTTCCCGATGCGCTCTCGACCGGCGAGATCGTCGAACTGGCCAAGGGCGTTGAACGGCTTGGCTATGACACGCTGTGGTATCCGGAAGGGATCGGCTATGAGACCTTTTCGTTCGGCGGCTTTGTACTTTCCCAGACCGAGCGCCTGCGCGCCGCCAGCGGTATCGCCAATATCTACGCCCGCGATGCGGTTACCGCGATTGCCGGGCACGATAGTTTGAACCGGCTTTATGACGACCGCTTCATCCTTGGCCTCGGCGTCTCGCATATTCCGTTGGTCGAGGGTTTTCGCGGCCATCGTTACGGCAAGCCGGTGGCAAGCATGCGTGCTTATCTGGGTGCCATGGAAGCGACCGAACTCAGCATTTCGGCGCCGGAGCGCAATATCGTCCTCGCTGCCCTCGGCCCCAATATGCTGGCCCTGGCGCGCGAGCGCACCAAGGGCGCGCACCCTTATCTGGTGACACCCGAACATGACCTGCCCCCCTATAACTGTTCCACGGATTTTTCGATATTCTAAGAATATGTG
>CAYSDJ010000038.1:0-3903 GCA_964429775.1 uncultured Rhizobiaceae bacterium
TTCAGCGCCTGGCCGAGAATGCTCGGCTCGTCCGGTGGGCGGCCGGTGAAGGTCGAGAGATAGATCGGGTCGCGCCGTATGGTGATGGCGGAGACGGTAAAGCGCGGGAACTGCTCGACCGAATTGTAATAGCCGGTATGGTCGCCGTAAGGCCCTTCCGCGCCGTAATCATCAAGGCTGACATGGCCTTCAATCACGATCTCCGCTTCCGCCGGCACGGCGAGCGGCACGCTCTTACATTTGACCAGCTCGACCTTGCGGCCGCGCAACAGGCCGGCGAATTGATATTCCGAGAGCGTCTCCGGCACCGGCGTCACGGCGGCCAAAATGACGCCCGGATCGGCGCCGATCACCACCGCCGCCGGCAGCGGTTCGCGCTTTTCCTCGGCCCAGCGGCGATGCTGCTGGGCGCCGCCGCGGTGGCGCAGCCAGCGCATCAGGGTGGTGTCGCGCCCCGTCACCTGCATGCGGTAGATACCGAGATTGTAATCGTCCTCGCGGCCCGCGCCCGGCCCGCGCGTCACCACCAGCGGCCAGGTAATGAGCGGCGCCGGCTCGCCCGGCCAGCAGGTCTGGATCGGCAGGCGGGCGAGATCGATGTCATCGCCGGTCCACACAACCTCCTGGCAGGCGCCGGCACCGACCGATTTGGGCTTCATCGCCATCACCTTGCGCAACAACGGCAACATCTCGAACGCCTCGCGCCAGCCGCCCGGCGGTTCGGGCTGGCGCAGGAAGGCGAGCGTCTCGCCGATCTCGCGCAAACTGTCGGCGCTTTGCCCCATGCCCATGGCGACACGCTCGACGGTGCCGAACAGATTGACCAGCATCGGCATGTTGAAGGCTTTGTTATCGTCGCCAATAACATTTTCAAACAGCACAGCCGGGCCGCCCTCGGCCAACAGGCGAGTCTGAATCTCGGTCATCTCGAGTTCGGGCGAGACCGGCGCCTCAACGCGGGCCAACGCCCCCTGGTTCTCGAGATGCTGCATGAAGTCGCGCAGCGAATTGTAGGCCATTGATGTTCCATGAATATTTCAAGGCGTTACACGACAGACTATCGCTCCGGCGCGCGCAAGGCCATACTGGCGATATGTCCGATATGTCCGATATGTCTCCCTATCGTGCCCGCCTCGAGCGCATCTTTAACGAAATCACCGATCCGTCGGGCGCGGCGGATGTGAAGGGCGTGGGCCGCATGCGTGAGGTCAACAAGCGCATCGATGAGGTCAAGCAAATCCTCGCCGAAATGCCGCTCCGCCTGACGCAGATCGAGGAGCGCATGGAGAGCGATCCGGATTTTTCCAGGCTAAGCCGCAAGCGGCGGCTCGACGCGCTGGCCGATTATCTGCGTTTTGCCATCGGCTTGATCGATCGTGAAAGCGCCGACCCGGACGGCCATATGATTGTCGGCGCCAACGATGATTGACGGGGCGGCCGCATTGGCCGCCGCTGCAAAGGTCGCCACTGCGATGGATTATCCGTTCCCGAGGCCGGACCATTCCTACCTGTTCGCCGACGGCGCGGTGCTGGCGCTGGAGTCTCCCGGGGAGCCATCGTTGGATGACGCGCTTGTGCGAAAAGGCGCCGCACCGCTGTCGGATCGAACCGCCGTGCTGGCTTACGGCGCCAATGCGGCGCCCGAGCGGTTGCAGCATAAATTTGAGGCCGAGGGGCCGGGCGCGGTGTTTCCTGTCGTCAAAGCCCGGCTGTTCGATTTTGATATCGTCCATGCCTGCCACTATTCGAGCTATGGCGCGGTACCGGCAACGCTGGCACCGTCGCCCGGCACGGTGGCCGAGATCGCGCTCACCTATCTCGATTCCGGTCAGCTTGCCCGCATGCATGAGACCGAATTGTCCGGCCGCCGTTACGTCTATGGCCGGCTCGGCCAAATTCGGCTGCAGCCGGAAGGCTTGGCCGCGTTGGATGCGGTGCACAGCTATTGGACCGACTATGGTTACTTCGCTGGTCCGACCGGCCCGCTCGCGCTTTCCGCCATCGCCGCCCGGGGCCGGCGCTTTGCCGCGGCAGGGCAGGAAGACATGCAAATCCAAACGCGCGACCGCCTGGCGCCGGGCCGGGACATGCATGATTTCGTGCACGAAAATATCTCCGATCCCGCCTTGCGCCAGGAGCGCAGCTTGGCGCTCCGCGCCGACGCCCAATCCTTCGATCATCCCCATTGCGAGATTTTGCAGGACTGAGCGCCGGTTGCCACTGGATGCCGGTTGCCAATGAGCGATGTTTAGGCGGCTTTCAGGCAGGCGCGTAGATTTCCGAACTCGCCTTCGAGCAGGCGATGCTGATCGTTGAATTCGGCATCGCTCATTCCCTGCCATTGGAACAGGGTGAAAATGAAAGCGCATTTGTCACCGGGTAGTTCGACAACACGCGCCGGCCAATATGCCATTGCGTCCGGCGCGGGGCCGCCGGTCATATCGACGATGCCACGTTCCGCATCGGCGTCGATGCGGAAAAAAATTTCGCCTGCCGGCGTGATGATCTTTGTTTCGCCATTGACCGTTCTGAGTCCCCGGCAAAAAGACGTCGCCCATTTGGGCAGATTTGAGACGCGCGAAACGAAGTCGTGGGTTTTGTCTTTGGTTTCGTCGAGCATGAGTGTGCAAGTACGGGAATTCATCATGTTGTTTCTCCTGGATTAAAGGTACGATATAAGACTAATTGGTCATTCTTATGCGGCCGTCAGACCGTATGTCGAAGCGGGAATTAATATTGCTGTATGTAGGACGGGCTCTGAGCCCGGTGAATGGGTCCCCCCGTGCGAGGGTGCGGGAATTCATCATGTTGCGCCTCCTGGGTAAAGGTACGGTATCGGACTAATTGATCGCTCTTATGCGGCCGCCAGGCCGTGTGCGAGGCCGGATATGTGGCCTTCGGGCCGTGTGCCAGACCGGGAATGGAGCAATGCTGTATGTGGGATGGCATTGAGTCTGGCGAGTGGATCCCCCCGTGCGCGGGGTGCAGGTACGGAAATTCATTATGTTGCGCCTCTTGGGTTAAAGGTACGATATCGGACTAGTTTATCGCTCTTATGTGGCCGTTAGACTGCGTGTCGAAGCGGGAATTAAAATTTCTGTATGTGGGACGGGTTCTGAGCCTGGTGAATGGCTCACCCTGTGCGGGGGCGCGGGTGCGGGAATTCCTCATGTTGCGTCTCCTCAATTGAAAGTACGATATCGGACTAATTGTTTATTTTTCGACGATAATTGGATTGCATGTCGCATATGGTTTCAGAAACGGTTTTCTGCCGGGGATACGCAAAGCGGCCGGGCAAACGGCCCGGTTTAGCGGTTAGGCAAAGGGTTCGTTGAGGGCAGCGAGCCAAATCTTCAACTTGGCCATGCTGGGGCCGGGTGATTTGTGCCGGGCGGTCTTTTCCATGCGCGCCAGAATGGGTTCGGCCACGGCCTCGAATTGCCGCGCCTTTTTGCTCAGTAGGATGCAGGTCGCGCGCCCGTCTTCAGGGTCGGGCCGGCGCGAGACCAGGCGGCGCTTCTCCATATCGCGCACCATTGTGGTCATGGTTTGCTTGCTAAGACCCGAGCGGCGCGCGAGCTCGCCCATGCGCAAACCATCTTCCTCAAAAAGCGGTAACAGGATGGAGCCGTATGACGGGCGAATCTGCGGAAAGCCAGCTTCAGTGAAATGGCGCTGCATATTTTCGTTCCAGCGCTGTGACGCCTTGGCGAGCAAAAAGCCGAGATTGTGACGCGTGAGTTGTGCGGCATTGGCTTTTGTCTGTATTCGATTCATAACGAATATAATAGTACGATATCGTACTATTATCAAGTATAATATCTATGATGAGAAATTCAGGCCTGAAAGGGAATGACGGGTAGCGTCCGGTTCGCGTCCGGTTCGCATCCGGGCCGCGTCCGG
>CAYSDJ010000038.1:4003-36024 GCA_964429775.1 uncultured Rhizobiaceae bacterium
CGCGTCCGGTTCGCATCCGGGCCGCGTCCGGGTCGAACGCCGAATCCCGATCGCCCGCCGGCGATGGCCGATGGTCCGCCGCCAACGGCTGAGCGCGTCATGGCGGTGTTATTCAGCCGAAGGCATGGGCGCCCATGATGCCGGCGAAGATCACCGCGCCGACCCAGAAATTGAGTTTGAATTTGCTCAGGCAATCGGCGGCGTCGGCCATTTTCAAGGTCGTTACTTGCCAGGCGAAAAGCAGCGCGGCGGCACCGAGGCCGGTATAGAAGGGCCAGGCGATGTCTGTCAGTGCGCCGGCGGCGGCGAAGGCCGCGAGCGTGGCAAGATAGAAAATCCACAGCCACGGTTTGGTTTTACTGCCGAGGGCGAGGGCGGTGGATTTGACACCGATCAGCGCATCGTCCTCCTTGTCCTGGTGGGCGTAGATGGTGTCGTAGCCGAGCGTCCAGGCGATGCCGCCGGCATAGAGCAGCCCGGCCGGCCAGGCCAAGCCGCCCTCGACCGCCGCCCAGCCGAGCAGTGCGCCCCAATTGAAGGTCAGGCCGAGAAAAGCCTGCGGCCAATAGGTGATGCGCTTCATGAAAGGATAGGTGAAGACCAGCGCCAGCGAGCCGATGCCGAGCAGAATCGCGAAAAGATTGAACTGCAGTAGGATCACGAGGCCGAGGGCGAGCAGCAGGGCGAGGAAGACGATGGCGGTTTTGACGCCGATCACACCGGATGCGATCGGCCGCTCCCGGGTGCGCGCCACGCGGGCGTCGAAATCTCGGTCGACAATGTCATTGTAAACGCAGCCGGCGCTGCGCATCACCAAGGCGCCGGCGGCAAACAGCGCCAGCAAGCGGATGTCGGCCAGCCCGTCCGTCGCCAGGGCGACGCTCCAGGCGCCCGGCCACAGCAGCAGCCAGGTGCCGATCGGCTTGTCGAGACGGGCAAGCACGGCGAACGGCCTTAAGGGGCGCGGCAGCAGCTTGAGGATCAGGCTCGCGGTCATGAATAATGGTGATATCTTGAGCGCGCGCGCGAGACAAGAAGGGGCGATGGCATGGCGGGACAAAATAGGCCGGCGGCGAAGGCGAGCCGGGTGCGCTTGTTTGTCGATGCGCCGATCGCCGCCGACGTCGAATTGCCGCTGGAGACCGCCCAATGCCATTATCTCGGCACCGTCATGCGCCTCGCGCCCGGTGCGACACTCGCGATTTTCAATGGCCGCGACGGCGAATGGCGCGCCGCCATCGCCACCCTCCGCCGTGGCGCCGGTACGCTCTTGCCAGAGGCGCAAACCAGGCCGCAACCGGCGGCAAATGGGCCATGGCTGCTGTTCGCCCCGGTTAAATCATCGCGCACCGAATTGCTGATCGAAAAGGCTTGTGAGTTGGGCGCCGCCGAATTGTGGCCGGTGACGACGCAATATTCTCAAAGCAAACGGGTGAAGCCGGAACGCTTGCGCGCCCATGCGATTGAGGCGGCGGAACAATGCGGGCGACTGGAGGTGCCGGACGTTCATCCCATCGCGGCACTTTCGGCTGTGTTGGAGGCGTGGCCGGCGGATCGGCGGCTTCTATTTTGCGATGAAAGCGGCGGTCCACCGGCGCTCGAAGCCCTCAGCAACACGCCGCCGGCGCCCTGGGCCATCCTGATCGGGCCGGAGGGTGGATTCTCCCCGGAAGAGCGGGCCGGGATCAGATCGCGGCCCTATTGCGTGCCGGTTTCGCTCGGACCGCGCCTATTGCGCGCCGAGACCGCCGCCGTGGCGTCGCTCAGCCTGTGGCAGGCCGCGCTTGGGGACTTGCGCTCCGGCAATTGAGGCCCTATTTCATATACTTGCAGCGCTTGCCCATTCGGCGTATCAGAAAGCGCATCAGGCAATTTTGCCGCCCTTTTTCACCTTCGGAATGTCTATGAACGATATCGTCAGCCCGCCCCGCCAGGAGGCCATCGAAAAACGCGACCTGGTGAGCTATGTCGAATCCGGCTGCACGCCAAGCGGTGAATGGGCGATCGGCACCGAGCATGAAAAATTCGGCTACCATCTCGATGATCTGCGCCCGCTGCCCTATGACGGCCCCGCCGGTATCCGCGCCATGCTCGAAGGGCTGGAGAAATATGGCTGGGCGCCCTATTTCGAAGGCGACAATGTCATTGCCCTGACCAAGGATGACGGCTCCTCCGTTTCGCTCGAGCCGGGCGGACAGTTCGAATTGTCCGGCGCCCCCCTCCCGAATTTACACCGCGTTTGCGACGAAGTGCACAGACATCTCGATCAGGTTGGTACCGTGGCCAAGGAACTGGGCGTCGGCTTTCTCGGCCTCGGCTTTCAGCCCAAATGGAAGCGTGATGACATTCCTTGGATGCCCAAGGGCCGCTACGGCATCATGCGCCGCTACATGCCGACCAAGGGCGATCTTGGCCTCGACATGATGACGCGCACCTGCACCGTGCAGGTCAATCTCGATTTCGACAGCGAGACCGATATGGTGCGCAAGCTGCGTGTCTCGCTGGCGCTGCAGCCGGTTGCGGTGGCGCTGTTTGCCAATTCGCCCTTCGTCGAGGGCAAGCCGAGCGGCTATTTAAGTTACCGCAGCCATGTCTGGACGCGCACCGATCCGGAGCGCTGCGGACTGCTGCCATTTGCCTTTGAGGACGGCATGGGGTTTGAGCGCTATGTCGATTATGTCCTCGATGTACCGATGTATTTTGTCCTGCGCGACGGCAAATATATCGACGTCTCGGGCTGTTCCTTCCGTGACTTTATCGCCGGCAAACTGCCCGGCCTGGAAGGCGAGCGGCCGAGCATCAAGGATTGGGAGGATCATATGACGACGATCTTTCCCGAGGTGCGGATCAAGCGCTATATGGAAGTGCGCGGCGCCGATGGCGGGCCGTGGGGCCGGCTCTGCGCCTTGCCGGCGCTGTGGGTTGGGCTGCTCTATGATTCGACAGCGCTGAACGAGGCCGAAGCGCTTTGCCGTGAATGGTCCTATGACGCGGTTGCCCACGCGCATATCGATGTGGCCAAGAACGGTTTCAAAACGTCGCTCGGCGGGCGTGCCATCGGCGATATCGCGCGCGACGTGGTGCGCATCGCCAATGATGGGCTTGAGCGCCGCGCGGTGGCGGGAAACCACGATCCGGACGAGCGCAGCTATCTCACCACGCTGCAACAGCTTGTCGATGTGGGCCGCACCCCGGCGGAGGAATTGCTCGAAGCTTTCGAGACGCGCTGGCACGGAAAAATAGATCCGCTATTTGAGGAATATGCCTATTAAGCGCCCGTGGTGAGGATATGAACTACCGCGTCAATCCGTTATTTTCAGCCGTTGCGCCGCCGCCCATCGCCGAGGCGTGGGGATGGATCGAGGGACGCACCTTTCCACAAGACAAGCCGCTTATCGATCTGGCGCAGGCCGAGCCGAGCTATCCGCCGGCGGCCGAATTGCTTGATTATTTGGCTGAGCAAATTCACCGGCCCGAACTGTCGCGCTATACAGATATCCGTGGCACCGCCGAATTGCGCGCCGCCTTTGCCGGCCATCTCAGCGAGTTCTATGGTGCTACCGTCACGCCCGCCGATGTCAGCATTACGGCCGGCTGCAATCAGGCTTTTTGCCTGGCCGCGATGGCGCTGGTGGGTGTTGGCGATGAAGTTATCTTGCCCGCACCCTATTATTTCAATCACGATATGTGGCTCAAAATGCTCGGCGCAAAGGCCGTGCCGCTCAGCTTTCAGGCGGATCGGGGCGGCGTGCCGGATGTCGCCGAGGCGGCGGATAAAATTACCGCGCGCACCCGCGCCATCGTCCTGGTCAGCCCCAATAATCCGACCGGCGCGATATATCCGCCCGACGTGATCCGGCAGTTTTTCGAGCTCGCGCGCGAGCGCGGCATCGCCCTGATGCTCGACGAAACCTACAAGGATTTTCTCCCCGGTGATGGCGCGCCGCATGACCTGCTGCGCGCGCCGGACTGGCCCGGCATATTGATCCAATTGTTCAGTTTTTCCAAAGTCTATTCCCTGACCGGGCACCGCGTCGGCGGCTTGGTGGCCGGGTCGGAGATCACGGCGGAAATCACCAAGGGCATGGATTGTGCGGCGATTTGCGCACCCGCCGTGGGCCAGGCGGCGGCGCTCTTCGGATTGCAAAATTTGGCTGGCTGGAAGGAAGAGAAGCGCCAGCTCAGCCTGCAGCGGCTGGCGGCTTTGCGTCGGGCGTTGGGGCGCAATGATCTCGGCTATGAACTGGTCAGCGCCGGCGCGTTTTTCGCCTATATGCGCCATCCGCACGATGGCAAAAGCGCAGCCGAAGTAGCGCGGCGTCTCGCCGATGAGCAAAATATGCTGTGTCTCCCCGGCAACTTTTTTGGCCCCGGCCAGGATGCCTATCTGCGCTTTTCCTTCGCCAATGTCGAAGCCGAGGGGATGGACGAAATCGCCAAGCGGCTAGCGGCGAGCCAGGGAGAATTTTAGCGCCGCCTCACGGCATGTTGATAGCGCGCCTATCGCCGGCTTGATAATCTGTGCTTGGGAAGAGAATGGAGCCAGGGCGATGAAGTTGCGTAGCGTGAACAATCTTGTGCCGGCAGTTGCCACCAGCGACGGTGCGGGGGTGAAACTGAACCGCACCATCGGCGGGCCGGTGCTGGATAATCTCGATCCTTTCCTGCTGCTCGATGAATTTGGCTCGGAGGAAGGCGCGGATTACATCGGCGGCTTCCCCGATCACCCGCACCGCGGCTTCGAGACCGTCACCTATATGCTCAATGGCCTGATGCGCCACGAGGACAGCACCGGCGCCGGCGGCACGCTCGGGCCCGGCAGCGTGCAGTGGATGACGGCCGGGCGCGGCATCGTGCATTCCGAAATGCCGCAACAGGAAGAGGGGCTGATGCGCGGCTTTCAGCTCTGGGTCAATTTGCCGGCGGCGGATAAAATGTGTGCGCCGCGTTACCAGAATATTGAGCCGGCGGAAATTCCCGAAGTCGAAACCGCCGATGGCGTGCGCATCCGTGTGATTGCCGGCGAGGTCGATGGCACTCCGGGCGCGGTCAATGGCATCGCGGTCGAGCCGACTTATCTGGATATACGGCTGCCGGCGGATAGCGAGCACACCCAACCCGTGGCAATCGGCCATTCGGCGTTTTGCTATGTGTTTGAAGGCGAGGTTTCCATTGTCGCTTCGGAAGAGGGCGCGGCGACCCAGGTGCCGCATCACACTCTCGCCATTTTGAGCGACGGCGAGGGCGTGCAAATGCGCGCCGGCGCCGAAGGCGGCCAGGCGTTGCTGATTGCCGGCAAGCCGCTCGGCGAGCCGGTGGTGCGCTACGGCCCGTTCGTGATGAATTCGCGCCAGGAAATTCAGCAGGCGATTGACGATTACCGCGCCGGGCGCTTTTAGGGCGATCGGGCCATGGGTGTGATGATCGAAGGCGTCTGGCATGCGGAGGAGCCAACCAGCGGTTCCGCCGATGATGGCAAATACCGCCGGACCGTTTCGACCTTCCGCAATTGGATCACGCCCGATGGCGCCCCAGGCGGCGCGGACTGCGCGGGTGGCTTCGCGGCGGAGGCGGGGCGCTACCATCTCTATGTTGCGCTTAACTGTCCGTGGGCGCACCGCACCATGATCGTGCGTGTCCTCAAGGGCCTGGAGGAAGTGGTCTCGCTCGATGCGGTGCTGCCAAGGCGCAGCGCCGAAGGCTGGATCTTCGCCGCGCCGTCCGAGGCAAAAGGCGATTCGCTGCTCGGCAGCCATGCCTTGCACGAAGTCTACGCCGCCGCCGATGCGGCATTCTCGGGACGGGTGACCGTGCCCGTCTTATGGGACAAAAGGCGCGGCACTATCGTCAACAATGAATCGTCCGAGATCATCCGCATGCTGAACAGCGCCTTTGACGATGTTGGCGCGAACGGCGCCGATCTTTATCCGAAGGAATTGCGTAGCGATATCGATGCCATCAACGAGCGCGTCTATCGATGCGTCAACAATGGCGTCTACCGGGCCGGCTTCGCGCGCAGCCAGGAAGCCTATGAGGAGGCGTTCGACGAATTGTTCGAAACGCTCGATATGCTGGAGGCGCGCCTCGCCACCCGGCGCTATCTCTGCGGCGATAGGCCGAGCGAGGCGGATTGGCGCCTTTTTCCCACCCTGATGCGCTTCGATGTCGCCTATGTTGGCGCTTTTAAGTGCAACCTCCGGCGTATTCAGGACTACGCCAATTTATGGGGCTATGTGCGCGATCTCTACCAGATGCCGGGGATTGCCGCGACCTGCGATCTCGACGTTTACAAGCAGGGCTATTATTCCATAAGCGATCTGCGTAACCCATTAGGCATTGTGCCTAAAGGGCCGGCGGTCGATTTTTCCACGCCGCACGGTCGAGAGGACGTGAATAGCGCGATCGGGCAAAGTGCCGCACCGACTTGAATTTTAGCCTATTCACGAATATGTCTTGCTCTTATTCTCCCGTCGATCACAATTAGGATCAGATAACGCCAATTGCATAAAAATTGGGAGAATCGGAGGTGAAAAACATGCGGCCAATGAAAATTTTACTTTACCCGCTGATGGCGGCGTTAATTCTGGGAGCCTGGGCCATGGTGCCCAATTCGATTGAGCAAGCTGCGGCGCAACAGGCGGAAGATGATGAGGAACGGTTTCGCGCCCGATTTGCCCGCATCGACCTAAATGGCGACGATGCGATGACGCGCGGCGAATACACCGTCTATCGGGTCGCTACCTTCAACGCGATGGACAATAATGGCGATGGCGTTCTTGCGCTGCCGGAATTCCGCGACCGAGGCCGCAAGCCATCTGAGCGTCGCGCCAAACGGCGGACAAGAACATTCGAGCGTATCGATCAAAGTGCCAATGGTGCTGTCGAGCGCGACGAGTGGGACGGTTATGCCAATCGCCGCTTCGTCAGAATGGACACGGATGAAGACAACGAAGTGAGCTTCGCCGAATTTGTCGCCTACGTGAAATAGCCGGCGAATATATGTCGCGTGTGAGAATAGCCGTAATCGGCCTTGGCTGGTTCGGTGAAATTCATTGCCAGGCGATCGCCGGCATACCGGGGCTTGAACTGGCGGGGCTCTGCACCCGTACGCCGGAGCGCCTGGCCGAGCTTGGGCAAAAGTTCGGCGTCGAGAAAACCTTCACCGATTATCATGAGCTGCTGAAGGATCCCGGGATCGATGCGGTGAGCATCACCACCATGTGGGATCAGCATACCGATCCCGCCTTGGCGGCGCTCGCCGCCGGCAAGCATGTGTTTCTCGAAAAGCCGATGGCGCACACGGTCGAGGATTGCCAGCGCATATGCGAGGCGGCCCGGGCAGCGCCGGGGAATCTCATGGTCGGCCATATTTGCCGCTTCAATCCGCGTTTTGTCGCCGCCAAACGGGAGATCGAAACGGGCAGCCTGGGCAAAATTCTCTCGCTTTCCGCGCGGCGCAATATTCCGGCCGCCTGGACGCCGGAAATTCTCAACAAGATCGGCCCGATCATGGGCGACACCATCCATGACACCGATCTGATGCTGTGGCTGACCGGCGATAAAGTGGTTAGCGCCTTTTCCCAGACGGTCGATCTGCGCGGCCGCAAATATCCCGATGTCGGCCAGACCATGTACCGTTTCGCTTCCGGCGCCAGCGCCATTATCGAGACCGTCTGGTGCATGCCCGAGAAGACGCCGTTTGCCATTGATGAGCGCATGTCGATCATCGGCTCGGATGGCTTCCTCCATATCCAGGATACCTTCCCCAATATCGGCATCTGTGACGCCGATGGCTTCCGCAGCCCCGATACGACCTATTGGCCGGAATCGCACGGCGCCATGGGCGGCGCGCTCAGGGATGAGTTCCTCTATTTCATCCGCTGCATCAATGAAGGCCGGCGGCCCGATATTATCACGCCGGAGGAATCGCTCGCCGCCGTGCGCACGACGCTTGCAGCCGAAGAATCGGCAGCGAGCGGTCAAATGGTGATGCTCGATTGAGTTCGCGTTAGCCGCGCGCGCTGTGAAGCGCCCGGCTCACCGCGTCCAGCGCACCCTCTAGTTTTTCGGGCGGCGGATAGCCGAAGCCGAGGCGGAATATACGCCCGGCCTCGCCGAACCAACTTCCATTGGCGACCAAAACGTTCTCCTGCCCGAGCGCATGAAAAAACGCCTTGACGCCGGCGTCATTGAACGGTCCGGGTTTGAGCCGCACACAACAGAGCGCGCCGCCGTCGGGCCGCACCCACTCGATCAAATCCGCTTCACCTTCGACCCAGTGCTCAACCTTGACGATCGCCTCGCCGAGCATACGCCGCCGTTCGCCGAGAATATCATCGGCGCGGCGCAGCACCTCAAGTGCGAGAAATTCATCGACCCGCGAGCACGAGATAACGGTATTGAGCTTGGCCAGCACCAATTGCTCGGCCAGCGCCGGATCCTGGCAGCTGAGCCAGCCGATGCGAAGGCCCGGCGCGCCGTGGCATTTGGACATCGAGGCAATGGTCATCAGGCGCGGCGACAGGCCGGCGAGCGAGGGCGGCACGTCACCGTTGCCATAGACCGATTCGCGGTAGGTTTCATCGACCACCAAATAGGCGTCGGGGCAGACCTCGCCCATCAGGGCAAGCAACGCCTCGCATTCCTCGCGCGCGAACGCCACGCCGGAGGGATTCTGCGGCGTGGTCAAGCTGACCAGCTTGGTGTTGGGCGTGAGCGCCTGGGCGAACGCGTCGTCGTCGGCCCTATAGCCGGTATCGAATTCGAGCCTGACCGGGCGTATGTCCGCGCCAAGGGCGCGAATGGCCTCGGTCGTCGGCGGGAAGTTGGGGCTGGTGACGACGACCTCGTCGCCCGGTTTGCACAACACCAATGTCGTTGCAAAGAGGGCCAAGGAGCCGCCGACGGTGACGATCACATCGTCCGGCGCGACGCCGAGATTGGTGGCGATTTGCGCGCGGAGTTCGGGTTCTCCCTGAGACGGGCCGTAACCGAGCGTCAATTTCTTTAGCCGCTCGAGAACATCGCCGTCGAAAATTTGCCCGAGCGAGAGATCCTGGGAAGTGCTCTCTCCTAAATTGTGCTCCGGATGTTCGTCCAACAGCGCAATGATTTCGCTCTTGCGGAACCGTCCCATCCCGACCTCCCCTCGTTTTTGCTGTTGCTAGGTCTGGGTGCCGCCGACGGTGATGCCGTTGACCAATAGGGTCGGCAGGCCGACGCCGACGGGCACGCCCTGGCCCGCCTTGCCGCACGTGCCGACGCCCGGGTCGAGGGCGAAATCATTGCCGATGGCGTCCACCTTGGTCAGTACGTCCGGCCCATTGCCGATCAGGCTGACGCCTTTCAGGGGCGCAGTGGTTTTGCCATCTTCGATGAGATAGGCCTCGGAGGCGGAGAAGACGAACTTGCCTGAGGTGATATCGACCTGGCCGCCGCCGAAATTGCGTGCGTAAATACCGCGTTTGGTATCGCGGATGATTTCTTCCGGGTCGCGCTCGCCGGCCAGCATGAAAGTATTGGTCATGCGTGGCAGGGGCGCATGGGCGAAGCTCTCGCGCCGGCCGTTGCCGGTCGGCGCCATGCCCATCAGGCGCGCATTCATGCGGTCGTGCAGATAGCCGCGCAGGATGCCGTTCTCGATCAAGGTGGTGGTGCCGGTGGGCGTGCCTTCATCATCGATGGTGAGCGAGCCGCGCCGTCCGCCGATCGTGCCGTCATCGACCACCGTCACGCCGTCCGCCGCCACGCGCTCGCCCAACAGCCCGGCGAAGGCCGAGGTTTTCTTGCGGTTGAAATCGCCTTCGAGGCCATGGCCGATGGCTTCGTGCAACAGAATGCCGGGCCAGCCGGGTCCGAGAACGACGGGAAATTCGCCCGCCGGCGCCGGCACGGATTCCAAATTGACCAACGCCTGGCGCAGCGCCTCGTCGACCTGGGCCTGCCAATTTTCCGGCGCGATATAAGTGCTGTAGTCCGAACGCCCACCGACGCCCTGCGAACCGGTTTCCTGGCGCTCGCCGTCGCGTACCATGAGCGAAACATTGAGCCGCACCAGGGGGCGGATATCGGCGGCGCGGCGCCCCTCGGCGCGGATAATTTGCACCGCCTGCCACTCTCCGGTGAGCGAGGCCATGACCTGATCGACCCGCGGATCGAGCGCGCGCGCATAGGCGTCGATCTCACCGAGGAGAGCGACTTTCTCCTCGAACGCCGTGCCGTTGAGCGGATTGGCATCTGAATATAGCGATTGATTTGTCGCTTGCGGCCCTTCTGCCGCGACGCCCGAATGGCCGGCGCGCACCGCCTTGACGGTTTGGCCAGCGCGCCGGATGGCATCTTCATTGAGCTCCGAGGCATGTGCGTAGCCGGTCGCTTCGTCGGCGATGGCGCGCAGGCCAAAGCCTTGCGTGGTATCGAAGCTGGCGCTTTTGAGGCGGCCATCGTCAAACGACAGGCCTTCGCTCTGGCGGTATTCGAGGAACAATTCGCCGTCGTCGGTGCCGTCGAGAGCGTCCTCGACAATATGCTCTGTTTTCGCCCGGTCGAGGCCGGCGCGGGTAAAGAACAGATCGTCGGTGGCGGCGAATTCACTCATATCGATATCCTGACGTGATCTTTGGCAATCCGTGGGTAGCCCAAGATATGGCAGCGAATTCACCCCGCGCCAAGCGCTGCCGTCTGATTTTTTTGCTTACTTTCATCCCGGCATGGCGGTCAACCCCATTACAAAGCGCGACAATTCGACGCAGGCTGAGCTATATCAAGGCAATTCCAAAGCCTTTTTTGGTGCAAATGTTTACCAAATTTAAACCCTGATATCAGATAGATAGGCCAAGTTATCGGACCTTGTTTGTGGGGCTGGGTCTGGAACTGGAGAAATTCAAAAAAACTTATGCCCGATGGCCTCGTAATGGCTTACATCCTGGGCACTCTCCCACTATAGTCTGGCCGCGCCAAACCAGGATTCGGAGTGAACTGTCCTGGAATGGCGTCAAGCAAACTGGCCGCGCACGCGGTCAGTGGGGTGGAGGAATACCATTATGTTGAAGAAGAAGCTGACCGCTCTGGCGGTCTTCTTTACGACCATTATGATTGGCGGCGGCGTCGCCATGGCCCAGGCGCCGGAAGAATGGCAGATGGGCTTCCAAGAGCCGCACAGCCCGACGATGGAACGGATCATCGATTTCAACTCGATTCTGTTCTGGATATGCGTTGCCATATCCATCTTCGTCATCAGCCTCATGGCTTATATTCTTTTCCGCTTCAGCGCGAAAAGAAACCCGACGCCATCGAAGAATTCGCACAACTCTCTGATCGAAGTGTTGTGGACCGTCATTCCGGTGATCATTTTGGTCGGGGTCGCGATCCCGTCCTTCCGCCTGCTCTATTTTATGGACAGGACCGAGGAAGCCGAGATGACGATCAAGGCGATCGGACATCAATGGTATTGGACCTACGAATATCCTGATTTGGGCGAAGACATCTCCTTTGACGCCGTCATGCTCGCCGATGACGAATTGGAGGAAGGGCAGGTCAGACTGCTCGCGACCGATGAAAGCGTCGTCGTGCCGGTCGACACCAATATCCGCCTTCTCGTGACCGCGGGCGACGTCATTCACGCCTGGGCCATTCCCTCCTTCGGCGTCAAGATCGATGGCATCCCGGGGCGCGTCAACGAGACTTGGTTCCGCGTCGATGCGGAAGGCATCTATTACGGCCAATGTTCTGAACTGTGCGGGCGCGACCATGCGTTTATGCCGATTCAGGTCAAAGCCGTCTCGAAAGAGGCTTACGCCGAGTGGGTTGTCTACGCCCAGGAAGAATATGCCAGCAATGACAGCGACGACGATACGGACACCCAAGTCGCACGTCTCGCGTCGGCTGATTGAGCCGGTAAGGAAGGAAGCGTTTCATGAGTAGCAGTGCAGCAGGGCACGACGCGCACGCCCATCACACCCCGCGGGGCATTACCCGTTGGCTCTATTCCACCAACCACAAGGACATCGGCACGATGTATCTTGTGTTCGCCATTATCATGGGCGTGGTTGGTGCCGCCCTTTCGATCCTGATGCGGATCGAGCTGACCTCTCCGGGCATGCAGATTTTCGGCGACAATCCGCATTATTTTAACGTTTTCACCACCGCCCATGGCTTGATCATGGTGTTCTTCTTTGTCATGCCGGCCTTTATCGGCGGCATGGGCAACTGGATGGTGCCGCTGATGATCGGCGCGCCCGATATGGCGTTCCCGCGCATGAACAATATTAGTTTCTGGCTGTTGGTTCCGGCCGGTGCGCTGCTCGTCGGTTCGCTGTTTGTGCCGAGCACGGCGGGAGGCGCCACCGGTGTCGGTGCCGGCTGGACGGTCTATGCGCCGCTATCGACCAGCGGTCACCCTGGCGCGGCGATGGATATGGGCATTTTCGCGCTCCATCTTGCCGGTGCGTCGTCGATTTTGGGTGCGATTAACTTCATCACCACCATTTTAAACATGCGCGCGCCCGGCATGACGCTGCACAAGATGCCGCTCTTCTCCTGGTCGATCCTGGTGACGGCATTCCTGCTGCTGCTCTCGCTGCCGGTTCTGGCGGGCGCCATCACGATGCTCTTAACCGACCGCAATGTCGGCACCACATTCTTCGATCCGGCCGGTGGTGGCGATCCGGTGCTGTTCCAGCATCTGTTCTGGTTCTTCGGCCATCCCGAGGTTTACATTCTGATTTTGCCGGGCTTCGGCATTGCCAGCCATATCGTCTCGACCTTCTCCAAGAAGCCGGTGTTCGGCTATCTCGGCATGGCCTATGCCATGGTGGCGATTGGTTTTGTCGGCTTTGTCGTGTGGGCGCATCACATGTACACCGTGGGTCTCGACGTCAATACGAGGGCCTATTTCATTGCCGCGACGATGGTGATTGCGGTGCCGACCGGCATCAAGATCTTCAGTTGGCTGGCGACCATGTGGGGCGGCTCGATTGAGCTCAAGACACCGATGCTCTGGGTGTTGGGCTTTATCTTCCTCTTTACCGTCGGTGGCGTGACCGGTGTCGTGCTTTCAAACGCCGGCGTCGATATCGCGCTGCATGACACCTATTATGTGGTCGGCCATTTCCACTACACCATGTCGATCGGTGCGGCGTTCCTGATTTTCGCCGGATTCTACTACTGGTTCGGCAAGATGAGCGGGCGGCAATATCCGGAGACGCTTGGCAAGATCCACTTCTTCATCTCCTTTGTCGGCGTCAACATGACGTTCTTCCCGATGCATTTCTTGGGTGCCGCCGGCATGCCACGCCGTATTCCGGATTATCCGGATGCCTATGCCGGCTGGAACCTGATCGCTTCGATCGGCTCCTACATTTCGGCCGTCGGCATTATCCTGTTCATCTTCATCGTGGTTTACACCTTGACCCGGGGCAAGAAGGCCGAGGCCAACCCGTGGGGCGAAGGTGCGGATACGCTGGAGTGGACGGTGGAATCACCGGCGCCGTTCCATACCCACGAAGAACTGCCGCGCATCCGTTGATCGGGGCCCGGGGGCAGGGGGGTTAATGAGGTGACGGTGACATATCAATCGGGCAACGCGGCTTATGCCGCCTATGGGCAGGAGATCGCGCTCAAGGATTTCGTCGCGCTCCTCAAGCCGCGTGTCATGTCGCTCGTCGTCTTTACCGGCGTGGTCGGCATGGTGTTGGCGCCGGGTACGATGCATCCGGTGCTGGCGCTTGTCGCCATTCTCTGCATTGCCGTTGGCGCCGGTGCTGCCGGGGCGATCAACATGTGGTACGACCGCGACATCGACGCCCTGATGTCGCGGACGAAAAATCGCCCGATTCCGGCCGGCCGGGTGCCGCCCGGCATCGCGCTTGGTTTCGGCGTTACGCTTTCGGTCGCGTCCGTTTCCATCATGGCGTTGGCCGTCAACGGCGTGGCGGCGGGCCTGCTGGCCTTCACCATCTTCTTCTATGTCGTCATCTATTCGATGGCGTTGAAGCGCCGTACGCCGCAGAACATCGTTATCGGCGGCGCCGCCGGAGCCTTTCCGCCGATGATTGGCTGGGCCGCCGTGGGCGGTGATATCAGCCTCGCCTCGATTGCTCTCTTTGGCATCATTTTCCTTTGGACACCACCGCACTTCTGGGCGCTGGCGCTCTATAAGAGGGGCGATTATCACAAGGCCGGTGTGCCGATGCTGCCGGTTGTCGCCGGGCGCAAGACCACCGCATGGCAGATGCTTGCCTACACGGTAGCGCTGCTGCCGGTGACTCTGCTACCCTGTTTCCTCGGCCTTTCGGGCATGATTTATGGCGCCGGTGCTTTGCTGCTCGGCTTGGTCTTCCTGAGCTGTGCGATCAATGTCATCATCGACAAAAGCGACCGCAGCGCGCGGCGCATGTTCCCCTTCTCGATCCTTTATCTCTTTCTGATCTTCGTCCTTCTGCTCGTCGATCAGGCTCTGTGGATCGGGTTTTAGAGTGATGCATCAAATCATGGATGACAAAGAATATCACCGCCGCCGCCGCTGGCGGAACTATGCCTTGGCCGGCGTTTTGCTGGCTTTGGTGGTGCTGTTCTTCTTCATCACCATGGCGCGCATGGGGGGGCAGTAACATGCCGCTCAGCAAACAGCGCAAGCGCATGATGCTCGTCGTTTTGGGCGGCGTGGTGTGCGGCATGGTCGGGCTTTCGTTTGCCGCGGTGCCGCTTTACGACCTGTTTTGTAGCGTTACCGGCTTCGGCGGCACGACACAAACTGCGGATTCCGCGCCCGAGGCGATTGGTGAGCGCAGTATTGCGGTGCGCTTCAATTCGGATGTCTCAAGTGACGTACCGTGGCGCTTCAAGCCATCTCAAACCGAAGTTCAGTTGAATGTCGGTGAAGTCGGCCTCGCTTTTTATACGGCGAAGAATGAATCGGACAGGACCATATTGGGCAGCGCCACCTTCAACGTAACGCCGCAAAAGGCGGGCATCTATTTCAACAAGGTCGATTGCTTCTGCTTTGAAGAGCAGGTGCTCCGGCCCGGTGAAAGCGCGGAACTTCCGGTCACCTTTTTTGTCGATCCGGATATCGTGAACGACCGCAATTTGGACGATGTGACGACAATTACCCTCTCCTACACCTTTTTCAATCAGGGTGAGGAGGCTTTGAAAAACTATCTTGGTGAAGAAGCGCAACTGGCCAGCCGTGACGAAGACAGCGGGATTAGGCAAAACTAAAACGGAACCGGCATCATTCCGGCGCCTGCCGGGATATGACCATGGAGTGACGATATGACCGATACATCACATTCAAAGGGCCACGAATTTCACATGGTCCAACCGAGCCCCTGGCCCTTTGTCGGGTCCCTGGCGGGCGGTCTGTTGTTGGGCGGCAGTATCCTTTATTTCCGCGAAAACCAGGTCTGGATGATGGCCATCGGATTCGCGCTCACCGTCGTGACCATGCTTGGCTGGTGGCGCGATGTGGTGCGCGAGGCGCATGAAAAATATCATACGCCGGTCGTCACCCGCGGCCTCAGATTCGGCATGGTTCTGTTCATCGCTTCCGAAGTGATGTTCTTCGCCGCCTTCTTCTGGGCATTCTTCAACGCTTCGATCATGCCGACTGAAGTGACAGGATTCACCTGGCCGCCAGACGGTGTCGTAGCCATGCATGCTTGGGAATTGCCGTTTCTCAACACGCTGATTTTGCTCGCTTCGGGCGCCACGGTGACCTGGGCGCATCATGCGCTCAAGCACGGCAACCGCAAGCAGCTGACTTGGGGTTTGGCCGTGACGGTTCTCCTGGGTGTCATCTTCCTGTGTATTCAGGGTTATGAATATTCCGCCGCGGCGTTCGGTTTCCGCGAGGGCATCTATTCATCGACCTTCTACATGGCGACCGGTTTCCACGGCTTCCATGTCACGGTCGGCGCCATCTTCCTTGGTGTTTGCCTGTGGCGCACGACGAAAGGCCATTTCAAGCCGGATCAGCATCTCGGCTTCGAGGCGGCAGCCTGGTATTGGCATTTCGTTGATGTCGTCTGGTTGTTCCTCTTTATCTGGGTCTATTGGTGGGGCGGCGCCTGAGCGCGCCTTTCCCGCCGCTGCCGCAATAGCGGCACCCGGCAAAGAATACGACGCCCGCGGCCTCCTGAAATGGGCTCGCGGGCGTTGCCTTGTTGGCATATGTTAGTGTCCATCCACGAGATTGGTATCAGTGAGGGAATTGCGAGCGCATGGCAGACGCGCCATTTAACCCCGTTTCCCCCGTTCGCGCCGGACTCCTCTGCCGTTGCCCCAAATGCGGCAAGGGCCGGCTCTATTCGGGCTATCTGAAAATTGTTGATAAATGCACCCATTGCGGTCTCGAGCTGCGCAAACACGATGCCGGCGACGGCCCGGCGGTATTTGTCGTTCTCATCGTGGGTGCCGTCATCGTTGGTCTCGCACTCTGGGTCGAAATATCCTATCAACCACCCTATTGGGTGCATGGCGCTATCTGGGCGCCGGCCATCCTCGGCGGTTGCCTCGGCGCACTCAGGCCGGCCAAGGCGCTGATGATCGCCCAACAGTTCAAACATAAGGTTTTGGAATTTGACCAAGAGTCCTAATGCGTCAATGCCGCGCGCCCGCTACTGGATGATATTCATCGCCATTCCGGGCATCCTCATCATGCTGGCGCTCGGTTCCTGGCAGGTGCAGCGCCTGATGTGGAAAAACGAGACCAACGCCTTTCGCCAGGCGCGTGCCCAATCAGAGGCCATCGCGCTGCCGGCGTCGGTCGAGGATATCTCCGCCATGCAGTTTCGCCCGGTTTGGCTGGAGGGCCGTTTTCGGCATGATAAGGAGATGTTTCTGGCGGCGCGCTCCTACCGCTCCAATCCCGGCTACCATGTCATCACACCGTTCGAGCGCAGTGATGGCAGTGTGCTGTTGATCAATCGTGGCTGGATTCCGGTTGCCAAAAAGAACCCGGCGACCCGCGCCGAGGGGCAGATCGAAGGGCTGGTACGCATTGAAGGGCTGCTCAACACCAGCGTCGAGCCCGGCTGGATGACACCCGAAAATATACCGCAAGATAAATTCTGGTATTGGCTCGACCTGCCGTCGCTCTCCGCCGAGGCCGGAATTGAGCCGCGCAACTATTTGGTCGATGCCGGGCCGGCGGCCAACCCGGGTGGATTCCCGATCGGCGGGCAAACCAAAACCGAGCTTCGAAATTCACACGTGCAATATGTCGTGACCTGGTATGCGCTGGCGGCTTGTCTCGCGGTCATTACCTTTTTCATGTGGCGTGGCGCACGGCGCCGGACACAGCAGCCCGATAGCGATGCAGGCACATGAGCACCCCCTATAGCGAGCTAGAGCGGCGCTTCCGCCGTATGGCCAACCTCGGCGGCGCGGCGGCCGTTTTACAGTGGGATTGGGCGGCGGTGATGCCGGCCGGCGGCGCCGAGGCGCGCACCGCCCAGCTTACCGAGCTCGACCTCGTCCAACATGAATACATGGCCGATCCTGAATTGGCTGATTTGCTCGACAGTGCGGAAGCCGGGCGCGCTGATTTGGAGCCGTGGCAGAATTCCAATCTCAGCGAAATGCGGCTGCGCTGGTCGCACGCCAATGCCGTGCCGGCCGATCTGGTGGCGGCGCTTAGCAACGCCGCCGCCAATTGCGAGATGGTGTGGCGCGAGGCGCGCGCGTCGAGCGATTTCGCCGCCTTTTGCCGCGCTTTCGAGCCGCTGCTCGAATTGGTGCGGGATAAGGCCGCAGCGAAATCGGCGGCGCTTGGCCTTGCCCCCTATGATGCCCTGATCGATGGTTATGACCCCGGCTTCCGCACTGCCGAGATCGACGGCATATTTGCCGATTTGAGCGCTTTTTTGCCGGATTTTCTCGCTCAGGTGCTGGAAAAACAGGCGCGCGATCCGGCGCCGCTTCAGCCGGACGGCCCGTTCCCGGTAGCGCGCCAGCGCGCGCTGTCAGAGACATTGATGACGCAAATCGGTTTCGATTTCGACCATGGCCGGCTCGATGAAAGCCATCATCCGTTTTGCGGCGGTGTGCCCGAGGATGTGCGTATCACGACGCGCTATGACGAGGGCGATTTTGCCTCCTCCGTGATGGCGGTGCTGCATGAAACCGGCCATGCGCTTTATGAACGCGGCTTGCCCGAGGAGTGGCGGGGTCAGCCGGTTGGCGATGCGCGCAGCATGAGCCTGCATGAGAGCCAGTCGCTTCTAATGGAAATGCAGGCCTGCCGCAGCGCCGAATTTTTTCGATTTGCCGCGCCGTTGATGCGCGATGCTTTCGATCATCTTGGTCCGGAGGCAGCCGCTGCCTTTGCGCCCGAAAATATGCATCGCATGGCGGTGCATGTGGCGCCCGGCTTTATCCGCGTCGATGCCGATGAGGTCACCTATCCGGCTCATATCATGCTGCGCTACCGGCTCGAAAAGGCGATGATCAGCGGTGACCTGCAAGCGCCGGATATCCCCGACGCCTGGCAGCACGGCATGCAGGAGTTTCTTGGCCTCACGCCGGGCAATCACGCCGAGGGCTGTCTCCAGGATATTCACTGGGCGTGCGGCGAAGTCGGCTATTTCCCGAGCTATACGTTGGGCGCGCTGATTGCGGCGCAACTGTTCGAGTGCGCCAGCCGCGAGATCGACAGTCTCCGCCCGGCTCTTTCAGAAGGCGCGTTCGCCCCCCTGTTGGCCTGGTTGGGCGAGAAAATCCACAGCCAGGCCTCGCGCTATTCGAGCCACGAGCTGATCGAGCGCGCCACCGGCCGGGCGCTATCCGCAGATGCCTTTAAAGCACACCTCAAGGTGCGCTATCTTGGTTAGGAGCCAGGATCGACGATAATGACCGACACGGATCATCCATGCGTTATGTGAGCACACGCGGTGACGGCAACGGCGCCAGCGAGTCGTTTGAAGACGTGCTGCTGGCCGGCTTGGCGCGCGACGGCGGGTTGTTCGTGCCGGAAAGCTGGCCCGCGCCCTTCTCCGAGAGTGATTTGGGTGAGATGGCGTCGCTCGGCTATGCCGATCTCGCGGTCCGCCTCACCCAGCCCTTTATCGGCGATGCGGTCGAGCCGGCGGCGCTCGAACGCATCGCCCAGGAAACCTATGCCGGTTTCGAGCACCCGGCGACGGCGCCGCTCAGCCAACTTGGCCCCCGCTTCTGGATGATGGAGCTTTATCACGGGCCGACGCTGGCGTTTAAGGATTATGCCCTGCAGTTTTTGGGCCGCCTGTTCGATCATGTCGTGGCGCGCCGTGGCGAGCGCCTGACCATTGTCGGCGCCACATCCGGAGATACCGGCTCGGCTGCCATCGAGGCCTGCCGCGGGCGCAAATCTCTTTCGATTGTCATTTTGCACCCCGAAGGCCGGGTCTCGGAAGTGCAGCGCCGGCAGATGACCACCGTAGATGAAGCCAATGTGCACAATGTCGCGGTCGACGGAACGTTCGACGATTGTCAGGCCATGGTCAAAGCAATGTTCAACGACCTGCCGTTCCGCGATGCACTGAATTTGGCCGCGATCAATTCTATTAATTGGGCAAGGATCCTCGCCCAGACGGTGTATTACGCTTACGCGGCGCTGGCCCTGGGCTCGCCGGCGCGCCCGGTGACCTTCGCCGTGCCGACGGGTAATTTCGGCAATGTCTATTCGGGCTATGTCGCCGCCCGGCTCGGCCTGCCGATCCGCCATTTGATGGTGGCGACCAATGCCAACGATATCCTGGCGCGCTTCTTCGCCAGCGCCGGCTATTACAAGAGTGATGTCGTTGCCAGTATCAGCCCGAGCATGGATATCCAGGTGGCGAGCAATTTCGAGCGCCTGTTGTTCGAACTGCACGGCCGCGATGGTGACTCTGTCAGGGCGCTGATCGGAAGTCTCGATCAGGGCGGCGGCTTTGATGTTGCCGCCGACAAGCTCGATTTGGCGCGGGAACTGTTCTCAGGCCGCCGCGTTGACGATAACCGCACGCTAGAATGCATGGCCCGCGTGTGGCTCCAATGCGGCGCGCTGATTGATCCGCACAGCGCTGCCGGTGTCGCGGCGGCTGAAGAGGTCATTCAGGAGAAAAACGGCGCCGCCGGCCAGGGAGCAATCGTTTGTCTTGCCACCGCCCATCCGGCTAAGTTTCCCGATGCGGTCGAGCGGGCGACCGGCATTCGCGCCCAGCTGCCGGATCGGCTCGGCGATTTGCTTGAGCGCCCGGAGCATGTGACGCATCTGCCGAACGATCTCGCGGCGGTGAAGGAATTCGTCCGGGCATGCGGCAGCGGCCAAAGGGAAGGGAAGGTTGCGTGACGACTGAGGTTTCGACATTGCCGAATGGCCTCCGTGTGGTGAGCGAGAATATGCCGCACCTGGAGACGGCTTCGGTCGGCGTTTGGGTCGATGTCGGCGCGCGCTATGAAAGTACCGAGATTAACGGCGTCTCGCACCTGTTGGAGCATATGGCCTTCAAGGGCACCGAGCGGCGCAGCGCGCTCGAGATCGCCGAAGAGATCGAAGCGGTCGGCGGCCACGTTAATGCCTATACCTCGCGCGAACACACCGCCTATTACGCCAAGATCATGAAAGAGGATGTCGGCCTCGCGGTCGATATTCTCGCCGATATTCTGCAGCATTCGGTATTTGCCGAGGACGAGCTGGAGCGCGAGCGCGCCGTGGTCATTCAAGAGATCGCCCAGGCGCATGATACGCCCGATGATGTCGTCTTCGATCAGTTTCAGGAAATCGTTTACCCCGACCAGCCGCTTGGCCGCACCATCCTCGGCCCGGCCGAGCAGGTGGCAAACTATTCGCGCGATGTGCTGGCGAGCTATATGGCGCGCCATTACAGCCCGGAGCGCATGGTGGTAATCGGCGCCGGCCAACTCGATCATGAATCATTCATCGATATGGTTGGCAGCGCCTTCGTTGATTTGCCTTCAGCCCAACCGGCGGTGGATTTGACGGCGAATTACCAGGGTGGCGACGTGCGGACACCGAAGGATTTGGAGCAAGCCCATCTCGTATTGGGTTTCGACGGCATTCCTTACGACGATGACGATTTTTACACCGTACAGCTGCTTTCGACCGTGCTCGGCGGCGGCATGTCGTCCCGTCTGTTCCAGGAAATCCGCGAGCGGCGCGGCCTGGCCTATGCCGTGTTCAGCTTTGCCTCCTCCTATGTCGATGGCGGCGTGTTCGGCGTCTATTGCGGCACCGGGCCGGATAAACTGCAGGAACTGACGCCGGTCATCGCCGATGAGTTACACAAGGTTTGCGGTGAGGTGAGCGATGGGGAAGTGGCGCGCGCCCGCGCCCAGGTTAAGTCGAGCTTGCTGATGTCGCTCGAATCCTCCTCCTCACGCTGTGAGCGCTTGGGCCGGCAATTGCTGATATTCGGCCGCGCCATCCCGATCGACGAGATGGTGGCGGAGATCGATGCGATTACGGTGCAAGATGTTGTCCGCGTTGCGGAGCGGATATTCAAGCGCAGCCGGCCGAGCCTGGCGGCGCTCGGCCCGGTATCCGGCCTCGAGGCTTATGACCGCGTGGCGGAGCGATTTATCTGATGTCGGTGCTTCGAACCTCGCGCACCGAGCGCGACGAATCGCAATTGCTCGGCGCCAATGTGCGGGTGCGCCCGCCGGAGCTGCGCGATTGGCAGAATTGGGCCGAATTGCGCACCGCGTCGCGCGATTTTCTTGTTCCGTGGGAGCCCGCCTGGGCGAGCGACGCGCATAGCCGCGCCGCCTATCGCCGCCGTCTCAGGCGCCAGCAACGCGATGCCAGTGACGATATCTGCTATTCATATTTTCTCACCCGCATCAAAGACAATGCGCTGATGGGTGGCATCACCTTGAGCAATGTCCAGCGCGGCGTCGCCCAGACCTGCAATGTCGGTTATTGGATCGGCGAGCCTTATGCCCGTAACGGCTATATGACCGAAGGTCTAAATTGTGCGCTGCGCTATTGTTTCGGCAGTCTGGGATTGCACCGCGTCGAGGCGGCCTGCATGCCGAACAACAGCGCCAGTCAGGCGCTCTTGCAGCGCTGCGGTTTCCGACGCGAGGGCTATGCCCGGAAATTTCTCAAGATCAACGGCGTGTGGCGCGATCACCTGCTGTTCGCCGTTATTGAGGATGAATGGCGGCGGCCCGGCTAACCGGCTCAGGCGTGCCCGACATCGCCTGAGAGATTGGAGATATCGACGCCAAGGCTGGCGACCGCGCTTTGCCACTTTGTCTCATTGTCCTGGCGGAAGACGATATCCTCGCTGGCCGGCACCGTTAGCCAGCCATTGCCTTGCACCTCTTCGTCCAACTGCCCCGGCGCCCAGCCGGCATAACCAAGCGCCAACAGGCTGTCACGCGGTCCATCGCCTTCGGCCAGCGCTTTCAGAACATCTACCGTCGCGGTTAAGGCGAATTCATCATCGACCATCATGGTTGCGTCATGAACGTAATCGGCCGAGTGCAGCACGAAGCCGCGCGCCGCTTCGACAGGCCCGCCGAAATGCACCCGGATGCGCTCGTCGACGCTTTCGGTTTCGATTTCCAATTGTTCGAGGAGTTCCGAAAAACTTAAGGATTCGAGCGGCTTGTTGACAACGATTCCCATCGCACCCTCTTCCGAATGGGCACATAAATAGATCACGGAGCGCTCGAATCGCGGGTCCGGCATGGCCGGCATGGCGACCAGGAGCTGACCCTCAAAATAGAGCGACGGCGCTGTCATGCTTGCATTCTCCGGCCCGCCTGATGGATGGCAACGAACTTCAATCAGTGTCTCAATTCGCCATATAGGTGACAATAGTTTCCTTAACGAAATGATAGTTTTTACCTTGTCCGGCGCGTTTTTTTGGTAATTGAAATCCAGCCACTGGCCACGCATATTGTCTCTGCAAGACGCTCAGGTATTTGGCCGCAGTGATTCCAAAGCGGACCGGAGCGTTGAATTTTATCGTGCAACGCCAAGCAGGGAGCCAATAAATGACGATTAAAGTAGGCGACAAAGTGCCTTCAGTGAGTTTCAAACAATTGACCGCCGATGGTCTTTCGGACATTTCCTGCGACGATTATTTCAAGGGGCGGAAAGTGGCGCTGTTTTCCGTTCCCGGCGCGTTTACCCCGACCTGTTCGGCCCAGCATGTGCCGAGCTATATCGGCAATGCCGATGCGCTGAAGGCCAAGGGCGTGAGCGCCATTGCCTGCGTATCGGTGAATGATGCGTTTGTCATGCAGGCCTGGGGCGAAAATCTGGGCGTCGGCGATGCGGTCGATATGCTGGCCGACGGCAATGGCGAATTCGCGCGTGCCACCGGCCTCACATTGGACGGCAGCGGCTTCGGTTTGGGCGAGCGCTCGACGCGCTTTTCCATGCTGGTCGACGACGGCACGGTGAGCGCGCTCAATGTCGAGAGCAATCCGTCGGAAATGGATGTGAGCAGCGCCGAACACATGCTGGGACAGCTTTAGGCTGTACTGGCATAACGGATATTTGGAACGGGGGCCGATGGCCCCCGTTTTGATTCAGATCTCGGCGATACCGCGCCGCGCCAACTCGTCGGCGCGTTCATTCTCCGGGTCGCCGTCATGGCCCTTTACCCAGTGCCATTTTACTTTATGGCCATTGGCAATCTCATCCAGGCGGCGCCATAAATCCTCATTCTTCACCGGCTTTTTTGCCGCCGTTCGCCAGCCTTTGGCCTTCCAGCCGTGAATCCATGTGGTGATGCCGTCCATGACGTAGCGGCTGTCGGTATAGAGATCGACATCGCTCGGCCGTTTGAGCGTCTCAAGCGCACGGATGGCGGCGGTCAATTCCATGCGGTTGTTGGTACTCTCCGCCTCGCCGCCGCAAATTTCCTTGCGCTGGCTTTTGTAGATCAGGATGGCGCCCCAGCCGCCCGGCCCCGGATTACCGCTGCACGCGCCGTCCGTATAGATTTTAACCGTCATCTATGTCCATCGCTGATGCCGTAAGCGCCCGGGCCTTGCAGGCCGCGATGAAAGCGCAGTTTTTTGAGAAACTCCATCGGGTCCTTGGGCTTCACCAGGGCGCCGTCAACCTGATTGAGCCAATCATAGAGGCGGGTCAGGAGAAAGCGGAGCGCCGCGCCGCGCGCCAACAAGGGCAGGGCGTCGAGCTCCGCGGCGCTGCACGGCCGCACGTTCTGATAGCCGCTGATCAGCAGGCGGGCCTTGGTCACGTTAAAGCTCACATCGGGCTCAAAGCACCAGGCGTTGAGGCATATCGCCAGGTCGTAGACGAGGAAATCATTGCAAGCGAAATAAAAATCGATCAAGCCGGAGAGCTTGTCTTCCTCGAAAAACACATTGTCGGGAAAAAGATCGGCGTGAATGACGCCCTCGGGCAGATCGCTCGGCCAGGCATCAGCAATTATTTCGAGCTCATCGGCCAACTCCGCCGCCAGTCCCGGAATCACATCGTTGGCGTTGGCCTCGCACTGGCTGAACAGTGCGCGCCAGCCTTTGACCGCAAGCGCGTTCTCGCGCCGGAGCGGATAGTCGAGGCCGGCGACGTGCATTTTTGCCAGGGCTTCGCCGAGTGGCCCGCAATGGGCCGGCGTCGGCCGGAGTGGCCAGACACCGGAAAGAAAACTGGTGACAGCCGCGGGCCGGCCGCAGAGCGTGCGCAGCACCTCGCCGTCACGCCCGTGTATCGGTGTCGGGCAGGCCAGGCCGCGGTCGGCCAAATGCTCCATAAGACCCAGAAAAAACGGCAAATCCTCTAGCGCCACCCGCTTTTCATATAGGGTCAGGATATGCGGCCCTTGATCGGTCAGCAGGAAGTAGTTGGAATTTTCCACCCCTTCCGCAATGCCCTTAAAAGAGACGGCGCGGCCGATATCGTAATCGGAGAGGAAGGCGGCGAGTTCCTGATCTGATACTTCGGTGTAGACGGCCATGCGGTGGGTCTTGATGTTTTTGCTGGAGCGTAAAGTGGCATAGCGCGCCCGGTGGCGCGGCGCAAGCGCCCAAATGGCCGGCCGTGCCGCAACCGTGCCGCGCGCTCTTGTGCGTGCATTGCCGGGTAGCTACATTCGGCGCTCAATATGATTCGATAATGCAGGCAGATTCGAACATGAGCGACGCCATAATTGCCCAAAAGGCACCCTTCGAAGTGGAATTGGAAATGGGGAAGAAATATGCCTGGTGCCGTTGCGGGCATAGCGCCAAGCAGCCCTTTTGCGATGGCACGCATTCGAAGACGGATATCAAGCCGATGGTATTCAGCGCCGAGAAATCTGGAACACATTGGCTGTGCGGCTGTAAGCAGACCGCCGGCCAGCCCTATTGCGACGGCACACACGGGAAGCTTTAAGCTTTGTCTTTTTTCCCTTCGATTGTCTCCCGGCTGCGCGCTAGCGTGGCGCCATCGCTGCTGGCGGTGAGCGCGCTTTCCCTCTTCCTCGCATCCTGCGGCCTGTTTGGCGATCCGCCGCCGCCTTGTCCCCAGGTCGCCATTATGGATCAGGCCAAAAAAGTAACGCTCTATCGCCCCGGTCCGGGGCGGGATCTGACCGATGTGACTTTCGAGATCGAAATGCGCGATCTCGCCTATGAATGCAATTATGATTTTGACGATGCGGGCGACAGCGTGCGGGTCAATTTCAATATTCTGTTCCTCGCCCGGCGTGGCCCGGCGGCGGAGAATGGCCGGGTGGAAGTGCCCTATTTTTCCGCTGTGACCAACGCATCCCGGCATATTTTGGCCAAGCGCCTGTTCACCGTGGTGTTGGAATTTGAAGACAATGACGTGCGCAGCCAGGTTGTTGAGGAATTGACCCAGCGTATTCCCTTTCCGTCCGGCGCGGACGCCTCCGCCTATCACGGTTTTGTCGGCCTGCAGCTGACGCCGGACCAGCTTGAGGAATCGAAGCGCAGCCGCATGCGATGAAGCGGTTGACCATTGCTGCCAAGGCGTTACACTCGCGCCCATCCGGTCTACACAGCTGAACCTTGCGGGAGAGACCGGCCAGCCATGCGGCTGGCAGGCGCCGAAGGAGCAACCGTCCCGAAAACTCTCAGGCATCAGGGACCGCAAGGGAATGTGACTCTGGAAAGCAGGCAAGAACCAAACATTGGTTCTCGGCCTCACCGAAGAGGAAAGCCGCACGGGATATGCAGCGTTTGCTGCGCTTGGCGTGTTGGTCAATCTTTCAGGTACGGAGACAGAGGGGACGCCGGGCGATCCATTTTTTAGGATCGCTGGCGTTGGTGTTTTCGTAGCTGGAGATTTCGATGGGCGGGACGAACGGGACAGATTCCGAAGCGATCAAAAGCACACCGCTTTATGACAGCCATGTCGCGTTGGGTGCGAAAATGGTGCCCTTCACGGGTTATGCCATGCCGCTGCAATATCCGACCGGCATCCTGAAAGAGCATTTTCATACCCGCGAAAGCGCGTCGCTCTTCGATGTCAGCCATATGGGTCAGATCAGCATATGGGGCGACGGTGCGGCGCATGCGCTCGAATGGCTGGTGCCGGGCGATATCATCGATCTGGCGCCTGGGTCCGTGCGCTATACCCAGTTCACCAATGCCGATGGCGGCATTCTCGACGATCTGATGGTGACCAGAGCCGAGGGGCGCCTGCTTCTGGTCGTCAACGCGGCCTGCAAGCATGCCGATCTGGACCTGTTGGAAATTGGCTTTCGCGGCGCCGTCGATGTCGCCATGCATGACGACAAAGCGCTGATTGCCCTGCAGGGACCGGCGGCGGCGGCTGTCATGGCGCGCCATGCGCCGGCCTCGGCGGCGCTGAACTTCATGACCGCCGGGACGATGAAAGTGGCCGGTGCCGATGCCATCGTCTCACGCTCGGGCTACACCGGTGAGGATGGTTTCGAGATTTCCGTCTATGGCGAGGATGCACGCCATGTCTGGGATGTGCTCGCCGCCGCGCCCGAAGTTGCGCCGGCGGGGCTGGGGGCGAGGGATTCGCTCCGCCTTGAGGCCGGGCTTTGCCTCTATGGCCACGATATCGATGAAACCACATCCCCCATCGAGGCGGGGTTGCTGTGGTCGATCGGCAAGCGCCGGCGCGAAGAGGGTGGGTTCCCGGGCGCCGAGCGCATTCAGGCTGAAATCGCCGATGGCCCCAAGCGCCGCCGCGTCGGCATCCTGCCCGAAGGCCGCGCGCCGGTGCGCGAGGATACCGAAATATTGAGCGCCGGCGATGAGGTGATCGGCACGGTCACCAGCGGCGGCTTCGGTCCGAGCGCCGGCGGCCCGGTGGCCATGGGCTATGTCGATGCCGCCCATGCCGAGGCCGGCAATGACGTTGGGCTTATGCTGCGCGGCAAGAAAATCCCGGCCAGCATCGTCAAATTGCCGTTTACGGCGCACCGTTATCACAAGGATTAGAAGACAGGGGTAGGCATGAGCGATCTTAAATTCAGCAAGGAACATGAATGGGTGGATGTCGAGGATGGCATCGCCACGGTGGGAATCTCCGACTATGCCCAGGAGCAATTGGGCGATGTCGTCTATGTCGAACTGCCGGAAGTCGGCCAGCAGATCGCCCGCGAGGGCCAGGCGGCGGTGGTCGAATCGGTCAAGGCGGCGAGTGAGATTTACGCGCCGGCAAGCGGTGAAGTGGTCGAAGTCAATAGCGAACTTGAGGACGAGCCGGGCCTGGTCAATGGCGACCCGACCGGCGGCGGCTGGTTCTTCAAACTCAAACTCGACGATGAAGCGGAGCTTGCCGGGCTGATGGATGCCGATGCCTATGAGGAATATGTCGAAGAGCTGGGTTGAGGCGGACAGAGAAACACGGAGATAGAAGATGACAGTTGGCAAGCTCGATTTGGCGGCTCTGGAGGCCAAGGACGTGTTTATTCACCGCCATATTGGCCCCAGCGCTGCCGATATCGCCGAGATGCTGGAGCTTCTCGGGCTCGATTCTCTCGATGCCCTGATCGACCAGGCAGTTCCGGAGAGCATCCGCGCCGAGTTCCCGGGTAGCCTTCCGGGGCCACGCAGTGAGCAGGATGTTCTGGCCGAACTGGCAGATCTCGCGGCACGTAACAAGCGCGCCACTTCGATGATCGGCATGGGCTATTACGATACCCATACGCCGCCGGTGATCCTCAGAAACCTGCTTGAAAACCCCGGCTGGTATACCGCCTACACGCCCTACCAGCCGGAAATCAGCCAGGGCCGCCTTGAGGCCCTGCTTGCCTTTCAGACCATGGTGATGGATCTCACCGGCATGGAATGTGCCAACGCTTCTTTGCTTGATGAGGCGACGGCTGCCGCCGAGGCCGCCAGTATGAGCCGCGCCGTGGTGAAAAAACTCGGCGACCGTTTTTTTGTTTCCGAACTGTGCCACCCGCAAACCATCGCCGTAATGCGCACCCGCGCCGATGCTGCCGGTATTGAGATCGTCGTCGGCGATCACAGCACGGCCTTGGATGATGGCGTGTTCTTTGGCGCCCTCCTGCAATATCCGGCGAGCGGCGGCGCGATTCACGATTACCGCGCCTTTATTGAGGCGGCGCACGAAAAGGGCATGCTGGTGACGGTGGCCGCCGATCTCCTCAGCCTGGTGCGTCTAGTTCCGCCGGGCGAGTTCGGCGCCGATATCGTCGTCGGCAGTGCGCAGCGCTTCGGCGTGCCGATGGGTTTCGGCGGGCCGCACGCCGCCTTTTTCGCCACCCATGAAAAATACCGCCGCGCCATGCCGGGGCGGATTGTCGGCGTCTCTCTCGATGCGCGCGGCAAGCCGGGGCTGCGCCTGGCCCTGCAAACGCGCGAGCAGCATATCCGGCGCGAAAAAGCGACCAGCAATATCTGCACGGCCCAGGTTCTGCTCGCTGTGATGGCGGCGATGTATGCGGTCTATCACGGCCCCGAAGGCTTGCGGATTATCGCCGAGCGGGTGCAGCGCCTGACATCGATCCTGGCTGTGGGTCTGGCGCGTCTCGGCATTACGGTCGAAAACACCAGCTGGTTCGATACCCTGACCGTCAACATTCCCGGCCAGGCGCAAGCGGTTCTGGCGCGCGCCGCCGAAGCCGGCATCAATCTCCGGCCCGTGGATGATGACAGGCTGGGCATATCCCTCGACGAAACGACGCTGCCCGGGGATGTGAGCGCCTTGCTGGAAATTCTTGGCGCATCCGGGGTGAGCCTGGATGCGCTCGAACAGGCGCAGACAGGCGGCGTGCCCGAGAGTTTGCACCGCCAATCGGAAATCTTGACCCATCCGCTGTTTAACACCCAACAGTCCGAAACCCAGATGCTGCGCTATCTGCACCGCCTCGAAGTGAAGGATATCACGCTCAACCACTCGATGATCCCGCTTGGCTCGTGCACCATGAAGCTCAATGCGACGGCGGAGATGATGCCCGTGACCTGGCCCGGATTTGGCGGCATTCACCCCTTTGCCCCGAGCGATCAGGTGCCGGGCTATCTGGAAATGATCAAGGGCCTCGAGCGCATGCTGTGCGAGGTCACCGGCTTTGCCGCCGTGTCGCTGCAGCCCAATGCCGGCAGCCAGGGCGAATTGGCGGGCCTCCTGGCAATCCGTGCCTATCACGCGGCGAATGGCGGCGGCGGGCGCGATATCTGTCTCATTCCAAGCTCGGCGCATGGCACCAACCCGGCGAGCGCGGTGATGGCCGGGCTCAAGGTGGTGGTGGTCGGCTGCGATGAAAACGGCAATGTCGATGTCACCGATCTCAAGACCAAGGTGGCGGAACATGGCGCGGCGCTGGCGGCGCTGATGGTGACCTACCCCTCGACCCATGGCGTGTTCGAGGAGGCGATCGTCGAAATCTGTGAGATCATCCACGCCGCCGGCGGGCAGGTTTATCTCGACGGCGCCAACCTGAACGCACTCCTGGGCGTCAGCCAGCCGGGCGAATTCGGCCCCGATGTTGCGCATATGAATCTGCACAAAACATTCTGTATTCCGCATGGCGGCGGGGGCCCGGGCGTTGGGCCGATCGGCGTGCGCGCCCATCTGGCGCCGCACTTGCCGGGCCATCCGCTGGCGAACGGTTCCAGCGCCGGACCGGTCTCCGCCGCACCGTTTGGCTCGGCCGGCATTCTGCCGATATCCTGGGCCTATATCGCCATGATGGGTGCGGCCGGCCTGAAGAAGGCGACCGGGACGGCGATCCTGAGCGCCAATTACATCGCCGAAAAACTCAGCCCCTATTACCCGGTGCTTTACCGCGGAAGCAATGGCCGTGTCGCGCATGAATGCATCATCGATCTCCGCCCGCTCAAGGAAAGCTCCGGCATTACCGTCGACGATGTCGCCAAGCGCCTGATGGATTACGGCTTTCATGCGCCGACCATGTCTTTCCCCGTCGCCGGCACCTTGATGATCGAGCCGACCGAAAGCGAACCCCGGGCCGAGCTCGACCGTTTCTGTGAGGCGATGATTGCCATCCGCGGCGAGATCAAGCGGGTCGAGGATGGCGACTGGGCGCTGGATGACAATCCCTTGAGCGGCGCGCCGCATACGCTCGATGAAGTCACGGCGGGCGAATGGTCCCACTCTTATAGCCGCGAGGAAGCAGCATTCCCGGTGGACTCGTTGCGCGACGGCAAATATTGGCCGCCGGTCGCACGCATCGATCAAGTCTACGGCGACCGCCACTTGATCTGTTCCTGCCCGCCGCTTGATGCTTACCAAAATGCGGCGGAGTGAGTTTGTTGCATAGCCAGAACATTCCCGATGGGAGAGAATGCATAGTTACCAGAATTCGATGAGCAACACTTATTGTATTCCGGCAAGGGCGACCGCCCGCCCGAGTTAATACGAGGTAGCAAAAGGGGGCGGATGCCCCCGCCCGGCGTCTGAGGGTCGAATAAAAATGGAGAATAACAATGTCCGAGAAAGTATCGCTGGTCGCCTATTTGTACGCCAAACCGGAAAAGGACTCGGAGCTGGTCGAAATTTTACAGTCCTTGGTGGCGCCGACGCGCGAGGAGGCGGGCTGTATCGATTATCACCTGCACCGCAGCACTGAAGATCCTCTGTGTTATATGTTCTACGAAAACTGGACGAGCATGAAGGACTTGGAAGATCACCTTGCCAAGCCCCATCTTGAGCCGCTCTTAAGCCGCACCGATGAGCTGCTTCAGCGCGATGTCAAAATCGAATTTTACACCATGCTGAGCGAGGCCCCCGGCTGAAGGCTGAGCGAGGAGTTTGAAGCAATGAATATTGCGAAAACCGATCCGACCATCGTGAAAGCGGAAGATATTGAGCCCGGTTTTAACTGGGACCGGGCCATCCCCGCACCGGGCCACATGGCCGTCGATTTCGAAGAGCGGGTGAATTTCCGCCGCCTGCATGATTACCGCCTGGGGCGCGCCAAGCAGGCGCTGGCTGATTCCGAGCTCGGCGCCATCATGTGCCTGGATGCCAACAATATCCGCTATATCAGCGGCACCGTGATCGGCGAATGGTCACGCGACAAGATGAGCCGCTATGCGCTCCTCACCGGCACCGGCGATCCGCATATCTGGGATTTCGGTTCCGCCGCAACCCATCACCGCATCCATATGCCGTGGCTCTCGCCGGGCTGCTGCCATGCCGGCATGCTCGGCCTCAGAGGCGCCGTACCGCCGGATGCCGGGCTGATGAAACAGGCAGCCGAGGAGATCAAGGCGATCATGGCCGAGCATGGCGTTGCCGATATGCCCTTGGGTGTCGATATCATCGAACCGCCGCTTTTCCACGAGCTGCAGGAGCTTGGCCTCGAAGTGCGCGATGCCCAGCAGACCATGCTCAATGCGCGCGAGATCAAGAATATCGACGAGATCGTGCTCCTTAATCAAGCCGCGGCGATGGTCGATGGTGTCTATCATCAGATTTTCGAGGAACTGAAGCCCGGCGTGCGTGAGGCCGATATTGTGGCGAGTGCCACCAAGCGGCTCTATGAGATGGGCTCGGATCAGGTCGAGGCGATCAACGCCGTCTCGGGCGAGCGCTGCAACCCGCACCCGCATAATTTCACCGACCGCCTGTTCCGCCCCGGCGA
>CAYSDJ010000039.1:0-34493 GCA_964429775.1 uncultured Rhizobiaceae bacterium
GCCACCAGGCCGAACATGCCCTCATCGCCATAACTGCCGCGCAGCAGCACCACTTCGAGCGAAAGGCCGGGAAAATGCAGCACCCCGCCGACATACCGCCCCCACCAGGCGACATAGCTGAGCGCGATGATGATCAGGATCGGTATGACCGGCCCGGTGGTACGGCGCGAAAGCTCGATGGCGAGAACAATCAGGGCAAAGCCGGCGATGTAATCGAGCGTGCCATATTCGAAACCGCGCGCCGCCAGAGGCACTTCGGCCAAAATCACATAGAGAGCGGCAAGGCCAAGCGCCACTGCCAGCAGCAAATCAATCGCGAGAAGTAGGCGGCCGCGCCGTCCATGCAGCAAAGGCGGCATCAGTAACAGGCAGATCAGGCCAAAGCCGGCAAAATGTATGGCCGCAACCCAAAGCTCCGGCAGGGTGGCGATGACATTGAAATAGACATGAGCAAGTGAGAGAGCCGCGCCGAACCAATAGACGAAGCGATCGATTATTTGGCCGCGCGCTGCGACCATCACCCGCCGAGCAGCGCTCCGGGAATATCCAGCCCCTGCTCCTGATAATAGCGCGCCGCGCCTTGATGCAAAGGTACCGGCAAGCCGCTCAGTGCACTGTCGAGCGAAATCGCCCGCGTCGCCTTATGAATATTGTTGAGGAACGGCAGATTTTCATGCATGGCTTTGGTGATCTGGTAAACCGCCTCGACGTCCACATCGGCGCGTACGCCAAGGAAGTTTGGCTGGGCGATTGTGCTAACCTCCGTCTCCTGCCCCGGATAGGTGCCGGCGGCAAGCGTATAGGGCGTCCACAGGTCGAAGCCGGCATTGGCGCGCGCGATCTCGCCCGGCGAGAAGGAGAGGATTGTGATGTCCTCACCCAGTGCCGCAAAGGCGCGCGTCACGGCCGAGACAGGCGGCCCCGCCGGCGTACTCATACCGGCGATCTTGCCGTTGATCAAGGCATCCGCACTCGGGCCATATCCGAGAAAGGCGAGATCGAACATCGCCTCCGGGTCGAGCCCGAGGCCGGCCAGGATATGGCGGTTCGAACCTTCGGTGCCGGAGTTGCGTTTGCCGATGGAAAAGCCCTTGCCGGCGAGCGACGCCAGATCCGCCACCGTGCCGCTCGCGGCATATTCGGAACGGACGATAAAATGCTCGACATTCGGCCACAGCATCGAGATGCCGCGCAGATGCGTCTGCGGCCCGGCTTCGGAAAGCGGGCCGGTGCCGGCCTTGGCATGCGCGCCCCACAGCCCTTGCAAAATGCCGAACTGCACCTGGTTCTCGCGTAGCAGCTTGAGGTTCTCGCCCGACCCGGCCGAGGTAATCGCCGACATGGCAATGCCCGCCTTGGGCTCGAGCTTGACCTTGACCAAAGTCGCGATGGCAACGCCGACCGGATAGTAGGTTCCCCCGGTGGTGCCGGTGCCAAGCAGATAGGAATGCTTCTCTGCGGCGCGAAGTGGAACGGTTAGCGGGCCTGCCAAGCCGGCGGCCACGGCTGATGCCATGGTGGCTGCCGAATAACGCAGGAAGGTGCGGCGTGGAAGTTTGAATTTATCAGTCATGCGCTGAATGTTAGCGGAGCCAGAAGACTGACGCCATGCCTATCAAACAGCGCTCGAAATCCGGGCCGGTTTGGCTCTATAGTGGACGCGTGAATAATTAGGCATGGAGACGGAACATGGCGGACAAACAGACGGTCAAGGGCTGCTGCCCGCTCGATTGCCCCGATACCTGCGCCTGGATCGCCCATGTCGAGGACGGCAAGGTGGTGCGCGTGACCGGCGACAAGGAGCACCCCTTCACCCGTGGCGTGCTATGCGCCAAGGTCAATGACTATCCGGCCCGGACCTATTCGCCCGACCGCTTGCTCCATCCGCTGCGCCGCGCCGGCCCGAAAGGCAGCGGCCAGTTCGAGCGCATCTCGTGGGAAGAGGCGATCGACACCATCGCCGAACGCTTCGACAGCATCATCACCGAGCACGGCGCCGAAGCGCTGATGCCGGTAACCTATTACGGCTCCATGGGCGCTATGCAAAAACAAGCCCCGATGCGCCTCCTCAATGCCCTCGGCTCATCTGACATGCATGGCGAACTGTGCGGCGCGCCGAGCATGGCGGTTCTCGGCGCCGGCCATTCGATCGGCTTCGACTCGGACGACTATGTCCACGCCAAACTCATTATTCTCTGGGGCGTAAACGTGCTCTCGACCGGCCACCATCATTGGCATTTCCTCAGCGAGGCGCGCAAACGCCACGGCACACGTATCATCTGCATCGACCCCCGTCGGACACGCACGGCGGCGCAATGCGACGAGCATATTGCCATTCGCGCCGGCAGCGACGCGGTGCTTGCCGCCGGCATGGCGCGCATCATGTTTGCCGAGAATTTAGCCGATCTCGATTATGCCGGGCAGATGGCGCATGACGTCGATGCCTACCGCGAACAGGTCGAGCCGTGGACGCCGGAGCGGGTCGCCGAGACCTGCGGCATCGAGGTCGAAACCGTGTTTGCCCTGGCGCGCGACTTCGCCAGCGCCCAGCCGGCGATGATCCGCAGCGGCATCGGCCCGCAACAGAATGCCAATGGCGAGGCACTGGTCTGGGCGCTTTCCGCACTCTCTGTTCTCGCCGGCCATAGCCGCACGCCGGGCGGCGGACTGTCGATCTTCAACATGCCGGACATCGACCTAAGTCTCTCCGCCCGGGCCGACCTCAAGCAGGAGAAAACGCGCAGCCTCGACATGACCCGGCTCGGCGAAATATTGAATGACGAAAGCGCTGCCCACCCGGTCAAGGGCCTCGTGGTATGGGGTACCAACCCGGCGGTGGTGCTGCCCGATTCAGCCAATGTCCGGCGCGGCCTCAAGCGCGAGGATCTCTTCACCGTGGTGCTCGAGCATTTCATGACCGATAGCGCTCAGCTCGCCGATATCATCCTGCCCTCAACCACCCAGCTTGAGCATTTCGACGTGGTCATGCCGTGGGGCCACTATTATATGGCAGCCAACAATCCGGCCATTGAGCCGCTTGGCGAGAGCAAATCACACGGCGAGATCATGCGCCTGGTGGCGCGCCGCATGGGCCTCAATCATCCGGCGATGCAGGAGAGCGACGAGGAAATCGCCGCTGCCGGCCTGCCGCCCGAGCTACCGCTTGAGGCGCTGAAATCCGAGGGCTGGCGCAAGCATTCTCCGGCGCCGGCGGGAATACCGGCGCCCGAAGAGCGCATATCGCTCGCCGGCTACCCCGCCTCCGGCGTCACTCCTTCTTGCGAAGGCGCGCCGGCGGATTCGCTGCATCTGCTGACGCCCAAATCGCACTATTTCCTCAATTCGAGCTTCGCCAACATGGCACGCCAGCAAAAGGCCGAGGGCGGGCCGAAGCTCGAGATGAACAGCCAGGACGCGGCGATGCGCAACCTCGCCGACGGCGAGCGCATCATCATCCGCAACGGTCAGGGTACGCTCAGCACCGATCTCAACATCTCGGAGAACATCCGCCCCGGCACCGTTTCGCTTACCGGCAAATGGTGGTCAATGACGGATAATGGCGATGCCGTCGGCAATTTCCTTGTCCCCGCCGCCTGGTCGCCGACGGGCCAGCCGGCCTTCAACGATGTGCTGGTGCAAGTGGAGCGCGCCTAAAAAACCAACACACTGTAATCAAACAATATAAATGGTATTGTTTTGTAATATACCAAATATTGTGGTTTATCAGGCCTCCGCACCACAAAATATACCATATATATCCAATCCTGAGAAATTTTCGCAGCCCTGAGAGAGACCATCGATGAACGACAAGAGTGAGTCCCCCCTGTCAGACAATTGCCTGACGGACGCCGAATTTCCCGAATTGCCCGGCTTCTACCGCGGCAAGGTGCGCGATACCTACCACCTGCCCGACGGCCGCCAGGTAATGATCGCGACCGACCGCCAATCGGCCTTCGACAAGGTGTTGGCGGCGGTGCCGCACAAGGGCCAGGTGCTCAATCAGACGGCCAAATTCTGGTTCGAGGCAACGGCCGATATCTGCCCCAACCATGTGCTCAGCTATCCCGACCCCAATGTGGTGATCGCCAAACATCTCGAGATGATGCCGATCGAAATGATCGTGCGCGACTATATGACCGGCTCGACCGAAACCTCGATCTGGACCATGTATCAGCGCGGCGAACGCCTGCTCTACGGCCACCAATTCGCCGACGGCCTGGTGAAAAACCAAAAACTGCCCGAAACCATCCTCACGCCGACCACCAAGGGCGAGCGCGACGCGCCGATCACGGCGGCGGAAATCGTCGCCGAAAAATTGCTCACCCAGGAGCATTGGGACGCGGTGGCGGATATCAGCTTCAAGCTGTTCGCCCGAGGGCGCGAGATCGCGGCTGAGCATGGCCTGATATTGGTGGATACAAAATATGAATTCGGCTTCGACCAGGACGGAAAAATCACCGTCGCAGACGAACTGCACACGCCCGATTCAAGCCGCTACTGGAAGCAGGATAGCTATGCCGAGCGCTTGGCAAACGGCCAGGAGCCTGAAGGCCTCGACAAGGAATTCCTCCGCCTCTGGGTGCGCGAACGCTGCGACCCCTATAACGAGCCGGTGCCGGACATCCCGGAAGAAACTTTGCGCGAATTCTCCGGCAAATATGTCGCGCTTTATGAAGCGGTCACGGGACAGGCATTTGAATATGCTGCGAGTGGCGCGTCCGTGCGCGAACGTGTTCGCGCGAATTTGGCGCGGGAACTGCCGGAATATTTCGCCTAAGCGACCCCGCCTCCACCCACCGTCCGCCAGCGCGGGAATTTGCAGCTCACCACCGTGCCTTTGCCGACGGTGCTGACAATATTGAGCTCACCGCTGTGCAGGTCGACCAGGCGTTTCACGAGCGAGAGGCCGAGGCCGCTGCCTTCGTATTTTCGGCTGAGCGAAGTGTCGAGGTGGTAGAAGGGCTCGATCACCTTGGCGAGTTCGGCCTCGGGGATGCCGATGCCGGTGTCGGCAACCTCGAACAGGATGCCGCCGTCCGCTGTCACTTCGGCCCGCAACGTGACATGGCCGCCGCTGGCGGTGAATTTGCGTGCGTTCGAGACGAGATTGATGGCGATTTGGCGCAGCGCGCGCGGATCGCCCGTCAGCGCCGGCAATTGCGCCGAGATTTCGGAGCGCACTTCGACCAATAATGCGTGCTTTCCGGCAGCCGTCATGTTGATCGCGTCTTCCGCGATCTGGCTGAGCGAGACCGGTTCGGACTGCAGCTCCATGCGGCCGGATTCGATCTTGGCGATGTCGAGCGTATCGTCGACCATCGCCAGCAGATGCTGGCCGGCGCGGTGAATATCGAGGATATATTCACGGTATTTGGCGTTCTCCATGGGGCCGAACATTTCCGTCTGCATGATCTCGGAGAAACCGTTGATGGCGTTCAAGGGCGTGCGCAATTCATGACTCATGCCGGCGAGAAAATGCGATTTCGCCTGATTGGCGATATCGACCTGGCGGTGCGCTTCTTTTTCGCGCAGCACCGCAGCCTCCAGCTCAGCCGCCACCTTGCTGAATTCGGCACTGCGCTCGGATTCGCGCACGAAACGCTCGCGGTAGACACGCAGGAAAAACATCAGGCCCAAGGTGCCGGCCTGGGTCGCGGCGGATTGCACCAGCAGGTTTATCTGGCGCGCATCACCGCCGGCCTGAAGCTCCAACAGGCCGTGCAGGAGGAACATCAGCGCCACCGCGATAAAGCAGCCCCAACCGACATAGAAAGCCGCCCGGCCGCTCAATACGACGCTGAGGAAAATGTAATAGAGCGGCAGCCACAACAGATAAAATACAAGATTGGGCGAGGGTGAAATAAACAGGGAATTCGCCACCGCCATTAAATTGAACAGGCCGGAGAAACCGACCCAGAGATAGGCGATTTCGCGGAAATAACGCGTGCCGGTAATGAGAATGGCGAGAAAGATGGCGGAAAAAAGCACGGTTGCCGTCGGCATCGTCACCATTTCATAGGGCGTCGCCTCTTCCGGCTTCCAGGCCGAGACGAGAATGCCCACGCCGGCCCCGAGCGCGCTCACCAGACTGCCGGCGAGCAACACCACCGACGCAACGCGGCGCTCCACCGCCTGCGGTGTCGGTTGGGCGAACGAAAACAAATCCGCCACCCATGATCGGAGAGGGACTGTGTTCATTGTCTCCCGACGCTTTTTCCCAGTTTCGCGCTGAAACTAAAATCAAACGCTGCAAGCTTACATCTTCATGTAAACACCGTCTACGTGGAGTGACGGCGCGACAGGCCGGGTTCAATCATGTTATCTAATCACCTGAATGCGGCTCACGGCGTTATTCGCCAAAACAGGGAAAGGAGACTCGCCGATATGCGCTATTTCATAGCGGCCCTGGCAATGGTGGGGATTTTGAGCGGGGCGCCCGCTTTCGCCGCCGACGAACCGATCACCATTAAATTTTCCCATGTCGTGGCGGAAAACACGCCGAAAGGCAAAGGCGCCTTGAAATTCAAGGAATTGGCCGAAAGCCGCCTGGCTGGGCGGGTTGAAGTCGAGGTCTTTCCCAACGCCCAGCTTTACGGCGACAACAAAGTGCTGGAAGCGCTATTGCTCGGCGATGTGCAGCTGGCGGCGCCATCGCTGTCGAAATTCAAACGCTACACGAAAAAGCTTCAGCTCTTCGATTTACCGTTCCTGTTCGCCGATATCGGCGCCGTTGATCGATTCCAGAAAAGCGCAGTCGGCCGGGGTCTGCTCAACGCGACCAGCGAGCGTGGCCTTAAAGGCCTCGGCTATTGGCATAACGGCATGAAGCAGCTCTCGGCCAATATCCCGCTCAAGGCTCCCGGCGATGCCGCCGGTCTCAAGTTCCGTATCCAGGCCTCCGATGTGATCGCGGCGCAATTCGAGGCACTCGATGCGACGCCCTTAAAGAAGCCTTTTTCGGAAGTCTTCATCTTGCTGCAAACCAAAGGCATCGATGGCCAGGAGAACACCTGGTCGAATATCTATTCGAAGAAATTCTTCGAGGTGCAGGACTACATCACCGAATCCGACCACGGCCTGGTCGACTATATGGTGGTGACGAGCGTCGAATTCTGGCAAGGCCTGCCGGACGATGTGCGTGAAATTTTAGCCCAGTGCATCGATGAGGCCAGCGACTACGCCAACCAGGTGGCGCTCGAAAAGGCGATTGGAGACCGGGCGCAAATCCTCGAATCAGGGCGCTCCGAAATCATTCAACTTAGCCCGGCCGAGCGCCAAAGCTGGATAGATGCCATGAAACCGGTCTGGGCCGAGTTCGAGGATGAAATCGGTGCCGACCTGATCGCCGCCGCCATGGCCGCCAACAGCAAATAACAGCCCGCGGCGCGACATGATTCCGCGTTTTCTGAGGGGCGTGGAAGAGAGCATCATCGCCCTCCTCCTGGTCGCCATGACGCTGCTGGTGACGCTCGAGGTGATCCTCAGATATGTCTTTGCCAGCGGCTTTTTGTGGATTCAGGAGCTTACCCTTCTGCTGGCCGCATGGCTGGTGCTGTTGGGCGCCGCTTACGGCGTCAAGAAGGGCGCCCATATCGGCATGGATATGGCGGTGCGCCGCCTGCCGCCCAAATGGCGCCGCTTGGCCGGGATGCTGGCGGTTTTCCTCTGCCTGCTCTATTGCGCACTCTTTCTCTCCGGTGCCTGGGACTATCTCGCCAAGATCAAACGCTTCGGCATCGAATTGGAGGATTTACCGCTACCGCAATGGCTGGCGCATGGCGTTCTCCTGTTGGGCTTTGCCCTCCTGGTGTTTCGTTTTCTCGAAGTAGGGTGGAAAATTCTGGGCCGGCGGGCGGAGGGCGTTTTGCTTGCCGATGAGGCCGTTGAGGCCGTCAAGGACAGCCGCAAGGACCCGCCGGCATGACGACACTGGCTCTCTTCGTCATGTTGTTCGCCTTTCTTATTTTAGGTCTACCGGTCGCCATCGCGCTTGGCCTCTCGGCCATACTCACCATCCTCATTTTCTCCAATGATTCGCTTGCCTCGGTGGCGCTCAAACTGTTTGAGGCGCTGTCCGAGCATTACACCCTGCTTGCCATCCCGTTTTTCATTCTCTCTTCCGCTTTTCTCTCTTCCGGCGGCATCGCGCGCCGTCTTATTCGTTTTGCCATTGCCCTCGTCGGCCATGTGCGCGGCGGCCTGGCAATGGCCTCGGTGCTGGCCTGCATGTTGTTCGCCGCCGTCTCGGGCTCATCACCGGCGACGGTGGCGGCAATTGGCTCGATTGTTATCGTCGGCATGGTCAAGGCCGGCTATCCCGAGCGCTTCGCCGCCGGCGTAATCGCCAATGCCGGCACGCTTGGCATCCTGATACCGCCCTCCATCGTCATGCTGGTCTATGCGGCGGCAACGGAAGTCTCGGCGGCGCGCATGTTTGCCGCCGGCCTGCTGCCGGGCCTCGCCATGGGCCTGATGCTGATGATCGCGATCTATATCGCGGCGCGCATCAAACGCCTGCCGCGGCAGAATTGGGCCGGCTTCGGCGAGATCGCCGATGCCGGCTGGCGCGCCTCGGGCGGCTTGTTTCTGATCATCATCGTCATGGGCGCGATTTACGGCGGCATTGCCAGCCCGACCGAGGCCGCCGCCGTCTCGGCCGTCTATGCCTTTCTCGTCGCGCTGTTGTTTTACCGCGATATCGGGCCGCTCAAACATGTCGCCTGGCGCGAGTCGAACGAATCAGTCGCCGCGGCGGCGCGGCGCAATATCGCGCGCATGGTTTTCGCCGTGCCGCAATCGGCAACGGATGCCGAGGTGCGCCAGACCGTGCTCAGCGGCGCCAAGACCAGCATCATGCTGCTGTTCGTCATCGCCAACGCCATGCTGTTCGCCCATGTGCTGACCACCGAGCGCATTCCGCACGGCATCGCCGAGGCAATCACCAGTTGGGGCCTGACACCGTGGCAGTTCCTCATCGTCGTCAATATCGTGCTGCTGATCGCCGGCAATTTCATGGAGCCATCGGCGATCCTCTTAATCATGGCGCCGATCCTCTTCCCCATCGCGACGCAACTCGGCATTGATCCGATTCACCTCGGCATCATCATGGTGGTCAATATGGAGATCGGCATGATCACCCCGCCGGTCGGCCTCAACCTGTTCGTTACCGCCGGTGTTACCGGCAGGAGCATGTCGTGGGTGATGCGCGCCGCATTACCGTGGCTGGCGATCCTGCTGATCTTCCTGCTGATCGTCACCTATGTGCCCCAGCTCTCGCTCGTGCTGCCCGAGCTGATGGATCAGATGCGCGGGATCAAATAGAAGCGGACCATCTTGACCGGGATCAAGGTCACCCCGTCCCCCTTGCGCTAGCCTCCACGCTGCACAATCATGTGCAATGTTCAGTTGAATACAGGAGAAAGACCAATGGCAGGGAACCTGGGAACCAAGAAGGTTTTCGAGAACGATCAAGTGAATGTCTGGAATTTCGAACTCGCGCCGGGCGAGGAGACCGAAATGCATACCCATGAGCATAGTTATATGTGGTACGCGGTCTCGGGTTCGACGTTGCAGGTCTTCGACGAAAATGAAAATGACCTGGGCGCGATCGAAGTGCCAACCGGCGCCGTATTCTCGCTCAAAGTCGAGGATGGCGAGATTGAGGTTCTCTCCGAGCTTTCAAAGGGCGTGCGCATTCCGGCCAAGCACAGGGCGCGCAATGTCGGCACCACGCCCTATCGCGAGGTCCTCGTCGAATACAAGCAGTAAAGTCAGTTAGCGCGGTTATTCAAACGTAGCCCGAGCGGGCGGAGGATTTTCCAGCCGGTCAAATCAAGCAATTTGACGGCCAAGGCAAAATTTTACACCGCCCGCTCACGCTGCTATTTTCGCCTATCAACGACAGAAACGTTTGCTTTATTTGCAATTGAGGGAGGACGACACGATGTCAAACAAAGATACCGCATGGGATTTTTTCGACGCCTGTGAGACCGGCAAGGGCTGGGAAGCATGCCAAGCCTGGTGCCATGCCGATGCCACATTTACCTGCCAGGCAGCTGCTCTCGGCGAAGTGACCACGGTTGCCGGCTATGCCGATTGGATGAAAGGGATTCTCGGCCCGATTCCCGATGGACATTATGAGCTGAAAGCTTTTTCGGCCGACGACGAGCGCAATGCGGTGACGGCCGTCGGCGTGTTCAAGGGCACCCACACCGGCGAAGGCGGCCCCGTTCCGCCGACCGGCAAGAGCATCGCCACCGATTACGTCTATGTCTTTAATTTCGATGGTGGAAAAATCAAACACATGACCAAGATCTGGAACGACGGTCCGGCGCTCCAGTCGCTCGGCTGGGCGTAACGCAACCTGACGTCTCCTGCTATTCGAATACGATGTTGGGGAAATAGCAGGAGACGACCCAGTTGGGCTGATCGACGATTTCGCTGATGCGCATATCGGCGCAGACGCTACACAGCATATAGGCCTGATCGGCGCCGAGCCCTTTTGACTTGGCGAGGCGCTCGATCATGCCGCGCACTGCGTTCTGGCTCGCTTCCATCAGGTCGGGGCCAATGCCGGTGGTGACCTCATAACCCTTGCCGTCAAGATGGCGCGACACCGGCTCTGTGGTTTCGAAGCGCGGGAATTTCAGATTTTCGCCCTTCACCAGATCGAGCTTGGCGGTGACGCCCATCGGCGATTCAATCGCCGTGCCGCAGACCTCGCCGTCGCCTTGCGCGCAATGCGGATCGCCAATGGAAAACAGCGCGCCTGGCACCTGCACCGGCAGATAGAGATCGACGCCGAGCGAAAGATCGCGGATATCCATATTGCCGCCGCTCTTATAAGGCGGAATGGTGCTGTGCCCGCCCGGCTCGGCATGGGCAACGCCGGTGGTGCCGCAAAATGGCTTGAGCGGTATGCGGGCGATGTCCGACATCGCGGCTGGCTCAGTGAAATTTTTATCACAGCTCCAGATATTGAGCGCCGCCTCGGGGAAATCATCTGCCAACAGGCCAAAACCGGGGACAATCGCCGTCCAGGCCCAGCCCGAGGGGGCGAAATCCAACAGCGTGACTTTCAATGAATCGCCCGGCTCGGCGCCATCGACATAGACCGGGCCGGCGACCGGATTGACGCGGGCGAAATCGAGATTGGTGATCACGTCGATGCCTGAATCGGGCGCGATCTGGCCGCACACCGCGTCGATCTCCTCAAACACTACCGTTTCGCCCGGCGCCACCGTTAGCGCCGGCGGTGTCGCATTGTCCCAGGTCATGTGCTGGTGCTGGCTGTGAATAGTGTGCGCGCTTCCCAATCCTTTGTTCATGCCGGCGGCTCCCCTTATCCTGTTTATGTCCCTGGCAAAGCGTAGCACTGGATGGCGGCTCTTTGTAAGATACTCAACCAATCGAGTTGCAGGGACGGAGGAGCGCCTCATGGCCAAGATCGCCATTCTGCCCAAGGACGACCGCACAAATGGCTGGAGCGCGATCCTGCCGGAGCGCCCGATCATGCCGGCGCTGAAAGGCGACCAGCATGCCGATTGGGTGGTGATCGGCGCCGGCTATGCCGGCCTCGCGGCAGCGCGCCGCCTGGCCGAGAACCGGCCCAACGAGAAAATCATACTGCTCGAAGCGCATGAAGTCGGCGAAGGCGCCTCGGGACGCAATTCCGGCTTTGCCATCGATCTACCGCACAATGTCGGCAGCTCGCTGCAGGAGCTTGAGGGTTCGCACCGCTTTATTCGTTTGAGCCGCGCCGCCATTAGCTATCTCGAAGACGCGGTGAAGGACGGCAAGATCGACTGCAATTGGAGCGCACGCGGCAAATACCATGCCGCCGTCGCGCCGTCGGGGCGCAAGGGGACGCTGGTACCCTATGCCAAGGAGCTCGACGCGCTGGGTGAGGAATATCGCTGGCTCGACCGCGACCAGCTGGCCAAGGAGATCGGCACGCGCCATTTTTATTCGGCGCTTTTTACCGCCGGCGGTTATCTGATGAACCCGGCGGCGCTGACGCGCGGCCTCGCCGACAATCTGCCGGAGAATGTCAACCTGCATGAACACACGCCGGTGACGGCGGCGGAATTTTCCAATGGCGTGCGCCTGACCACGCCGGAAGGCAGCGTGGCTGCGCCGACGGCGATCCTGGCGGTGAATGGCTTCGCCACCCAGTTTGGTTTTTACAAACGCTCGCTCTTGTCATTCGTCTCGCATGCCAGCCTGACGCGTCCGCTCACCCCGGCGGAACGCAGCGCGATGGGCGGTGAGGATGATTGGGGGCTGACGCCGGTCAACGCCATCAGCGGCGTCACCATGCGTCTCACGCAAGATCAGCGCATCCTAATGCGCCAGCGCTTCCGCTACGCGCCGAGCTTTCGCCGCCCGGCGGCGGAGGCGGCACAATCGCGCGCCGACCACCAGCGCCTGTTCGCCAAACGCTTTCCGATGCTGCCGGACGTGACCATGGAGCACACCTGGCGTGGCTTCGTCTGCCTCTCGCGCAATCACGCGCCGGGCTTTGGCCGGCTTGGCCCGAATGTGCTCGGCGCCGTGTGTCAGAATGCGGTCGGCGTGACCAAGGGCACGATCGGTGGGCTGCTCGCCGCTGACATGGCGTGCGGCATCGACAATCCCCTGATCAAGGATATGGAAAGCCAGGGCGCGCCCGAGCGCCTGCCGCCGCGTCCCTTCCTCGATCTCGGCGTGCATGCGCGCTTCGCCCTCGAAATGTGGCGCGGGCGCAACGAGAAATAAGACGGTCGTTTCTAGGCTTCCGGCGCCAAGGCGCGGATCACCGCTTCGATTTCCGCTTGGGCGTTCGGGCCCTTGGCGAAGGGGGCAATGAGCGGGACGTCGATGCCGGAGGCGCGGACCTGCTCGATTTTGGCGCGGCACTCAGCCGGCGTGCCGGCGATGCCGGAGGCGTCGATGAGGGCGTCGCTCACCGCCGCCGCGGCTGCCTCGCGGTCGCCGCGCGCCCAGGCCTCGCTGATCGCGGCGGCTTCCTCGGCGAAGCCCTGTTCGGCGGTCATGCGGTTGTAGCGCGGGAAATAACCGGTATAGGCGGCGAAGCCGGGGCGCAGCTTGTCGCAGGCATCGGATTTGCTATCGCCGACTGCTGTCGGCAGCAGCGAGACGATCGGCAATTCGGCCCCGTTTCGTCCGGCCCGCGCCGCACCGGCTGTAAGATGTGCGCGCATCTTGGCGCCGCTTTCGAGCGTGCTCCGCGTCAGAATGAGGCCATCGCCGATCTCTCCGGTAAGCTCCGTCATTTTGGGGAAGACGGCGGAGAGGTAGATTGGCAGGCGCTTTCGGTGCGGCGTAAACCACAGTTCGAAATTCTCGATGTTGAGCGTCTCGCCGGCATATTGCACCTGCTCCTCAGCGATCAGCGTGCGCACCAGTTCCACCGTCTCGCGCACCCGGGTAAGCGGTTTTCGGTAAACCAAACCATGTTCGGGCTCGACCTGAACCTTATGGCTCGAGCCAATGCCCAATATAAAGCGTCCGCCCGAAAGCTGATCTACCGTCGCCGCCGCCATGGCGATGGTCGGGCCTGAGCGCACGAAGGCGCTGGTGATGGCAGTACCGAGGCGGATGCGCGATGTGGCGGTGGCGCACGCCGCGAGAATGGCAAATTGGTCGCCGCCATGGCCCTCCGCCACCCAGGCCGATTCATAGCCCAATTCTTCGGCAAGCTTGACGCAAGCGACAATTTGACTGGCGTTGGGTCCGCCTGAAAAACAGATACCGAGCCGCGCCATGATCCCCCCTTATCAATTCTATTCGGGGTCTTATACCTTGCGCATGGATGGGCCTGTCAAATTCTCAGGCTCGTCCTAAGATGCCTTGCGGCTGCGTTTTTCCACCACTTGCTTGGCGGTCTTGACCGCGCGGACAACCAGCTCGGTGGCATCTTTGTCACCGCGCTGGAGGGAGAGCAGTGCCTGAGCATGCACCTTCAGCAGTGCAAACATGTCGGCGCTGCCGCTGCTGCTGCTGACAATCGCCTGCATGATACCGGTCATCGAAGCGGTTAACTCAGTTACGCTCACATTGCCATCGCGCGAGCGCATCTCGATATCTTCGGTCAGTTCGAGCAGTTCCACCATCGGAGCATTGGGCAGCGGTGTGCCGGGCCGATCATTGGCGAAGCGCTCGCCCTGGGCTGCCAATTGTTCGAGGCGCAGCGTCATGCGGCGCAGGCGGTGCTCCTCGACGATACGGTTGGCCTGGCGCAAGCGGGCGGCGTTTGGCTTGGCGCTTTCGTCCCCGGTCGTTTTATAGCGCAAGCCGTTTGGCACCGGGAAAGTGCCCAGTTCGTCAACCGAACTGCGTGATTTCGAGCGCCGGTCCGGCCCGATATAGTCGGTGGTGACGGCGAACTCCCGCCGGTCGTCGATCAAATTATCCACCCGCCCGGTGGCGAAGTTGACCGAGGCCGGCATGATGACGACATCGTCGGCGCCCGCCTTGATAAAATCGGTGATCAGGTGATTGTCCGCCCGCCAGGTGATGACGGAGATAACCAAATAGGGGTCCGGACCGAGTTTTCCGAGGCGAATATCGCGCACCAGGTCACACATCTCGCTAGGACGCTCATCCGCTTCGAGCACGAGAAAATCGACATCGCCCCGGCTGAGGGAGAGGTGTAATTTGTCTGGTGCCCCTAAAACATGAGTCCTGGCCGGACGAAAGCCGATATTTCGAAACGAATCGCGTAATATGCCCCGGGTCTGCGACAGCTCATTGAAGAGCGCGATGTTGACTTCGGAATAGTCGCGCCCGACGTCACTATCGGTATTCCAGGAACGGACACTGTGTCCCGCCTTACCGGGAATAATGTTTAACAATAGATACTCCAGACCCTCAATATTGTTCTTCGCCGTTGTCAAGATGATGCATGGAATCAGTTAATGTAACGTAATAAACCATGGTAAATTTCTGCTCCAGCGTGCGGACGGGAACTAAATTCGAATAGCCATCTCTTCTTCGCCGCTTTCCTGGCGGGTACGTTCATCGACCACATTCGCCGCCGTGCGCACAGCGCGGACGACCAGGTCAGCCGCCTCTTTGTCGCCACGCTGCATCGCCAAAAGCGCCTGACTATGCACTTTGAGAAGCGCGAAAATATCACTGTGCACCTGTTGCCGGCCCTCTGCAGCCGCCATCACGGTGCCGAGGGACGTTATTAGTTCCGAAACCGTCATGCGTCCGCCATCTTTGGTTAGGGAAGTGATACGGCGCACCAGATTGGACAATTCATTCATACATGCGCCCTGGGTTGGTGCGTCCGGCTGCTCCGCCGCAACATGCTCCAATTGCCCGGTCAATGATTCAAGGCGCAGTGTCAGACGGCGCAAACGATGCTCTTGCACCACCCGGTTGATGCGCTGCAGGCGGGCGCCATTCGGCTTTACGCTATCATCGCCGGTCGCCTTGTAGCGCAAGCCGTTGGGTACCAGAATCGTGCCCAATTCATCGTTCAAGGCCCGCGAGCGCAAGCGCCGGTCCGGCCCGACATAGCTGGTGGTGACAACAAACTCGCGCCGGCTGTCGATCAGATTATCGATCCGCTCGGAAGCGAAACTGATCGATGCCGGCATCACAACCACATCATCGGCGCCGGCTTTGAGGAAGGCCTGAATCAGTCCCTTGTCAGCGCGCCAGGTAACGATGGAAATCACCAGGAACGGATTGGGACCGAGCTTGCCGTTGCGGATTTCGTGCACCAGTTTGTAGACGTCGCGCGGCTGCCGATTGGCTTCAAGGACCAGCATGTCGATGTCGCCGCGGCGCACCGCCGCACGCAAAACATCCAATGCGTCCACCACATTTGTTCGAAACGGACGAAAGCCGATACCGCGCATCGAATCGCTCAAAACAGCCCGCGTGCCGATCACTTCGTTAAACAGAGCAAGATCGACCTCAGACAGGTCGTGGCGGCGAAATATTGACTGCTGCACCGCATTTCGCCGCCCACCGGTGATCGCGGTATGATCGTTCAGGCGGATAATTTCAGAGCTTTTAGACGTCATAAATTTGAATCACTCCCCGGGGCGCACCCTGCCGCGAGCCGCCTGTCAGGAGACAGAATCGGTGAGCCAACGCCTGCCGCCACTATAACCCCGCCTTGATTAACAAAGTACTCGCCCGGTATTGCGGCCTTTGGCATATGCCGCTTGACGCAGAACGGAGCCCGTCATTTGCCCGCCCCAGCTGGGGCGCTTCATTCTCCCGCCGTCGCATGCTAGACCCACCGCATGCGAATGACAGAAAAGAATAAATTCCTCTTTATTCCCATTCTTGCGATCGTCGGCGTGATCTATAGCGCGCTTTTTCCGGTCAACAAGATGAGCGGAGAATATGGTCTACCCTATATTGGATATGTCTTTTGGTTCTCCCTGTTGGCAACTGTGGTATTGATCATTGTCGCCGCCTTTAAAAAAGAGCTACCGAGCCTTACCTGGCCGCACATCCGCGCCTATCTGATCCTCGGCATCATCGCCGTCGCCTTTCCCGTGCCGCTCCTCACCTTCCTTTCATCCAAGATTCCTGTCAGCATCATTACGCTCCTGCTCGTCCTGGTGCCGCTCTTGACCTATGTGATGTCCTATTTGCTGCGCGTCGAAAAATTCCGCCTCTCCGGCATGATCGGCGTGTTGCTTGGTTTGAGCGGCATGCTCTTCGTTCTCATCCCCAAGACCGCCCTGCCGACGCCGGAAATGGTGTGGTGGGTCTTGTTGGCGCTGCTTGGGCCGCTTTGCTTTGCTTCGTGCAACGCCTTCGTCGTCATCCTGCGCCCGGCCGGTACACCCTCGCTGGCGATGGCAACCGGCATGTCGGCCGGCGCCACGGTGCTGCTGGCGCCGGTCATGCTGGCAAGCGGGCAGACATTTGTTTTTCCCGCCGCCACCTTGGACGGCAACCTCGTCATTCTTTACGCCGCCGCCATCACCGCGGCGACAACGGTCGCCTGGTTCACCCTGGTGCGCATCACCGGCCCGGTGTTCTTTTCGCAGTTCAATTATTTCATTGTTCTCGGCGGCTTCGGCTGGGGCTACATATTGGAGAACGAACGCCACAGCTTCTGGGTCTGGATCGCCACCGCCCTGGCCTTCGCCGGCCTCGCTATCTTTACGCGCGGAGCAAAAAGCCAGGAGGCGAAAGCTGAGGCAACCGTAGCGGCAGAATAGCTCCGGCTAGATTATCGCTTTCGGCGGCGGTTGCTCCTCCAGCTTGTCGACGCTGTGCAGTTCGGGCAGCCAATGCTGTGCCGAGCGCGTCCAGACTTGCAGTTTCGGCGCGAGTTCGGCGCGCTGACGGACGGTGCCGACACGGATGCCGTAATTCCTCGGCCCCTCCTCGTCCGATGTCGCATAGATAGGCGTGCCGCATTCAGGACAGAAGGATTGCTGCCGCTTGTTGCCGCTCTCAGCCGTTTTGACGTAAATCTTAAGCTCTCCGGACAGCAGCTTGAAGCCGCCCACGGCTGTAAACGCGACGACGCGAAACGGCGCGCCGGACAGGGTCTGACAGTCACTACAGTGGCAGGCAACCACTTTGCCAGGGTCGATCTCCGCCTCGTAACGGATATGGCCGCAATGGCAGCCGCCATCAATTTTCATTGAACACGTCCTCCGGTCATTGTCTGTCCCGTCCCGGCGGCAATAATACATGATCTCCGGATCACCGGCGCGGCAAAACGACAAGGGAAATGAGCATGCAATATTCCTTCTTCATACGCGGGCAGTATCCCAAGGATGCCGACATGGTGGCGCGCTTTGCCGATTTGGCGGCCGAGGCGCGCCTTGCCGACCAGCTCGGCTTCACCGGCATTTGCGCCGGCATGCATTACGCCGCCCACCCCTTACAAATGCTGCAACAGATCCCGTTCCTCTGCCGCCTCGCCGCCGAGGCGCCCAATTGCCGCATGATCCCGGGCATCGTTCTATTGTCGCTGCACAAGCCGCTCGATATCGCCGAGCAGCTGGCGACCCTCGACGTTATGACCGGCGGAAAGCTGGTGTTCGGCGCCGGGCTCGGCTACCGCGAGGTCGAGTTCAAGGGCTTCGGCACGACGCAATCCGAACGCGGGCCGCGCCTGGAAGAAAATCTCGAAGCCGTGTTGCGCCTCTGGACCGAAGACCATGTCAGCATCAAGGGCAGCCATTTTGAATTGGACGATGTGACGCTCTCGATCAAGCCGGCTCAGAAGCCGCACCCGCCGGTATGGTTCGGCGCCAATGCGGATAGCGCCGTGCGCCGCGCCGCGCGCCTCGGCGATACCTGGTTCATAAACCCGCATCAGCGCATGGATACGATCGAGCGCCAGCTCGATATCTACCGGCGCGAGTTGGACGCGCTCGGCAAGCCGTTCCCCGACGAGCTGCCTTTGATGCGCGAGATCTTCGTCGCCGGATCGCGCGACGAAGCGATGCGCATCGCCCGGCCCTATCTCGAAGCCAAATACAAGGCCTATCACGAGTGGGGCCAGGACAAGGCCATGCCAAAAGGCGATGACGATCTCTCGCTCGAATTCGATGAATTGCTGCGTGACCGTTTTCTTTTTGGCTCGCCGGATGAAGTGGCCGAGCAGATTATCGGCTACAATAGGCGGCTCGGCGTCAACAGTTTCGTCCTCGGCATGCAATGGCTCGGCATGCCGCACAATCAGGTGACGGACGCCATGCATCTTTTCGCCGAGGAGGTTATGCCGAAGGTCGCGCAGGGAATCTAACTAACAGGGAGGTTAAAATGCGCTGGAAATTTTGCTCGCAAATATTAGCCGCAGGCGGATTATTTGCATGCCTCCTCCTGACAACAGTCCCGCTTCAGGCCGAGGAAATCGTCGCCAGCGGCGAGTTTTACAGCACCCATCACCCGACCAGCGGCCGCGCTGTTCTGGTGGCGCGCGACGGCGGCGGTTTTGAAATCCGCTTTGAGGATTTCGCCTCCGATGCCGGCCCCGATATCTTCATTTATCTGAGCACGGCGGAGGCGCCGCAAGCCGACGCCGATATCAAAAATGCGCGGAACGAAAATCTCGGACCGCGCAAGGCGCTGAACGGTGCGCAAAGCTATGCCCTGCCCGAAGGAGTCTCGCCGGATGCCTTCAAATCGGTCGCCATATGGTGCCGAACTTATTCGGTTATGTTCGGCGCCGCACCGCTCGAAAAGCCCTAGAAAAGGACCGACGACGATGATCTCACCCGACTATGCCCGCACCATGGCAGCCTATAATTGCTGGCAGAATGGCAGTCTCTACGATGCGGCCAGCACGCTCAGCGATGAGGCGCGCAAGCAGGCGCGCGGCGCGTTTTTTGGCTCCATTCACGGTACGCTCAATCATATTCTCTGGGGCGATCAGACATGGATGAGCCGCTTTACCGGCGCGCCGCCGCCCTCCATCACAGCGATGGCCGATACACCCGGCATGCATCCGGAATGGCCGGAACTGGTTGCTGCGCGCACCGCCTTTGACGGCGAAATTTCAGCCTGGGCAGAGGAAGTGGACGCGGACTGGCTCGGAAGCGACTTCACCTTCACCTCCGTCGCCCTCAACCGCACCTTTAGCAAACCCACATGGCAGTTGGTCACGCATATGTTCAATCATCAGACCCACCACCGGGGTCAGGTTCACGCCATGCTGACGGCGGCGGGCGCACGTCCGGACAATACCGATATTCCGTTTATGCCGGACAAAACTTAGGGAATAGTCAGGCCGCCTGCTCGCGCAGCTCCAAGGTATAGTGGGTCATGCCCTCGCCGCCGGCATGACCGCGGCACATCCAGGCCTCGCCGCTCGCCGGCTCAAAGATCACCGAAGCGACCGTGCGCAGGAGCTTGATGCTGCCGCCGGCCGGCTCCTTGGTGGAAATGCCCCAGGGCTCATTGTGGCGGTCGCACAGAATGGCGCGGTAATCCTCATGCTGCGGGCGGTCGGGCAACGCGCCCAACAATTGCTGGGCGCGGGCGTAACGCATCAACGAATGGGAGCCGAGGCCGGAAAAATCGCGCGCTTCGAATTTCACATTGTTGGCGCCGAGAAAATGATTGGTATGGACGGCGTAATTTTCAGGCCCCTGTAAATTCTGCCATCCGGTGGCGCTGCTTTCCAAATTGAACAGCAAGCCGCCGCCATCGCCGAGTATGTAATTCATCGAGCCGGCGCGCGTGCAGCCGAGCAGGCTGGCCAGGGCATCTCCCGGACGCGGCTGTTCCAGCGCCGAGCGAATCATAAAGGTATAGGGCACGCCGAGCTGGCTGTCGCTGCCATAGAGTTTGTTGATGACGACGGCAAAACCGGCGCCGGACATACCGTTGGCGCCGAGCGCGCCGGCAAAGGAGAGCGCCAATATTTCGACGCCGTTGCTGCGCGTCTTGAGGGCGAAGGCGGCGTCCTCATAAATATTCGACATGTCGTAGGTTTGCCCGACCACCGCGCTTTGCTCGGCGACCGCACCCCGGCTGCCACGGCGATGCGCCCAGGCGGTGCAGCCGCCGAGACCGGCCGGCGTCGTAGGCTGGGCGATATCGTAGCTTTCGAGATAGAGATTCTGCGCCAACACCTGATTGACGCTCATGCGCGCGCCGGCGGCGATGCCTTCGAGCTCGGTCCAGAGATGCGGCGCGTAGCTTTCGGCATGCGGGCGAAAGCGCGCCGCATAGGCCTGGTAACTGGCATCATCGGTAATGCCACGCGCAACAATCGCCGGCTGCGAAACGAGCTGGGAGAGATGAGCCTGATAGAGCGTGTTGGCTTCCTCGCGCAGCGCTTCGCCATGCGCCTCACCGCGCTGGCGCGGATCCTCCGGTAAATCGAGCAATTGCAATGTCATCGCCAGTTCCTTTCTCCAGCCTAGTTTGCTGCGCGCCAATCTTCCGCCATTTGCGCCGCTTCGGCAATTTGTTCCGGCGTCATCTGGGTAACAATCACTTTCAAGAGACGCTTGGCATTACGCTTGCCTTGCTCGGCGGCGAGGCTGAACCACATATGCGCGGCGACATTGTCCTTCGTCACGCCTTTGCCGCTCGAATAGAGCACGCCGAGCGCGAACTGCGCCTGGGCATGGTTCTGCGCCGCCGCCTTTTGCCACCATTCGGCGGCCACGGTACGGTTCGGCGCCACGCCTTTGCCTTCGTTATACATGTTGCCGAGCATATATTGTGCCCGTGCGTGGCCGCCATCCGCCGCCACGCGAAGCTCGGGCAAGGCGGTTTCGTAGTCGCCCGCTTTGAAAGCTGCTTTCCCCTCGTCAAAACCTGCAAGTGCCGGCGCTACCAGCAGGAGTGGCAGCACAAACGATAAAATAATACCGAGAGTGCGTTTCATCATATGTTGAGCATAGCGCGTGCGCCGCACCGTGCGGGAGAATTATGCGCTGGCGCGGCGTGCCTCTAATTCCGGCTCGCTTTCACGCGCCAGCCAATCGCGCCACATTTGCCGGCACGCGGCGAGCATATCGCCGGCGACCGCATCGGCGTCGAAATAGGCGGCCTTGCGCAGGCGCGCCCGCATGCCACGGCGATAACCAGCAAGACGCTTGCGGTCATTGGCCAATTGCACCGCGGCCTCGATATAGCTTCCCCTGTCAGGCGTCACCAACTCGTCCAGGCGCGCACTCATCAGCATCGATGTCGGCATCCGCCCGCGCCAATCCGTGCCGCGCCGCGTGATCACCGGCACACCCTGCCAAAGCGCATGCAGCGTGGTGCTGCCGCCGGTATAGGGCATGGTGTCAAGCGCGATATCGACATCGCCATAGCGCCGCCACATGTCGAAAAACGGCGAGTGGCCTTCAATGATCAGCCGTTCGGGCGCGATGCCCTGGGCAGCAAAAAACGCCCCGACCCGTTTGCGCATGCGCGTCCGTGCAAAGAAATTGCTTTTCAGCAGCAGGCGGGAATCCGGCACCTGTTGGAGAATCTCCGCCCAGGCGCCGAGGCTCTCCTCTGAAAGCTTGAAGGTTGCGTTAAAGGAAGCGAAGGTTACGAAGCCGTTTTTCTTAAGCGGCAGCGGCGATACCGGCACATGGCGCTCCGGCATATACGCGCCTTCGGCGCCGGGCAGCAGAAAAGCGCCGTTGGCGCCGCATGGCAGGCGGCATACCTGCTCGGTGTAATAGCGGTCATCTTCCGCCGGCACGGCGTTCTCATCCGTCACGACATAATCGATGCAACCGAGGCCCGACGTGCCGGCGAGATTCATATAGCTCACCTGTATTGGCGCCGGCCGCTTGGTCATCGTGGCATAGCGATTATTCACCCGGAGGCGCCCGTTGAGATCGAACAAAATATCGATTTCGTCGGCGCGGATTTGCGCGCCCAGGGCGTCGCTGGAAAGGGTGCGGACATCGCGGCATATGTCGGTGGCCACGTCGCATGTCGGGTTCTCGGCGCCGAAATTATAGAGATAAACCTTGGCGCCGCCCTTTCTCAGCCGTTCAAACAGCGGGAAGGCCAGGAACACGCCGAACAGGGTATCGCCGAGATAATCGCTGAGGAAGCCGAGGCGGAGCGTTTTCTCCGGCTCGCTATTGCCGAGCGCCGCAGCGTCGAAAACCGCATGCGCCTTGTCTTCATAGAGCGCCGCCCAGTTCAGGCTCTCTTCGAAGAATTCCTGTTTTGTATCGCGTGGGCTCGCCAGCAGGCATCTCAGCAGGAGATTGTGCATTTCCGGCCCGGGCTGTTTTGCCATCGCCTCGCGCGTCAATTCCTCGGCCTGGTCAATGCGGCCCTCGTCGAAATAGGCGCAAGCCAGCGTATGCAGCACTGTATCGGGTCCGTACCCCAGTTCGCCGCTGAGGCGGGCAACGGAATAGCCGGCTTCGAAGTGATCAAGCACCAAATCGACGGATTCGTGCGTAATCTGTTCATAGATATTTTCCAACGGGGCCCCCCATGCACTTCCCGGGCAAACTGACGGGAAGGAATAAACGGGAGACTAAGCCAATTTGGTTAAGGAATTTCACCATGCGGACTAATCAATGCAGCGGATTGGCGGCAACATTTGTCGTGGCGGAGAATTTGAGAGATGGTTGAGACCATGACATTGCCCGATTCGCCAACCGAAAAATTTCATATTTTAAAAGATATATTCGGCTTCGATGCCTTTCGCCCGGGCCAGGAAGCGGTTGTCGACGCCCTACTCGACGGCGAGGATGTGCTCGCCGTAATGCCGACCGGGGCGGGAAAATCGCTTTGTTTTCAGGTTCCTAGCCTTGCACGCGGCGGCCTCACTATTGTCGTCTCGCCGTTGGTGGCGCTGATGCAGGATCAAGTGATGGCGCTGAAACTGGCCGGCGTCTCGGCCGACGCGATCAATTCGGCGGCGAGCCGGGCGGATAACGTCAACGCCTGGCAACGTGCAGCGGGCGGTGAAACGCGCCTCCTCTACATGGCGCCCGAGCGCCTGATGACCGCGCGCATGCTCGACGCGCTCGCCCGCCTGCCGATAACCATGTTCGCCATCGATGAGGCCCATTGCATCTCCCAATGGGGGCCCGCATTCCGCCCCGAATATGAGATGCTGGGCGAACTTAAATCGCGCTTTCCCGATGTACCGATCGCCGCATTCACTGCCACGGCGGATGAAATCACGCGCCGTGATATTGCCGACAAGCTGTTCCCCGGCCAGGGCCGCATCTTCGTCAGCGGTTTCGACCGCCCCAATATCCAGCTCGGCGTCGAGATGAAGGATCAGTGGAAGCGCCAGCTGCTCGAATTTCTCAAGGGCCGCGACGACGAGAGCGGTATCGTCTATTGCCTGTCACGCAAAAAAACCGAAGAGACGGCGGCACATCTGGTCGAGAATGGCTTTAACGCGCTACCTTACCATGCCGGCATGGAGGCCGAGCGCCGCGCTGCGCATCAGGACCGCTTCCTCAGCGAACGCGGCATCATCATCGTCGCCACCATCGCCTTCGGCATGGGCATCGACAAGGCCGACGTGCGTTTTGTCTTTCATACCGACATTCCGGCCAGTATCGAGGCCTATTATCAGGAGATCGGCCGCGCCGGGCGCGATGGCCGCGCGGCGGAAGCGCGCATGCTGTTCGGCCTCGGCGATATGCGCATGCGGCGCATGTTCATTGAGGACGAAGACAGCGACAGCGAGCGCAAACGGCGCGAGCACAAACGTCTCGATGCTCTGATCGCCTATTGCGAATCACCCGCCTGCCGGCGCCGCGTCCTGCTCAGCCATTTCGGCGAAAGCCCTGAGCCGTGCGGCAATTGCGACATGTGCCTCGACCCGGTGGAACTGGCCGACGGCACGACCGAGGCCCAGCTCGCCCTCGCCGCCGTGACGGCGACCGGCCAGCGCTTCGGCGCCGCCCACCTTATCGACGTGCTGCGCGGCGGCCAGACCGAGAAGATCGCCCAGCTCGGGCATGACCGGCTGGCGGTATTCGGCCAGGGTGCGGAACATTCCAAGCGCGAATGGCAATCGATCATCCGCCAGATCATCGCCGCCGGCTTCCTGCAATTGGATATCGGCGGCTTTGGCGGCATCAAATGCACTGCCGAAAGCCAAGCCCTGCAAAACGGCGAAAAGGATTTTCACTATCGCCAGGACACGATCAAGCTGAAGGGCAAGGCAAAGAAGAAAACCGCGCGCGAGGACATGCCGGAGCTCACCGACAGCGAGTTCGTTCTGCTCGACCGGCTGAAGCAACTGCGCCTCGACCTGGCGCAACAACGCGGCGTGCCGGCCTATGTCATTTTCACCGACCGCTCGCTCGAAGACATGGCGCGGCGCCAACCGCACACGGCGGACGAATTCGCCGAAATCCACGGCGTCGGCGAGGCCAAACTGCGCGATCTGGCGGAGATTTTTCTCGGCGCGATCAGCGCCGGGGAGAGCAGCGAGACACCCGCGTACGAATAGGCAGCACCCGGCGCAATTGACGCTTCCCCGCCCTTGCCATTTACTTTCCCAGGGAGGATAGCGAATGGCTGAGCGAGAAGCGCCGAGACGCAGGCGCGCTGGTGGACGGGCCGGCAATCTGCGCGGCAAGGGCGCGGCGATCAAGCAATTGCCGTGGAGCCTGCCGATCAACACCGACAAGCCGACCGAGCCGCTCGATGAAGCGGGCGTCGCTGCCATCCATGACGGCGCGATGCGCGTGCTTGCGGAAATCGGCATCGAATTTCTCCATCCCGAAGCGCGCGACATCCTGGCCGAAGCGGGCTGCCAAGTAACGGGCGAAAATGTCCGCATGGAGCGCGATTTTGTCTTGGCGCAGGTGGCAAAGGCGCCCGACAGCTTCACCATCACGCCACGCAACCCGGAGCGGCAGATCGAGATCGGCGGCCGGCGCATGGTGTTCGGCAATGTCTCAAGCCCGCCCAACTGCGCCGACCTCGACCGTGGCCGGCGCGCCGGCGACCACGAAAGTTTCCGCGACTTCGTCAAGCTCACGCAATATTTCAACTGCATGCATTTTTCCGGAGGCTATCCGGTCGAGCCGATGGATATCCACCCCTCCGTGCGCCATCTCGATTGTCTCCATGACAAGCTGACACTGACCGACAAAGTGGTGCACGCCTACAGCCTCGGCACCGAGCGTATCGAGGATGCGATGGAAATGGTGCGTATCGCCGGCGGCCTCACTTGGCAGGAATTCGAGGCCAGCCCGCGTATGTTCACCAACATCAACTCGACCTCGCCGCTCAAGCACGACTGGCCGATGCTCGACGGCGCCATGCGCATGGCGCGGCGTAACCAGCCCACCATCGTCACGCCCTTTACCCTGGCCGGCGCCATGGCGCCGGTGACAATGGCCGGCGCCGTGACGCAATCGATTGCCGAGGCGCTGGCTGCCATCGCCCTGTTGCAGGCGATCTCGCCGGGCTGTCCGGTCGCCTTCGGCAGCTTCACCTCGAATGTCGATATGAAATCGGGCGCGCCGGCCTTCGGCACGCCGGAATATATGCGCGCAACGCAAATCTCCGGCCAGATGGCGCGCTTTTATAAATTGCCGCTCCGCGCCTCCAACGCCTGCGCCGCCAATTGCCCCGATGCCCAGGCGGCGTGGGAAAGCGCCTTCTCGCTGTGGTCGGCGGTCTCGGCCGGCGTCAACATGGTCTATCACGCCGCCGGCTGGCTCGAGGGTGGGCTCTGCGCGTCCTACGAAAAGTTCGTCATGGACTGCGAAACCCTGCAACAGATGATCGCCTATATGGCGCCGGTCGGCGCTGCCGAGGCCGATATCGCCATCGATGCAATCAAGGAGGTTGGGCCGGGCGGGCATTTCTTCGGCGCGGCGCACACCCAGGAACGCTACGAGACCGCTTTCTACAGTCCGTTCCTCTCCGACTGGTCGAATTTCGAGAGCTGGGAGGAAGCGGGCGCGGTGCGAACGCCCGAGCGCGCCAACCGCATCTGGAAAAAAATCCTGGCCGAATTCGAGCCGCCGCCGATTGACGCCGCAATAACCGAAGAGCTTGCCGCCTTCGTTGCCCGGCGCAAGGAAGAAGGCGGCGCGCCGACGGACTTTTAAGCAGATACCACCAAGGGCACCTATGTCAGGCTTTGCATAGGGGGTGGGGAACCGCCCTTGGTGCTATCCTCTACAGCGGAATTACGGTGACAGGACACTTAATTGCGATAGCGGATAGCACCAGGGACGCCTATGTCATTGTTGCCATAGGAGGGGGTTGCCCCTGGCACTATCCTCTACGCTGCCGTCGGCATCCGAAGCCTGTCTCCCGTCAGGCCTTGGGCAAGGGCAGCGCCACGTAGCGCTCCTGGCCGCCCCTACTCATCAACAAGAGCACCGCCTGGCGCTTGTTTTCCTCGGCCAATTGAATGCCGTCGACAACCGCAGCCGGTTCCGTCACGGCATCGCCGCCGACCGAAACGATGACATCGCCCAGATGAATGCCCTTGCCGGCGGCAACGCCGTGCCGCTCAAGACCGCTCACGACGACGCCGCTGACATCCTCGCCGATACCGTGCGAACGCCGCGCCATCTCATCCAGTGGCGATAGCCGCACGCCCAACGCCTCAAGCACGGCGCTGTCCTCAGGCGCCATAGCCATCTCAGGCTCCGCTGGCATGCCGACGGTGGCCTCAATGGTGATATGGCGACCGTCGCGCAATATAGAGAGCATCGCCGTCTCGCCAGCTTTAAGTGCTGCGATGGTGCGCGTGAGGTCGCGCAGTTGCTTCACATCAACATCGTTGACCTTGAGGATGACATCGCCCTGCTCGATCCCCGCCGCCGCTGCCGGACTGTCGGCCATCACTTGCGAAACAATGGCGCCATCTTCGTCGCCGAGACCGAGGCTGTCGGCCATATCCTCGCCGATCGCCTGGATGCCGACGCCGAGCCAGGCACGCTCGACCTTGCCATCGTCCCTGAGGTCGGCAACGATCTCCGCCGCCATGGCCGCCGGAATGGCGAAGCCGATGCCGACATTGCCGCCGCTCGGCGAGAAAATCGCCGTATTGACGCCGATCACCTCGCCCTTGGCGTTAAACAGCGGACCGCCGGAATTGCCCATATTGATCGGCGCATCGATTTGCAGGAAATCGTCATAGGGACCGCTGCCGATGGCGCGCCCCTTGGCCGAGATGATGCCAACCGTGGCGCTGTGGCCAAGGCCGAACGGATTGCCGAGCGCCACCACTTGGCTGCCGACGCGCATCGCCGCAGAATCGCCAAATCTCAGCGCCGGCAAGTCCTCGTCGGTTTCGACCTTGAGCACGGCCAAATCGCTTTTCGCATCACCCCCCACAAGAGCCGCGGCGAGCCGCGTGCCGTCCATTAGGGTGACGAATATCGCCTCGCCGCCATCGACAACGTGGCTGTTGGTAACGATAAAACCTGCGCCATCGATGATGAAACCCGAGCCGAACGCCTTGTTGGGACGCGGCATCATTCGATGGCCCGGCTCTTGGCCGGAAATCAAATTCACCTTCCGGCTGGTTTCAATACTGACCACCGCCGGGCTCACCGCCTCGATAACATCGGCGAAATTCGCCTGGGCGAAAACCACCGGCACGGCGCTCTCAGCCTCGGCCTGAACTTGATTGATGGCCAACGGGCCGGAAACGGCACCGATTAGTGCCAAAGCGGCGAGCGAGCCGAGCAGCGCCCGTTTGCGGCTGGTGATGATGCGGAATTTCGATTTTGACATGAGAGAATCCTCTTTGCTGGTTTCGCTGCGAGGATTGTGACCGGTGACGTCTAACGCCAACCTGTCCGGCGGATTAAACTTTTGTAATGTTGAAGATCAGTTGAACGGCGAGCCCGCCCAAATCGCTGCCGGACAATTCCAACCGCGCGCCATGTAATTTGGCCACGCCGGCGACCAGGCTGAGGCCGAGGCCGCTCCCCGGTGTGGTGCGGCTCTCGTCAAGGCGGACAAAGCGCTTCAAGACACGCTCGCGCTCCGGCGCTGGGATACCGGGTCCGGAATCGGCAATAGACAGCCGCGCCACGCCGTCGCGGCAGCTCAGCCCGATGGCGATTTTTCCGCCCGGCGGGGAAAATTTAACCGCATTATCGAGCAAATTCCCCACCGCCTGGGAGAGAAATTGCGCGTGGCCATCGATGGTGCAGCTATCGGCGATATTCTCAGTTAGCGATATGTCCTTTCGCTCTGCCAGCGGGCGGTAAAGCTCGGCCATATCGCGCACCAGGGGGGCGAGGTCGAGCGTTTGCATGGCGGCCTTGCTGGTGCCGGCCTCGGTGCGGGCGATGGCGATCAGCGCATCGAACGTCGCCAATACGCCATCGGCTTCGGCAATCGCCTCGCCCATCGCGCGTTGGCTTCCCGGCAGGTCTTCACCGCCCTGTTGTAGAGCCAGTTCCAGGTTCGATTTCAAGCGGGTGAGCGGAGACTTCAGATCATGCGCCATGCTGTCGGTAACGGCGCGCATGCCGGTCAATAACTGTTCGATCTCCTCGAGCATTTCATTAAGCGTTTGCGCCAGGCGGTCGAACTCATCTCCGCTTTCACTCACCGGCATGCGGCGCGTGAGATCGCCCTCCATAATCTCGCGGCTCGCCACCGCAACGCCGTCGACGCGGCGTAACATTCGCCGGCTCATGAAATAGCCGCCGGCAAGGCCGAGGCCGATGGTGACGGCGAGTGCCCAGCCGAGAGTTTGGATCATGGCATTTTGGAATTCCTGTCGCGCGCGGATATCGCGCCCGACCAGAAGATGGTAATCGCCGCGCAGGATGAAGGTGCGGGCGCGGAATTCGCGCCGGTCGTAATTCTTGGCCGCATCACGCGCCGAGACGTTAATCCAATCGCCATCCTGGCGCGCTTCGCCGGGCCAGGCGCGCAGATTTCCCGCGAGCGGCCGTAGCGCCGGATCTGCCAGCAGGTAGATGTTGTCGCCATCGCGCGGCGGCGTGCTGCGCTCCGCTATGATATCGCGCAATTGGACCAGGCCGTCGGCGCGATATTGCTCCGCCAGGCCCCTGATTTCCGCCTCGATGGCGGCGTTGGTTTGGCTATCGATGATGTCGATTGTGATCCAGTAGATAAAGCCGAACAGCACCAGCACCGAGGCGCTGAACGGCGCCAGATAAAGCAGCGCGAAGCGAAACCCGGTGCTGCGGAAAAAACTGTTATTCCGCACGGATGCGATACCCCGCGCCGCGCACGGTGTGCAACAGTGGCGCGCCGAATTCCTTGTCAATTTTCTGCCTGAGGCGGCTGATATGCACATCGATGACATTGGTCTGCGGATCGAAATGATAGCCCCAGACATGCTCGAGCAGCATGGTGCGCGTCACCACCTCGCCGGCATGGCGCAGCAGATATTCAAGGAGGGCGAATTCCTTCGGCTGCAAGGCGATTTCGCGCCCGGCGCGCGTCACCGTTCGGGTCAGCAGATCGAGCTCGAGATCGGCGATGGCGAGCGAGGTCTCGGCCGTTTCCGCCCCAGCGCGCCGCGCCAGCGCGATAAGGCGCGCCTCGAGCTCGGAGAAGGCAAACGGTTTGGCGAGATAATCGTCGCCGCCGGCATGCAGGCCCTCGACCCGGTGATCGACATCGCCGAGCGCACTCAGAATCAACACCGGGAGGTTGTTGCCCGCCTGGCGCAGGGCTTCGATTAGAGCGAGCCCGTCGAGGCCGGGCAGCATACGGTCGATAATCGCGGCATCGAAGCCGCAGTTGAGCGCGAGATTGAGGCCGTCCGGGCCGCTTGCCGCCGCATCGACGGTGTGGCCGCTCTCCTGCAGGCCCTTTTGCACATAGGCCGCCATCTCGGCATCATCTTCAACGAGCAGTATATGCATGCCGGCTGTGACCCTAATCCTGATCCTTTACCGCGCTCGACGCGTTCTTTTCATATCTGGGAAGGTCATCGGCGAGCTTCAACCAATTGAGCTGCTCGCCGCAATGGACATGAAACTGCGGCGTGAAATTTTCCGGATCAACCAGGCTGGCGGCGTAAAAGTGAATTTCGTGCGGATAGTGATCAGCATCGTATGCCATCGGCGTGCCGCAGCGCGAACAGAACAGGCGTCGCACGCCGGGCGAAGATTCGAAGATGTCAGGTTCGGCGCCGGTGAAGCTGTAGGCCGAACGCGGCACACCGAAAAACGTGACGATCGGCGCCGAGCAATTGCGCCGGCAGCTCTCGCAATGGCAATGACCGGCCCAATTCTCCGGTCCGCTATACTCATACGTCACCCTGCCGCACAGGCAGCGCCCACTCCGATTTGCCATACCCTTGCCTCCACCATTTTACCTGACGCTCCCAATTGTAGCGCATTCCGCAGACCGGTTTGTTTATTTGGTCACCGAGGCCTGCAATGCTAACTTCTGGCCCCAATCAACTGGCAACAGAGCATAGCAAATGAACGAGGAGCGGACGGAAAGGCGGTTGGCGGCGATTTTGGCCGCCGATGTCGTCGGTTATTCGCGCCTCATGCGGAGCGACGAAGAGGATACGCTGTCGCGCCTCAAAGCCATCCGCCACGACCTGTGGGGCCCCAAGCTCGCGCATTATCGCGGCCGCGTCGTCAAACTCATGGGCGACGGCGCGCTAGTCGAATTTTCCAGTGTTGTCGACGCGGTGCATGCCGCCGTCGAGACCCAGCAATCGCTCGCCGCGCACAATGCGGAGTTGCCTCAAGATCGGCGCATCGATTTTCGCGTCGGCATCAATATGGGGGATGTGGTCATCGACGGCGAGGATATTCACGGCGACGGGGTCAATATCGCCGCGCGCCTCGAAGCCCTGGCGCCGCCCGGCGGCGTCTGCATCTCGGGCAATGTCCACGAACAGGTGCGCGACCGCACCGATCTGCCATTCCGGGATATGGGCGAGCAGGAGGTCAAGAATATCGACCGCCCGGTGGCTGTCTGGCAGTGGATGCCGGACGGCTCGCCGGCGGACGCGGCGGCTGGCGGCAATGAACCGGCCCGGCTGGCGCTCCCGGACAAGCCCTCCATCGCCGTGCTGCCGTTCGACAATATGTCGGGCGATGCGGAGCAGGAATATTTCTCCGACGGCATCACCGAGGACATCATTACGGCGCTGTCAAAATACCGCTGGTTTTTCGTCACCGCGCGCAACTCCACCTTCACCTATAAGGGGAGTGCCGTGGACATCAAGCAGGTCGGGCGCGAACTCGGCGTGCATTATGTGTTGGAGGGCAGTGTGCGCAAGGCGGGCAACCGCGTGCGAATTTCCGCCCAGTTGATCGAAGCGGAGAGCGGCAACCATATCTGGGCCGAGCGCTACGACCGCGACATGAGCGACATTTTCGAGCTGCAAGATGAGATCACCCGCACTATCTCCGCCGCCGTCGAGCCGGAATTGTCGAGTACGGAACGCGGGCGCGCGCTCACCAAACCGACGGAAAATCTCGGTGCCTGGGACCTGTTCCAGCGCGGCCTGGCAAAAATATACCAGCTCGACCATGCCGGTATCTTGGAAAGCCAGGACCTGTTCCGCCGCGCCATCGCGCTCGACGCGGATTTCGGCCTGGCCCACGGCTATCTCGCCTTTGCCGAGTTCGGTCATCTGGTTTTCAGCCGATCGGACAATCCGGAGGAAACGCTGCGTAATGGCATGGCCGCCGCCAACAAGGCGGTCTCCCTCGACCGGCGCGATCATTTCGCGCATTTCGCGCTCGGCCGCTTGCTCGCCATAAGTGGTGACCACGCGGCGGCCATTCAGGAACTGGAAACCTCGATCGCGCTGAACCCGAATTTCGCCCAAGGCTATTACGGCCTTGGACATGCGCAGATGCTCATGGGCGACGCGGCGGCAGCGATCGAGAACACCGATCTGGCCATGCGCCTGAGCCCGAACGACCCGCTCTTATGGGCCATGATAATTTACAAGGCGTCGGCGCATTTCATGGCCGGCGACTTGGACGAGGCCGCCGAACTCGCCGAGCAGGCGTGCCGTTTCCCGACGGTCCAATATATGGCGCATCTTACCCGCGCCAGCTTCCTCGCGCATGCCGGGCGGCTCGAGGATGCCAGAGGCGCCTTGGCATGCGCCCGCAGCCTGCAACCCGACCTCACCATCAATTCGATCGACGGGCCCTTGGGAACGATGGAAGCGAGCACGTTCGAACGCCTAAAGGAAGGTCTGCGCATGGCCGGCCTGACGGAAACCTAGCCCAAAGCGGTCCTAACAACCGGGAGATAAAAAATGACCGACAAACCCTCGCGCCTGAGCTCACGCATCGATTTTGAGCAGAACGGCAAGCAGTGCGATTACGTGCAACTGCCCCATTCGGTGCACCGCTCGGCCTATGGCTGGCTGCCGGTGCCGCTGGTCTGCATCAAAAATGGCGAAGGGCCGACGGTGCTCCTTTCCTCCGGCGTACATGGCGACGAATATGAGGGCCAGGTGACGCTCTCCAAGCTGATCCGCGAGATCGAGACCGATGATGTCGCCGGGCGCATCATCATCATGCCGATGGCCAATTATCCGGCCGCCAAGGCCGGTCTACGCACCTCGCCGATTGACGAGCTCAATATGAACCGGGTTTTCCCGGGCGAAGCGGACGGCACGCCGACCCTGATGCTGGCGAATTACATGGAATCCGTGCTGATGCCGCTCACCGATTACGCGCTCGACCTTCATTCCGGCGGCAGTTCGCTGATGTATCTGCCGACCGTGATCCTGCGCGCTGCCGAGGTGACGGACGAAGTCGAGCGCCAGATCGTCGAACTCGGGCGCGTGTTCGGCGCACCCTACGGCTTTTTCTTCCCACCCGGCCAGGGTGGCGGTGCGACCAACATGGCGGCCCAGGCACGCAATGGTATCGTCCCGATGGGCACCGAAATGGGCGGCATGGGCGCGGTGACGCCGGAATGTTTGCGCGTCTGCGAAGGCGGCGTGCGCCGGGTGCTGCGTCATATCGGCGTGTGGAATGGTCCGGTGGGCGCCGATGAGCAGCCGCCGGTGGAAACCCGCATGCTGACCGCGGAGACCTGGGAATCCTTCTCCTACGCCAATGAAGACGGCATCTTTGAGCCGGTGGTCGAGCTTGGCGATGAGGTCGAGAAGGGCCAATTGGCGGCGCGCATCCACAGCCCGGCGACCCCGTGGCGCGAGCCGGCGGAAGTATATTTCGACGCCTCGGGCCTGGTGGTATGCAAGCGCGTGCCCGGGATGACGGAACGCGGCGATTGTTTGTTCCATTTGGGCGCGGATTTTGAAATATAGGCTTGGCTTGGAGGCTGCTTTTCGCCACATTGCGCAAACAAATTAAGCGGCCAAGCCGGCCACATAAAGGGAGATAAAAATGGTCAAAATCGAATGCGTCGTCGAATGCAAGAACTGGCTCGGCGAAGGTCCGGTGTGGGACGTCAAGGAAGGCGCGCTTTATTGGGTCGATATGCTCGAGCAGGAGATCTGGCGCTTTGATCCGAAAAGCGGCGACACCAAAACCTGGAAGCTGCCCAAGGTGGTTGGCGCCTTCTCCATGCGCGAACAGGGTGGTGCTGTGATCACAATGCGCGACGGCTTTTATTTCTTCGATCCCGAGACCGGCGAGACCGAGTTGATCCAGGAAGTGGACGCCGACGAGCCGCGCAGCATGTTCAATGACGGCAAGGTCGACCGCGCCGGGCGTTTCTTCGCCGGAGGCGAGGACGAGGTCTCCGAGCGCGCCATGTGCGGCCTGTTTCGCCTCGATGCCGATCTCTCGGTGACCGAATTGGAGCGCGGCATCATCTGCAACAACGGCCCGTGCTGGAGCCCGGACAATAAAACCTTCTATCACACCGACAGCTTCAAGCAGTCGATCTACGCCTATGACTTCGATTTCGAGACCGGCGCGATCAGCAACAAGCGGGTGTTTGCCAGCTCGGAGGAAGAAGCCGGCGTGTTCGACGGCTCAACCATCGACGAAGAGGGCTATCTCTGGAACGCGCGCTTCATGACCGGCGAATTGGTGCGTCATGCGCCGGACGGCTCTGTCGTGCGGCGCATCGATCTGCCGATCCCGACCAGCACCAGCGTGATGTTCGGCGGCGACAATCTCGATGAG
>CAYSDJ010000040.1:0-34377 GCA_964429775.1 uncultured Rhizobiaceae bacterium
CCCTCTCGGTCAGCTCGACCTCGACCGAGGCCACCGGTGGCGACACGGCGGTGGTGTCAGGCACCATCGCTGTTGCGGTCGGTGCCGATGCCGACGTGCCGAGCCTGACTCTGCAAGCGGCGTCCGGCACTGAAGATCAGGCGATCTCGCTCAATATTTCCACCGGACTCAGTGATACAGACGGCTCGGAGAGCCTGTCTATCACGGTGTCCGATGTACCCACGGGAGCAACGCTTTCCGCCGGCACAAACAATGGCGATGGCTCGTGGACCTTGACGCCGGCCCAGCTTTCCGGCCTGACCATCACGCCGCCTGCCGATAGCGATGCGGATTTCACCTTAAGTGTGACAACCACCTCAACCGAAGCCACAGGCGGCGATACGGCGGTGTCGTCAGGTAGCATTGCCGTGGCGGTCAATGACACGCCTGATGCCTTCAACAGCCAGGCAACAATGGAGCGTGGCTCACCGATTAGCGGCTCGTTGAGCGCCAGTGATAGCGACGATAGCCGTACGGATCTCAGCTTCGCAGTTGATAGCGGACCGGCCAATGGCTCCTTGACCATCAACGCTGACGGAACCTTTACCTATACGCCAAACGACGGCTTTGAGGGCTCCGACAGCTTCACCTTCCAGGTGAGCGATTCCGGCGGCCTGAGTGACACCGCGACGGTTTCCGTCAATGTGCTCGAAAAAACGTTCGACTATGACGGTGCATCCGAATTCCAGGTCAACACGACGACCAGTGGCGACCAGCAGCGTGCCTCGATTGGCGCCCTCGAGGATGGTGGTTATGTCGTCACTTGGCAATCGAAGGGCCAGGACGGCGATGGCACGGGCATATTCGGGCAGCGTTACGATTCCAGCGGCAACGCGCAGGGCAGTGAATTTCAGATCAACACCACGACGGCGAACAATCAGGACAAGCCCGAGATCGTCGGGTTGGACGGCGGTGACATTGTCGTTGTATGGCAAAGCAAAGGCGATGATGGCAGTGACAAGGCTGTCGTCGGCCAACGTTTCGATTCAAACGGCGATAAGGTCGGTAGTGAGTTCACCGTCAACAGCTACACCTCGGGCGATCAGAAAGAACCATCGATTACGTCATTGTCGGATGGCGGCTTTGTCGTCACCTGGGAATCAAAGACCCAGGATAGTGGCGATTCCGGCATATACGGCCAACGCTATGACGCCAACGGCGATGCCGCGGGCAGCGAGTTCCAGATCAATACGACGACGGCGGATGACCAGAAGGGCGCGAGCGTAGATGGATTGGCCAATGGCGGATTTGTCATCACCTGGAATTCGAAAAACCAGGATGGTGATAAAGAAGGCGTCTTTGGTCAACGCTTCGACGCCAACGGTGACAAGGTCGGTAGCGAGTTTCAGATAAACAGCACCACCAGCGGCAATCAAAAAGAGTCGGAAGTGACCGCTCTGACCGGCGGCGGTTTCGTCGTCACCTGGAAATCAAAAGACCAGGACGGCGACAAGGAAGGCGTCTTTGGCCAGCGCTACGATTCCGACGGGATCGCGCAAGGCAGCGAGTTCCAGATTAATTCAACGACATCCGGGGACCAGAAAGAAGCAAGCCTTACCGCGCTGGAAACGGGCGGATTTTTTGTGACCTGGACATCGGCGGATCAGGACGGTGATGGTAAGGGCGTCTACGGTCAGCAATATGATTCGGACGGCAACAAGATTGGCGGCGAGATCCTGATCAATGACACCACCTCAAATGATCAATCCCAGCCCGATGTGCTGACCCTCGAAGACGGCAGCTTGGTTGTGAGCTGGACGGATTCAGATCTTGACGGTGGCGGCAAGGGCATTTTCGCCGAACACATTACCCTCGAATCAAGCGGCGCCTATACCCTTTCGGGCGGTGACGGCAATGACAGTTTCAGTGGCGGTGAATTTGGCGATACCCTCGCCGGCGGCGCCGGCGCGGATACGCTCGCCGGTGGTGACGGCGCGGACCTTTTGATCGGCGGCGATAACCTGTCACACGTTGATCAGGTGATGATGCATCAGCCGGTCGCGCTTTGGCGTCTGGACGAATCTTCCGGCACCACAGTCTCAGACTCAGCAGGCGCGCACGATGGCACATTCCAAAATGGTGTCGGTCTCGCCAGCAGTGGGATCAACGCCGACGGAAGCGCGGCCAATTTCGACGGCTCGAATGACTATATCGAAATTTCGCACTCCACTGATTTTTCCGGCGCCAGTGGAACAATTCAGATCTGGTTCAATGCCGATAATGAGAGCAGCATGGGTACGTTGCTGTCGATGGAATCGAGTAACGATGATGACGGTCTGAACATCCATGTAAAGGATGATTATATTGAGCTGAACCTGAAAGGCGGCGGCAGCGATAACATCCTAATTTCGAACTCAGGCACGGTCACCGCCGGGCAGTGGCACCATTTGGCCTTTAGCTGGGGCGCTGCCGGCATAGAGCTCTATATCGACGGCTCCCTTGCCGCTTCCGGCAATTACACCGGCGGCCTCAGCGATATTGGCGAGCCGCTCACGATCGGTGCCAGCCAGAAAAGCAGCGACAATGGTGTCGCCAATAATCTGGAGGATTTCTTCGACGGCCAAATCGACGAGGTCGCGATATTCGACCAGACTCTATCGCAAAGCGATATCGAATCTCTCGCCGCCACAGGCTCGGTGACTCAGGATAGCGGGACCGGGGACGATACCCTTATCGGCGGCGGCGGCGGCGACACGCTCGTCGGCGGCGACGGCGTCGACACGGCTTCATTCGAGGGGTCGGCGGCGGGTGTCAGCGTCAATCTGGCGACCGGAGAAACCTCGGGCGGCGATGCCGAAGGCGATGTCTTAAGCAATATCGAAAATGTGACCGGGTCGAGCCTCGACGACACTTTAACGGGAGACGCAAACGCCAACCAACTTTCCGGCGGGGCGGGAAACGACACGATCTCAGGCGGCGCCGGTAACGATACCATCGCCGGCGGGGCCGGCAACGACTCGCTGGTCGGCGGCGAGGGCGATGACGTCTTCACATTCGGCGCCAGCGGCGGCAATGACACCGTCGATGGCGGCGCCAACGGCGGCTGGACCGACACGCTGGAAATCGCCAATCCCGGAGAACTTGGCGTCGACTGGACTGTCGACCTCGATACCGGCTCGACCATCGAACAGCAAGCCGAGAGCTTTCTCGAGCTTACCTCTGACGCGAGCGGCACGATCAATCTGTCGGACGGCAGTGAAATCACCTTCGAGGGCATCGAACGCATCGAATGGTAGCCGGGTCGCGTGACAGCAGCAGGGAGCGTGGTTGGTGAGTGAGTTGAAGGACAAATATGTCCTGGATACGACATACACCTGGGGTTTCTACCAGGGCCAGAGTCCGACACATATCGACTATGCCGCACGCCTCAACGGAGTCGTCGCGCGGCCGCGTGAATCCTCCTTCAACTATTGCGAACTCGGTTGCGGCAATGGGTTGACCACCAACGTGCTTGCCGCCGCGTTGCCCGAGGGCAACTATTACGCTGTCGACCTCAACCCAATCCATGTCGAAAATGGACGGCGCACCGCCGCGCGCGGCGGCCTCTCCAATGTCACTTTCCTGCACAGCAGTTTTGAAGACTTGCCGGCCCGGGAGTTGCCGCAGTTCGACTATATCACCTTGCAAGGGGTCTATAGCTGGGTGAGCGCCGAGGTGCGCCGCGATGTGGTCAAGTTCATCGGCAAATTTCTCAAGCCCGGCGGCCTCGTATATAACGGCTATAATACCCTGCCGGGATGGGCGTCTCAGATGCCGCTGCGCCAATTGCTGCTGAATTACACAAATGGCATGAAAGGCAACTCACTGGCCCGGGCAGCCGAGGGCCTAAAATATTTGCAGCGCCTGCGCGACAATGGCGCGGCGTATTTCAAACAGAATCCGGATGCCGGGGCGGCGCTCGACCGGCTGTTGAAATCGGACCTGCGCTATGTCGTGCATGAATTCTTCAATGAGTCCTGGCAGCCGCAATATTTCTCGGAAGTGGCAACCGAGATGGCGGAAGCCGGCCTCGACTATTGCGGCACGACCGCATTTTCACGCAATTATTTTGATCTCGGCATGCCGCAGAAATTTCGCGACATGCTGAACGGCGCCGCCAACAAATTTGTCCGCGAGACCCACAAGAGTTTGATATTAAACGAGCGCTTTCGCGCCGATGTCTATTTCAAGGGCACGGAACCTGCTCCCCCGGCGGCACAGGAGAAGTTGTTCGACGATACGGTAATCGGTGCGGTGGAGCGTCGGGAAAATATCAAGCGCATGGTTCAGCTCGCCGATTTTTCTATCTCTTACACGGGCAAAATTTATGACGATCTCCTCACGGTGCTGGCCGATGGCACACGCACGGTGGCCGAAATCGTGTCGATGCCGGCGTTCGGGGCCTATGAGAAATCTGTGGTGACGAAATCGATCAATAATTTCGTCGCCGGCGGACAGTTTCAGCCCCTGGCCACAAAGATGCGGGAAAGCGATACTGCGGGAGGGGGTAATTTTCGCCTGACGCTGGATTTTAACCGATCTCTGTTGGAGGATCGCCTGCTTGAAGATGGCCGTGCCGCCCTTGCTTCACAGGTTCTCGGCAACGGTGTCTTCATCCCGCTGGTTCCCGGTTTATTGCTTCGCGCCCTTGACGCGTCCGGCCCCGAGCGGGCTGTCGACCACGCCTGCGAGTTGATGCAGGAATCCGGTAAATCCCTGCATAAAGACGGCCAGGAATTATCCGGCACGGCGGGCCTTCGCTCCGCCCTGGCGGCTGAGTGGGAAAGTTTTTGCCAACGCCAGATACCGGAACTCCAGCGCTTCGGCATTATCGAGCGACGGTAAGACGCCGCATCACCGCGGGGTTGAAACCTTTAGGGCGTGCAGTCAACTCGCCTAGACCGGAACATGACCGGTATCAAATAGTTAGAGCAGAATATGGTCTGCTCTAGACGATTTTCTCAATCTGGGCGATCGGTTCGATGTTGGTGTATTTCGGAATGTCGTCCACCATGTCCTGCATATGGTTGGCAAACGCCGAATCAAGCCCGGCCATGGTCTTCATATATAATGTACCGATGCACATATAGGGCGCCTCGGCGCCGTTCAGGCCGGCTGTGCCCCAAGATATTTCAGAGCGAATCATATCCTCACCGATAAAGCCTTCGACCATCGGCATGTGTTTATCACGGTAATAATCGACATCGAAATGTTTACCCGGGCCATTCGGATAAAGAACCATAAGGCGGTACATGACTGTCTCCTCTTTCTCTATTTCCAGAGATCGGGTTCGCTCAGATAATCGTGGATGATGGTGCCGGGCTCGTGGCGGATGTCGGCGCGGAAGAAAAAGGCGCCGAGAATTTTCTTCGGCGCAAAAAGATGCCACGGGTCGGAGGCCGAGGCGGCGTGCATCTCAAGAGCCGCGCGGCCAGCGAACAGGAACGACGTGCCATCCGCGCCCTCATGAATTTGCCCGGCGCCATCGAGACGAATGAGCTCGGCCACGCTCGGCCGCGCACCGCCCTCGGGGTCGGGAAAAAGCCTGAGCGATAGCGCCGGCAGGCTCTCGAGCTCGTCCTTCTCCGCTGGCCGGTCGCATGTCATCGAACAGCGCATCAGCGGCACGCTGCGCGGCCGCTCGACGCGGGCGGCGAATTGCTCGCCCGAGGACATGTCCGCGCCGCTCCAACTGTGCCAAATCGAGGCGAGCTTCTTCGGATAGCCCCAGATTTCGCGCCCGGCAACGAGTGGCGCGTCGCTGTCGGTCACGATCAGGGGAATATAGCGGTAGGTCTCGCCCTGAAAGCGCACCGTCACGGCAATATAGGCCTCGTGATAGGGACCGTGAAAAGAGAATGGCGCCCAGCGCGCCTTGGCCAAACAGGGAACGGGATCGGCAACCGGCTCGACGCCGGGCGGCAGCAGGGAACGTAGGGACTCGGCGTCCGCCAAATAGTTGATCAGCAAATCCTCGACGCCGCGATAATGATGCGGCGGGCGCGGATATATTTCGCCGCCGCCGATCGGCATCGAGAAAGCCTTCTGGAAGTCCTTGTTGTCCACTAGCCGCGCCGGACCTGGAGAACGCCGGCGGCAAACAGGGCCAAAATGAGCAGCGCGCCTTGCACGATATAGCGCCAGAAGGTCGGGATGCCCATGATCGAGAGGCCGTTATTGATGACACCGATCAGGATCACGCCGATCAGCGTGCCGAGGATATGAAACTGGCCCGGGCGCAGGGTCGATGCGCCGATGAAGACAGCGGCAAAGGCATTGAGCAGATAGGCTTCGCCAACGCCCTGCGGCCGCCCGGCGCCGAGATTGGCTGCCGCAACCAGCCCGCCCAATGCGGCGCAGGCGGCGCAGATACCGAGCGCCACCAGGGCATAGCGCTTGACCGCGATGCCGGCGAGGCGCGCCGCCTCGCGGTTGCCACCGATGGCATACATCGAGCGCCCCGGCTGGGTGTGTTCGAGGAATACCCAGAGAATAAAAGCCAAGCCGAGCATGATAACGACCGGGTTGGGGATGCCGATCAGTTTTTCCTGGCCGATCACCAGGAATTCAGTCGGGATGCCGCGCAGCACTGTTCTCGATGCTGAAACGCCGAGGATCGCGCCGGTGATGATCGAGCCGGCCGCCAATGTTTCGATAAAGGCGGAAATACCGAGATAGCTCACGAGAACGCCGTTCAACATGCCGATAACGGCGGCCATGGATAGCACCAGCACCACCACCCAGACCACATCAATGGCGCCCGGGTCGCTCAAATCCTGCGCCAGAACGCGCGCCGCCGCATAGCCGCCAAGCGTCGCCATGGCGCCGATGGAAAGGTCAAACAGGCCCATCACCAGACATACTGTGAGGCCGAGCGCGATCATGCCGAGAATGGAAACCTGGTTCATGATGCTGAGGAAATTGCCGACTGTGGGAAAGACTTCCGGGCGCGCGGCGCTAAAGACGACGATCAGCACGACAAGCGAGAGCACCACGCCGTATTTGGCAAGGAAACTCACAATATCGATTTTCTTTTTTGCCTGTACAGACTCTGTCGAGCTGTCGTCAACCGCCATTACTCAGCCTCCCGCCGCGAGCGCCATGATATTCGTTTCCGAAATTTGTTCGCCAGTTAATTCGCCCACGATCCTGCCGCTATGGAAGACAATGACGCGATGACAGAGACGTGGAAACTCTTCAATTTCCGTCGTCGTGAAAATGACCGCCGCGCCCTGTTCGGCGAGCTCGGCGATCAGATCATAAATTTCGACCTTCGCGCCGACATCGACGGCGGCGGTGGGCGAGTTGAGAAGGAACACCGACGCATCGGTCGACAGCCAGCGCCCGAGGATGGTTTTTTGCTGATTGCCGCCGCTCAGCGCATCGATTTCCGTTTCCACATCCGGTGTTTTGACGTTCAATTTCACCACCACGTCGCGCGCGGTTCGCCGCTCGGCGCGTTTGCGGATAAAGCGCAATACCGGATCGCTCAGATGCTTGCCGAGCGACGCCACGGCGATATTTTCGCGCACCGAAAAACCCGGCAAATTGGCTTCGCCGTGACGGTCCTTGGGCACCAGCGCCAAACCCGCCTGAATGGCAGCGCGTGGGCTCGAGAGATTGAGTTTTTCATTGCCCAGCGATATTTCGCCGGAGGAAATCTTGTTACGGCCAAACAAGAGATCGAGCATCTCTTCCGCGCCGCTGCCGGGCAGCCCGGCGATCCCCAATATCTCGTTATTGTGCAGCTCGAACGTGGCGCTGGCGACGCGGTTGCCGGAGACCTCTTTCACCCTGAGAGACACCGCGCCGTGCTTGGCGGCTGCCGCCGCTTCATCGCTGAATTTGGTGTCGCTGCCGACAATGGCGGCGATGATTTCGCGCCGCACGACATTGTCACGTTCCCACGTGCCAACATATTTGCCGTCGCGGATAACCGAAATGCGGTCGGCGATTTCGAACACTTCGGAGAGACGGTGGCTGACATAGAGAAAGCCGTGACCCTCGCTCGCCAAATGGCGCATATGGCCAAACAGCACATCCGCTTCGGTCGGCGACAGGGATGCGGTGGGCTCATCCAGTACGATTAGCTTGGCGTCGCTGGCGATGGCCTTGGCAATCGCCACCATGGCAGCCTCGTCGGGCCGCAGTGCGGACACATAGGTACGCGGGTCGATGTCCATGTTAACGCGGCGGAACAACTCGATGGCGTCTTTTCTGGCCGAGCGCCAATCGACGAACAATCCGCCGCGCAACGGCAGGGCACGGCCGAGATTGAGATTTTCCTGAACCGTTAGCGTCGGCACCAAATTTGCGTGCTGATGGACAACGCTGATGCCGGCGGCTTGGGCATCATGCGGATTGTGAAAATTGACGGCTTTGCCATCGACGGAAATGATTCCCGCAGTCTGCGGATGGGCGCCGACGACGCATTTGATAAGGGTCGATTTGCCGGCGCCGTTTTCACCGAGAAGGGCGTGAATTTCGCCGCGCCGAACATCCAGGCTAACGCCATCGAGGGCGCGCGTGCCGGGGAAGTCCTTGACCAGGTCGCGGACTTCGAGAAGAGGCGCCGCGCCGCCTGGTTCAGGCGGCGCGGCTGATAAGTTAGCCTGCGATGTGTTCATTGACGCGACAATACACCGGTCAAGTCACACATCGCACGCCAAAGTTCCGACGACTAGTTGCCCGAGAAAGGCGTGCAATCATCCCAATAGGCGGAAGTGCCGGATTCCTGATCAACCGGCATCACGGTTGAAGCGGTCACCAGGCAGGCGCCGATATAGAGCACCGGAGTTTCGGGTGCGTTGCCGGCGAGCGCGTCCTTCACCACTTCGACCGACTTCCGGCCCATCTTCTCGACCGGATAGGAGACCGACAGTTTGTACGGACGGTTGCCTTGGCGAAGCATTTCGAACACCGGACCGATGCCGTCCATGCCGGCGACAAAAATATCGCCGCCGCGGCCGGCCTGCTCGATGGCGCGAACCGCCGGCGTGCCAAGCTCATCCCAACCGACGAGAACGGCGGTGATATCGTCATTCGCGGCCAGCAGGTTGGTCATTTGGTTGTAAACGTCTTCAACCTGACCAGGGACCTTCACTTCGATTTCCGTCACCTTGATGTTTTCAAGGTCAGACAGTGCCGCCTTGAAGCCCGATGTACGGTCGCGCAGTGCCGGCAGCACGTTCCAGTTAAAGAACACGATGTGGCCCTGGCGGCCCGTCCGGTTTAGCACTTCAAGCGTCGCGACGGCGCCGTCGACGATGCTGTTGGTGCCGATGTCGGCGGTAATGCCCGGCACATAGCCGGAGAAGGTCGAGACGAAGACCGTTCCCGCTTCATTGGCGTTCTTGACGACGCCGGTCATTTGGAAATTGTCGGAAGCGACGTTGATCAACGCATCGAAACCACGGCGAATAAAATCGTTGGCAGCGTTGTTGGTTGCCACCTGGTCACCCTGGCCGTCATGGGTTTCCACGGTCCAACCCAGCGCTTCGGCATCGGCCTTGGCCTGCTGGATCATGCGAAAGATGGTTGGTGAATTGTAGTTCACCGAAAAAATACCGACTTTTACGTCGTCGGCTTGCGCTTGGCTGTTCAGGCCCATCGCGCCGAGCACGAGAGCCGCGCCCACCAGGGCTGCGCCAAAGACCTTACCTATACGTTTCATTTCTTATCTCCCTTAGTGAGTTGCTTGCGGTGAGATGACAGGGGATGGACGTTTCGCTTGCGCTCGTTCGCCCTTATGCTGCATTTAGTCCCGCCGAATTTGAATTCCCCTCTCTGACGTCAGCACGTATTGTCTTACAAAATCGTCCATCAAGATGATTGACTCGGCGAAACGAGTCAATCGGCTTTTGAGTGGAAAGCCAGGAAAAAAATACACTTCGGCGCGCGCTCGAAGGTTGGAGAGAATTGAGGAACTGGACCAATGGCAGTTAGATCAACGGCTTTGCCGGCAAAGTCGCGCCGAATTCCCTTCGCCGGCGCGGCTAATTTTCGCGACTTGGGCGGCTATGCGGCCGGCAATGGGAAATGCGTTGCGTGGCGGCAGTTATACCGATCCGACTCTCTCTCCGAGTTGACGGATAGCGATCACGATATCTGGCGCGAGCTTGGAATTCGCGTCGTGTGCGACCTGCGCATTCCCTCTGAACGAAGCAACGCACCCGACCGGCTGCCCGAGGGAAATGATCTGCAGGAGCGCCATATCGGATTCCTGCCGGAAGGCGCCAATGAGATGTTGCGCGCGGTTCGCGGCGGGGAATTGACCAGCGCGGCGATCGTCGAAGAGGTCATCCGCCACTATCGCCGCTTGCCGCTCGACCATTTGGAAGAATACCGCCAGATATTTTCACTGCTCGGCGCGCCGCAAAATCAGCCGCTGGTCATCCATTGTACCAGCGGCAAGGACCGCACGGGCTTTGCCGCAATGTTGATATTACTGGCCTTGGGCGTGTCCGAGGCGTTGGCGCTTGAAGATTATCTCCTGACCAATTCCTACCGCCGTGACGTCTCGCATATTTTCAATCTCCATATCGGCGCCGAGGAAATGCACACCCTCACATCGGCGCGGCCGGAGTATTTTTCTGCAGCACTTGGGGCCATGCATGACGCGTTTGGCTCGACCGAAGCATATATGCGCGACGGCCTCGGGCTCGACGATGGGTATCTAAATAGTTTGCGCGGCGTGTTCCTGGAGCCGGCCTAGCCGAGACCCTGAAGCGAGTCCGCGAGCGCGCCGCGCCAGCCATTATTTGTCATGTCCAGTTGCAGGGGCGTTACGGAAATGGCTTTTTCGTGAATCGCGTGAAGATCGGTCTCGGGCGTTTTCTCACCTTCCTTGTAGCTCATTTTCACCCAAAAATAGGGCACATGGCGGGCGTCGATACGCGAATCGATGGTGAAGGAGCCGGGCGGGCGCTGCCCTTGCGAGGTGACGCGCACGCCCGATACCTCGTCCGGCGGCACATCGGGGAAATTGACGTTGACCAGCGTATTGGCCGGCATTTCGCATTGCAAAAGCCGGTTGATGATACCGGGTGCGAAGCGTTCGGCGGTCTCCCAGGGCGGCGAGCCGCCGAGCTCGAAAACCTGACTCAGTGCGATCGCCGGGATGCCGAGCAGGGTGCCTTCCATGGCCGCCGCAATAGTGCCGGAATAGGTCACATCCTCGGCCAGATTGGCGCCCCGGTTGATGCCGGAGAGCAAAATCGTCGGCTTCTTGTCGGTCATGATCTCGTAAATTGCCATCAGGGCGCAGTCGGTCGGCGTGCCGTTGACGGCGAAATGGCGCTCGGAGAGCTGACTGAGGCGAATGGGGATATGCATCGAAATCGAATGCCCGGCGCCGCTTTTTTCGTGATCGGGCGCCACCACCCACACGTCGGATGTGATCTCGCGCGCGATTTTCTCGAGCAGTTTAATTCCCGGCGCATGGATGCCATCGTCATTGGTAATCAAGATGCGATGGTGTGACATGCCGCTCTGTGTTTCTGCCATGCTCGCTGTTCCTTATCGTTCATTGTGTTTTGCCGCGTCCGACAGTTTTGTACTACATTCGGGCCGAAGGCTGGCAACATTTGATGTGTGATTCTTCGATCGGGGCCTAAGGCTATGAATATCGCGATCTTTCTCGCCAACGCGGCGCGCAGCCATGCCGCGCGGCCGGCCATATCCGACGGCGATACGCTTTACTGCAGCTATGGCGAGCTTGGCCGGCGGGTGGCTGGTCTGGCCGGAGGTTTGCAGGCACAGCCATTCCTAAAACCCGGTGACCGCATCGGCCTGGCGATGAGCAATTGCCCGCAATATCTCGAAATTCTGTTCGCCATCTGGCATGCCGGCTATTGCGCCGTGCCGATGAATGCCCGCCTGCATGGCCGCGAACTGGCCTTTATGCTGGAAAATTGCGGCGCCAAATGCTGTTTCGTCAGCGCCGATATTGCCGGGGATTTGGCTGACCATTGCAAGGGCGTCCCGGCACTGGAGCAACTCATCGTAACCGGCGAAAAGGATTATGACCGGCTCGTCCAGGCCGAGCCGGTGGCGATGGCAAGCCTGGCGGCGGAAACCCCGGCCTGGCTGTTCTATACCAGCGGTACCACGGGCAAGCCCAAGGCGGCGATCCTCAGCCACCGCAATTTGGCTGTCATGGCGCTCGGCTATCTCGCCGATGTCGATTTTCTCGATGAGACGGATTGTCTCATTCACCTCGCCGCTCAATCGCATGCGTCCGGACTGTTTGCGCTTTCGCATATTCCGCGCGCTTCGCATCAAATCGTGCCGGCGAGCGGCGGTTTCGATATCGGTGAATTGGCAGCCCTGATCGAGGGCAACCGCAATATCAGCTTTTTCGTGCCGCCAACCCTGTTGCGCCGCCTCAGCGCCGACGATGCGATGGCCGCGCTGCCGCTCGATCACGTTAAGACAATTCTGTGCGGCGCCGCACCGGTTTACGCCGACGACCTCAAACAGGCATTGGCGCGCTTCGGCCCGTGTATCTGGAACGGCTATGGCCAGGGAGAAAGCCCGTGCACCATCACCGCCATGTCGAAAAGCATGCTCTGCGCGGCGGCAGAGAGCGGCAATGACGAACGTTTGATCTCGGTCGGCATTGCCCGCACCGGGGTGGAGGTGACGTTGCGTGATGATGCCGGCGAGCCGGTGGCGCCGGGTGAGGTCGGCGAAGTGACGGTCCGGGGCGATGTGGTGATGCAAGGCTATTGGCAAAATGAGCAAGCCAGCGCCGCCGCCTTAACGCCGCAAGGCCTCCGCACCGGCGATCTCGGCACATTCGACGATGCCGGTTATCTCAGCCTCAAGGACCGGGCGACGGACATGATTATCTCTGGCGGAATAAATGTTTATCCACGCGAAGTGGAGGAAGTGCTGTTGTCTTCGCCCGACGTTGCGGAAGTGGCGGTGGTTGGCGCGCCCGATGCGGAATGGGGCGAGCGGGTGACGGCGTTTATCGTCGCCAAAGGGCCGGGGCCGGTGGATGAGGCGGCGCTCGATTCACTCTGTCTCGAGCACATTGCCCGCTTTAAAAGACCGCGCGCCTACCACATGTTGGCGGAATTGCCGAAGAACAGCTATGGCAAGGTGCTGAAGACCGAATTGCGCCGAAGCCTGCAATCAGCGGATGGTGCTTGAGGTATATTTGAACAATTCGGTCTGCAAGATTGTTCGACAATTTTGTTGTATAGTGTGTTGACAGCGGGGCAGCGGATCAGCACCCTTCAGACCCGCGAAAGATACGTTGCGGACTCTTTTCCTGAGAGCCCGGAGGCGGCTTATCAAATAGACGGAGGTGAGCGTGGCAAAGCTCTATATCGATTCGGACAAGTATGGCGACCAAGCCGGATCGCCCATCGTTGAGGCGTTTCACAGCGCCATCAAGGACATCGTCCGTGGCAAACTGGACGAGGCTGGCGTCGACTGGAACAGCTTTGTTTTCGATAAATCCTACAATCTGATCACCGCCGAGGATATGCAGCGGGTTGAGAAAAAACTGCTCGATGCCGGCCACCGCTATGACTTTTCCGCCGTCATTTCTGCCGAAGAGCGCCCCGATGCCTATAAGCCGGTCGAGGGCATCGACGGCGCCGATGCGGATTGGACCCTCGAACACCCGGACGCACCGAGCGGCGAAGCGGACGAAAATGGCCGCGCCTTGTGCGGCGTGGGCGACAATGTCGTGCCCTATCCAGGGATGACCAGCGGCATTGCGCGGTATGTCCGCTCCACCGATCACGTCATGAAATATCTCAGCGAGGGCGTGCCCGACGGCACCATCGCCGTCATCGATGATTCCGGCGGCACATTGACGGCGCCCATCCTCGAGCAATTCTCCGGCGTGATCTGCATGGGCGGCACGGTGCGCTCGCATCTCGGCATTTTGTCACGCGAATACGGTATTCCGTGTTTCATGAACGCGAAAATTACCGGCATCAAGGAAGGCCAGAAGGTCGAGATGGAGACAAACGCCGCGGCCAAGACCGCCGAGGCTTATCAAAGCGGAACGGAAATGACCGCCAATATCTGGAAATTCGATTAAGGGAGGCGGTCATGGCAAACAATCGCATCAGCTACGCGCAGCTGCTCGAAACCAACAATCTCATTCAGGCATGCACGGACGAAACATATTGGTTGTGTGTGACGCGCACGGTGCAGGAATCGAAACTGTTCCCCGTGCCGTCCTACATGCTGCTGTCCTATCTCAACGCCTTTTACCGCTATCCCTCGGTGCTGAGGAAGATCGAAAGCCGCATGTCGGCGGAAGAGATCGGTGACCGCGCGCGGGCCATGGGCATCAAGGTGCAAAACCCCTCCATGGGCTGGGCGCTGCCGGGCTTTTACCTTTTGGGCCGCGAATGGCTGATCAATATGGGTCTCCTTAGGCCGCAGGACGCGGTCGAGGATTGCATTTATGTGATGGATTTCTGGAAGCGTTTCCAGCTTTCCTGGCATCGCAATGACGGCCATATCACCAACAAGGAATTCGGCCATCGCTCGCAGATTCTGCCCGAGCGCCAGGTGCAGATTTTCGAAGCCGACGCTTATGCCTGCGAAGACGGCGACGAATTGCACAGTGCTGCTTCGCAGTTCATGGCCAGCGCCTCGCAATATGGTTTTCTCATCAGTTGCGAGAGCCGCATCAGTCTCTGTAACGAAGGCCCCTATAAGCTCGGCGACAATGCGGAAATGATCGTGCGCGACTATATGGATCTGTCGGAGAGCGATTTTCCCTGGCTCGACGAGGTCGCCGCCGGCGTGCCCTACAACAATCTGACCGTGCCGATGCGGGTCAAGGATTGCCATTTCTACCTGATGGATGATTGGGGCAGTTTTGAATCGGAGCCCGAATTCCGCGCCGAGCATATCGCCGGTGTCGGCCTTTACACTTCGGATCCCTTGAGCGAAGGCTATGAGCCGGTCGGCATGGGCAGCAAAGAGGAACTGACCAAGACATTCCTTGAGCTCAACGAGCAGTGCAAGGACGCGACGGCCAAATTGTGGAAGCGCATCGCGGCCTGGACGCGCGATCAGATGATCGATGCCGGCGCCGTTACATATTTTGCCATTTGCAAGGATCTCGCCCACATCGCGGGAACCTATGAGATGGAGGACTGGATGCTGATCGATGAGCGCGCCGAGCGTTTCCGCCCGCTCTTGAATGATGAATATAGCCGCGATTGCCTCGGCGAATTGGTCGGCCTCCTCACGCATCCGAGCCAACGCACCAACGAATACACCATGATGCAGCACAATGACGGGCCGGCGCGCATGTATACGCCGATCCCCTATTCGATCTTGGACGGCGAGGACTACACGCCGACCTGCGGGCCGATCTATCCCGGCGATTCATGCCTGCCGCGCAAGCAGGACCGCTACCAGACCAGCCGCGGCGTGCTCACGCTCGAGGAATTCAACAAGCAGGTGCGCGACTTCAAACCGGCGGCGCACAAATACCGTTTTCTCGACGAAACCTGGGTCAAATACAATTCGGATACTGCGCTCGCCGACGACATGTACAAAGCCGAACAGGCGCGCTCGCGCAATCTCGCCGGCAAGGGAGCCGGGCTGAAACGCTCGGACCTGACTTGACCCCGGGAGACAGGAACTAGCCATGCAGATCGGTGAACTGATACGCCGGGCGGCGCGCATGTATGGCGATGCGCCCGCTTTGGTCGAGGCGGGGCGAAGCGTCAGCTTCCGCGAATTCGATGCGGCCACCGATCGTCTCGGCAATGCGCTCCTAGCCAAGGGGCTGGTGGCCGGCGACCGGGTGGCGATTTTGCTGCCCAACGGAATCGAGTGCCTGATCGTTTATTACGCCCTGGCCAAATCGGGCCTGGTGCGCGTGCCGCTGCATGTGCGCGAGGCGCTCTCGAATCATCAATATAAGCTCGCAGACAGCGGCGCCCGGGCACTCATCCATGGCGGTAAAACCGAGCTTGAAGCGGAATTTCCGTTTGATGCCGAAGAACTGGACACGCTGATCAGGGATGGCTCGGATACGCCGTGCCGGGTTGACCGCGACCTCGATGCACCGCTCCGTCTCGGCTATACCGGTGGCACCACCGGAGAACCCAAGGCGGTGACGCTGACCACGCGTGGCGAGCTGGCCGAACTGTCTGCGTTTTTGGTCGATCTCGTGCCTGACATTCAGAAAGGTGACAGCTTCCTGCATGCCGCACCGATTGGCCATGCAAGTGGCGCATTTTTCTTGCCGGCCTTAGTTCGTGGCGCGCGCAATTTGGTTCTATCCTCTTTTGACGCGGGCGAATTTGTCGCCTTAGCCGAGCGCGAAAAACCGAGCCATACCTTCCTCGTGCCGACCATGCTGTCGATCATTCTTGAGCGCACGGAGGGTGCTGCGGATGCGCACCGCTTTCGCCGCATCTGTTACGGCGCCTCGTCAATCGCGCCAACGCTTCTCGACCGCGCCATCGAGCGCTTCGGCAATGTTTTTGCCCAAACTTACGGCCAGGCGGAATCGCCGATGGTGATCACCTGCCTGCAACCCGAAGACCATGGCCGCATCGGTTCGTGCGGCAGGCCGTTCACCACGGTGGATGTCGCCATCTTCGACGATGACGACAATCCCCTGGCTGTCGGCGAAAAAGGCGAGATTGTCTGCCGCGGCCCGCAAACCATGGCGCGCTATTGGAACCGCCCCGAGGCAACAGCGGAAGTCTTTCGCGGCGGCTGGCTGCACACCGGCGATATCGGGCGGATGGATGAGGACGGCTTCTTCTACATTCTCGACCGCAAAAACGACATGCTGATCAGCGGCGGCTACAACGTCTATCCGCGCGAGATCGAGGATGTGCTGATCTCGTGCGACGGCGTGGTCGCGGCGGCTGTTGTCGGCCTGCCCGACGAAAAATGGGGCGACCGGGTGCATGCGGTCGTCTCCGGGCGGGCCGGTCTCGACGCGGCGGAACTCAAGGCTGCCTGCACCAAGAAACTGGCTGATTACAAGCGCCCCAAGGGCATTGATATCTGGCCCGAGCTGCCCAAAAACGCGGCGGGAAAAATTCTCCGCCGTGAAGTGAAACAACGTCTAATCGCGCGTGAGGCCATGAATGCCGCCGACTGATTTACATCTCGTATTGCATGGCGTCGCCATCAAGAAACATGGCACGGCGCAAGCCGTCGCCGCCGTCACCGGATTGGCGCAAGAAACTGTGGCTGGAGTGCTGGCGGAAGCGCTTGAGAAGGGCCGTGTGGCCGAGGCCCAGGGCGCCTATATGCTGACCCCGGCAGCCCGCATGGCTCTCGATGGCGAATATTCACGTGTTTATGCGGCGGAGCGCGGCGACGCGGCGTTCAAAGCGGCATACGAAATATTTGAAGCGGTTAACCGCGACCTCAAACAGCTTATGACCGATTGGCAGACTGTCGAGATCGCCGGCGAGAGCGTTGCCAACGATCATTCAAACGAAGATTACGACGTCAAGATAATCGACCGGCTGGGCGATTTGCATGAGCGCGCCGAGGGCATGCTCGGCGACCTGGCCGCCATATTGCCGCGCTTGTTGATTTACAAGGACAAACTCCTCGTGGCGCTGGAAAAGGCCGAGGATGGCGAGACCGATTGGGTCAGCGCGGTCAAGATCGATTCCTATCACACAGTTTGGTTCGAGCTGCATGAAGACCTGTTGCGCGTGCTTGGACGCGAGCGCGAGGAATAGTGCTGTAATGGCCGCTGAACTCGGCAAATGGACACTGATGCTGGACGGCACGTCGCTGCCGGAGCGCACGCGCGTCGGCGGCAAGGCGTGGAGCATTGCCCGCATGCGCGCCCTCGGCCTGCCGGTGCCGCCGGCCTTTGTCGTGACGACAGACGCCTGCCGGGCATTTCTTGAAAATGGCGAACTGCCGCCTGGGCTTGGCGATGAATTGGCACGCGGCATGGCGGTACTTGAGGCGGCAAGCGGGCGGGCGTTTGGCGGCGCGGATCGGCCGCTTCTCGTCGCTGTTCGCTCTGGTAGTGCTGTCAGCATGCCGGGCATGATGGATACCGTGCTCAATCTCGGCATGACGCATGAAGCGCAAGCGGCGCTCGCGGCGGAAAGCGGGGATGCGCACTTTGCCGAAGATACCCATCGCCGGTTCCGCGACATGTATGCACGTATCGTGCTGCGCGTGGCGAGCGTTACAGGCAGCGAGGAAATCCCGCTCAAACCCGATGATCAGTTGGAAGCTGCCGTGCGGGCGGTGTTCGAATCATGGAACAGCCGGCGGGCCAAGCGCTACCGCCGCCACCATGATATCGCCGACAATATGGGAACCGCCGTAACCATTCAGGCAATGGTATTCGGCAATCTCGGCGGTAACAGCGGCACCGGCGTCTTGTTCAGCCGCAATCCCCTGACCGGCGCGCCTGCACCTTACGGCGAATATCTTGCCACCGCGCAAGGCGAGGATGTCGTCTCCGGCAGCGTGACGCCGCAAGCTCTTGATGTCCTGAAAAACGATATGCCGGCAACCCATGAACAATTAATGTCCGCCGCGGCCCTGCTCGAGGCGGAAAATGGCGATGTTCAGGATATCGAATTCACGGTCCAGCAGGGCGAGCTGTTCCTGTTGCAATCGCGCGCGGCAAAACGCGCGCCGGCGGCGGCGCTTCGCATCGCCGTCGACATGACGCATGAAGACACAATCAGCCGCGCTGAAGCGCTCGGCCGCATCAACGCGGAACAGGTGCGCGCGCTGCTGTGTCCCAAGCTCAGCCCCGGTGCGGAAGTGGATGCCGAATTGCTGGCCAAGGGCGAAGCCGCCTGCCAGGGGGTTGGCGCCGGTCATGTGGTGCTGGATGCGGATGCGGCCGAACAAGAGGCGGCGAAGGGCAGGGACGTGATTTTGGTGCGCCCGACCACCAGCCCGGAAGATGTCCACGGCATGCTGGTGGCGCGCGCCGTGGTGACGGCAAGCGGCGGTTCCACCTCCCATGCGGCGGTGGTCAGCCGGGCGCTCGGACTGCCCTGCGTGGTCGGCTGCGGCGAGGAAATATTGCGCGGCCATGAGGGTGCGGAGGTCACCGTCGATGGCGGCGCGGGGGCGGTTTACCGCGGCATTCTCGCGGTTGATACGCCGGACGAAAGAGACGATCCAAACTTGACGGAAATCGCTAGCTGGGCGGGCGAGCACTCACCGCTCGCCGTCTACCGCGAAGGCGAGCAGCCGGACGGAAATATTCTCGATCTTGATCATACGCCCGGTGGCGAGTTGGCCGAGAACTTGCCCGAACTTTTGAAAAACACCAAAGCCGCGTGCGGTGGCGCTTTGCACAGCGATGACGGTGTCGAAGCGGCGGTCCGCGCTGGGCTTGAATTTATCGTCTTGCCGCAAACCGTGCCGGCCTTGCTCGCGGCATGTGCCGCGGCGCGTGAAAATGAACGGATGTAAATGACGTGACAATTGATAACAAGGATATAGAGGCGTTCATCCGCCTCTTCGAGCGTTCCGACTGGAACGAATTGCGGCTTGAGGTCGACGGCCTAAAGATGGTGCTGTCGAACGATCCGAAAGCCAATCCGATTGTTCAGACAGGAATTGAGAGGCCGGCGGCGCCCCCGGTTAAGAAGCAGCCCGCTCCGGCGCAAACGGCCGCTCCGATAAAACAGGAAACCGCCGCACCTGCCGAGAGCACCAACGGCTTGGTCGCCATCCGTGCGCCCAATCTCGGCACCTTTTACCGTTCGCCCAACCCGGGCGAGGCGCCCTATGTGGAAGTCGGCCAGGAGGTAACGGTGGAGAGCGACGTTTGCCTGATCGAGGTCATGAAACTGTTTACCCCGGTGCAGGCGGGCGTTGCCGGACGGGTCGCGCGTATCTGTGTTGAGGATGGCAACATGGTCGAGTATGACGAGCCGCTGTTCTATATCGAGCCAGCCGCGGGCTAGTTTCGATGCCGCTCTCCCGCGTATTTGTCGCCAACCGGGGCGAAATCGCTGTCCGCATTATCCGCGCCTGCCGCGCTTCCGGTTTGCAATGCGTGATCGGCGTCTCGGCGGCGGACCGCGAAAGCCTCGGCGCCGAGATGGCGGACCGGGCAATTGTGCTGGGGCCGGCGCCGGCCAAGGACAGCTACCTCAACCTCCCCCTGATCGTGCACGCCGCCCGGGCGTCGGGGTGCGACGCGCTTCATCCGGGTTATGGCTTCCTCTCCGAGCGCGCCGAACTCGCGTCTCTCTCAGCCGAAAACGGAATTTCATTTGTCGGCCCGGAAGCTGAAACCATCGAAATGCTCGGCGATAAATTACGTGCCCGGGAAATTGCCAAGGAAGCCGGTCTCGCCCTGGTGCCGGGCTCGGACGGGTTGGCCGACGCTGCCGCGGCAAAGCGTGCGGCGGAGGATATCGGTTTTCCCGTGGTGATGAAGGCGTCGGCCGGCGGCGGCGGGCGCGGCATGTTCGTGGCACGCAATGCCGAGGAGATTGAAAGCTCGTTTCAACGCGCAAGCGCCGAGGCGCTGGCCGCTTTTGGCGATGGCACGCTCTATGTCGAGCGCTATGTCGAAAATGCCCGCCATGTCGAGGTTCAGGTGATGGGCGACGGCACGGGGCGCGTGCTTCATTTTGGTGCGCGCGATTGTTCGGTGCAGCGCCGTTATCAGAAGGTCATCGAAGAGGCGCCGGCCCCGGTGCTCAGCCCGGCGGCGCGCGACACCGTGCACGAGATCGCGGTTAAGCTGGCGGCGCATCTCAATTACCGCAACGCCGGCACGGTCGAATTTCTCTACGATATGGAGCGCGAGGAATTTTACTTCATTGAGGTCAATGCCCGCATCCAGGTCGAGCATCCGGTGAGCGAAGAGATCAGCGGCACGGATTTGGTGCGCGAGCAGCTGAGAATTGCCGGCGGAGACGGCTTGAGCATGACGCAGGATGACATCAAGCTCGGCGGTCATGCCATCGAATGCCGCATCAATGCCGAGAACCCGAGGCGGGAATTCGCACCCTCGCCCGGCCGCATCACCCATTGGCGGGCGCCGGAGGGCGCTCATGTGCGGCTCGACAGCCATTGCCGCGAAGGCGATATGGTGGCGCCGTTCTATGACAGCCTGATCGGCAAATTGATCGTCCATGGCGATGACAGAGCACAGGCGATCGAGCGCATGCGCGCCGCCTTGCACGATTTTGAGATCGGCGGCATTGCCAGCAACATTGCGCTGCAACAGGAAATCCTGGCGCACCCTGATTTTGCCGCCAACAGTTTCAACACGCGCTGGCTCGAAAGCGCGTTTTTACCCCAGTTTGAGAGCGCCGAAGGATAAGTAAGATGGCTCATATTGAATTTCTCGATTCGACCATGCGTGACGGACAGCAGAGTCTCTGGGGCATGCGCATGCAGGCCGGCATGGCGCTGCCCATCGCACCGGTGATCGACAAGGTCGGCTACCGCGTCGTCGATCTGACCGGCTCGTCGCTGTTCGAAGTGCTGATCCGCCATTGCCAGGAGAACCCGTGGGAAGGCCTCGACCTGCTGGTTAAGGCGCTGCCCAACAGCCGCATCCGTGGCGGCATGCGCAGCAATGCCAGCGTCACTTTCGGCGTCACCCCGGATGCGCTGATGGATGCCTGGATGCGCCAGCTCTGCGTGCATGGCTGCCGCAGCTTCTGGGTTTATGACGTGCTCTTCAACATCGACAAGACCCACCGCCTGGCGAAGGTCGCCAAGGAATTCGACGCCGAGGTATCGGGCGCGATCATGTATACGCTTTCGCCGGTACATACGGATGAGTATTACGCCGACAAGGCGGCGAAGCTTTCGGCCTGCGACGATATCGATACGCTGCTGCTCTACGATACCGCCGGCGTGCTCAACCCGGACCGCATGCGCACGCTGGTGCCGGCAATCCTCAAAAACGCAAATGGCAAGCCGGTCGAGTTTCATGCCAACAACATTCTCGGCGCCTCGACCATCTCCTATCTCGAGGCGATAAAGCTCGGCATTCATATCATTCACACCGCCAGCCGGCCGATGGCCAACGGACCGTCCGTGCCCTCGATCGAAATCATGGCGCGCAATGTCGAATTGCTCGGCCACACGCATAATGTCGATACCTCGCTGCTGCCCGAGATCGCCGATCATTTCGAGCGCGTCGCCATCGCCGCCGGCTTTCCGCTCGGCGTGCCGCAGGAATATGATCTGTTTTCCGTGCAGCACCAGATTCCGGGCGGCATGACCGGCACGCTAAAGGCGCAGCTGGTGCAGCACGGCATGTCGGATAAGTTTGACGAGGTGTTGGACGAGACCGCCAAGGTGCGCAAGGAGCTTGGCTATCCCGGCATGGCGACGCCGTTTTCGCAATTGGTCGGCACGCTGGCGGTGCTCAATATCGTCACGGGCAAGCGCTATTCGGTTATTCCCGACGAGGTGATCCAATATGCCGCCGGCCATTACGGCGAGACGGTAGCGCCGATCGACGAAAATGTGCGCGACATGATCATGAATGCGCCGCGCGCCAAGGAAGTCAGCGAAGCCTGGCCCGAGCAGCCGAGCATCGGCGAGCTGCGCAAGCGCTACGGCACGGAGGATGACGATGAGCTTATTCTGCGTGCGCTTGTGCCCGAGGCGGATCTCGAAAAAATGCGCGCGGCAGGCGCGGTGAAGCAGGATTTCCCGCTGCTGTCCTCGCCCGAGCTCGAACAGGCGCGGAAACTGATGGCGCTCTCGACGTCGAACTATGTCGAAATCAAGAGCGCCGAAATGTCGCTTTCGCTCAGGCGCGATTGATGGCCGGGCGCGCGCTCCTCATCGATGTCGTGCGTTCGCCGTTTGGGCGCGGGCGGGAAGGCGGCATTCTGCACGATACCCACCCGGTCGATCTCTATGCCCACACGCTGCAGGCGCTAATCGCGCGCAGCGGGATCGACGCGGCGGCGGTCGATGACCTGATCACCGGCTGCGTCATTCAGGTCGGCGAACAGGCGGCCAATATCGGCCGCCAGGCATGGCTCGCCGCCGGCCTGCCTGAATCCGTTCCCGCCGTTACCATCGACCGCAAATGCGGCTCGGCCCAGCAGGCGATGGATTTCGCCGCGCAAGGCGTGATCGCCGGCGCCTATGATGTTGTGATTGCCGGCGGCGTCGAAATGATGAGCCGCGTCGCCATGGGCAGCAACCGTATCGGCCAGGATAATTTCGGCCCCCGGCACCGGGCGCGTTATCCGGATGGCCTGGTGCATCAGGGTATTTCCGCCGAGTTGATCGCTGCTAAATGGGGGCTGGACCGGCGAAGCCTCGATGCATTCGCCTTGCGCTCGCATCAACGGGCGGCAGCGGCGCGGGGCATCACCGGCCGCGATATTGTTGCCATTGGCGATGCCGTGGCGGATGAGGGCGTCCGCCCCGATACCTCGCTCGAAAAGCTGAACCAGCTCAAGCCGGCATTCGAGAACGAGAAAATGGCGGCGCGCTATCCGGAGATCAACTGGTCGGTGACGGCGGGCAATTCGAGTCAGGTGAGCGATGGCGCTTCGGCCATGCTGATTGCCTCCGAACAGGCGGCAAAGAGGTTTGGCTTGAAGCCACGCGCGGCGATCACCCATTTTGCCGTCGCCGGCGACGATCCGATCTTCATGCTGACCGGCATTATTCCGGCGACGCGCAAGCTGCTGGCGCGCAGCGGTCTTTCGCTCGGTGATATTGATCTGTTCGAAGTCAATGAGGCTTTCTCCTCTGTTGTCCTCGCCTGGATGAAAGAACTCGGCGCGGATGAGGAGAAGGTCAATGTTAATGGCGGCGCGATTGCGCTCGGCCACCCGGTCGGCGCCTCGGGCGGGCGCCTCACAGCTAACCTGTTAGCTGCGCTGGAAAAAACCGGCGGGCGCTACGGTCTGCAGACCATGTGCGAGAGCGGCGGCATGGCCAACGCCACATTGATCGAGCGGCTGGACTGAGCTCCGCAGTCACGCCATCAAATTGGCCCCGCCATTGATGAAGATGGTTTGACCCTGGACGAATTCGGCTTCCGGGCTGGCAAGAAAGCGAATCATATTGGTGTAGTCCGCGTGCTTCACGCCGCGTCCGCTCGGATTGCTTTCGGCGGCGTGGCGCATGATTTCCTCGGTCGCATCGCCAAACAGGGTGCGCACCGCTTCCGTATCGACCACGCCGGGCGAGACCGTGTTGATGCGGATGCCGTGCGGCGCCAGTTCGGTTGCCAGGTAGCGCACCAGGGATTCGCCAAGCGATTTGGCGACACCAATGGCGGCATAGTTGGGCACGACAATGCGGCTGCCGCGGCTCGAGAGGAAAAAGATCGTGCTGCCGCGCGCCAGCAGCGGCATGGCCGCCCGGGTGAGATAGAGGAGGGCGGTGCCGTTTAAATTGACCGCCTTGGTAAATTCCTCAAGGTCGCATTCGAGCGCCGGGTGGGGAACGGCGCGCACCGCACAATGCACGAGCTGATCGAGCCGCTCGACCTTGTCCGCCACTGCTAGCATTATTTGTTTGCAGCCCTCGGGCGTGCCGGCATCGCCTTTCAGCAGGTGGCACTCGGCGCCTTTCGCTTCGACCGCTTGCCGTGCCGCCGCCGCGGCCTTGTCATCGGCGGCATAATTAAGAAAAACCTGGCTGCCGGGCTCGGAAAAGCTGAGCGCGATCTCCAGGCCGATACCTTTGCTGCCGCCGGTGACGAGGATAGCCATGAAAAAATCTCCATTCTCAAACAATTTTGTCCGACAAACTTATCGTGAGACAGGATAGAATGCTATATGGAGAGAAGTTAGCAGGCGCGTAAAACAGCATCAGATTGGGAGAGATACATTGGATTTCGGCTATAGCGCTAAAACGGAAGAATATCGTGAACGGGTAGCGGCGTTCATGGCGGAACATATCTATCCCAACGAAGAAAAATTGTTTGCCCAAATTGCCACCGGCGACCGCTGGCAGCCGATGCCGCTGATGGAGGAATTGAAGGACAAGGCCAAGGCGGCGGGTCTGTGGAACCTGTTCCTGCCCGATAGCGACCACGGTGCGGGCCTGACAAATCTCGAATATTCGCCGGCTTGCGAAGAGATGGGGCGCTCGCCCTTCGGCCCGGAGGCGTTTAATTGCTCGGCACCCGATACCGGCAATATGGAGGTGCTGGTGCGCTACGGCACCGAGGCGCAACAGAAACAATGGCTCGAACCGATGCTGGCCGGCGACATGCGCTCGGCCTTCGCCATGACCGAAATCGAGGTGGCATCGTCGGATGCGACAAATATCGAGACGCAAATCGTCCGCGACGGCGATGAATATGTCATCAATGGGCGTAAATGGTGGACCTCCGGTGCACTCGATCCGCGTTGCAAGATTATGGTGCTGATGGGCAAGACCGACCCCAACAATGAAAACCGCCACAAACAGCAATCTATGATCCTGGTGCCAATGCCGCATCCCGGTGTCACCATCAAGCGTATGCTGCCGGTGTTCGGCTATGACGAAGCGCCGCACGGCCATGCCGAGGTCTATTTCGATAATGTCCGCGTGCCGGCGGATTACATGCTGCTCGGTGAGGGCCGTGGCTTCGAGATCGCCCAAGGCCGCCTCGGCCCGGGCCGCATCCACCACTGCATGCGTCTGATCGGCTTGGCCGAGCGTGCGCTCGAGCGCATGTGCCGCAGGACAAAATCACGCACCGCCTTTGGCCAGGCTGTCTCGGATCAAACCGTGACCAAGGAACGCATCGCCGAGGCACGAATCAAGATCGAGCAGGCGCGCTTGCTGACGCTAAAAACCGCCTGGCTGATGGACACCGTCGGCAACAAGGTGTCGCGCAAGGAAATCGCCATGATCAAGGTATCGGCGCCGAACATGGCGTGTGAGGTCATTGATTGGGCCATACAGGCCTTCGGCGGCGCCGGCGTCACCTCGGATTACGGCCTCGCCTACGCCTACGCCACGGCGCGGCTCTTACGCATCGCCGATGGACCGGACGAAGTGCACCGCAACCAGATCGCGCGCCTTGAGATGCGCCAATATGACAACAATGAAAGCACCAGCGGCGGCAACGCCTACGTGCCGCTCCTCGACGATGACGATGTCGACCCGCTCGGGCCGCCGCGCTGGGTGGTTTAGGGGGCTTTTTTAGCTTTCTCGGCAAACGCCTCACCCGGAAGGCGCTCAATGGCGAGATGGGCGCGGCGCACCTGTTGGCGCATGAACCTATTCGCCTTGCCAACATATCTGGCTCAGCTTTTTTTTGATTTCGCCGGTCAGCCCTTGTTAAACTTGGTTAATTTTTCGCCCCCCAAGTTATTGCGCCACGAGCGGGAGAGAGCCCAGCCATGCCAATTAAGATATCCTACCGGGACGATGGTGGCGTGGAGTATGAGGGGTGGGGACTCATGACTGGCGAAGACGTCATTGACGCCAATAATAAAACTTATGCAAATCAACAAAAATTAGCGCAACTCAGATATCAGTTATGCGACTACACCAAGGTTGATAAATTCGAGATCAGCGTCGCCGAATTGCGCAGAATAGCAAGCCAGGACGAGAAAGCCGCAAGGCAAAATCCGGGTATGCTGGTCGCCCTTGTGAGCACGCAGGATATTATGTTCGGGCTGGCACGCATGTGGGAGGCCTATGCCGACGAAGCGCCGTTTGAAACCGCCGTCTTCCGCGAGCGGGAAGAGGCGGAGGCCTGGATTCAGGCACGCCTCAACTAGCGCTCGCGAATCCCTCTAGATTGAGCGCCACGCCGATAGATTATTGTTCCTCGGCAAACGCCTCGTCCGGCAGGCGTTCGATCGAGAGGCGGGTGCGCCGCACATGTTGGCGCATCAGGGTTTCCGCCTTGCCGGCATTGTCACCGAGGATGCAGGCGGCGAGATTTTCATATTCCTTGAACTGGCGCTTGCGGTCGCCCGGCGTCAAATGTTGCTGGAATTGCATGCGCAACAGATGAAGCTGCATCGTCGGCACGAAACGGGTCAGTTCCTGGTTGCCGCCGATCATGACCAAAGTACGGTAAAAGCGGCTGCGCTCCTCGAGGAAGGCCATGGTGTCGTGACCGTCCTGGAAGCTCATCAGGCGGGTGAATTCGGCTTCGAAGGTTTTGCGGTTATCGCCTTCCTCGATATGCTCCGTCGCGATGCGTGCGGCGAGGCCGGTCAGGCTTTCCTGGATAACCAGAATGTCATGCACTTCGCGCCGGGTGAGTTTGCGGATATAGGCGCCGCGGTGCGGGATCAGGCTGACCAGCCCTTCCGCCGCGAGGCGCTTCAGCGCTTCGCGCACCGGCCCCCGGCTCAGTTTCAACTCGCTCGTCAGATCGGCCTCGATCAGGCGTTGCCCGGGTACATAGCGGCCGGAGCGCAGCCCTTCGATCAGGGCGCGGACGACCTGGTCGGGCGAGCTCGGCCCGTGCTTTTTATCATTGCCGTCTTTTTTTGCGGTGGACGCTCGGCGTGATATTGCGCCGGGGGCTTTGCTTGCCATGGATTGCGGATCCTGTGTGAGGCGATTTAACGTTTCTGGTTGAGAATCAATCTTGTCATACAAAATGGTACGTCAAATTGGTTGACCCCGTTGAGGGTGTCAATAGAATTTCCGTAGCAAGGACGCGTGCTCCCATCACGGCGCGTCACATTCCCGATGTAAAAACAGGCGATTGGAATTATGCAAAGCGAAATTATTCTGGCCGGCGGCATGCGCACGCCATTTGGCGATTTTGGCAAGTCGCTCAAGGATATCCCCCTGGCCGAGTTGGGCATCCACGCGACCAAGGCGTGTCTCGGCAAGGCGGGTCTGAAGGCGGATGACGTCGATCATCTGGTGTGGGGCAATGTTCTGCCGGTCGATCAGGAAGGCTATCTCGCAGCGCGCTACATCGCCATTGAGGCCGGGTTGCCGGTGGAAAGTGCGGCCATGAATGTGAGCCGCGCCTGCGGCTCCGGCTCGCAGGCGATCATCACCGCCGCCGAGCAGATCATGAGCGGGCACGGCGAAATCGCTGTCGCCGGCGGCGGCGAGAATTTCTCGCGTGCCCATTTTGCCGTCACCACCGGGCGCTGGGGCCACAAGCGCGGGCCGCAAACCATGGTCGATACGCTCGATTGGGCCTACCGCGACCCGTTCAGCCTCGAACTGATGGGCGAGACGGCGGAAAATCTCGCCGAGGACAATCAATATCAGCGCGAACCGATGGATGAATATGCCCTCACCAGCCAACAGCGCGCGGGTGCGGCGCGCGAATTTTTGAGCCGTCACATCGCGCCGATCGAGGTGCGCGAGCGCAAGGCCACTCGGCTGATGGAAGAGGACGAATATCCCCGCCCGCAAGTGACGCTGGAGAAGCTCGCGGCCATGCAGCCGGTGTTCCGCAAAGACGGCCTGGTAACGGCGGGCAATTCAAGCGGCGTGACCGATGGCGCGGCGATGGTGGTGGTGGCCGAACGCGCCAAAGCGGAGGCGCTCGGCGTTGAGCCGGTGGCGCGCATCGTCGATTGGGAAATCGTTGGGGTGCCGCCGCGCATTATGGGCTGCGGCCCAGTGCCGGCGATACAGAAACTGCTCGACAAGCATGAGCTTAAATCCGGCGATATCGATTATTACGAGATCAACGAAGCCTTCGCCGTGGTCAATTTGCATGCCGAGAAGAATCTCGATGTTGGCCGCGACAGATGCAATCTCTATGGCGGCGGCATTTCCGTCGGCCATCCGCCCGGCGCCACGGGCGCGCGCATGACCCTCGTTGCCATGCAGCATCTGGTCGAGAACGAGCAGGACAAGGCGATCATCAGCATGTGCATGGGCGCCGGCCAGGGGCTGGCGATGTTGATCGAACGCGTGCGTCCCTAAAACAAGTGAGCGATTTCGCCCGCAGCGAGGAAATCCGCTTCCAGCTGTTTGACATGCTGGATACGGAAGCGCTGGCCGAACGCCCGAGATTTGCCGGGCAGGGCCGGGAAATTTACGACGCGGCGTTGGAGACGGCCAAGAAAATCGCGGCCGAGCATTTCGCCAGCCACTACCGCGCGGCGGATATCGAGGAGCCGTGGCTCGAAAACGGCAAGGTGACGATGGTCCCTGAGGTCAAGCCGGCGGTCGACGCGTTCGCCGAGGCTGGCTTCCTCAAGGCCCATCACGATGAAGATCTCGGCGGCCTGCAATTGCCGTGGAGCGTGGTGCAGGGCTGTTTCAGCCTGTTTCAGGCGGCCAATATCGCCACCGCCGCCTATCCTTTCCTGACCATCGCCGCTGGCAACCTTCTCGCCCGTTTTGCCAGCGCGGCGCAGAAGGAGACCTATCTACCGGCGATGCTGGAAGGCCGCTTTTTCGGCACCATGTGCCTGTCCGAGCCGCAGGCCGGCTCTTCCTTGAGCGATATCCGCACCATGGCGCTGCCCGACGGCGAGGGCGGTTATCGCATTCAGGGCGTGAAGCAGTGGATTTCCGGCGGCGAGCACGAATTGTCGGAAAATATTATTCATCTGGTGCTGGCGCGCATTCAAGGGGCGCCGCCCGGCGTCAAAGGGCTCTCGCTTTTCATCGTGCCGCGCTACCGTCTCACGGCGGATGGCAAGCCCGGCATCGCCAATGACGTGCAACTGGTAAGTCTTCTGCACAAGATGGGCTATCGCGGCACGACTTCGACCATACTGCGCTTTGGTGAAGAGGATTCTTGCCATGGCGAGCTGATCGGCGAGGCCCACAAAGGCCTCTATTACATGTTTCAGATGATGAATGAGGCGCGCATCGGTGCCGGTCTTGGCGCCACCATGCTGGCCCATGCCGGATATCTCCATGCGCTCGACTATGCCCGTGAACGCCCGCAGGGGCGCCACGTCGATGGCAAGGATGCCGCCGCGCCGCAGGTGGCGATTATCGAGCATGCCGACATCAAACGCATGCTGCTGGCGCAAAAGGCCATCGCCGAAGGCGCCATGGCGCTGTGTTTCTTCGCCGCCAATCTGGTCGACCAGGCGGCGAGCGCGGAGGGTACAGAAGCGCGGCAGGACGCCGGCACGTTGCTTGATCTGCTCACACCGATCTGCAAGGCCTGGCCGTCGCAATTCGGCCCGCGCGCCAACGATATGGCGATCCAGATCATGGGTGGTTATGGCTACACGCGCGACTATCCGGTCGAGCAGATGTACCGCGACAATCGCCTCAACCCGATCCATGAAGGGACGGACGGTATCCAGGCCATCGATTTGCTGGGCCGCAAGGTTGGGCTCAATGAGGGGCGAGGGTTGGAACTGCTGGCCGGTGCGATTTCGGCATGCTGCGCCGAGGCGCGCCAGGATGACGCCTTGGCGCCGCTCGCCGATGCGCTGCAACAACGCTTCGATGGCGTGCGCGACGTAACATCCAATTTGCTCGACAAGATGGCCGATGGAGAGAGTGGCACGGCGCTGGCTAACGCATCGCTTTACCTCGAAGCGTTCGGCCATACGGTTATCGCCTGGATGTGGCTGCGCCAGGCGGTTGTCGCAACGCGCCTCAGCGCCGGCGCGGACAAAGCGGATGATCATCTGGCCGGCAAGCTTCAGGCGTGCCGCTATTTCTTTGCTTATGAATTGCCGCGCGTCGATCAGCTCGCGGCTGTCCTCCGGCGCGGCGATCAGACCTGCGCCGAGATGGCGGACAATTGGTTTTGACTTTTACCTGGAAAGAGAATGGCAATGAAGATCGATAATATAGGCGTCGTTGGCGCCGGCATGATGGGTTCTGAAATCGCCCTGGTGATGGCGCTCGCCGGCAAGGCGGTACGCCTGACCGACCGCGACGGAGAATTGCTCGACAAGGCCATGGCCAAGCTCGGCAAGGTGCTCGACAAGGGCGTCGAGCGCGGTTTTTACCAGCCCGAGGACAAAGATCGCGCGCTCGCCAACCTTTCGCCAACTTCGGACATCAAGGATTTTTCCGATAGCGATATGGTGATCGAGGCGGTGTTCGAGGATGAAGCGGTCAAGGCGGAGATCTTCCGCCAGCTCGACGGTATCGTGCCGGCGGAATGCATTCTCGCCAGCAATACGTCGAGCATTTCGATCACCGTACTCTCGTCCTATGTTTCCGAGGCGCGCCGGGCGAAGTTTCTCGGCACGCATTTTTTCTCGCCGGTTTCGCGCATGGCATTGGTCGAGGTGATCCCAGCGCTCGATACGGCGCCGGAAACGGTTGATGTGGTAATGGCGCTCTCGGAGGAAGCCGGCAAGACGCCGGTCAAAGTAAAAGACGTGGTTGGCTTCGCCGTTAACCGGCTGATTCATACCTTTTGGATCGAGGCGACGCGCCTGGTCGAGGAGGGCGTTGCCACGCCGGAAGACATCGATACCGCCTGCAAGCTCGGTATGGGCCTGCCGATTGGCCCGTTCCGCTTGATGGATGCGGTGACAAACAATCTCACCCTCGATGTGCAGGAGATTTTGCACGAGGCCTATGGCCCGCGCTTCATGCCGCGTCCGCTTCTCAAGCAAATGGTCAAGGCCGGCTATAATGGCCGGCGCGACGGTAAGGGTTGGTATTCGTACGACGATTAGGGGGCAATTATGCAGCAACCTGAATTCCGCCATCTATTGACGCTCACGGCCCATCTCGACACGCCGCAAATGGTGGCGCAGACGCCGGTTGGCGGGCGCAAGATCGTCATGGTCACGGGCGGCACATTCGAAGGCGAGCGCATTAGCGGCAAAGTGCTGCCGGGCGGCGGCGATTGGGCGCTGACGCGTGGCGACGGCTCGCTCGTGCTCGATGTGCGCCTCACGCTTGAGGCCGAGAACGGTGATTTGATCTATATGACCTATCGCGGCGTGCGCCATGGCCCGGCTGCGGTGATGAAGCGGCTGTCGGCGGGCGAGGCGGTGGATCCTAGCGAATATTATTTTCGCATTGCGCCGATGTTTGAAACCGCATCCGAGCGCTATGGCTGGCTCAACCGTATCGTTTGCGCCGGTACGGGCGAACGCCTCAAGCAGGGGCCGCAATACACGGTCTTCGAGATGCTTTAATTTGTTTGTAATCGAACTGGAATGTTTGCCAATTTTGTCGGACAATCCGGTGTAGAAAAATTAGCCTGAACGGCGGGAGGAAACGAATCATGCGAGCGGCGGTATTTCATGAAGTAGGCACGCCCTTGGCGATTGAAGAGGTCGACAAGCCTGAGCTGCGCCCTGGCGATGTGATGATCAAGATCGAATATTGCGGCATTTGCGGCTCGGACCTGCATGCGACGCAAGCCGGCGACCTGGTGGTGCCGGACGGCATGATCCTCGGCCATGAATTTACCGGCGAGATCGTCGAAATCGGCAATGATGCCGGCGATGAATGGCAACTCGGCCAGTTGGTCACCGCCGTGCCGGTCAATGCCTGCGACGATTGCGGCCGGCAATGCAAATATGGCCGCGGCATTCATTGCGCCAACAATCTGATCACCGGCTTTGGCGCGCCGGGCGCCTACGCCGAATATATCCGCGTCGATTCCGGCAATGTGCTGGCTCTGCCCGAGGGTTTGGGCCTGCGCGAGGGCGCTGCGGCGGAGCCGCTCGCCGTCGGCCACCATGTTATCGACAAGGCTGACATGCGCCCCGGCACCAATGTGTTGATCATCGGCGCCGGGCCGATTGGTCTTTCGTGCGCCGCCTTTGCCCGCCATTGCGGCGCGCGCCATGTGGTGGTGAGCGAGATGTCCGAAAGCCGGCGCAAGCGGGCCGAGGCGATGGGCGCCACCGCCACCCTCGATCCCGCCGCCGGCGAAGTCGCCGAGGCCTATGCGGCGCACACCGGCGGTCCGCCCGATCTGGTGATCGAATGTGTCGGCGTGCCCGGCATGCTCGGCATGTGTATCGATCTGGTGAAGTTTCAGGGCAAGGTGATGGTGTGCGGCGTCTGCACCCAGGCTGAAACCTTCGTGCCGCTTGCCGCTTTGGCCAAGGAGGCCTGTCTGCAATGGGCGCTCGGCTATGAGAAGCGCGATTTCGAAGTGGTGCTCGACCTGCTCGCCGAGGGGCGTATCGACCCCGAGCCGATGATCACCCATGTCATCGGCTTCGAGGATTTGTCGAAGCGCTTCGAAGACCTGCGCACGCCGACCGATGAATGCAAGATTCTGTTGCGTCCGCAGTCAGACGCCTAGAAGAACTGAATACAGGGAGAGGGAAAATGGCTGGACGGGTGGAAGGTAAGATCACCGTAATCGCCGGGGCGGGAACGGGCGTCGGGCGCGCCTGCATGACCATCTTCGCGGGTGAGGGCGCAACCGTGATCGGCAGCGCGCGTACGCAGGAAAATCTCGATGAATCGCTGCGTTTGGCACAAGCGGCGGGCGGCGACGGTTTCGTCATGGCGGCGGATTTATCCAAGCCCGAGGCGGCGGATGATTTGATCAAGGCGGTGATGGATAAATATGGCCGCATCGATATTTTGGTCAATTCGGTCGGCGTCGGCTATAGCTGGATCGAAAAAAGCCCAGGCTCAATGGAGGATATCGTCAACACCACGCCCGACAAATGGCACGAGGTGATGGCGATCAATCTCGACGCCTGCTTTTACATGAGCCGGGGTGTGGTGCCGATCATGCAGGAGCAGGGCGGCGGCGCAATCGTCAATGTCGGCTCGATCTCCGGCTATCAGGGCCTGCCGGTGGCGCACACCTACACGGCGGCCAAAGGCGCCATGCTCAATCTCACGCGCTCATTGTGTGTCACCTACGCCAAGGACAATATCCGCACCAATTGCATTGCACCGGGCGTGATCGCGACGCCGATGGTGGAATCGATCCTCGGCATGTTCGATGATGACGATATGGCCGACCGCCTGACACCGATGAAGCGCCCCGGCACGTCGGAGGAAATGGCCTATGGCTGCCTCTATCTCGGCTCCGACGAGGCGTCATATTGTAACGGAACGATTCTCACCATCGACGGCGGCACCACCGCACGCCAGTAGGGGGGCGCCATTTACACCCCGGAATTGAGCGATCCGGGGCGTTCGTCCTCGAGGGCAAAGCCTGTCGCATTGAGCGCGTCTGCAACGCGGCGCGTCTTCAATTACGCATCTCTCAATTACGCATCATATGCATCCAACCGTCGGATTCGGTCACCGAGAAGAAGGGATCGAACATGGTCACCCGTGCCATCTCGACGATGGTGTTTTTGCCGATATCGAGCATCATCACCTGACCTTCGACGACGGCCAGTATCACCGTATGCGTTCTGCGCCGCGTGCGGTCATAGCCGACCACGAGACGCAGTTGGCTGGATTCGAATCCGAGCGCCCGCAGGGCAAAATATTTGGCCGCGGCGAAATCCTCGCAATCACCCTTGGCGCGATCCAATAACTGATACGGTGTCGTGTCAACGGCGGTGTAAAAACCGGCCACGGGGCGGCGTAAAAGTGTACCAGCTT
>CAYSDJ010000041.1:0-34034 GCA_964429775.1 uncultured Rhizobiaceae bacterium
GCGCAGCAGGCGCGTCTTGATCGCCTGCATGGTGCTTTGGCCACCGGCCAGCATGAGCGCATCTCCAGCCTCATAACGGCCGAGCGCTTCAAGCGCCTCCGCGACCGTTCCTGGGCGCACATAGTCTTCAATTGTTGCCGGATACATCTTGCCTCCTGTTTGAAATTCCCGCGCCGAACGGCGTCATGATGGCCGCCGTTTCGGACCGTCGGGAGCAAATACCTAATTACCTAGCGCTAATCAAGCGAAGTGCGGGCCATCCCGCAAGTCCTTTCCGATATATCTTGCGCCGTTAACCAATTATCCCGCGAAACGCGGCTCCGGGACACCTTTAATACCAAGTCCGGTCACCGCAAACAGGGCGCCGGCCAGAAATTGCGGCTTTGCCTCGACAATAAACCTGTCATGCACTGCCGGGTGGCTGACGCGGGCCATGGATGTGACGTAAAGCGTATCCATGTTCGGGCCGCCAAAATTCACGCTGGTGAGATTTTTCACCGGCATGCCGATGCGCCGGTCAACCGAGCCATCCGGAGCGTAGCGCACCAAATCGCCGCCGATAACCTGGGCGTTCCAGAGATATCCTTCTTCATCCACCGTCGAGCCGTCGGCCACGCCATCGTCATCCTTGGTGCTGGCGAAAAAGCGTTTGTTTGACAGCGTGCCGGTCTCGATATCGTAATCGTAGGCCCAAAATTCCTCCTGGAAGGTGTCGGCGAAGTAGAATGTTTTGTCGTCCGGGCTCCAGCACGGGCCATTCGAGCAGATAATGCCGTCATCGACCTTGGTAATGGACAAATCCGGATCAAGCCGCCACAGACCGCAAATTTTCAATTCTTCCAAATCGTCCATGCCGCCGGCGAAGAAACGCCCGCGGCGGTCGACCTTGCCGTCATTGAGGCGGGTGCGCGGCTGATCTTCCTCGATCAGGGTAATCAGTTCATATTTGCCGGTATCGAAATCAAAGAAATAGAATCCGTCGGCCAAAGCCATGACGGCATTGCCTTTTTCACGCAGGGCCATGGCGCCGACATCCTTGTCGACACGCCAATTTTCAACCTTGCCCGTTTTCGGGTCCATGCGCCACACCGCCGGCTTATCGACGCGTGGCCCCGTGCCATCGACCCAATAGAGGCGGCTTTCCTCGACATCCCATACCGGGCCCTCGCCAAGGTGGTTTTCGCACTCCAACAGACACTCAATCTTTACGCTCATAAATTCTCCGTCGCTTTCTTTGATTTATCGGCTCAGCCCGAGTCCGCGCGAATATGGCGATCAAGGCAGTTTGAAACAAGCCATTTGACGGCACCATAGGGCACTTTGTCGCCCCCATTGTCTCAGCACCTTGGTACGGGTATGAAAGGGCCAAGAATTGATAACATCTCACCAAGCCAAAAGGAGAGCCGCAATGGCCGCGAGCCAGAAGGTCATCATCACCTGCGCCGTCACAGGGTCCGTTCACACGCCGACCATGTCACCCTATTTGCCGCTGACGCCGGATGAGATCGCGAAAGATGCGGTTGCCGCGGCCGAGGCGGGCGCCTCAATTTTGCATCTCCATGCGCGCAACCCCGAGGACGGCAGCCCGACGCCGGATCCTGACGTCTACATGCAGTTTCTGCCGCGCATTAAGCAGCAGTGCGACGCGGTGGTAAACATCACCACCGGCGGCGGCCTCGGCATGTCGCTCGATGAGCGCTTGGCCGGTCCGCTCCGCGCCAGCCCGGAAATGTGCTCGCTCAATATGGGCTCGATGAATTTTGGTCTGTTCCCGATTTTGGACAAGATGAAAGAGTTCAAATATGAATGGGAACGCAAACATTTGGAAATGACTCGTGATTTCATTTTCAGAAATACCTTCAAAGACATAGAGGGCATATTTAAAAGAATGGGCGAAGATCATGGTACGCGCTTTGAGTTTGAGTGCTACGATGTCGGCCATCTCTACAACCTCGCCCATTTCGTCGACCGCGGCCTGGTTAAGCCGCCGTTCTTCGTGCAGACGATTTTCGGTATCCTGGGCGGCATCGGCGCGGATCACAAAAACCTTCTGCACATGCGTGAAATCGCCAACAAATTGTTCGGCGACGATTATCAATGGTCGATCCTAGCCGCCGGGCGCCATCAGATGCCGTTCATCACCATGGGCGCGATCATGGGCGGCAATGTACGCGTTGGATTGGAAGACAGCCTCTATGTCGGTAAGGGCAAATTGGCCAAATCCAATGCCGATCAGGTGAGCCTCATCCGCTCGATCATCGAGAACCTTTCCCTGGAAGTCGCGACACCGACCGAGGCGCGCGAGATGTTGGCGCTGAAGGGCGGCGACATGGTGAAGTTCTAAGCGCCGACCTTGTCCCGCATAGCTGATCCATGAAAGTTCTGGTTCTTCAGAGCCATTTGAGCTCGGGCCCGGCCTATCTGGATGAACCGGCGGCACGGCACGACGCCGTGCTCGAGGCCTGTATGCCGCATTTGGACGCGGACGCGAAGCTTCCCGGCGATGATTTCGGCTATGACGGCTATTTGCTGCTCGGCGGTATCATGAATGCCGGCGATGTGGATGAATATCCGTGGTTGGAGCAGGCGGCGGAATTGGTGCGCCGGTTCACGGCGGCGGAGAAGCCGGTGATGGGTATTTGTTTGGGCGCGCAAATCGTCGCCCGGGCATTCGGCGCGAGAACTTATTTCATGGATGCTTCGGAGATCGGTTATATCCAGGCTTATCTGACCGATGCCGCCAGCGACGATGCGTTGCTGAGCCGCGAATTTGCCGATCCCCTTTATTTGGCCGAATTCCACAGCCAAACCTTCGATGTTCCTGAAGACGGGGTGCTGCTGATGACGGGCGCGCAATGCCGCAACCAGGCATTTCGCATCGGCGCCGCGACCTATGGCTTTCAACCGCATTTGGAAGTGACGCCGGCATCCATGACCCACTGGGTGGAGGGCTCGGACGAACTGGTGGCGAAATTCGTCCCCGATTTACCGGCCCAACTGCCGCATCTGTTGAACCTGCACCATTATGGTTCGCACGACTTTTGCTGGAAGGTTGGCAGTGCCTGGTTCGATCTGATCGCCGAGCGCATGAAGCGCGCCTGAAAATCGGCAAACTATTGTTGCGCGCTCGCTTCCTGTAAGCTGCCCCGAGTAGGGAATTTTTTCGGGGGAGATGAGAAATGATCATTCAATCGGCGTCCGAGGGTCAGGAATCCGGCCCGCGATACGTCATGAAACTGGCCGAACACCTGGAACTGGTTGAGCAGTTCGCGGTTAATTTCGGCAATGACGATTTTTTCCGGCCTGAGCCGCGCGCGGAATTTCTCTATGCCTGCCGCTGGCACGACAAGGGCTGGCATGATTTGGACGACAATCCGCCGCTCAACCCGGAAACCGGCCTGCCCTATAACCTGGTCGAAACGCCGCTGCCGGTTATTCTTTTAACCAGCGCGCGCTCGCCGGAACATAACGAGGCGGCGCACCTCTATAGCGGGTTGATCGACAGCATGCATATCTGGGGGCTCTATAACGGGCGTTACGGCATGTCCGACAAGGTGCTGATCAACATGATCCCGGACGAATACCGCCTGCTCGCCGATACCATGCTGAACAACGAATTCCAGCGCCAAACTCGGCTCAAAGCTGCGCTCGCAGCGGACCCTGCCACAGCTTCCTGGGTCGAGGAGGGGCCGCTATTCGCCAACTACAAGGCTTTGCAGTTTTTCGACACATTTGCGCTCTATTTTAATTGCACCCATGCGGCTGGCCGCGGCGAGTCGGTGTTTGAGCATGTTCCGTTGAATGCCGAGGCGGACACCAGCATCACCGTTCGCGCCATCGACGAAACCACCTACAGTCTCGATCCCTATCCGTTTGAAAAGAGCGGCATGGAGATTTCCTTTCGCGGGCGCTATCTATCGCCCCTCGATGCCGCAACCGATCCCGATATGGCGGCGGTGATGCGCGATACGCCGCACGAAAACCAAACGGCGACCCTGGTTGCGGCCTGAACTGGAGAAAATAATATGAAGGCGGTTGTTATCCATCAGCATGGTGGTCCGGAAGAGCTTGTGTATGAGGATATCGAGACGCCGGAAATCGGCGCCAACGATGTTCTGATCAATCTGAAGGCGGTCGGGCTCAATCATTTTGATCTCGATGTCTGCGGCGGCATTTCCGGTTATCTCAGCCTCGACATGCCGCATATTCTCGGCTGCGAAGGGGCCGGCGAAATCGCCGAAGTCGGCAGCGCGGTGGAAGCCTTTCGCGTCGGCGACCGGGTGATGCCGTATTTGACCACTTCGTCGGGTCAGTGCCGCCACCGCATCTGCAATTGCGCCCTTGGCATGGACAATATCTGCCTCGACTTCGACAAGCTCGGCGTTACCCGCTGGGGCACCTATGCGGAATATGTGAAGGTCAGCCAGCACAATGTCATCCGCCTGCCGGATGCGCTTTCGCATGTCGATGCCGCAGCCACCCAGGTCGCATTTGCGACCGCCTGGGAGCTGGTGATCAACAAAGCGCATGTGCGCCAGGGCGAGGATGTGCTGATCAATGCGGCCGGTAGCGGCGTCGGTTCGGCGGCGATCCAGGTGGCGCGCCTCGCCGGTGCGCGCATCATCGCCACCGCGGGCTCCGACGAAAAACTGGCGCGGGCACGTGAACTCGGCGCCGACGAGGTGATCAATTACAACGAAACAGACGATATCGCCCAGGCGGTGATGGATATGACCGGCGGGCGCGGCGCCGATGTGTGTATCGAGATGGTCGGCGGCAAGGTGTTGCAGCAAAGCCTGGCCGCGCTTTGCCTCAATGGCCGTCTCTCGACCTGCGGCGCCCATGCCGGCGAAAAGGTGGAATTGGACATGATCGAGTTCTTCCGCAAACAGATCACCATGACGAGCTGCCACTTCGCGCCTAAATCGACCAACACAGCCGTGCTGAGCCTGATTGGCGAGGGCAAGCTCGATCCCGTCATCGCCAAGAAATATCATCTTTCCGAAATGCGGGCGGCGCATGAACTTTTGGCCAGCCGTAATTTCTACGGCAAGGTCGTGCTCGAAGTCTGATATGGCGGAAATTGCGCTGCGCGGCGTCAGCTCTACAGCCGGGCGAAGATACCTGCTCGATGATGTCAACATCACCATGCGCGATGGCGAATTGACCGCCATCGTCGGCGACCGGGACAGCGGCAAGGTCTCGGCGCTGAGGGTCATCGCCGGTATCGACAAGGTGACGAGCGGCGATGTTTTCGTCGATGGCGCGGCGGTGACGAAACTAAAAGGCGGCAAACGCGATGTCGCCATGGTATTCGAGAAACAGGGCCTGCTGCCGCATAAAAACGTCTTCGATAATATCGCGTTTCCGCTGCGCATGGCGAAAGTCGACAAGGCCGAGGCGCGAGAGCGGGTGCACGCAGCCGCCTATCGTTTTGGCCTCGAGGACGTGCTCGACCGCAAACCGAAAAAACTAAGCGAGGAACAGCGCCACATGATCGGCATCGCCCGCGCGGTGGTGCGCGAGCCGGCCGCTTTCCTGTTCCAGGCCGTGCAGCCGAAAGGCGGCGCCGAAATCCGTAAACAGGTGATCAGAGAAATGGTGCGCCTGGTGCGCGAGGATGGCGCGACGGTCATCTATGCCACGGAAGACAGCGCCGAGGCGTTGCGTATCGCCGATAAGGTTGTCGTCATGGCGTTCGGCGCCGTCGCCCAGACGGGCTCGCCAAAGCAGATTTACCGCCGGCCCGCCGATATGGATATTGCTGAGCTTTTCGGCGCGCCGCCGATCAATTTACTGCCCGGCAGAGTTATCTCGCACACCGATGGTGTGGCGCGGGTTCAACTCGAAGGCGGCAGCGAGATCTCGCTGCCGGCCTATGCAAAATCGTCTCTTGTCGATAGCGACGTGACGCTCGGTATCCGCCCGCCGCACATCAAATTGACGGATGCGGCGGACAATATTATTGCCGCAACGGTGCGGCAAAAGCGCATCTCGGGCAGCAAATCCATTCTCGAACTTGACACGCCGGAAGGGGAAATCACCGCCCTGATCGAAGACACGGACGCGAGCGAGCTCACGCTCCATTTGCCGGCCGACTATTGCCTGCTGTTCGATTCAAAGGGCGATGCGATCCGCCGCAAAGCGCCCAAGGCGCGTAATTAATCGCCGCCGATCTCCTGCACGGCCTGGGCGCGCAACTTGTGCTTTTGCACTTTACCCGTCGGCGTCATCGGAAATTCGCTCACGCAGATGATATGGCGCGGAATTTTATAGCTCGCAATATCGCCCTTGGCATGCGCCGTCACCTGTTCGAGGCTGACATTCGCACCTTCTGACGGAACGATAAAGGCGACCGGAACTTCGGCCAGGCGCGGATCGGGATAGCCGACAATGGCGACCTGATCGATCTCGGGCAGCTCCAGCAGATAGGCCTCGACCTCAGCCGGCGACACATTCTCGCCGCCGACTTTGAGCATGTCCTTGAAGCGGCCGATAAAACGAATATGACCGTCCGGGCGCATCAGGGCGGTATCGCCGGTATGCATCCAGCCCTCCGCATCGATCGCCGCCGCCGTTTCCTCGGGCTTGTTGTAATAGCCCTTCATCACCTGATAGCCGCGCACCAAAAGCTCGCCCTGTTCGCCGCTTGGAAGCTCTCGACCATCGGCCGGGTCGACAATGCGGAATTCGAGGCCCGGCATGGGAAAGCCGGAAGCCTCGCAGCGCTGCTCTTCGGTTGCGTTGGCGTGGCAACAGGCGGTGAAGGCCCAGGTCTCACTCATGCCCCAACCGGAGACGGTCGGTGCTAATTCCGTTTGGCTGCGCCGTGCAATGGGAATGGAATTTTGCATGCCGGAGGGAAAGGTGCCGAACCGAAGCGATGACAAGTCCCGCTTGTCGCGCGCCTGGCAGTCGAGCATGTCTTTAAAGTGTGTGTCGAAGCCGTGAATAATGGTGGCGCGCTCTGCCTCCACAAGCCGCAAGGTCTCAGCCGCATCGAAGCTCTCCATGAGAATTTGCCGCGCGCCGGAGAGAATCGCGATCATCGCGGACTCGCTGAAACCGTAAAGATGGAACATCGGCAGATTGTTGATAATGGCGTCGGTAAAAGTAACGCCGAAGCGATTAACTCGGTCGGCGACATTGTGAACGATAACGTGGCTGTGCATTGCGCCTTTGGGGTGGCCGGTGGTGCCGGAGGTGTAGCAAATGACCACAACATCGTCCGCATCGACCGCCTCGGCGCGGCTGGCAAGATGATCGTCGCTGACCGCTTCACCGGCCGTTAGCAGGTCCTCCCAGCTGTGCATGCCGGGCTCCGGTTCGTCGCTGAGCAGAACCACGCGCCGCAGCATGGGAAAGTCTTCGTGATGCTTTTGGCTCGCGATATTAGGCAGGTTCTCACGCACCATGGCGAGGTAATCGACCGGCCCCGAGCGGGCCATGGATATCCACGTCACACTCTCGGATTGGCGCAGCGAATAGGCAACATCGGCGGTGCGGTAGCGCGTGTTGAGCGGCACCAGAACCGCACCGATTTTTGCCACGGCGTACATGAGGAACAGCCATTCAGGCCGATTGACCATCCAGAGGGCGACATTCTCACCATGTTCGACGCCGATGCCGATCAGGCCGCGTGCGACCCGATCCACTTCGCTATCGAACTCGCCATAGCTCCAGCGCCGCCCGGAGTAAAAAAGTGCTTCGCGTTCACCATATTGACGCGCTGCCAGTGCCGGCAGGTCGCCTAGTTTTTGTTTTTCGAACCACCCGCTCATCTTGTGTCCATTGCCTGATTATTATTATTCATTAAGCTTCGCCGGAACCAGAAAAGCCATAATCCGCCGGCCCCGGCAAGCGATTCCGGCGGACATGTAGGGAGAAAAATATGTCCGAATTAAGTGTCCTCAGCAATGTCGAAGGCGCAATAGGGTTCATCACAATTAACCGGCCCAAAAAACTAAACGCGCTCGACTTGGCGACCATCGAAGCCATGGATGCGGCGCTGACGGAATTGGAGGCCGATCCGGCGGTGCGCGTCATAATCTTCACCGGCGCCGGAAAAGCCTTTGTCGCGGGTGGTGATATCGCCGACCTGAATTCGCGCCACGGATTGGCCCACTACACCGAATTCGCCGAGCCCATCCACCGCCTGTTCCGCCGCATCGAAACTTGCGACAAGCCGACGATCGGCGCCGTCAACGGCTGGGCGCTTGGCGGCGGGTGTGAACTGATGCTGGCGCTCGATATCCGCATCGTTTCCGACAAAGCGCGCGTCGGCGTGCCGGAGATTACACTGGGAATATTTCCTGGCGCCGGCGGCACCCAGCGCCTGATTCGGCAAATTCCCTTGTGCCGCGCCAAGGAACTTATGTTCGCCGGCGATCATGTTAGCGCCGAGGAGGCGGTGGCGCTGGGTCTCGCCAACCGTGTGGTGGCGGCCGAGGAATTGATGCCGGCATGCGTGGCTTTGGCCGAAAAAATCGCCCACAAATCGCCGCTTACCCTCAAACTTCTGAAACGCACGCTCGCCGACGGCGCGGATATGTCGTTGCCCTCCGCGCTCGCCCATGAGCAGGTCATGGTCAGCCTCGCTCTCGACAGCAAAGATGCGCATGAGGGCTGTAGCGCTTTTCTCGAAAAACGCGACGCAACGTTCACCGGAACCTGAGCCATGGATTTCAGTATCACCGAAGAACAACAAATGATGGTCGAAACGGCGACCAAGATCGGCGAGCAGTTTGGCCTCGATTATTGGCGCAAGCTCGACGAAGCGGGCGAATATCCAAGCGAAATGTGGCAAGCGATTTGCGATGCCGGTTTTTGCGGTGTGGCGCTGGCCGAGGAACATGGCGGCGCCGGTCTTGGCATGTTGGAAATGGCTTTGATCGTCGAGGCGCTGTGCCAGGGCGGCGCGGGTTCCACGCTCTCGCAACTCTTCATGCTCAATCCGATCTTTGGCGGCGTCTCGATTTCGAAATATGGCAGCGATGAGATGCGCCGTACCGTGCTGCCCAGAATCATCTCCGGCGAGATCGGCTGCTGCATGGCGTTGACCGAGCCCGATGCCGGAACCAACAGCCTCGAAGTGCGCACCTTTGCCGAGAGCGATGGCAATGGCTGGCGCCTGAATGGGCAAAAGATATGGATTTCCGCCGTTCCCCAGGCCGGAAAAATGCTCGTCATCGCGCGCACCAAAAAGAAAGAGGATGTAACGCGCAAGACCGACGGCATTACGCTCTTCATGATCGATGTTGAGCGCGAAGGGGTGAGCCATCAGGCGATCGACAAGGTCGGCACGCGCTGCGTTCCGGCCAGCAACGTGTTCTTTGATAATGCGCCGGTGCATGGCGACGAACTGGTCGGCACGCTGCATGGCGGCTGGAAAGAACTGCTCGATGTTCTCAATACGGAACGTATTGTCACCACCGCCGGCCTGGTTGGCGCGGTTCATCTGGCGCTTGGCCTGGCGGTCGATTATGCCAATCAGCGCAAAGTGTTTGGCGAGCGCACGATTTCCTCCTATCAGGGCCTGCAATTTCCTCTCGCCCAGGCGCATGCTGACATCGAATGCGCGCGCGTCATGAACCACAAGGCTGCCGCCATGTTCGATGCCGGTGAGGATTTCGGTTCGGAAGCCAACATGGCGAAGTTGATTGCCGCGCAGGCGGCGGCGGAGGGTATCGAGCGCGCCATGCAGACCATGGGCGGCATGGGATATGCGAAGGAAATGCATGTCGAGCGCTTGTGGCGCGACGCCCGCCTATTCCGTTTCGCGCCGATCTCGGAAGAAATGATTCTGAATTATATTTCAATACATGAACTGGGCATGGCGCGCGGCTACTAGTCCCAGCTATAGCCGAACTCTTCGACAAATGGCTCAAGGGCCGGTTTCACGCCGTCGAATTGGTCCCGGTAGCGCTTCCAGCGATACTTGGCGCTCTGATAGATATCCTGCGTAACCTGATGGTAGCTCGGCGTATCGATTTTTCCGCGCTGTCTTGCCTTTGCTGCGTAATCCGCCACTGCCGGATGCCATTCGAGCTCAAGGAAATTCAGCATCTTCCGCGTTTCGCTTTCAAAATCGGCGATCAAATCCTCATAGCGCACAATGTGGTAATCGAGCGGCAGGAGGCGGGTGCTCTTCTGCCAGAGCCGCATCACTTTGCCATAGAGATTGGCGGCATCTTCGAGAGAGAAGAAATTTGCCATCGAGGAATTGACGACAAAATTCTGCATGAAGCAGCTTAGGCAGGAATCGCAGGGGTGGCGCACCACCAGGATGAGCTTGGCCGCCGGGAAAATTCGCTGCATGGAAACCGCGTGAATAATATTGAGCGGCATCTTGTCGATGATCCGCGCGTCGACTTCGAGATCGATAAATTCACCAACGGCGGCGAAATATATGGCGCGCAGTTCCGCCGCTTGCCTGTCGCTGAGATGCGCCAATGAATTGGGATAGGAAGGCAGTTGGGCCAGCATCGTATCGAGCGTCGGTTTTTCATCGAGCGTTTGCAGCTTGGGGTGAGCCGCCAATATCTGTTCGGTGAGCGTTGTCCCCGAACGCGGAAAGCCGACGATAAAGGCCGGGGCTGGGATGTCGGAAGGTGGCGTCAGGGTGCTCCAGGACGCCAGCCATTCTTCATTGAGGTTTGCGTCCACGGCGTCTGTCAGGTCAAGGAATTCCGCTTTGTCGATTTCCCGGTGGGCGGGGAATTGCTGCGATAATTGGTTGCCTTTGGTGAAATGGGCGAAGGCCTGGCCGGCATCTTCTGACTTGTCGAAAAGTTGGCCCAATTCGAAGGCGATATCGATGGCGATAATATCGCGTGCTGTTGCAAGGTCGATGCGCTGAAGCCGCTCGATGGCGCGTTCAATCTTGCCTTCGCGCCGCTCGCACTTGGCGGCGATCAAGTGAAGGCTTGGATCTTCCGGCGATATCTTCAAGCCGCCGTCGATTGCCGGTTTGGCAATATCCAGCCGATTGGAGCGTTCACCGAGACCGGCAAGGTTGATATAGCTGTCGATATCGCCGGGGCGGATTTCCAACGCGCGGTTGAACGCCGCGATTGCGGCATCCAATTCTCCCATGTCGAACAATGCATGGCCGAGATTATTCTGCGCTTCGATGAAATCGGGTTTCAGTTTCAAAGCCTGGCGAAATGTCGCCGCCGCTTCTTCGAATCGCCTCAAATCTCTGAGTACGGTGCCATAATTGTTTTGGCACTCGGCTGAGTGCGGTGCGAGATCAAGCGCGCTTCGAAGCGTTTTCGCCGCCTTTTCATAGCGTCCCAGCTTTTTCAGGGCATAGCCGAGATTGGTATGGGCATCGGCGTTGTTCGGCTGTTGCTGCAACACTGCGCGGAACAGTGGGGCGGCATCGGCAAATTTGTTTTGTTCCTGCAGCACGATGCCGAGCGACATCTGTACCGCTGCATCCGCCGGGTTGAGTGACAGAAAACTCCGGTAAGCCGCCTCGGCGTCGGGCAGTCCGCCGCGCAGGCGAAAAATATTACCTAAGTTGAAATACGCATCGGCGAAGTCAGGCTTTGCCGTTATGGCGCTCTGGAAGGCTTCAATGGCGCCCGCATCATCACCGTCCTGGTGTTGCAGAAAGCCGAGCAGGTTCCACGCAGCGGGATGAGAGGGGTCGTGGCGCAGAATATCCCGGCATTGTGACATTGCCTCGCCCAGGCGGCCCGCCTGGTGCAGTTCGAGCGCGAGCGAAAGGGGGTCGTTGTTCATATTGATATTGTTCGGTGCCTATTACGCTATTTTGACCCAAATCAAGGCTGTACGGGACTCCCCTGGCATAGATTGCTAAACTCTATCAAAAGTTTGTTCAAAACCTTAACATGTTTGGGAGAGTCGCGATGATTGGCGGATATGGTGGAAAGCTTCTTCGGGTAAATCTGACGACCGGAAGCTGTGAAAATGAGCCGTTACCTGATGAGGCGACATTACGGAAGTATGTCGGCGGCATCGGTTTGGCAATGCGCATCATCCTTGATGAAACCCATGCCGGCATGAAGGCAACGGACCCGGATGCGCCGTTCATGATGATGAACGGTCCGCTGGCTGGAACCTCGGCGCCGAGTTCCTCCAACCTGGCCGTGGTGTCGCTGAATTATGACACTCCCTATGCGGTGGCGACCGGCCATAGCCATGGTTATTGGGCCGCTTATCTCAAACATGCCGGCTATGACGGCATCGTTTTCACCGGCAAGGCGGACAAGCCGGTTTATCTGTGGGTCGACGATGACAAGGTGGAAATCCGCGATGCGTCTCATATTTGGGGCCAGAACACGCGCGATACCGAGCGTCTGATTAAACGCGAATTGGGCGATGAAGAAAAAATCAGCGTTGCCTGCATCGGCCCGGCGGGCGAAGCCATGCTGCACGGCGCCTCGGTCAAGAACGACCGCAACCACGGCGCCCATAAGGGCGGCATCGGCGCTGTCATGGGCTCGAAGATGCTGAAGGCGGTTGCTGTGCGCGGCACCGGCACGCCGGAGCTTGCCGATGCCAATGGCTTTGCCGAGGTGACCAAGCGTTGGGACGAAGACATTACCGCCGAGCGCAAGCCGGGCGAAGGTTTGCCGGCAGTGGGTGCGTTGCTGAAGGATGGCGGAATCACCCGGCTTTATTCCTATGTCGGTGAGAAAAACATGGTCGGCTGTAAAAACCTGAGCGATCCCATATGGGGCGAGGGATATGCCGATAAATTCGTTGAACGGGCGGCCGAGGATTGGACCGTGGTGCCGAAGGAATCCTATAATTGCAGCATTGCCTGCTCCTACGACGCCACCGTCAACAGCGGCAAGCTCGCCGGCTTTACCGCCAGCATGTGCGGCGGCGGCGAGAATATCGAGGGTGCGGCGGCCATGGTCGGCATCGAGAACCCGGATGAGGCCTTGGCATTGACCGATCATTTTGACGGTATGGGAATTGATTCAGCCGTCGGCGGCGCGCTGATGGGCATGTGTTTCGAGCTCTATGAGCGTGAGCTGCTGTCGCCGCAGGATACCGGCGGTCTTGAGCTGACATGGGGCAATTTTGACGCCGCAATGACGCTGGTTGACCAAATGTGCTCGGGCGAAGGATTTGGCGGGCGCGTGCTGGCCAAGGGCCTCAAGGAAGCTGCGTCGATATTGGGCGCGCCGGCCGAGGCCTGCGTGCTACATATCCGTGGCGGCGGTTTCAATATGCATGATTGGCGCCCTGCCTGGAGCGTGCTGCTGGGCCAGGTCGTCGCCGGCGCGGGCGTGTGCTGGCAGGGCCCGGGCGTCGATGCCTGGACCTCCGAGCCGGAGCTTGGCTATACCGACTTCGCCGAGCCCTTCGTTACCGAAGGCAAGGCCGAAGCGGTGGCCAAGACACAAGGCAAGAAGCTGTGGGAAGACACCCTCGGCGTGTGCTGGTTTGCCTGCTGGGGCGTCAAGGATGTGGTCGGCAATTCGGCCAAGGCGCTGGCGCTCGCCACCGGCTGGTCGGATTTCGACCGCGAAGAGGCCTTGGCGGTCGGCGAACGCATGATCAACATGCAGCGCGTTATCGCCCTCAAGCGCGGCTTTACTTCCGCCGACGAATTCGACGTTTGCGACCGTTTGCTGGAAGCGCCGAGTGAAGGCAAGGCAAAAGGCAAGTCGATCAAGCCGCATTTGGAAGGCATGGTGAAAGAATATTACGGCCACATGGGCTGGGAAGACACCGGCACGCCGACAGCGGCAACATTGGAGAAGGTCGGGCTCTCCGGCGAGCTGTAGAAAGCGGCTTACGGACAGCTGGGCGTATTGGGGCCTGGGGCGCCGAGCGCGAGATAGCGCTCGCGCCCCATTCCCAATGTCTGATCGACCCGCGTGGCAACATAAGCCACCTCATTGCGCAGCCTTTTATCCTCTCCGAGGACGACTTCGATAACGTAGTTATTGGCGACTGCGTTGCGGTTTTCATCCAGCGAAACGCGGCCAGCGGGTGTTTCAAAATTGAGTTTCGCCAGGGCCTGCCGTAATTCGCTTTGTTCGCTTGTGAGGTCGCCGCCGGTATGTTCCAGGGCGAGAAGTGCCGCTTTTGTGTTGATGTAATAATCTACAGCGAAAATCGACGGTATGTGCGCGCCGGATGGGTAATGTTTCCGGTAGGCGGCGACAAATGCTTGCCAGCTTCTTGCCTGGTCTCCATCGGCGAGCGGAGAAGCGGAAATCGCGCCGGGAAGATAGGTATGGTAGAGCGAGTTCGAGCTCAGGAGAACCGGATCGAAGGTGACCGAGCCGCCAATGATGGGAAGCCGGCCGCCGTCTTTCCAATATTGCTCAAGAAAATCCGCTGTGTTGCTGCCGTCGAGTGCGATGAATATGGCGTCGGCTTCGGCCTGCAACAATTGTGCGGTAATTGCCGCGTAGGGCTTGTCGCTGAGCGGCAACCAGAACTGCTCCGCGACAGTTCCGCCCAAACTACAGAACTCAACCAGGAAGCCCATCACCTGGGTGTATGGGAAAGAGAAATTTTCGCCCAGCGTGACCACCCGGCGATAGCCCTTGTCGATATAGGAATATCTGCCGAGACCGGCCATCCATTGCGCCGCATCGGTGGTGAAGCGAAAGAAATTCGGTGCCGGATCAAGTAGGGTGAGGTCGCGCGCGGCCGAGGCGCCGTTCAGGAAGGTGATCGCCGGTGTCGATTTGGCGAAGTTTTTGAGAGCCGGTCCTTCGCCACCGCTCAAGGGGCCAATGATAATATCAGCACCATGCTCCTCAATGAGGGTTTGAGCCCGTGCCGCGACGCGGGCCGGCGCGCCATCGCCTGTTTCAAATATCAGCTCTATATTTTTTCTGCTGACATGTCCGTCGAATTCGACGAGCGCCAGTTCGACACCGCGCTTGGCCTCCAGGCCATATTCGGCGTAAGGGCCTGTCATGGCCGCCAGGACGCCGATGCGGATATTATCTTCCGCCCAAGCCACACGCCCTACGGTAATTGCTGTCAGGAATAATCCTGTGATCAGTACGGATAGACGGAAGAGGAAAATCATATGCCCTGAATTAAGGGTCCGTATGGATGAGAGGATAAGAATCGGATGGACAAACAGTAACCATGGCATCCGCAAATGCGCAATGTGAATTGAGATTCGATGAAACGCCGATCCACGATATAATCCTGCGACCAGCCGTCAGAGTATTCAAAGAAAGCTCCAAGTCGCATGAAACATAGAATCGCCGTCGATACCGGTGGCACCTTCACGGATGTCGTTGTCGCAAACCAGGATGGCGCACTTACGGTCGGCAAGGCGCCAAGCACGCCGGAGCGCAGCTCGGGCGGTGTGATTGAGGGCTTGAAAGACGCGGCGCGCAATTTGTCGCTTGATCTCGACAGTCTGATCGCCGGCACCGACGTGCTGATCTATGGCACAACCTGGGCCACCAACGCCATCATCACCGGCAGTACCGCCAAAACAGCCATGCTGTTGACCGAGGGTTTTCCGGATATACTGGTTTATCGCCAGGGCGGCAAGCTGCATCCGTTCGAGTTGCAGATCGACCCGCTCAAGCCCTATGTACCGCGCCGGCTGACGGTCGAGGTGCCGGAGCGCATCAATGCCGAGGGCGGGGTCGAGCGTGCGCTCGACGAAACAGCCGTGCGCGATGAATTGCGGCGTTTGGCGGGCCAGCAGATCGAGGCGGTGGCGGTGTGTCTGCTGTGGTCGATCAAAAACCCGGCGCACGAGCTGCGTATCGGCGAGCTGATCGAAGAAATCATGCCGGGCGTTCCCTATACGCTGTCGCACCAGCTCAATCCGATCCTGCGCGAATATCCGCGTGCCTCCTCGACCGCCATTGATGCCTCGCTGAAGCCGCGCATGCAGCGTCATCTTGGTGAATTGCAGGCCGATCTCGCCGATATAGGCTTTAAGGGAGAACTCCTTGTCAGCACCGTATCGGGCGGCGTGATGCATGTGGCGGACGTTGCCGGGCGGCCGATCTATATGGTCAAGTCCGGCCCCGCCATGGCGCCGCGTGCCGGGCTCGCCTATGCCGAGGCCGAGAAGCTCAGCCAGGATGTTCTCGTCGTCGATACCGGTGGCACTACATTCGATGTCAGTCTGGTGCGGGGTGGCGAAGTTAAATTCACCCGCGAGACTTGGCTCGGGCCGCTTTTCTACGGCCACAATCTCGGACTTTCTTCCGTTGATGTCAGGAGTGTCGGTGCCGGTGGCGGTTCGGTCGCATGGATCGATTCAGGCGGGCTGCTCCGGGTTGGGCCGGGCAGTGCCGGGGCGATTCCGGGGCCGGCCTGCTATGGCCGGGGCGGGGAGGCGCCGACGGTTACAGATGCGGCCGTGGTGCTCGGCTATATCGATCCGGCGCATTTCCTCGGCGGGCGCATGCCGCTCGATGTCGAAGCGGCGCGCCAGGTGGTGGGTGAGATTGCGGCTGAACTCGGCCTAACCCTCGACGAAGCCGCCTTCTCGATCCTCCGGATTGCCAGCGAATCGATGATCAAGGCGATCGAGGAAATCACCGTCAATGAAGGCGTCAATCCGCGCGAAAGCATTCTCGTGGCCGGCGGTGGCGCCGCGGGCCTCAATATCCTCCCCATCGCCGATGCGCTCGGCTGCCGCCAGGTTTTGCTGCCCAAGACGGCGGGCGCACTCAGTGCCTGCGGCGCGCAATATTCCGATGTCGTGGCCGAATTCAGCGCCAGCCAATATGTCCGCACCGACCATTGGGATACGGCGCTTGTTGAAGGAACCATTGCCGACCTTGATAGACAAATGGACGCGTTCGGCGCCGGTCTTCGCGAGCGCGGCATCGACCAATTCGACAAGCAGTTTTTTGTCGACGCACGCTATCTCAATCAACAATGGGAAACAGAGATAGAGCTGGCCGATTCCAATTTCGGCGAAGACGGATCCGTCGAGGCGCTAATTGAGAATTTTCACCAAGTGCATGAACGCCTCTATGGCGTCAAGGAAGAGGGCGGCATGCTTGAATGCCTGCATTGGAAGGGCCGCCTGATTGCTCGTCTCGACCGGCCGACGCCGCAATCATCCGGCGCGGGCGATGCCAGCCGGGCCAAACCGGCGCGCGCCCTGCAGGCCTATTTCGGCGAGCATGGCCGCCTGCAGACGCCGGTCTATCTCGGCGCGCAATTGACGCCCGGTGCGGAGCTTGACGGCCCCGCCATTATCGAGGAACCGACCACCACCGTGGTTGTCTATCCGGGGATGACGGCACGGGTTAGCGCTGCGGGCAATTACATCCTCGATACGGCGCCCGACGCCAAAGCCGTGCCGGTCGATAGCGGCACGCCGATTGATTCGGTTGACCTCGCCATCATGGCCAACCGGGTCGATGCCATCCTGCGCGAGATGCAGGGCGTCGTCATGCGCACCGCGCGCTCGGCCGTGATCGGCCAGTCGCGTGATTTCTCCTGCTCGATCGTGACGGCGGAGAACGAGCTGCTGGCCACCGCCGAAGGCATCCCGGCGCATATTTTCGGCTCGCATCTGCAAACCGCGGCCATCGCCCGCGAGCATCCCGATTACCGCGAGGGCGACGCCTATCTCCACAACGACCCCTATGACGGCAACAGCCATGCGGCGGACTGGTCGATCATGGTGCCGGTATTCTGTGGCGGTGAACATCTCTTTACCGTCACGGTAAAAGGCCACCAGGCGGATTGCGGCGACAGCATCCCGACCACTTACACGCCGCGCGCACGCGATGTTTATGAGGAAGGCGCGCTGATTTTCCCGTGCGTGCAAATCCAGCGCGACGGCAAAGACAATGAAGACATCATCCGCATGTGCCGCCGCCGTATTCGCGTGCCGGACCAATGGTATGGCGATTATCTCTCGCAATTGGGTGCCGCCCGCATCGGCGAGCGCCGCCTGAAGGAGTTCGTCGATAAATACGGCTTGGCCCGGGTGCGGCAATTTATGGCCGATTGGTTCGATTACGCCGAACGGCGCGCCTTGCACGCTATTCAAAAGCTGCCCAAGGGAACATTGATCAACAAGATGACGCACGACCCGGTCGAGCCGTTCCTGCCCGAGGGCGTCGACATTACCGTTAAAGTGGAGATCGAACCGGAAGCGGGCATGGTCACGGTCGATCTGCGCGACAATCCGGATTGTATCGATGCCGGTCTCAATCTGACCGAGGCCTGCGCCAGCGCCAACGCCATTCAGGGCGTGTTCGAGAATTTGGAGCCTGACCTGCCGGCCAATGCCGGCAGTTTCCGCCGCGTGAATATTCTCCTGCGCGAGAATTGCGTCGTCGGCATCCCACGCTTCCCCCATTGCTGTTCGCTCGCCACCACCAGCATGGCGGATGTGGTGGTCAACCTCACCCAGTCCGCCTTTACCCAATTGGGCGATGGCTATGGCATGTCGCAGGGGAATTTGTGTTTTGCCGCCGGCATGGGGGTGATTTCCGGCATCGATTGGCGCCGGGGCGGCGAGGAATATATCAATCAGGTTTACGTCATGGGCGGTGGCGGCCCGGCCCAGCCGGCCAATGACGGCATGATCTACCTGCTCACGCCGGGCGGCGCGGGGCTGCTCCACCGCGACAGTATCGAATTCGACGAGCAGCGCTTTCCGGTGATGGTGCGCTCGCAGCGTCTCGTGCCCGATTCCGGCGGCGCCGGGCGGCAACGCGGCGGCCCGGCGACGGAAGTCGTGTTCGGCCCCCGGCATGACCCGATGACGCTCAGCATCATGGGCGGCGGTGCGAACAATCCGCCGCTCGGTGTGCTCGGCGGCAGGAACGCCAACAATTCCTATCACGGCCATATCAAAACCGACGGTTCGGAGGAATCCCAACCCAACGGCGTTATGCTGACGCTCGGCGCGGGCGAGTTTGTCCGCTCCATCGACAATGGCGGCAGCGGCTATGGCGATCCGTTATTACGCCGGCCCGAAGCGGTTTTGGAGGATGTGGTGGAGAAATTCGTCACGCGGCAAACGGCCGAGGAATTATATGGTGTGGTTTTAACCGGTGACGCGGCGGACGGAAACTTGGCTGTTGATATTGAGGCGAGTGCGGCAAGGCGGGACGCAATGCGGGAGAGCGCGGCATGAACCTCTATCGCATGCTTGCATGCCGGGCGGAAGAGGGGCGCCCGGTCCGTATCGGTGTGATCGGCGCCGGCAAGTTCGCGACCATGTTCCTGGCCCAGGCGCGCCACACGCCCGGCATGCATGTGATGGCGATCGCCGATCTTGATGTTGAACGAGGCCGCCATGCGCTTGCCGCCGCCGGCTGGCCGGCCAACAGCGCCGAGGCGCCAAGCTTTTCCGCCGCCCTTGAGAGCGGCGCGACGCATATTACAGAAGATGTCCCGGCGCTGATCGCGGCGGACGGCATGGAGGTGGTGGTTGATGCCACCGGAAATCCAGTTGCCGGTATCACCCACGCGCTCGCCTCAATCGAACAGGGCCGCCATATCGTTATGGTCAATGTCGAAGCGGATGCGCTCGCCGGGCCGCTCCTGGCGCGCCGCGCCGAGGCGGCCGGGCTCGTCTATAGTCTTGCCTATGGTGACCAACCGGCCCTGATTGCCGAACAGGTCGATTGGGCGCGGGCGAGCGGCTTTGATGTTGTCTGCGCCGGCAAGGGCACCAAATATCTGCCCGGCTACCATCATGTAACGCCTGATGATGTTTGGTCGCATTACGGCATCGACGCCGATCACGCGGCGGCGCACGGGCTGAACGGGCAAATGTTCAATTCTTTCCTCGACGGCACCAAATCGGCCATCGAGATGACGGCGGTGGCCAACGCGACCGGCCTGACACCGGCACCGGACGGCTTGCACTTTCCGCCCTGCGGCGTGTCCGAACTGGCGGAAAAACTCTGCCCGGCGACGGAAGGAGGGGTGCTGCACCATAAAGGGCAGGTTGAAGTTATCTCCTCGCTTGATGCCGAGGGCGGCGAGGTGGTCGGCGATCTGCGTTGGGGTGTCTTTGTCGTCTTCGAGGCGCCGGGCGATTATGCCGTCACAAGTTTCCAGGAATATGGCATCAAGACCGACAGCAGCGGGCGCTATGCCGGCATGTACAAGCCGTTTCATCTGATCGGCCTGGAACTCGGCATTTCCGTCGCCAGCGCGGCGTTGCGCGGCGAACCGACCGGCGCACCCGACGGTTTTCGCGGCGACGCCGTGGCGACAGCGAAACGCGATATGAAAGCCGGCGAAATGCTCGATGGCGAGGGCGGCTATACGGTCTATGCAACGCTCACGCCGGCCGAGGCGAGCCTTGCCGGCGACGGCCTGCCGATTGGCTTGGCGCATGGCGTGAAATTACGGCGTGACATTGCACAAGATGACAAAATTCGCTGGTCTGATGTCGATATTGATCTAACATCGGAGGCAGTGAAAATACGGCGCGAGATGGAAGCGGCCTTCACCCCGACCAGCGGGTGAGGCCCGGGGGAAAACCAAATGCCTAAATTATTGTCCGAGGAAGCCATTGCGCAATATGAGCGGGACGGCTTTTACCACCCCTTGCGCGCTCTCGATGCCGATGAAGTTGCACGCTGCCGGCGCGATGTGGAAAGGGTGGAGCAGGAGAGTTTGGACGATATCGGCGGCGCTTTTCGCCACAAGCCGCACCTTTTGCTAAAATCCCTCGATGCCGCCGTGCGTAACGAAACTATCCTCGATGCGGTGGAGGATCTGATCGGCCCGGATATCTTCGTTTGGGCTTCGCTCTTTTTCACCAAGGATATCGGCGATACGCGCTATGTCGGATGGCATCAGGATTCGACCTATTGGGGCCTGAGCGGGCCGGAGGTTATCAATGTGTGGCTGGCAATTTCGCCGGCGACGGTGGCGTCGGGCGCCATGCGGATTCTCCCCGGCAGCCATTTGGAAGGCCAGATTTCCCACCGCGAAACCTACAACAAGGAAAATTTCCTCACCCGTGGTCAGGAGGTCGAGGTTGATATCGACGAAGACAAAGCGGTCGATATCGAGCTCGAACCAGGCGAGTTTTCACTCCACCATGTCCGCGCCATCCATGGTTCCGGGCCGAATGTGGCGGATGACCGGCGCATGGGCTTCACCATCCGCTATATCCCGACGCACCTGCATCAAATCCATGGCCGCGACAGCGCGATGCTGGTTCGTGGCAAGGACGAATTCGGCCATTTCGACCACGAGACAGGGCCCGACGGCGACCTCTCGGAGCAGGCGATCGCCAACTACATCGCGGCCAATGAGAGCCACAACGCCATTCTCTACAAAGGCGCCGCCGAAAAAGGCGTTTGACTACTTCACGGCATTGACGACTGGCTTCACAGTTCTCAGGAAGGCAACGAGCGCGTCGACATCCGCTTGCGTCATGCTGGCATAGAAGCCGGATGGCATAATCGGGTGCAGTTGAGAGCCATCCGGGCGGATGCCCTTGGTGATCGCCGCTGCGATTTCGGCGTCGCTCCAGGCGCCGATGCCGGTTTCCTTGTCCTGGGTGATATTGGCGGTAATCAACGACATTTCCGGCCCGACCGGGAGGTGTAAGCCGCCGGCATAAGCCCTGTTCTCAAAATCAAGCCGGCCCTTCTCCATCGGCGTGTGGCACTCGATGCAATGGCCGAGCGGCCCGGCCAGATATCCGCCATAGGCAATCTGGTCGTCGGTTGAAACATCGCCGACGCTGCCGACCGGCGGACCCCAAGCCGGTGGCAACGGCATGCGGTATTCCGATTTGCCAACTTTATTGGAAACGGCCGGGACCTGGCGCAGGTACGCGACAAGCGCCTTTACATCACTGTCAGACATATCGCGGTATTGGCTAAACGGCATGGGCGGGCCGATAAGCGAGCCGTCCGGGCGAATTCCGTCGCGGATGGCGGTGATGATTTCCGCATCGCTCCAGGCGCCAATGCCGGTTGCCATGTCGGGCGTGATATTCGGCACCATCGCGGTAAACGGCTCCTCCGCAATGACCATGCCGCCGGCAAGCTCCATACCTTCGATGAAGCGGCCCTCCGGGCCACGCGTATTGTGGCAGTTGCCGCACGCGACGATGCCGTTCATGAGGTAGGCGCCGCGCTCGACGAGCGTATCGGCCTGCGAAGACATGGCACCTGTTATTGTTAAAAGCGCTGTTATACATCCCAGAATAGTGAGCCGGATCATTTCAACCTTCCCTACTTGTTGAATTTACGGTTTCTTAACCGACATCCTACAGATCATGGGCCTCGACCCCAAACCTGAATATTCATGAGCATCAAGGGCATGGTGTCTTGTTCGGAAAACGAAAGAAAGAAAATCAGCAAAAACAAGCGGCGCGCAAGACCGTCGAGGCGGAGCGTCTGCGCCGCGCCGGCGATCTGGAAGCGAGCGAAAATGCGTGCCGTGAAGCGCTGGAGATTGATCCGGATCACCGCGCAAACGCTCTTGCCGAGCTCGGCGCGGTGTTGAATGGCCAGGGGCGTGATGAAGAATCTCTCGCAGCCTATGAGGAATCTTTAGGCGAGCAGGCGGATCAGCCGCTTGTTTACGGCGCCTTGGCCGCGATGTGTCTGACGCGCGGCGGCGCGGACGAGGCGTTGTTGCTGGCCGACAAAGCCTGTGAACTGGCGCCCGGCCTGACATCGGCAAAAGTCACCCGGGCCAACGTGTTGGGCCAATTGGGCCGCACCGAAGATGCCTTCGAAGAGCTCAGTCTGGCCTACCGGGTCGCGCCGCGAGATGCCGATAATTTCTCCGCGCTCACGGCTTTCGTCGCCCGGCGTGGTTTGACGGATGCGGCGATACGCCAAGGTGCCTGGCAGGATTGCGAGGCTGCGGCGCTGGGCGCCTTTCGCGCCGGCTGCATGAATGGCCGGCAAATCGCCGCCGCGGCGGGCGCAATTCTCTGCGCCAAATATGATTTTTCCGCCGTTGATGAGATTCAGGAGCAATTGTCGAATGACGAATTATTCATTCGCCTGCTTCAGGAATGCGTGAATTCGAACCCGGTGATCGAAAAATTCTGCGCTGATCTTCGCCGCCGCATTCTTCTAAACAACCGCCAAAGCGAGGAATTGCCGACCTCCGTCGCGCGGCTGGCTGCTGCCCTGGCGCTGCAAAGCCACAATAATGGCTATGTGCTTTGGACCGACGATGACGAAGAGAAAGTGCTGGCGGGCGAAGAGCAGCGGCTCGGCGAGGTCATTGAGGCGGCAAAAACCAATGTGACAGGTGCGACCCGCGCGGCCCTCCAGCTGTACGCCATGTATCGCCCGTTGGCGCTTCACGCCGATGCCGACACCATTCTGGACCTGCCGCTCGGCGGCGAGGCAGGGCGGTTGGTATTGCTCACCATAAGGGAAGTCCGCGAAATGACGGCCGCATCCGCCCGGGTGCCGGGGTTTGTTGATGGCGCGCCGGCACCGTCTCAGACACAGGGCGATGGCGCCATTCTGCCCTGGACTCATTTTGAGACGCCCGAATTGGGCTCTTTGATGGCCTCTCTGCGGCGTCAATTCCTGGGTTATTTACCGCCTGACTGGAGCGCCGGCGCTTGCGATATTCTCGTCCCCGCATGCGGCTCCGGTGAGCAAGCGGCCGGTTTGGCGCTCGGCCTTCCGGCCTGCCGGGTTTTTGCCATTGATTTACAACGTTCCGCGCTCGGCTATGGCGCCCGCAAAGCGCTCAAACTCGGGCTTGGAAATATTGAATTCGCCGTTGGCGAGGTAGTGGCGGCGCGGGATCGCCAACAACGCTTTCATTTCATTGATGCGCGCCGTCTGCCGCCTGAATTGATCTCTGAGCTGGCGGCGCTTCTTGTGCCGGGCGGTTTGCTGCGATTGGACGTTGCCGGCAAGGATCATGCGGAGAAATTGGCTTCGGCGTTTGAGTTTGGCGCGCGACAGGCGGCGGGCAGTCTGCAAATTGCGCGGCGCGACATTTGCCACGCGATAAATGAAGCCTGCCAATATCTGTGCCGGCAGGATGATTTTTACGATTTGAGCAATTGTCTCAGGCTGCTTGCCGTGGCGGAGCGGGGGGGCTCGAGCGCCGAAGACCTTTTGAGCGCCATTTCCGGGGCTGAATTGAGACTTATTGGACAGTTTGCCTCAGCGGATCTGCGTGCCGGATACGGCGCCAGCTGTCCGGGCGACTCTCTGCTGCAAAATTTGTCCATGTATGAAGGATATATGCGGGAGAATCAGGCTGAAACCGGCGGCGCATTCCGTCTTTTGCTGCAAAAGCCCAAATAGCGTTCCGCCAAGTTGCTCCAAACGGGATTCATCCGTTAGCATGGCCCTAGATTAAGAAAACAAAAATATATGGGGGAATGCACATGCCCAGAGTCCTGACAGCCGCTGTGGCGCAAATGGGCCCTGTTGCCCGCGATGAGAGCCGCGTTCAGGTCATCGACCGGTTAATCACCATGATGCGCCACGCGCATGCGCGTGGCGCTGAACTTGTTGTCTTCCCTGAACTCGCCCTCACCACGTTTTTTCCGCGCTGGGTTTTGGATGGCCAGGACGAAATCGATAGCTTTTTCGAGACCGAAATGCCGTCAAACGAGACCCAGCCGCTGTTTGAGGTGGGCAAGGAATTGGGCGTCGGATTTCACCTCGGATACGCCGAAAAACTAACCGGCGATGACGGTGTTACGCACTATTTCAATACCGCCATCCTGGTCGACCAAAATGGCGAAATTTCCGGCAAATACCGGAAAGTCCACCTGCCTGGCCACGCCGAGCCGCAGCCTAACCAGCCGCATCAACACCTGGAAAAGCGCTATTTCGAAGTTGGCGATTTGGGTTTTCCGGCGTTTCGCTCGATGGATGGCGTCATGGGCATGTGCATCTGTAACGACCGGCGTTGGCCGGAAACCTACCGGGTGCTTGGCCTTCAGGGCGTTGAAATGGTGATGCTCGGCTACAATACACCAACCACCAACCCGTTTCAGGAGACGGAATCACCGCATTTGGGTATGTTCCACAATCATCTCTCCATGCAGGCCGGCGCTTACCAAAATGGCGCCTGGGTGCTGGCCAGCGCCAAGGCCGGAATGGAAGAGGGTGTGCATCATATGGGCGGCAGCTGCATCATATCGCCGACCGGAGAAATGGTCGTCCAGGCGATGACCGAAGGGGACGAAGTCATTGTTGCCGAGTGCGATCTCGACCGCGGAAAATATATCCGCGAGACGATATTTAATTTTGACGCCCACCGCCGGATCGAGCATTACGGCCTCATCACGGAGCGCACCGGCGCGGTTCCGCCGCCCGAAAAATAGACTTCCGGCCGCCAGAATTTGCCCATTTGTGTGCGAAAAAGCTGATAATTCGTCGCGCGCTTGCGAATCGAAAAAAGCTAATCTACGCCCAATAATGAATTTTCCGCGAAGCGTTGGAGTTTGATCCGTATTGCCAGCAATATTGCGGACAAATGCCAGAAACAGCGTATACATTAGAATTGGGATACGCTGGTTAGCTAAACGTAATCTATTGATATAATTTGGTTAATTTATTTTTACCGGATAAATTTGGGGGCGAAACGGCCAACCAAGTTTTGGCGGCAAAATAAGATTTCTTTAAGTTGAATATCTTTGTTTCAGATAGATTGTTTACAATTCGAACGATATGTAGTCCGATTCCTTATCGGGTCCACTTTATTTAGATTAATACCCGATTACCCTGGAAATTATGAGGGAAGTAGGGGCATGCCTGACGTACTGGATACTGTAAAAAAATGGATGGGACAGCTTGTCGAAGTGGGCATGTTGCTCATCGCGATCGGTATCGTTCTACAGATACTGTTTGGAAGACAAGTAGACTTCTTGCCTGGCGATATCGTCGGCAACATTGTGCAAGTTGTAGATAAACTGGGTGACGGCGGATTGGCCGGATTGATCGCCCTAGGTATCGTCATCTGGCTCTTCTGGCGGCGTAAAATGCTTTCCAGCTGAGTGTAGGTGAAGTTGAAATAAGGAAAGCCTAGGCAAGGTCTTTCCACGCGGTGTGTGTCGTTACACGCGGCGTTGGCTAGAGTGCCTAAGCAGAGAAGTAAACCGGGTTGTCGATATGTTTCGGCAACCCGGTTTTTTTTGGCGCGCCGTACCTGTCCTGAGCCACATCAATGGCCCAGGCAGAATACGAGATTCCACCCTATCTATTTGAAACGAAAGCAAATGTGAGCGTTTAATCGCTCGCTCTGGGCAAATTCAATATGCCCGGTTTAGCGCTAGTTGGTGAAGCCAAATTGTGGAATGGCGGTCAACCACCAAGGCGAACCCATAATAATAACTAGTACAATTATAGAGATGATTGCCTTTTTTAACGACATGCGGGAAGTGGATTTAGTTTCCGAATCGCGCCAACCGTAATCGGAAGAAGAATCTGAGTCTGGAGAGCTCATGCGAATGCGCCCCTCAAGTAATTTTGCAAGATGGGAATCATCCGATAATTCGCTTTAATGTTCAAGCATTAGTTATTCACACTGTTGGTATTCATATGATTTTCTGAATTCAACCAAATTATTGGCCTGAAAGTAATGTGGCTAAACGCATTGCTGTGGCGCGCGCCAACTCAATCCTTGGGCGCCATTGCCGCTCTCACCGCGGCAAATTCGCCCTGTGGGTTTTCGTCTGTCGGCAGTGCTTTGATGAACGGAAATAATTCAGTTTTTGCGACCTCGTAAATGCGGCGTAGTTCGCTTACCGGGTCGCTATGTTCGTCAACGCGGAGGTCGACCAGAGGGAAGACATGAGCGCCGCGTACGATCAATGCTGCCGATTGGCGACCGCGGCGATCACCGCCCGCTGCCTGTCCCGCTTCAAGCGCCAGTAATAGGCGTTCGCCGAGTGTAAGGCTCGAACGCTCGCAAATAACCTGTTCCATTGCGGCGATAGTTTCCTCGCCGACCAGCATATTGCCTTGCACGCTGTAATTCGCGCCCGACCGGTGCCCTGCCCAGGCGTCCGTGTCACGCCCGGTGAAAGCGGCCGAGTCGCCTCTCCTATCGACGACGCCGACCTGGCGCAGCTCGCCGTCCGTTTCTTCCGCCATAACCTGCTTGAGCGCGTCCTCGGCGCTTTCGCCGGCTTCCAGGCGGTCCAGAATGAGCGGCCCGAGGCCCGGATTGACCCACGCCTGGGTCGACACAGCGCCAGCGCCGAAGCGAATGAAAGGGCACAGGCTACCGACGGCGGGAACTTTCGTTGAAACGGCTACGCCGAGGGTGCCGTCTTTGGCATCCCGCGCAGTGATGGAGAAAGTTGTGAGGTTGAGCGACATATCGACTCCGCCAAGGTCAAAAGCGCATTTTACAGCGCCTCCGTTCCCAAGGCATGGACAAATTTGCTATGTTCTTGAAGTGGTTCGGCTGAAAACGGAAGGGATGGCAAAATGGCAACTCGTTTGGGCATGATCACGCCTTCGCTCAACACGGTGCTGGAGCCGGTGACATACAGATTGTTGCGCGACCTGCCGGACGTAACCGCACATTTCAGCCGTGTCAGCGTCACCCATATTTCTCTTGATGAAAATTCAGGTGGGCAGTTTGAGCCTGAGCCGATGATCGAGGCCGCGCGCCTGCTGATGGACGCCAAAGTCGATTCAATCTGTTGGAACGGCACCTCTGGCGGCTGGCTCGGGGTGGAGAAGGATGCCGCTCTTTGTGCCGCGATCAGCGACGCGGCCGGTGTTCCGGTAACCAGCGCTACGCAAGCCGTCACGGGCCTGTTTCGCGAGGCGGGCGTCACGCGCTTCGGCCTGGTGACGCCCTATCTGAACGATGTGCAGCAGGAAATTATCGCAAAATATTCGACCGCCGGCTTCGAATGTGTGAGCGAAGCGCATCTCGGGCGGGACGACGGTTTCGCCTATGCCGCGATCGCCGACGACATTTGGGGCGAGCTTATTCGTGAAGTGGCCGGCGGCAAGCCACAGGCGATTACGACCATGTGCACCAATATCAGCGGCGCTCCGTTGGCCGAGCCGATCGAGCAAGAGACCGGTATCCCGTTGGTTGACAGCGTTTCAGCGTCACTGTGGTCGGCGTTGAAACTAGCCGGCGCGGATCCCGCCCGAATTCTCGGCTGGGGACAAATGTTCGCCGGCTTCAAAGCCGCTGCCTGAAGGCAGTCAGCTGAAACGGCTGCTGCCATATGTGAAGCGCTCAGGCGCGGGGAATATTTCCGCCTTCGTCCTCGCTTTGTCGCTCTCAGGCGCGGCAATGGCGGCGGAGCAGTCGGAGCAGCGTGCCGGCGCAACCGATTGGCTGCGCAATGTGGCCGAAAACGGCACCTCGGAAGGACGCGTCATCCTGCTCGATCAGGCTCTGCAGGGCTATGCCGAAGCGCAGTTCACCCTTGCCACCATGTATCGCGGTGGCGTCGGTGCCGCGCGCGACATGGCGCAAGCGCGGCACTGGTATCGGGCGGCGGCGGCGCAAGGTCATAAGGCGGCGTTGGAGAGCCTGCGAAATCTCGCCGGCGAAGGCGATGGCGCGGCGTTCTATGCTCTCGGCGTGCTTAGCCGTGACGGGCTCGGTGTCGAACGAGATGCGGCCGCGGCGCGCCAGGCTTTCCAGTGGGCGGGCGAGGGCGGCCACATCCTGGCGCATTTCGCCCTGGCCGAGATGATGGCAACGGGCCTGGGTGGTGCGGTCGATGAGCCGGCCGCTCTCAGGAACTACCGCCAAACCGTGCGCCTCGCCCGTTCAGCTTTCGCGTTGCCGGCCAGTGAGGCAAATATTTCGCAATTGAGCCGGAGTCGCGCCTCGGCGCAATATTGGATCGGCAGAGCTTATTTGAGCGGCCAAGCTGGGGTTGTGCAAAACGCCGCGACAGCGGCAAGGTGGCTTGAAAGCGCCGCGAATTGGGGCTTGGCTGAGGCACAGTATGAATTAGGCCGCCTCCATGCGCGCGGCTTTGGTGTGACGCGTGATGTTATTCGGGCGATCACGTGGTTGGAGAAGGCGGCGGCACAGGGTACGCCCGCCGCAGATGATGAACTGGCGAGAATCAAAAATGAAATCGAGTAAAACGGGAGAATGAACAATGACCGGCTTCAACATTTCGGCGACCAACCACACCAGCTTTACTGTGTCGGATTTGGACCGCTCGCTTGGCTTTTTTTGCGATGTGCTCGGTTTTGATCTGTTGAACCGCGGGCCGCGCGATCCTGATTTCATCGAGCGCGTGGTGGCCATTCCCGGCGCCGATATTGAAGTCGCCTACATCCAGGCGCCGGGTCACCGGCTTGAATTGATTCAGTATCATGGCCCGGGTGGCCGGCGTCAGGTCGAAGCCCGTCCGTGCGATTCCGGCTTTGCCCATGTGGCGTTCGATGTTGATGATATTGACGCCGCTGTTGCGGCATCCAAAAAGGTCGGCGTTTTGCCGCTTGGGCCGCCGCAGGATCTCGACCGGGGGCCGAACAAGGGCGGCCGGGTGGTCTACACGCGGGATGCGGACGGGATTACCATCGAATTCATCCAGCCGCCCAAAAGCTGACGACAAGGTGCCCGGGTGCGCTCAAACGATCGGTGAGCCGTAGCCCCAGCTATAGGGAACCGGACCCGAGAGCGCCACCACGTCGCCGTCCTGCAAGGGGTGTTCGGTTTCGATGCTACCGTCCAAGCGGGGCGTGATATCGCGTCCATTGACGTAGGCGATGAAGACGCGGGGTGGCGGTAATTCAATTTGGCGCAGCAGGTCGCCCAAGGTGCTTCCTGCGGGCAAAACAATTGTTTGCGCCTCCAACGGCGCATCCGAATGCGTTGCCAGGGAATTGAATAACTTAAGCTCGGTTTTAATCGTCAGGTCGGCCGTATTATGGCCAACGGGCGGTAAATTCATTCTACCTTCCCCAGTCGCGGGTTCTCATTCTTGATACAAGAAATCAGTGGCGGGATTATTGATGCGCATCAAATCAGGTCGGCGGTAATTTCATCCCATTCCTCGGCGAGACTGCCGTTATGCGGCTGCCGGCTGGCGCGGCGGTACCAATAGTGGGCGTTTGAGATATCGCCTTCGACGCGGTGTAAATAAGCATGTACCCAGGCGCCGGTCGCATCATTCTGCGCCTGAGCAAGCTCGTGCGCCCGCGTCCAGTTTCCCTTGGCAGCGAACCACAGAGCTTGAATGGCGAGGTCGTCTATATTTGCCGGTGGCTCATCGTGCTCGAGCGATTGTTTGAACGTGCTCAGATTCATGCGGGGATCAATTACTGCGATTTTGAAAGGCGTTGTCGGAATTTCTCATCAATGCTAACAATATGGCACTTAGCGTCAGATAAACAAAATAGCGGGCCACGCACACCATGCCGCATCAAGCCAAATATATCCTGCAGCTCATTGCCGATAATGTGTTTTGGGTGTTCGTGATTTTGATGATTGTTTTGGGATCCGTGCTCGATTCGCCATTCGTCAATGTCGGATTGACCGCACGTTAATACGGCGCTACCTGCCTCACCAGTCCCAGCGATCCCCTCATAATTCTGCCGGTATATCGATCACCGGGTTGTTGCTAAGGCCCGAGACGGTAAATGGCGTTTTGGGCTGTCCGATCGTACCTGAAAACGCCAAAGTCTGATCGAAGCGGTGGACCGAACCCTTGAGCGCAAGGTCGATCTGGCTGCCGCCTTGGTTAGTGACATGGGCATCGCTGGTGAGCCAATTGTCAAACTTGGGGCCGAGACCGGACGGCCAATCATTGCCGAGAGCGACGAGCGAGGATTCGGCCAGACTGCCATGAACATTCAGTGACACGATTTTTGCTTCCATGCTTGCCTCGCCGGCGAGGCTGAGCGTTTCGCCGTTGAGATCGAAATTCGCTGACTTAACGGAAAAGAACTTGTCCATATCAAGCTCAACATTACCCGTTAGGGATTCACTCAACAGGGCGGCGGGTATTGAGCTGGGCAACATGGCATCAAGGCCATTCAGTGCGAGGTCGGCAAAATTCACCGCCAGCTCTATCTGTTGATCCTTCGTCCGGTACAGACCCTCGGCTGAGATATTGACCGGCTCGGCGCCGGTTTCAACGGCAAGGTCGAAGACGCTCTGAACACCTTGCGCGTGCGGTGCGATCAGGATATCGGCATCGGAAATATGAATTGTCGAATTTTCCACTTCGTTGCCGATTTTGATGTCGGCATCGACAATCCGCATATCGGGCAAGGTTTGTTGCGCTGCTTTCTCGGGGTCCGGCGCCGACGCCAGGGTGATTAAAAAGTCTTCCAAAATCTTGCCGGAATCGCCGGGCTTTTTGGCGCCGATATCGAATTTGATGGCGCCGCCCGCCGTCTTTATCCAGCGGATTTTGGGTCTCACCACCGTAATCGCCGTCGGTTTCATATCGCCGCCGATCATCTGGCCGGGGTTCAGGCCGGCGACAATCTCGGGCACGGTGGCGATATCCTGCAGGCTGTAATCCGCGACACGCACACCGACCATCGCCAAACCAAGATTGCCATGGCCATCGCTCCAGCGCAGCTCAAGGTCATCGAATTTCACGTCATAGGCGTAATAGAGGCGGGCACCCAGGTCTTCGCGCAATTCCGGGCCCAAAAAGGCGACCGACACCGGGCCTGCCGCCAGCCTTGCGGTGAGTGCCGCGGCAACGAGCATGGCAAGCGCCAGCACTGCGCCCAAGGCATATAATGTATATTTACCGATCCCGAGAGAAATCCGAGAGATATTCATTGCCGGGTTCTATCCAGGATTTTTGCCGATGCGGGGAGTCTAAACTCTTATCAAAGCGGGGCAAATCAAGAGCTTTCACAGGCGAGTGATTGTCACGCTTGTTGTTAGGGGCTTACGATAGTGTCGCTGAGCCATCCAGGGTGACCAGCAAACCGGCATATTATCCGCCATTTCATGGAGAGCAGGCGCATGAACAGGGCTGAGCGGCGGCGGCAAAGCAAATTGGCGCGTAGTGGCGGCGGCGGCAACCCTGATGCGTTGTTGCACCAAGCCATGGAGCAATTGCAGGCAGGCCAGTTGAAGCGAGCCGAAAAATCTTTTGGCCGCGTATTGAAGTCCCATCCCGAGCATCCCGACGCGCTCCATTTTCAGGGCGTGGTCATGTACCAGCAGGGCCGTTTCGATGATTCTCTGGCACTGTTGACAGAGGTCGTTGCAATCGCCCCGGATTACGCTGAAGCCCGCAATAGTTTGGGGATCGTCTTGTTGGAGAAGCGCGAATTCGACGCCGCCGTGACGCATTTCGAACACGCGCTCAACATTCGGCCGAATTATGCCGGGGCGCACGCCAATTTGGGCAATGCGCATCAGGAGAAAGGCGCTTTGGACGCGGCAATCAAATCCTACCGCACGGCAATTTCGCTCGACCCACAGCACCGTGAGGCGACATACCGTTTGGCCTCGGCCTACCTGGCGCAAGGGGATGCGACGCAAGCACTTGAAGCTTGTGCCGTTTGTCTTGAAATCGATCCCCAATGCCAACATGCGTTCGCCTATAAAGCGATGGCGCTACAGGCACTGGGCAGGCGGGATGAGGCGCGCAATCTCTATGAATATGACCGCCTCTTTCACTTGGCGGAAATCACCGTGCCATCGCGCTATGACAATCTCGGACAATTTAATGACGCGCTCGCCGGGGCGGTGCGCGATCACCCTTCGTTGGTGTGGGAACCCTTCAACAGAGTGACGCGCGGCGGCGCGGTGAGCGGCGACCTGCTGCTGCAGCCGAACCAGATAATTAAGATTTTTGAGCGCGCGCTTCGCACAGCTATCGACAATTATCGCGACTCTCTTGTCGCAGAACCCGGCCATCCACTTCTCGGGCGTATCCCGAAATCGTACCGATTGACCTTGATCGCTTCGATATTGAAAGCGGGCGGCCATCACCCGGCGCACATCCACGAATCGGCGTGGCTCAGCGGTTGCTATTATGTGCGGGTGCCAGAAGTGGTCAACAGCGCGGATCGGAAGCATGCCGGTTGGCTCGAATTCGGCCGGCCCGACTATCCGTTGCCAGCCGATTCTCTCACTGATTTAACCGCACGCCAGCCGCAGGAAGGGTTGGCGCTATTTTTTCCGTCCTATTTTTTCCATGGCACTATCCCATTCGAAGGAACGGAGGAGCGTATCGGCATTGCCTTTGATGCATATCCAACAGGCTAATCTACTGACGGAAATGTCCGGACGTCTTTGCCGAAACCAGGACAGCCACTTGACAAATATGTGACTGGCAGGAAACTATTTTAATTGGTGCTGGGGAGTGCATGCCGCTAAAGTGTCGTTCAGCACACCAATTTCTGACGATTTTGGTCAACGGGAAGTTATCAAACTCAAATGGGAGGCTCACTCAATGAAAATTAGTCGGCGAAATTTCGTAACCGGAACCGTGGCTGCGGCCGCCGGTGTCGCTGCTGGATTTCCACAAATCTACATGAAGGATTTTGGTCAGGCTTGGGGTGCCAAGCCGTGGATTACCAAGGATGGCAATATCAAAGTTGGCATGCTTTGGTCGCAGACCGGCAATCTAAGCGTGGTCGAGAACGATTCGACGCAGGTGTCACTGTTTGCTGTCGATATTCTCAATGGCCGGGGCGGTATCGCGGGCAAAACAATTGAGCCTGTCGTTGTCGACGCCAAATCGGACATCAAGGTTTATTCGGAGAAGGCGACCCAGCTTATTCTGCGCGATCGTTGCGTGAGTATTCATGGCAGCTATACCTCTGCCAGCCGCCGCGCGGTGATGCCGATCTTCATGAAGTGGAACCATCTGTATTACTACCCGACCTGCTATGAAGGCCGCGAGTGCATGCAGAACATCATCAACACCGGCCCGCTCGCCAACCAGCATTCCTTTGATTTGGTCCCATACATGGTCGAGAATTTCGGCCCCAAGGTTTATCTGGTGGGCTCGAACTACATTTGGCCGAAGGAATCCAACAAGAATGTGAAAGTTTGGCTAGAACGCGCCGGTGGCGAAGTCGTTGGCGAGGACTATATTCCGCTCGGCGGTTCCGAATTTTCTCCGGTGTTCAATAAAGTTCGCCAGCAGGAGCCGGATTGGATCATGTCGACGGTGGTGGGCGATTCAGATA
>CAYSDJ010000042.1:0-33079 GCA_964429775.1 uncultured Rhizobiaceae bacterium
CCAGGTGCCGGACGGGCGCTACGATTTCGAGGACTATATGGACAATGACGGGCTCAGCAATGAGCGCGCCGCGATCAATGTCGCCGCTTTCGTGCAGGGCGATGAGATCGTCGTCGATTTCCGCGATTCCTCGGGCCAGATGAAAGGCCCGATCAACGCCACCCTCGGCGTCACTTGGTCGGCGACCTACAACGCCATCCTGCATATGACGGATGAGACGATCCCGAAAAATTCCGGCTGTTTCCGCCCCATTCGCGTTCTCTCGCCGCCCAACATGGTGACCAATGTCGACTATCCGGCACCCGAAGTGGGCGGCAATACCGAGACCCATCCGCGCATCGCCGGCACCGTTATGGGTGCGCTTGCGCCCGGCATCCCGGCGCGCGCCATGGCGGCGGAAGGTGGCTCGCACACCAATTTCGTCTTCGGCGGCCAGGACCACGAATTCGACGAATATTTCGCCTGCTACGATATCGAACTCTCGGGCTGGGGCGGCAGGCCCTATGCCGACGGCAACGACGCCACTGATTCGATCAACGGCAATTGCCGGGTGATCCCGGTCGAGGTGTTCGAAACGCGCTATCCCTGGTTCACCGAATATTTCGGGCTGGTGCCGGATTCGGGCGGGCCTGGCCAGCACCGCGGCGGCCTCGCCACCACGCGCACGCTGCGCTGCGACAATCCCGATATGATCATCAGCCAGCTCTCCGACCGCCACCATCATAGCGCCTGGGGGCTCAATGGCGGCAGCCATGGCGGCACCGGGACAACGGTGTTCATGGCATCGGGCGGCAGTGAATGGCAGACCATGACCGAGGCCTTCAACAAGCCCTCGACCAGCAAATGGTCCAACATCACCGTCCATCAGGGCGACCGCATCCGTATCCGCACCGCCGGTGGCGGCGGCTATGGCGAAGCGGCCAAGCGCGACCGCGCGGCAATCGAGAACGATCTGGCCGAGGGCTATGTCACGCCGGAGCACGCCAGCAAGGGTTACGGCTACCGCGCGGGATAGCAGCTGATGCAAATAATCGGTGCCGAGGCGCTCGAAGAATTGCTCGATTTCCCGGCGCTGATCGAAGCGCTACGCGAGATGTTCCGCTTAGGCTGCGAAAGCCCGACCCGCCATCATCACACCGTGGAGGTTCCCGGCGGCGCTTCCGGCACGCTGCTCATCATGCCGGCCTGGCAGACGGGTGGCATGATGGGTGTGAAGACGGTCACGATATTCGGCGATAACGCCGCGCGCAGTCTGCCGTCCGTGCTCGGGCAATATTATCTGATGGAAGCGTCGAGCGGCGAACCATTGGCATTGATTGAAGGCACGGTGCTCACGCGCTGGCGCACCGCCGCCGCCTCGGCGCTGGCCTCGGACTATCTCTCGCGGCAAAATGCGGAGCGCCTGCTGATGGTCGGCTCCGGCAGCCTCGCGCCGCACCTGATCCCGGCCCATGCGTCGGTCCGTCCGATCCGCGAGGTGCGTATCTGGTCACGGACGAGAGCCCACGCGGACGCGCTGGCGGCAAGGCTCAACGCCCCCGATCTCAGCGTCGCGGCTACGGATGACTTGGAAGCATCCACCGCCTGGGCGGATATCGTCAGCTGCGCCACGCTATCCAACGCGCCGCTCATTCAGGGTGCGTGGCTTCAGCCCGGCGTACATCTCGATCTGGTCGGCGCCTTCCGCGCCGATATGCGCGAGACCGACGATCAGGCCATGGCGCGGGCACGTATTTATGTCGACACAAAGGGCGGCGCGCTGGCCGAGGGCGGCGATATTTTGTTGGCGATAAAATCCGGAGCGATAACCGAAGCCGATATCCAGGCCGATATGAATGCCTTGACCAGCGGCGAGGCGACGGGACGCGGCGATGAGGCGGAAATTACCCTGTTCAAATCCGTCGGTGCCGCGCTTGAGGATTTAGCCGCAGCCAAGCTGGCCTATGAGCGCCACGCCGCGCAGCTTCAGGATTCGCCGTCCCAATAATCGACGCCGGATTGGCGCCGGGTGAAATAAAACAGATCATAAGGCCGCCGCCCGGGCGGCGATCCCGCGACAACGCCGATCTTGTCTGAATCGGGATATTCCGCCACTTCCGGATGTTCCATGGTGCTGATCGCGAGATAACGCAGCTCGCCATCCGAATCATTGATGATTTGATGCGCCTTGCCGCTGCCCGGCGGGGCGGCGATCACATCATTTGCGCGCAAGGGAAAGCGGTCCGCGCCATAGCGCAGCGTTCCGGTTCCCGACAGGATAATGAACATCTCCTCATTGGCGTGGTGCAGGTGAAACGGCCAGGCGCGTTTGCCGGGCGGCACGACGACCAGCTTGCTGCCCAGTTTTTCGGCACCGACGGCGTGGCCAACCGCCCCGGTTTTGGCCTCGAAACTGCCCGCCTCGCCGAACGGGCCGGCCTGCTCCAACGTTACATCGCCGAGATTGATGACGGGAGAGTTCGCGCCCATGTCAGCTCGCCCGGCGCCGGCGGTAAACCGCCAGCTCTTTGACGAGTTCCGCCGTGTCGATTTGCCGGCAATAGCCCTTGATCGCCTTGAGGGAATTATCGTGTGCCGCCTTCGAGGTGGTGGCGCAGGCATCGGGCACCAGGGTAACGAGAAAACCCCGGTCGCAAGCATCGCGCACCGCCGATTCGACGCATTGCTCCGTATAGACGCCGCAGATGGCGAGCCGTTCGACGCCGAGATTGCGCAGCACATACTCGATTGTCGTAGAATTGAACACGCTGGAGGAAGACTTCGGCAGCACAATTTCATCCTCGCCCGGCGCAATGGCGTCAATCACTTTGCCGTCGCGTGAGCCGCGCGGCACATTGAAACCAGTGATTTTGTAATCGAGGCCACGGTCGCGCCCATCGCGGGTGAGAGCCTCGATCACCGTATAGATCACTTCGACGCCGGTCTCGCGGCAGGCAGTGATCAGGCGTTGCATGTTGGGCACGGCTTCATTCTCGAGGCGCTCGAAATATTCGCCATACTCGGACTGGAAATCGGCCTCGGCCATATCCTTGACCGCGCTGCCGGCGCGGTCGCAGCAATAATTCTGCACATCGACAATGAGAAGCGCGGCGCGCCCCGGCTCCAGCGGCACGTCACGCGTCAGGCCGGCACTTGAATGGCTCATGATGGCTCTCCCAATCTCTTCCGCCCGGATCATAGACCAGCCGGCGCTTCCTGTCTGGACCCGAAAGCTGCTTCATGCATGATGAGCGCCATGCGCTTGTCACCCCGTTTCGATCCCACATTGCTGGATAGCGACGATCCGCCGCCTTTCACCCGCCTTAACCCGGGCGGCCGGCCACGCTTTATCCTCACCTGCGACCATGCCAGCGCCGCCGTGCCACGCCATATGGACGGGCTCGGTTTGGCAGCGGACGATCTTGGCCGCCATATCGCCTGGGATATCGGCGCTGCCGAGGTGACGAAACATCTGGCGGCGGCGCTCGATGCGCCGGCCTATTTCTCCGGCTATTCGCGCCTGGTGATCGATTGCAACCGCCCGCTCACCTCGCCCACTTCCATCCCGAGCGTGAGCGACCATACGCAGATACCGGCCAATCAGGCTGTTTCTCCGCAAGAAGCAGCGGCACGGGCGGAAGCCTGCTACTGGCCCTATCACAACCAAATCTCGGGCGCCCTCGACCGCCTCATCGCCGCCGGCGAAATTCCGATATTCGTCGCCGTGCACAGCTTCACCCCGAAAATGTCGGACGGCAAACCACGGCCGTGGCAGATCGGCCTCCTGTTCGAGCATGACCGGCGCCTGGTGGCGCCGCTAAAAAGCGTATTCAGCAAGCTCGTGCCGGGCATTTGCATCGGCGAAAACGAGCCCTATGCCATTGACGGGCCATCGGATTATTCGATCCCCGAACATGGCCAAAGGCGCGGCCTGCCGCATATCGAGATCGAAATACGCCAGGATTTGATCGATACGCCCGAGGGCGCGGAATTTTGGGCCAAACGCATTGCCGAGGCGCTGGAAACCGTGCGCGATACGGCACAGCCGCTCGAAATCCTACCGTCCGTTAAGCATAACATTTAAATAATCCGCAATGAATCAGCGGTAATATTCGCAGGTTACGATGGAAGGCGGGGAATCATCGTGAGAGCAAGTAGCTCAGCCATGGAGGCAAGGTATGCCTATCAGTTTCATTCCTCTTTACGCCACCATTGCGCTCGCCTTGAGCGCGGTCTTGTCTGCTCCCTTCTTCACCATTCCGGCACTCGCTGATGCGGATAACGGGCTTCGGCTCGGATTTCTGGAAAGCATCGACGATCCCTCGCGGTTGCACATTGTCGCGGCAAAGGACGATGCGCCGGCGCCGAACAGTGAAATCCAGGCGGAAGTCGATACCGCTTTGGGAAGCTGGAAACGCGGTTTTGGCCCTGTTTGGATCTGGAACCCGGCCGGGGAACAGCCCGAGATTTCCGTGATCGCCAGCCGCTAGTTCGGCTGGGCAGCATCCGGCGCCGGGCCGAACTTGGCGCCGAAGGATTCGGTGGTATAGCGCCACACCTTGAGACCGTCCGACCAATGGTCGAGCGGCAAGCCCGCCTTGTTTTTGAGGTGGCGGAGAAAATCGCGCGGCGTGGCGATCTGTTCCCACACCACGGGCAGAAAAATGCCGCGCTTCTGGCCGTCCTGTAAAATCAGCCCATCCGTATCGGGCTGAATTTGCGCCACCAGATCGGCCTCGTCGCGGAAATTCATCGCCCTCGGCGTGCTCAGGACCGAGACGCTGATATCGGTCTCGGTGAGATCTTCCTCAGTAAGCGGCTTGAAGCGCTTGTCTTCGAAGGCGGCGCGGTAGGCGTTCTGCACCACATCGGCAATGAGCGGATTATTGGCGGCGAGCGAGCCGACGCAGCCGCGCAACTGGCCGCCCGTATGGACGCTGACAAAGGTGCGGCGCAATGTGCGCATCGGGTGGGGAAAGCTCAGCACTTCCACATTGGGGCAATTGCCGTTCTGGATGCCGTGGCGGATCGATTGCTGGGCGATATCGAGCAAGGGATCGCGGAATTTCTCCGGCATGCGCGCCGAGCCGGAATATTCGAAGGCATAGGAGCCGTAGCCGACGACCCGGCTTTTATCGCCCGCCGTATCGCCGGAATTGCGCACATCGAGCGTCGTCGGGCGGAGATCGAGCCGCTGGGCGGCGCGGAGCAGGCCGGAGAGCGGGCGGAAACCGCAGGCGAGCTCGCCATTCAAACCCTCTACATTGAAGGTCTCGATGGCGCGCGACGCGCTGTTGTCGAGTTTTTGCGCCGCGTCGTAATCGTGGAAATGGCTGAGGTCGGTGCTGATTACGATCAGCGTTTCCGGCCCGCCCCACAGTTTGCGCAAGACCTGCTCAACCCCTTCCGGCTTAGCGTCACCGACCAAGAGCGGTACCAGTTTGAAATCGCCAAGCGTGCGCTGCAGGAACGGCAGATGCACTTCGAGCGAATGCTCGCCCTCGAACGCGGCATCGCTGAGCTGGACCTGGGGCAAGGCCAACGCCTCCGACACGCCCGGCCAATCGACCGCTATGTCACCAAGCGGTGTGGCATGGGCATCGGCGCTCGGCACGGCAATGCCCTTGAACGCCACGCGGTGCGCCGGGCCGAGCAGCACAACGCGCTCTATCTTACCCGCCAGGTGGCGCACCGCGGCGTAGGCCGAGCCGGCGATGGCGCCGGAATAGACATGGCCGGCATGGGGCACCACCAGCGCCTTGGCGTCGATGTCCCAGGCGAGCGGCGAATCGAGATGCGCCATCACCGAATTTTCCAATTCGGCCCTATCGGCGGAATAGAATGTGCCGGCAACCGCCGGCTGGCGCACGCTTGCCATGGATAGACCCCTGCTGGTTTGCTACGCTTGCAGTCTAGCACAGCGCAGTGGAAAAGTGCCTTATGAGCGGTGACGAGATCATAGACGAAAATACCGAAACCTGGCCGACGTAATATTGGCACGGCCTCGACGATGGCCGCGTGCAATGCGATCTCTGCCCGCGCGAATGCAAACTCAAGGAAAGCCAGCGCGGCCTGTGTTTCGTGCGTGGCAGGCGCGGCGATGAAGTGGTGCTCACCACCTATGGCCGCTCGAGCGGCTATTGCGTCGATCCGATCGAGAAGAAGCCGCTCAACCACTTCCTGCCGGGCACGCCGACGCTTTCGTTCGGCACGGCGGGCTGCAATCTGGCGTGCAAATTCTGCCAGAACTGGGACATCAGCAAATCGCGCGAGATCGACACCCTGGCCGATGGCGCCAAGCCCGAACTGGTGGCCGAGGTGGCGCGGAAGCTCGGCTGCAAGAGCGTCGCCTTTACCTATAACGATCCCATCATTTTCATGGAATACGCCATCGACATCGCACAAGCCTGCAAGGAGATCGGCATCGCCACCGTCGCGGTCACGGCGGGCTATATCTCGCCCGAGCCGCCATATGGACGCGGCCAATGTGGATTTGAAAGCGTTTACCGAGGTTTTCTATTGGAATATCACCAAGAGCCACCTCAAGGATGTGCTGGAAACGCTCAAATATCTCAAAGCCGAGACCGACACCTGGTTCGAACTCACCACATTGGTCATTCCGGGCGAGAATGATTCAGAAGCCGAGTTCGATGAGATGAGCGCCTGGGTGGTCGAGCATCTTGGGCCGGACGTGCCGATGCATTTCTCCGCCTTCCACCCGGATTACCGCATGAAGGACAAACCCAACACGCCGCACGAAACCCTCAACCTGGCGCGCCGCACGGCGCTCAAAAACGGCGTCCATCACGCCTATGTCGGCAATGTCAGCGATCGCGGCCGGGCCAGCACCTATTGCCACAATTGCCGCGCCCTGCTGATTGGCCGCGAGCGTTACAATCTCACGCGCTGGGGATTGAGCGACAATGGCGCCTGCCGGCAATGCGGCACGCCGTGTGCCGGCGTGTTCGAAACGGCACCCGGCGGCTGGGGCGCCAAGCGCCTGCCGGTGCGCATGGCCGATTTCAACGTGGCTTAAGGTAAGGCGGTGGTGCCGCCATCGATGATCAGTTCGGTGCCGGTGATGAAAGACGCGGCATCGGAGAGCAGAAAGAGGCACGGCCCGGCGATATCGGCGACCGTGCCGAAGCGCTTGAGCGGGATGATATCCTGCATCGCCTGGCGGCGCTCCGGCTTGCCCTCGAGGCGCTGCATCATGCCGGTCCAGACATAGCCCGGCACGATGGTGTTGCAGCGGATATTGTCGCCGGCGAATTGAATGGCGAAGGATTTGGTAAGCGCGCGGATCGCACCCTTCGAGGCACCGTAAGCATCCTGCGCCAAGGGATCGCCGCGCAGCGCCTGGATCGAGGAAAACAGCAGCATCGCGCCGCCGCCGTTTTTTCGCATCAACGGCACCGCATGGCGCGCCGTCAGCATCATCGTATCCAAATTATTCTCAAACACCCGGTCCCAGACGCCAAGGTCGATATCGACCAGGGAGACATCCTCCTCGCCCCACCACACGCCGGCGGTATTGACGAGGAAATCGAAGCGCCCGGCATGCTCTTGCGCCCGGTTGACGGCCCGGCGGGAAAATTCCTCATGGCTCAAATCGCCTTGCAGATAAACCGCGCGGCCCGGACCAGCGGCGATGTTGCCGGGCTCGGGCTTGATATCGGCGAGCACGATATGGGCGCCGGCTTCGATCAGGCTGTTGGCGATGGCGAGGCCCATGCCGCCGCCGGCGCCGGCAACGAGGCCGCCGCGCCCGCTGAATTCGCTTGGCTTGGCGGGCTCCATGTCAGGGTTTTTTCGCGCCGACTTGCCGGTAGGCGTCTTCCGGCACCAGGGACGGGTCTTTGTAAACGCTCCAGACGCATTTGCCGCCGTCCCGCGCCTCGGGCCAGACCGGCGGCTCGACCACCCGCGTCGGATAGCCGAAGCGGTCGATCGGCATGCGCTGATTGAGCTGGCAGCAATGGACGCAATAGACGCAAACGCCCTTCTTGTTCCACGCCCAATCATGCGCCTCTTCGGTGACGGCAAATTCATAGGGTGGCGCCATGCGCGGCGTATAGCCTTCCGTGCCATCTTCGCGGTAGGTGCGGCCGCCCGAGCCGCACGGATCGAAGCGCAGCACCCAGCGCTCGGGCTCTTCTTTGATTTCGATATCGCCCATGCGCCCGGGACCGCTGAGATGACCGCGCAAGGATTCAGCCGCGACCAGCACCAGGCGGCGGATGGAATCGGACCATGGCGTATGGTCGGTGTCATAGCGGTCATAGGTCTCATACATCGGCGCCATCAGCTCGTCCCAGAGCGGGCCGATGCACGCCTCGCCGAGATGGCGCACCACAGCATCCTGCAGGCCATAGACCCAATCGCAGGCACGGTCATGCGTATCGCGCCACGACAGGCGCGCCGCCTCAAGCTGTTCGCCGGCGCGCGTACCGTCGCCGGCACCACAGGAAAAAACGAAATCATCGATCAACTCCTTGAACTCGGCCCAGCGCCGATCGGCGTCGAATGGCGTGCCATCGGGCATACGCAATAGCCCGGCAAGGCGCGCCTGTTCCGCCGCGACGGTCTCCTCCGCCACGCCCTCGCGCAGCAGGTAACGCCGGGTTTGATCGCGCCACGCGGTATAGAGCTCGTGCCCTTCGCGCGCCTCTTCGACCGTATAGCGGCCGAGCTGTGCGGCATCCTCGAAGCGCCCGGCGGCCAAGGCATCAGCGGCGCGGCGATAGCTCGATTGGCCCTGCTCGACTATCGCACCTGTCGGCGCGATATGCCCGAGGTCGGCATCGAATGCCACAGCTGCTTCGCTTGGTTTTCCGGCCATGCTTTGCTCCCGAATAGCGGTATCGCTTAAGGTATGATATTTAGACCATTGGAATTATGCGAGGGAAATCCGTGAGCGATGCTTCCGCCCTAATCGATCCGGTGCGCCCGACCTCGGCCTGCGAGCTGGTGGTCGAGCAATTGCGCCGGGCGATTCATTTGGGCCGCTTCCTCGCCGGCGATAAATTGCCGCCGGAACGCGAGCTCGCCAAGCAGCTCGGCGTCTCGCGCACCACCGTGCGCGAAGCGGTCAAAGTGCTGGAGGGCGAAGGGCTGGTGCGCAGCAAGCGCGGTGCGGCTGGCGGCCTGAGCGTGCTCGAACAAAAGACCTCGCCCGGCGCCCTGCGCAAATCGCACAGCGACAGGTTGGAGGCCATCGCAGCGATCTATGATTATCGCCTTGCCATCGAATGCGCCGCCGCGCGCCTCGCTTCGGCGCGGCGCGACGGGAATGACCTGGCCGAGCTTGCCGGCCTGTTGCAGCGCATGGGCGAATTGTCGGAACTCGGCCAGGCCGCGGACGACGGCCAGGCGCTGGCCGCTGTCAGCCAGTTCATGGCGGTCGATTCCGAGTTTCACTTGCGCATCGCCCGGGCCGCGCACAACCCCTATCTACTGGCCGCCATCGAAGAGGCGCGCGCCGCCATGTATTCCCCTGTCGGCGCCGTGTTCCGCCGTCTGGCGGTCAAATCCAACGAATATCACGAAGCCATTTATGCCGCTCTCGAAGCCGGCGACGGCGCGGCGGCGGAGCGCGCCATGGCGGCCCATCTCAAGGTCAGCCGGGAAGGTTTGGAAGGCCTGGCGCAACGCACCGGCCGATAATTATATATTGGAGACAACGGGATGAGCGCGCGCCAGGATATCGAATTCGGCTTTGTCGCCGCACCGACCGGTGAAACCAGCCTCAGCGATGGCCAAACCTATGACGAAATTCTCGCCGATTGCGCGCTTGGCCAGGAATTGGGCTATGGCACGGCATGGATGATCGAGCATCATTTCTCGGACTATTACCCGACGCCGAACCCGCTCTCCTTCCTGCATTTTATCGCCGCGCGCTTTCCCGGTCTCGCGCTCGGCACCTGCGTGCTGGTGACGCCATGGTATGAGCCGCTGCGCCTCGCCGAGGAAATCGCCCAGCTCAACGAATTGACCGAACAGCCGCTCCATCTCGGCCTCGGGCGCGGCACCGCCAAAATGGAATATGACGCCTTCGGCATCGATATGGATACGAGCCGGGAACGCTTCCGCGAATGCTACGAAGTGCTAACCAAAGCCCTGGCCGGCGGACGCTTTACCTATCAGGGTGCGCATCTTCAGGTGCCGAAGGAAATCGAGATTCGCCCGCGCAGCGACAGCGGCAAGATCCATTTTTACGGTGCGCTTGGGGCCAGCCCGGAGAGCGCCGAGATCATGGCCGATATGGGCCTGACGCCGATCTGCACCACCATCGTCAATTTCGAAAAGCAGCATGAGGTGATCGCGCGCTGGCATGAGCGCGCTGCGGCGCATGGTGTCAACACCGCCAAACCGATCCCGCTGATGGTCCACTGCATCATCGCCGACAGCGACGAGGCGGCGGTGGAAGACGCCAAAACCTATATTCCGCCTTTCATGCAGCAGCAGGTCGATCATTACGAAGGCGACAAGGACCACTTCAAGAATTTATAGTCCTACAAAGCGTGGAGCCATGTTTTCAACAGCATGGTGACGAAGTGCAATCCGGAATTCATGCCGCGCTGGTCACAATTTCAACTGGTCGGCTCGCCCGAGACCGTGTGCCGCCAGCTCGAACGCTATATGGACGCCGGCTTCGGCAATTTTTTCCTCCATATCGCCACCACCGGCATCCCGCGCGCCAAACGGCATGACTGGATGCGCCGTTTCGCGCGCGAAGTGGCGCCGCGCTATTCCTCGAAGTTCAAGGGCTGACCGGCAGGATGCCCGCTCTACGTTACCTTGCTGTCCTGCTCCTGGTTCTGTTCGCCGCCCTGCCCGGCGCGGCGCACGCCGCCTGCCGAGGCGGACCGGCGCCAAAAGCGCTGGCCGGCTTCGATGAATTTGCCCGCGATGTTTTGGCCGATTGGCACGTACCGGGCCTCGCGCTGGGCATCGTCCGGGACGGCAAGACGCTCTACTGCGCCGGCTACGGCTACGGCGATGTGGAACAAGGCAGTGTCGCAACGCCCGACACCGTGTTTGCCATCGGCTCGATTACGAAATCCTTTACCGTCGCCGGCCTCGTCACGCTCTTCGATGAAGGCCGCCTCGATTGGGACAGCCCGGTGCGGAATATCTTGCCTGAATTCGCTCTCGCCGACCCGGTCGCCACGGCGCACACGACCCCGCGCGACATGGTCACCCACCGTACCGGCATGGCGCGCCACGATATGCTGTGGTACGGCAGCGGCCTCGATGCGGATCAGCTCTTTGCTGGCCTGCGTCACCTCGAACCGGGCGCGCCGTTCCGCTCAGGCTGGCAATATAACAATTTGATGTTTGCCGCCAACGGGCGTGTCATTGAGGTGCTGAGCGGTGAAAGCTGGCAGGAATATATTCGGCTCCGCCTGCTCACCCAGCTTGGCATGGCGCGGACGGATTTCGCGGCGGCAGAGGGCGAGCCAAAGCGCGCCAAGCCCTACGAACTCAGCGGCGGCCAAGTTCACCGCATTCCCTTCTATGACATGGCCGCCATTGCGCCGGCCGGCGCGATCAACTCCAGCGTCGCCGATATGACGGCCTATCTCGCCTTTCACATGCAACACGGGCGCCATGCCGGCGCACTACTTTTTAGCGAAGCGGGGGCCAAAGCCATGCAGACGCCGCGCGTGGCCCTCGATGAAACGCCAAGATATGCGGCGCTCGGCGCACCCTCCTACGGCATGGGCTTTCTCATCTCGACCTATCGCGGCCACAAAATCATCTGGCACGCCGGCGGCATCGACGGCTTCGTCGCCCTCATGGCCTTCCTGCCCGATGATGGCATCGGCGTGGTCGCGCTCAGCAATCTCGACCGTAATCCCACGCCGACCATTCTCACACGCAACCTGTTCGACCGCCTGCTCGGCCTCGAACCCCTGCCGTGGAACGATTGGGTGGCATCGGATTATCTCGAATGGGACTTGGCAAAACGGCAGGAAGCAGCCGAACACGCACGGTCGCGCGATCCCCGTATTCAGCCCACGCGCCCCCTCGCCGAATTTGCCGGCGCATACCGCCACCCCGCTTACGGCGAAATACGCATCAGCCATGAGGACGAATCCCTGGTGCTGCACTACGGCCAATTCACCCTGCCGCTCCGTCATTACCGCGGTGACATCTTCGAGATCATCAAAATCCCGGTCACCTCGCGCACGCATCTTAAAGTCGCCTTCCCGACAAACGAAAACGGCGAGATCAAAAATCTCACCGTTCCGTTCGAGCGCGCCGTCGCCGATATCCGGTTCGAGCGGGTGGAATAAACCCTACTCCTCTCCTTAGGCGGAAATTAGTCGAGGCGGACGGCACCGATCTGGTTGTCGGTGACAATGCCATTCTCATCAACGCTGAATTCGCTCGCGATGCGCCCGCTGGCGTGGCGGAAGCGGCCTTCGCCACGGTCGATCTTGAGGGTGGCGGTAGCTTGTTTGCCGTCGCTGTTTTCTTCGATCTGGCCCGCACCCTGGGTGCTGAAATGGAGGCGGTCGCGGCTGTCTTCAAAGGTAATCGTGCCATATTGCTGGAAGGTACCGTTGCCGGTCATGACGACGGTCGATTTGATTTCGGCGTCGCTGGCGGTGCTGAGCGAGACCGTGCCTTCGCCGTCTTCGGCAATGATACTGCCGATCGGTGCCACGGTGCTGGTCTTGAAGGCGCCATCGGAATAATCGCTGGTCTTGCTCGTGCCGGTGAACTGGGTGCTGTAATTGATGCGGTTCATGTTCTTGCTCCTCGGTTTGATCGGTTGCCGTTTCCTGCTTGATAACGAAACCGATGTTAGCCAAGGGCCGTCAACGCGCGCTCAATCGCCTCTCAATCCGCCATCAAACCTATGTCAAAAGGCGTCAAATTGCTGTCAAAGCTAATAAAAATGGCAATAATTAAACAAAATTGCGGATAAAAGACGATTTTCCTCTGCAGGGAGGGGATGGGGTGTCTGCGTACAAACTATGCCTGTTCGGTGGATTTGATCTCAGGGACGATCAAGGCGGCGCAATCACTATTCGCTCAAAAAAAGGCCGCTGCCTGCTGGCCTATCTGGCGCTTGCCCAGGACCACCAGGTCGGCCGCGAACTGCTCGCCGCGCTTCTGTGGGGCGATCGCGGTGATGCCCAGGCCAGGCGCAGCTTGAGCCAGGAGCTTTATCGCCTGCGCGGGTTGTTTCCGGAGGAGATGCAGGACGGGTTTGTCCTGGAAGCGGAGAGCGTCGGCTTGGCTGAAGGCCTGTTTGATGTCGATGTGGCCAAATTCGAGCACGGCTTGGAGTTGGGCGATCCCGAAGCCGCCGCGCTCTATATCGGCGAGTTGCTCGCCGGCCAAGAGGTTAACCAGGAAGGATTCGACGATTGGCTGCGCGGCGAGCGTGAGCGCCTGCATGAGCGCGCCATCGCCGGGCTGCACAAAACCATGCGCGCACGCCTGGACGGCCCGACGGAGACGGCGTTGGACGGTGCCGACCGGGTGCTGGCACTCGACCCCGCCAGCGAGGAAGCGCACCGGGCAATCATGCAGCTTCAGGCAAACGCGGGGCGGCGTGATCTGGCACTCAAACAATATGACAAATGCCGCACACTGCTTGCCGAGGAACTGGACATCGAGCCGGACAACGAGACTCAAGCGCTCTATGAGCAAATCAAAACCGCGCGTGAACCGGCAGCGCCAAGGAGTGATATTCCGGCCCGCCCCGTCCCGGCGGGAAAGGCCGCCGAGCGGCGCCAGGTTACAGTGATGGCTTGCGGCTTGTTGCTTGAGCCTTCCGCGCAGGGCGCGCTGGACCCGGAGGACCGGCGCGAGGCCACGCGCATTTGCCGCGATGTCGCGAGTGCCCTGCTGGAGCGCCGCGAGAGCCGCATCGCGCGGACCATGGCTGATTCTTTCCTCACCTATTTCGGCTATCCGGAAGCGCGCGAGGATGATGCCGAGCGCGCGGCGCGGGCGGGATTGGAAATCGTCAAGGCAATCGGCGATCTCGATTTGCCGGTGGGAATTTCGGCACATTGCCGCGCCGGAATCGCTTCCGGTCTGGTCGTCACCGGTGAGGATAGCGAGGAAGCGCTGATGGGCGAGGCGCCGGATGTTGCGGCGCGCCTGCTGCAAGCGGCGGAACCGGACATGGTCTTGGTAAGCGCGGAGACGCGCGAATTGCTCGCGTCTGCTTTTACGCTCGAAGAATTGGCAGGCGCGGACGAGTCCGAGGCAACATGGCGACTTCTAGGAGAGGCGCACACAGAAAGCCGATTTGAAGCGAAGCGCAGCAGCGCGTTGACGCCGTTTGTCGGGCGCGAGCTGGAATTGCAGACGCTCGACCACCGCTGGGGTCAGGCCGAAGAGGGCGAAGGCCAGGTGGTGCTGATCTCGGGCGAGCCCGGCATCGGTAAATCGCGCATCGCCGAGACGACCCACGAGCGCTTGCCGGCCGAAGGCCACATCCGCCTGCTTTATCAATGCTCGCCGCATCACACCAACAGCGCGCTTCATCCGGTGATCGAGCAACTCGGCTTCGCCGCCGGCCTGGATACGGACGAGGCGGACGACAGCAAGCTCGATAAACTAGAATCTCTGATTGCGCTAGCCGGTGAAGATGTAGAGGCCACAGCGCCACTTTTCGCCGACCTTCTGTCGATCCCGCATGACGGGCGCTATTCGGCGCTCAACCTGTCGCCACAGGTGCAAAAGGATCGCACGCTGGAAGCGCTTGTCGCCCAGCTTGTGGGTCTCGCGGCGCATAAACCAGTGCTGTTTGTCTTCGAGGATCTACACTGGGCCGACCCGACGACGCGCGAGTTGCTCGAACTCACCGTGGCGGCAATCGAGGAATCGCGCGTGCTGATCCTCTTTACCTTCCGCCCCGAATATGAGGCGCCCTGGATCGGCCAGGCGCATACCACCGTGATGACGCTCAACAGGCTGGCCAAACGGCAATGCGGCGAAATGGTGCGCAACGTCGCCGCCAAGGCGGACCTGCCCGAGGATGTGCTGCGTGATATTGTCGCCAAAACAGACGGTGTGCCGCTGTTCGTCGAAGAGCTCACCAAGACAATGGTTTCGGGCGCTGACGCGGCGGCCGTTCCGGCCACAATCCAGGCATCGCTCACCGCCCGCCTCGATCAACTGGGCCCGGCCCGCGAGGTGGCGCAGATCGCAGCCGTGATCGGGCGCGAATTCTCCTACCCCCTGCTCGCCGCCGTCGCGGAGATGGACGAAAACACCCTGGCCGCCCGGCTCGAAGCCCTCACCGGCTCAGAACTGGTTTTTGCGCGCGGCACGCTGCCGGCGGCAAGCTACAAATTCAAACATGCTCTGATCCGTGATGCCGCCTATGACAGTCTCCTGAGAGGCGAACGCGGCGCCCTGCATGGCCGGATCGCCGAGGCGCTGAAGGCACGCTTCCCGGCGATTGAGTCCAACGAACCGGAATTACTGGCCCATCATTACGGCCAAGCGGGCCAGGTTGATCTGGCGATCGAATATTGGCGGCGGGCGGGTGATCGCGCGCTTGAACGCTCGGCCAATGTCGAGGCGGCCGCCCATTTCACGAAAGGGTTGGAGTTGCTTGCGGCGCTTGCCGATTCCAGCGACCGTGCGCATCAGGAACTGGCGCTTCAAGCGCCACTGGCGTCGGCACTTACCGCCGCCAAGGGTCATGCCGCGGCGGAGACGGGCACGGCCCTCATGCGCGCACGCGAACTTTGCCGAGAGGTCGGCGATGCGCCGCAAATGTTCGAGGTGCTGTACGGGGTGTGGAACTATGTCTTTGTCGGCGGGGACCTCCATGCCGCGCTCGAACTCGCGGAGGAAGGGTTCGAGCTGGTCCGGCACGAGGGCAAGCGGACGCGCCTGATGGCGGCGCACTGCATGTTGGGACAGACCCTTTTTCTCCTGGGACGATTCGACAGAGCCCAGGATCATCTGGAAAAATCGATCGCCTTGTACGCGCCCGAACAGGATCGTTCCTTGGGCCTCGTTTATGGCGAGCATCCGGGAATCGTGAGCCTCAGTTTTCTGCCTTGGGTCTTGTGGTACAAGGGCTTTCCGGAGCAGGCGATAGCGCAAAGCCGCGAACCGTTCGACGAGGCCGAGGAGGCGTCACACGCGCTCAGCATCGGCATAGTCTTTCTCTCTGCAGTCATATTTCGTTGGCTGCGCCGCGAGCCGAAGGAAACTCAAGAATTTGCGCAAACCATGATCGAATATGCCGCCGAGCAGACCCTTCCCTGGGTCGCAGCCTGCGGAACGGTATTTAGCGGATGGGCCATGGCCGAGCAGGGCCGCCCGGAAGAGGGTGTCGCCCGGGCGCGCCGAGGCGTGGCGGCGTCGCGGGCGACAGGAGCGAGGCAATTGACCCCCCTTTTCCTCGCCTTGCTGGCCGAAGGCCAGCAAAGATGCGGTAATTTCGAAGAAGGTCTTAACGTGCTGGATGAAGCGTTCGATGCGATACGGCGTGGCGGCGAGGAGGCCTGGCAGTCGGAACTCCATCGACTTCGCGGTGCCTGTCTGCTGTCCATCTCGCCCGACAACGCGCCCGAGGCCGAGACTGCCTTCCGTCGCGCCATCGAAGTCGCAAAAGGCCAGAACGCACGTTCGCTTGAACTGCGCGCCGCGATAGGCCTCGCCCGCCTGTGGCAGGACCAGGGCAAAACGGACGAAGCCCGCGAACTGCTCGCGCCGGTCTATGACTGGTTCACCGAGGGATTCGACACTGCTGATTTGAAGGAGGCGAAGGCGTTGCTTGACGAACTGGGTTAACGTTCAATTGCGACGGATACCAACGCAACAGGGAGGCAGCCATGGCAATCACGATTTTTCTCGAATTTACGGCCAAAGCGGGCACCGGCGGCGACATGTTGGCGGCGCTGAAAGAGATACTGCCCGACACGCGGAGCTATGACGGCTGCATCAGCAATAATGTCTTTCAGAGCCGGGAAAACCCGGACACGTTGCTTATTCACGGAACGTGGCAGAGCCAGGACCATTACGAAAAATATCTCACCTGACGGCAGAAGACCGGCGTGTTTGAAAAATTTGCCGCCGGGCTCGAGGGCGAACCCAGCATCCGCTATTTCGATCTGACCGACGCCTAAGCCGGCGGCCTCAAGCGAGAATAAACTCCCGGATAGTGCCGAGCGCGGCATCCTTGTCGTCGCGCTCGACGCCGTGGCCGCAGCCTTCGAAGATGCGGAGTTTGGCCAGGCCGACCGGAATCGCGGCGGCGATTTCCCGGGACGAGGCCGCCGGGGTGACGGGATCGAACTCGCCGGTCATGACCAGGGTCGGGCATTGGATGTTGGCGAGGGCGGGGCGGAAATCGAAGATCTGGCCCTCACCGCCCTTGCCGAAGAAATCGCCGAGCAGGTCGGGGTTCATGATCGTCCGCGTGACGAGATCGGTGCCCTGCGGCGTTTGGTTATAATAGGGGAAGCAGGTCTCGATATAGGGGCCGACGATGGCTTCGTCCGAGGCATCGCCCCAGAAGGCTTCGGCCAGTTTGCGCGCTTCCATGCCGCCCAGTTTTTCGAACATATCGGCAATGCGGCCATGGTTCATATTGGCTGCGGTGCTGGCGAGGATCAGCTTGGCCGGGTGTTCCGGGTGGCGCGTGGCGTAGGCTTGCGCCACCATGCCGCCAAACGAGAGGCCGAGCACGATCGGCTTTTCGATTTCGAGCGCCTGGCAGAAGGCGTGCACGTCATCGCCCCACTGAGCGAGGTTCCAGGTCTCCGGCGTGCAGCGGTCGCTGCGGCCATTGCCGCGATGTTCGAGATAGACGAGCTGGGCGACGTCCTGCAGCTCGGAATGGATCGGCTTCAGATGCGAATGGTCGAAGCCCGGGCCGCCATGCAGCAACACAAGCGTTGGGCGCTCCTTCATATCCGGGCCGTCGGGCACCACTTTCGCGCCTTCGACATCGAAGAAAAATTTGACCCCTTCAATTTCGATTCTCATGTTGATCTCTTCTGATTCATTGCACCTGCTCAGGGTGTGAAGGAGCCGAATTCACCGCGTGAATAGAGCAGTGGCTCCAGGCTCTCATCGGTCCGCACCGCCTGCACCCGGCCGGTGAGAACGGTATGGGTATCGGCGCGCATGGTTTGGCCGAGGATGCAGTCGAAGCTGGCGAGGCTATCCATCAGCACCGGCGCGCCGCTTTCGAGCACGCCCCAATCGCCGCTGTCGAAACGCTCCTCGATCTTGTCTGAATCGGCGAACAGCGCCGCCAGATCGCGGTGATGGGCAGCGAGAAGATTGACGCAAAAGACGCGGCTTTGCAGAGTTGGATCATGCGCGCCGGCCTCGCGGTTGACGCAGGCCAGGAGGGTCGGCGGCTCGGACGAGAGCGAACACACAGCCGTTGCCGTGAGACCACGGCGCTCATTGCCGATCGCGGTGGTGACGATGGTCACGCCGGCGGTGAGCTGGCGCATGCCTTCTTTAAATAATTCAGCGTCGACCTGCTTGAGGAGCTGGTCGCCCAAGGCAAAATCGAAATCTTCGAGGAGCGGCATGGTTACCTCATGTTCAGAAAAATTCGACTTTCTGTGCGTTTGGATCGGCCATCGCCGTGGTCAAATGGCCGGCAAGACACTCGGACCAGGTTTCGATATCCGCGTCACTGCGCACCTGATCGTTGCGGATTTCGACCAGGGTATGGGGCAGGCCGCGCTTCAGACCATATTCGGGAATGGCGAAATCGGATAGCGGGTCAAAACCGTATGGCTCGTTCTCGCCAACGCAAAGCCCCTCATCGCGCAGACGCTGCAATAGCGGCAGGGAGACACGGCCATCGCGGTCCCAGCAGATCGACACCTGCCACGGGCGCGCTTCGTCATCCGAGGTCATCGCCGGGGTGAAGCTGTGGATGGCAGCCAGGATCGGTATCCGCCCGGCCTTGTCGAACACCTCGAGCGCGGCGCGGATCTCCGCATGATAGGGCTCGAAGAACGCCTCGCGCCGTGCGGCGATATCGGCATCGCTCATATTACGGTTGCCCGGCACCGGCCGGCCATCGGCGAGCGGCGGCACCAGATCGGGCGCCGCGGCGGGACGGTTGCAATCGATCAGCAGGCGGGAGTAGCCGGCCAGCAGCGCCGGCGCATCGAGCAATTGCGACAAGCGCCGCGTGACCGCCGCAGCGCCGATATCCCAGCCGATATGATCGCGCAGGGTTTCTTCCGCGATACCCAGATTGTCGAGCGCCTTGGGGATGGCGCAGCTGGCATGATCGCAGATCAGCAGCAGCGCCGCCTTGCCGCCCATATTGAGTTTTTCAAACGGCGGCGGATCGCCGGCGCCGATCAGGCCCGTGTTCATGCGTCATTCACCGATCGGATAGATGCGACGCGCATTGCCGCGCCCGATCAGATCCATAATGCGTTCGGCTTCGCCGGCCGGCAGCTCGTCAGCGTCGATCCATTCGCCGAGCGCGCGCGCCAGGCTGGTGCGGAAACGCAGCGCGCCGAGATAGTAAAGCTCGGAAAAGCCGAACGCATCCGAGCTGTATAGCTGTTTGGTGAACGGCGCGAGCTCAAGCGCCTCATCCATAATGCGCTGATAGCTCGGCCCGGCCCAATTCTGCACAAATCCGACATCGAAATAGACCATGGGAAAATTCTCGGCGATCAGCCCAGCGTGGCGGTGGAAGGGATAGCAATGCAACAGGGTGATGGGAAACTGCCACGCCTCGGCGGCGCGCAGGAACGGCGTGAGCAGGCTGGGATCGACCTTGTTGAGCTCGATATCCGGATCGCCGATGCCGATATGGAACTGCACCGGATAGCCCTTCTCGCGCGCGATATCGGCGCCAAGCCAGAGCAGATGGCGCTCGAGCACGGCATCGGTCATGCGCACGTTGCCAGTGGCTTCGATTTCGGCCAGCCAGGCGCCGGCGGCGCGTGATACCTCACCCGGCCCGGGCGGTGCGTAATCGATCGCCAGGGTTGAGCGATAGGCAGCGACGGTCTTCAGCCCAACCACATTATCATGCAGCGAAGCGCGCAGCCCCGCCTCGAAGGCTTCGGCGTAACCAGATGCCGTAACGTCGCCCGCCGCCATCACCCGCTCGGCGACCGATTCCATGCGCACCACTTCGCGCGACGGCACGCCGGCGATTTCGCCGACTTCTTCGATCGAGCACAGCTCTTCCGGGCGGTTGCCGGAATCGACGAGCAGCATTTCGAAACCGGCGGCGCGCAGGAAACGCTGGTTGACCTCTTCAGCGCCGAGCTCGGCACGGCGTGCGACGTAATCCTCGCCGGGCGCAAATTTCGGCAAATCCAGGAGCGGCGCGCACCAGCGCCGGATCGACACCGCCACCGGCTTGTCCCAATGGCTGGTGCCGGCGGGTGCGGGGGCAAAGGCTTCGCTCATGCCATCCTCAAACTGCTCGAGCGACAATTCGCCGGGCATGATTCCGTGGCAGTGATGGTCGATAAGCGGCACATTCGCGCCAATTTCATTGCTCATTGTGGAATTCCTATTTCGCCGGATGTTGAATGCCGGCGGATTGTCGCCAAATCCTCCTGCTCTGTCGATCCATCTTCTCGCGTAATTCCATCGCTTCCCCGGCCACCGGTTTGGCATTGCATTTTCAGGCGCAAGCCGCTCCATTATCGGACAAAGCACCAATATCCAGGGAGAGGCGAGAGTCATGGCAATCAGTTTGCAAGGAAAAGCAGCAATCGTTACCGGCGCGGGGCGCGGTATCGGGCGCGGCGTGGCGCATGTTTTCGCCGACGAGGGCGCGAATGTTTTGGTGGTCAACCGCAGCGAAGCCGCCGGGCAGGCGGTTGTCGACGAAATCACGGCCAAGGGCGGCAAGGCAGTGCTATGCCTGGGCGACGTCAAGAGCAAGGCGGATATGGAAAACATGGCCGCCGCCTGCATGGAGAGTTTCGGCGCCATCGACATCCTCTGTCTCAATGCCGGCATCTATCCGCAAGTGCTGCTCGGCGATATGAGCGAGGTAATGTGGGATGACGTCATCGACACCAACCTCAAAGGCATCCTGTTCGGCACGCAAGCCTGCATCCCGCAAATGAAAAAACAGAATAGCGGGCGCATTGTCGTGGTCTCCTCGATCACCGGCCCGCAAGTCGGCTGGCCCGGACTTTGCCATTACATGGCTTCCAAAGGCGGCGCCAATGCCTTTATCCGCGGCGCCTCGCTCGAATTGGCCAAATACAACGTCACCGTCAATGGCGTCAGTCCCGGCTCGATCATGACCGAGGGTCTGGAGGCGCTCGGCGGCGAGGCCCTGGAGGAAATTCGCGAAATCATTCCGGCCGGCTATATCGGCGACCCGGAAGACATCGCCTATGCACTGCTCTATTTCGCTTCCGAACAGGCGCGCTACGTGACGGGGCAAATATTGGTGGTCGATGGCGGCCAAATTCTACCGGAAAGCCCGGCCGCTATGGCCGATGCCTAATGGTCTATTTTATAGACCAATGGATAATTACATGTTATTGAAACGGCAATAGGGCGCAAACGCCTCGCCACAGGGAGATACGTCATGGACCTCAAGAACATCGATTCCGTCACACGCGAAGCGCTCGACCATTACGTTTTTCCGCTGGTGTCCAAAACGGACGTCAATTCCGGCGATCCGATCATCTTCAAGTCCGGCAAGGGCATGATGATGACCGACATCATGGATAAATCCTATCTCGATATGTTGAGCACCAACACCCGCGCCAGCTCGCTCGGCTTCGCCAACGAACACATTGCAAAAGCGATCTATGACCAGCTGATGGAGCTGCATTATGCCGGCACCTTCGCCCATGTCGCCGATGTCACGGTAAAGCTTTCGGCCAAGATCGCGGAGTTGGCGCCGGGTGATTTGACAGCGTCGACCTTCGGCGGCTCGGGCTCCGAAGCGAACGAGAATTCCTTTAAGTTCGCGCGCGAATACCACATTCATAAGGGCGACAAACCCTATGCGCGCAAGATCATCTCGCGCTGGGACGCTTATCACGGCGCCACCATGGGCGCGATCGGCGCCACCGACATCTTAGGCACGCGCCATATCACCGAGCCCGGCGTTCCCGGCCACAGACGCATTCCGGCACCCTTCCTCTACCGCACGCCGTTCGGCATGGATGCGTCTGAAGTGTGCGATTTCTGCGTCGATTATCTCGAGCAGGAAATTATCCATGAGGGACCGGAATATGTCGCCGCTTTCATCGCCGAGCCGGTCATGCAGGGCGATGGCGCGCAGGTGCCGCCGGACGACTATTTCAAGAAGGTGCGCGCGGTGTGCGACAAATATGATGTGCTGCTGATCGCCGACGAAGTGATCACCGGCTTCGGCCGCACCGGCAAATGGTTCGCCATGGAGCATTGGGGCATCGAGGCCGATATCATGTCCTCCGCCAAGGCGATCACCGGCGGTTATGCGCCGCTCGGCGCCTCGACGGTGACGCAGAAAATTGCCGATGCCTTGCCGATTTTCTCGCATCTGCAAACCTATCAGGGCCACCCGGCAGCCTGCGCCGCCAGCCTGGCGACGATCGACTATATCGAGAAAAACGATCTGATCCGCCAGGGCGCCGAGCATGGGGCCCATTTCCTCGAGCAATTGCAGCGTCTGCGCGACCTGCCGATTGTCGGCGATGTGCGCGGCCTCGGCATGTGGACCTGCGTCGATTTCACATCCGATAAAAAGACCAAGGCGCCGTTCAAGGACGGCACCATCAAGCGCATCGTCCACCGCTGCCGCGATATGGGCGTGCTGATCGGCGAGGAAGGCACGGCTGTGGAAATGTCGCCGCCCTATATTGCCAGCAAAGACGAGCTCGATACTTGTGTCGATACGCTGGAAAAGGCGATCATCGCCGAAGCCAAGCATCTCGGCATAAGCTAGCCGGAGAGATAAGCCACGCAATAGAACGGAGGCGATAATGGGCGCAGACAAGAACTCGCTGGTGGCGCGCGACGCGGGGACGATTGCGCAAATAATGACGTTGCGCTTCAACCCGCTCGCGGCATCGGGCGGCAGCGGCTCCTACCTGCATGAAGAGGATGGCCGGCGCATTCTCGACCTCTCCGCCTCGGCCACCGCCGCCAGCCTCGGTTATGGCCACCCAGTGGTCATCGAAGCGATCACCAAGGCGGCCAGCGACATGGCCGGCGCCAGCCTGCTGATGATCCCCAATGAGCCGGCAACGGCGCTGGCGGAAAGCCTGCTGGCGGCAACACCGGGCAAGGGCGAGCGGCGCGTCTGGTACGGCCATTCGGGCTCGGACGCCAATGACGCCGCCATGCGGGTTGCGTCCGCCGCCACCGGGCGCGGCCGTTTTATCTCCTTTATCGGCTCCTATCATGGCTGTCTCGCCGGCTCGATGAGCATATCGGGCCATACCGCCATGACCCATACCCTGCCGCGCCCGGGTCTGGTGCTGCTGCCCTACCCGGACCCGTTCCGGCCGAAATTTTCCGCCGACGAAGCGCTCGCCATGCTCGACTACCAGTTCGAGACGACCTGCCCGCCGGAGCAGGTTGCGGCGATTTTCATCGAGCCGATCCTCTCTGACGGCGGGCTTATCGTGCCGCCCGAAGGCTTTATGCAGGCGATTCAAGAGCGCTGCCGCAAGCACGGCATTCTCGTCGTGCTCGATGAGGTCAAGGTCGGGCTCGGACGATCGGGCAAGCTGCACGCCTATCAGCATGACAATCTCGAACCGGACATGGTGGTGTTCGGCAAAGGCCTCGGCGGCGGCATGCCAATCTCCGCCCTCGTCGGCCCGGCCGAAATTCTCGATCACGCAGCCGCTTTCGCCATTCAGACAACGGCGGGAAATCCGGTCTGCACGGCGGCGGCGCATGCCGTGTTGAATACCATCATCGGGGAAGACCTGCCGACACGGGCGGAGGCAATGGGCGCAAAGATGAGCGCCGGCTTTGCCAAACTCGCCGAACGGCACGAAATCATCGGCGATGTGCGCGGGCGCGGCCTGGCAATTGGCGTCGATCTGGTGACCTCGCGCGAGACCAAAGAGCCGGTTCCCGCCACGACCACCGCCAAAATCATCTACCGCGCCTATGAGTTGGGCGCCAATTTCATCTATGTCGGGCTTTCCGCCAATGTGCTGGAGATCACGCCGCCGCTCACCGTGAGCGAAGCGGAGATCGAGGAAGGGCTCGATATTATCGACCGTACGCTCACCGATGTCGCCAAAGGCGTTGTCAGCGACGAGAGCGTCCAGGCGTTCATGAATTGGTGAGGGGGAAGAAAATAGAAATCAGAGTGTGCAAAGCGGGTAATTATGCTTCAATCGGCGGCAAGTTATCGACACTTGCCGCGGGGGAAGGAAGTTTGCGTCGCACGCCTTAAGAAAGAGGCCGGGAAGGTCCGCTCACCGAGCGACACGCAAATACGACCAAAATTTTTGGAACAGCAAACCAACAGTGCCAACAGGAGGTTAAAATGGAAAATGAGAAACTACTAAAACAAGTTGTCAATCACGACCCGATCCGGGGCGCCGGCGTAACCCGGCGCAACGTGCTGAAAGGCATGGGCGCGGGCGCCGCGGCGTTGGGCGCCGGCATGGCGCTACCGGGCGGCCTCTCGGCTGCCGAGCGCGACCTCGCCATGCTCACCTGGGACGGCTATGTCGATCCGCGTGTGCTGGATGGTTTCACCGATCAGTACGATACGCAGATCAAATATGAGCTGCACACCTCTGATCCGGATTCGGTCAATAAACTGCGCGCCGGGCAAACCGAGATTTGGGATATCATCAACCTCAACAATCCCTGGGCGCGTGAGATCATGTGGCCGGAGAATCTCATCGTCGAGCTCGACCGCGGCCGTTTCGATCCCTATTTCGAAAAAATGCTGCCGATGTTCAAGCCACCTTACAAATGGGCCATGAGCCTCGACGAGCAGCATTTGCTCGGCGTCTGCCAACGTGTCGATACCTTCGATTTCGTCGTCAACACCGACGTCATCTCGGCCGAGATGGGCAAGGACGAAGGCTGGGATCTGTTTAACAATCCCGACATGAAGGGCCGCTACGGCATCCTCGCCTACGATAACTGGAACATCATGCATATGTGCATGGGCGCCGGTCTCCATCCGTTCAAAATGAAGAGCGATGCCGAAGTTGCCAAATTCGAGGAAACCGCGCGGCGCTGGATCAATGGCGCCAAAATGATTTCCGACGATTTCGTCGGCATTAATTTGGCTTTGATCAACGGCGAAATCGATCTCTATTTCGGCGGCGGCACCTATACCGTTTCGGCGGCGCGTCTGGACGGTATCGACAATCTTTATCATGTCGTACCGAGGAGCGGCCCGGCCGATGGCAAGGGCGGCATCAACTGGATCGAACTCAATTCGGTGGTCAACAACCCGACGCTCCATTCCAAGGCAATGGACTGGATGGAATACATTCTGCAGCCGGATTCGTCCTATTATGTCGGCACCGCCGGCGGCTTCCTGCTGCCGGTCGGCCAATTGTCCGATCCGGAAGTGCTGGCCAAATTCTCCAAGGAGGAGCTCAATTCCTTCCAGTGGGATGAGTTCGATTACCGTATCGAACATGCGGTCGAATATGACGTGGTGCCTGACTACAACAAGCTCTACGACATCTACACCGCCGCATTGAGGGAAAAAGCCTAGATTCCAGCCGCCGGATTATTGGCGATTGGAGAATAGTTATGAGCCGCGCGGATGCGATATCCGCGCGGCTCAATTCCCCTCATAAATCGATTTTTTAAGAAAATTTCCTAGCTCGGATGCGCAGACATAAAATGCCGTTCGCAGCCAAGATATAACGACCGGGAGCTGAGGGTATGGGCGACGGCGCCCCCATTCTTGAAATTAAAGGTGTCACCAAGCAGTTCGGCAAGCTGTTGGCTGTCAACAATGTGTCGCTTGATATCATCGACGGCGAATTTTTCACCATCGTTGGGCCATCGGGCAGCGGTAAGACGACGCTGCTGCGCATGTTGGCCGGCCTGGAGAAGCCATCCGGCGGCGATGTCGTCTTGCGCGGCAATGTCGTCAATGACGTGCCGGCCAACAAACGCCCGACCTGTATGGTGTTTCAATCACTGGCGCTGTTTAACCACCGCACCGTCGGGCAAAATATCGAATTCTCGCTCAAGATGCGCGGCGTCTCGCGCGCCGAGCGCAAGACGCGCGCCATGGAGCTAATGAAAACCGTGCGCCTGCCGGAAGATTATTACGCCAAGGGCGTGACCAAATGCTCCGGCGGTGAGCGCCAGCGTGTCGCACTGGCCCGCGCCTTGGCCTCCGACCCTGACATCATGTTTTTCGATGAGCCGCTCTCGGCCATCGATTACCAGCTGCGCAAACATCTCGAAGTGGAGCTGAAGGATCTGCACCGCGAAACCGGCAAGACCTTCATGTACATCACCCATTCGCTCGAGGAAGCGATGGTGATGAGCGACCGCATTGGCATCATGCAGGCCGGTCATCTCATTCAAGTCGGCACGCCCGATGAAATTTATTCCCGCCCGCTCAATAAATTCGTCTCGGAATTCATGGGCGAGGTCAACACACTCGGCGTCAGGCGCGGCGCCGATGGCAAGCTGGATTGTGCCGAGCTAAGCGCGCAGCTGGCAGGCCCGGCGGACGCCGCTCCGGCGGATAGCGGCTATCTCGTGATCCGGCCCGAATCGATGCGCTTCCTGAACGACCCGTCGGATGCGGACAATCACATCAAAGGATCGCTCTTCAACGAGTATGCAATGGGCTCCAGGGTGCAATATCACGTCCGCTCCGGCGGCTATATGCTGGTGGTCGAAAAACTGCGCGAGCAGGCCTATCAAGGCAACATCGACGATGACGTGCTCATCGGCTGGGATGTCAAAGACAGTGTCTTGGTAAGCGACTGAGATGGCATCAATTTCCGATAATTCTTCTCCACCACCGCAGCTCTATCAGCCATCGGCGTTCGAGTCTTTTGGCCGCTGGCTGCGCCAGCCCGGCTTTCTCACGGCGACGCCGATCCTCCTCTTGTTTATGGCCGGCTTTGTCGGCCCGCTGGTTATCGTTCTCGGCTTCAGCTTCGTGCCCGAGCGCACCTTCGGCTTCCACGGCGATTGGACGGTCGATAACTATGTCCACATCATTTCCGAGAGTTATTACATCTCCTTCCTGTGGTCGTTCGGCCTCGCCGCGGCAACGGTGGCATGCTGCCTGCTGATCTCCTACCCGGTGTCCTACGGCCTCGCCAAAGTGTTTGGCCGGTGGGCGGCGGCGATTATGCTGCTGCTCGTAATTCCGCTTTTCGTTTCAGAAAATGTCCGCCTGTTCGGCTGGTATCTGTTGCTGCTGAAAGGCGGCGGCATTTTTGCCGGAAGCGTCAAATACCTGTTTGGCCTTGATACAGGCACGCTGCTCTACTCCAACGGCACAACTCTTCTTGGCATGGTTTATGTCTATCTGCCCTACACCTTGTTCCCGACCACGCTCGGCCTCTCCCTTGTGCCCAAGGACCAGATCGATGCGGCTGGCGATCTCGGCGCCAATCGCTGGCAGGTCTTCCGCGAGGTTGAGCTGCCGATTGCCATGCCCGGTATCCTGATCGGTTCGCTGCTGACCTTCGTCCTCGCCGTCGGCGCCATATCCGAGGCCAAGGTGTTGGGCGGCGCCAATACCGTCGTCATCTCGCACGCCATCCAGCATGAGTTCACCTACGCCCAGAACTGGCCGCTCGGATCATCGATCTCGATGTTTGCCATCGCCATAACCGGCGTACTGGTGGTCTATGTCATGCGCCGTCTCGACCTCGACCGATTGTTGGGAAGGCGATAGCCATGGAAAGCAAAACCAAGCGCTGGTCAAATGCCCTCATCTGCGTGTGGACGGGAATCGTCCTGCTGTTTTTCTTCGTTCCCATCGCCGCCGTCATCATTTCGTCGTTTGGAAAATCGCGCTATTTCCGCTTTCCGGTCAAGACGTGGAGTGGAAAATGGTACGACCAAACCATCAACGCCAACCTCACCGAAAACCTGCACGTCACCTCGCTTTACGTCGCGGCTTGCGTTGCCGCGATTGCGGTGGTGCTGGGCTTTTTCGGTGCGCTCGCCTTCGCCCGCTATGATTGGAAAGGGCGCATTTTTTATCAGCGCCTGATCATGCTGCCGATTTTCTTCCCGCAAGCGGTGCTCGGCCTGGCGCTCCTGCTGTGGTTCACCTATATCGGCGTGCTGCCGACCTGGGAGGCCGCCGTGTTCGCGCATCTGGTATGGATCGCGCCGATCGTCACGCTGGTGATCTCGATTCAGGTTTATGGCTTCGATGTGAGCCAGGAGGAAGCGGCCTTCGACCTCGGTGCGAATCGCTTTCAGGTGTTCTGGGAGGTCACCCTGCCCGCCCTCGCCCCAGGTCTCTTTTCCGGTGCGCTGTTTGCTTTCCTGCTGTCGTGGGGAAACTTCTCGCTTTCGACCTACACGACGGGCGCCGACAGCACCGTTACCGAATGGCTCTATACCAAGATGAGCAGCGGTTACACGCCGATGATTCCGACCATGGGCGCGTTCTCGGTCTATGGTTCGATTATCATTCTGTTCATCGGCTATGTGTTCCTCATTGCCCAAAGAAGGCGCGCGGCCAGGCGCGCCTGATGAGTCTAGTAGTATCCATGTAATTTCTAATGCTATGCTGCGCGCCAAGTTACGCCGCACAAGAAACGGGAGACAAATTCATGCCAAGCGAAGTCGAAAATCGCGCCATTGAGGAATTCCGCAAAACACCCATTGGCCATCACAGCCCCGAATTGCAGGTGCTCCTCAACGAGCTGCGCGGCCTGCCAATGGATGACAAACATTGCCTGGTTTGCACCAAAGCCAACCGGGAATGGCAACTTGCCAAAACCACCGGCGTGCGCGGCAAGCCGATCAAAATGCTGAACAAGAAATTCACCAAACTCGAAGAAGCCGAATGGTACGTCTTCAAGCTGCGCTGGAAGCAGCTCCGGGGTGAGACGCTGAAATAATCACAGCGCTCGTCGCCGCACAGCAATAACAACGCCACCGCGCGGACGCGCTGCTTCCGCCAGGACCCGCAATCGTCAAAGGACGAAAATATCATGATGAAAATCACCGGCTATGCCGACAAAATCAGCGCTGCGCCCGGAGAGACCATTAAATTCATGGTCAATTCCGAGGCCGGCAAGCGCTACCGCGCCGATATCGTTCGCGTCATCTGTGGCGACGAAAATCCGGATGGCCCGGGTTACCGCGAGAAGGTCGTCAAGACCGCCGCCAACGGCACCTATAAGAGCCGCAAGCAGGTCATTCATGCCGGCTCGTTCGTCGAGATCGGCGCCAGCGACATGCTCGACAATCTCGAGAGTTTCACCATGCAGGCCTTTATCTGGCCGACCACGCCGGACAAAGGCTCCCAGCCAATCATTTCCAAATGGCAAGACAGCAACAAAGCCGGCGCGGCGTTGCTGATCACCAAGGAAAACGGCTCGATTGCGCTCTGTCTCGGCAACGGCAAGGGTAAAGTCAAAACCGTCAATACCGGCAAACCGCTGGTCGCGCACGAATGGTATTTCGTCGCCGCCACCTACGACGCCAAGACCAAGGCCATTACCTTGGTGCAGGAGCCACTGCACGGCTACGCCACCAAGAGCGACCGCGCCGTGGTGCGGCACAAATCGGTTGTCGGCAAAATACCGAGCCACAAAGCACCGCTCACCATGGGCGGCTATTTCAAGAAATTCGACAAAGGCCGCACCGTCTGCGGCGGCCACTTCAACGGCAAGATCGATAGCCCGCGCATTGCCAACCGGGTGCTCAACGCGACCGAGATGGAAAGCCTGAAGACCTGGCCGGTCAATACCGAGCTCACCAATGCGGTCATCGGCGCGTGGGATTTCAGCGCCGATATCAAGGGCCTGAAAGTAAGCGACATGTCGGCCAATCTGCTGCACGGCGAGATCGTCAACCTGCCGGCGCGCGCCATGACCGGCTGGAACTGGACCGGCGAAGAGATGAACTGGACCAAGGCGCCCAATCAATATGGCGCCATTCATTTCCACGACGACGATATTTACGACGCCGGCTGGGAAGTGGATTTCGAACTCACCATCCCGAAGGGCTTGAAGAGCGGTGTCTATGCCGCGCGCTTGCGCGCCGGCGAACATGAGGACCACATCCCCTTTGCGGTGCGCGCGCCACGCGGCAAACCGACGGCCAAAGTACTCTATCTGATGCCGAGCGCGAGCTATCAGGCCTATGCCAACGAGCATATGAATACCGATGCGCCGGTTGGCCAGTTGCTTGCCGGGCGTTTGGTGCAGCTCGACAAGTTCAATCTCTATCTCAATGAGCACCGCGAATATGGCGGCTCGTGCTACGATTCACACTCCGATGGTTCGGGCGTCTGCTACTCCTCGCGCATGCGCCCGATCCTCAACATGCGGCCCAAGCACCGCATGTGGATCGGCGCCACCGAATCGACCCTCTGGCAGTTCAACGCCGATACCCACATCACCGATTGGCTCGAGGCGATGAACATCGACTATGACGTGATCAGCGACGAAGACCTGCACTATGAAGGTCTCTCGGCGATTGAGGATTACAGCGTCGTCGTCAGCAGTACCCATCCCGAATATCACTCGGTCGAGATGTGGGACGCCATGGACGCCTATCAACGGCGCGGCGGGCGGCTGATGTATCTCGGCGCCAATGGCTGGTATTGGCGCATTCAATATCACAGCGAAGTGCCGGGCGTGATCGAGGTCAGGCGCAACGAGGACGGCATCCGCACCTGGGAAGCGCGCACCGGCGAATATTATTTCAGCTTCTCGGGCGAATATGGCGGCCTGTGGCGGCGCAATGGGCGCGCGCCGCAAAAGCTGCTTGGTGTTGGTTTCACCGCCCAGGGCTTCGATATCTCGTCCTATTACAAGCGTAATCCCGATAGCCACAAGGCGAAGGTCAAATTCATCTTCGAAGGTATCGGCAAGGACGAGAAAATCGGCGATTTCGGTTTGATCGGCAACGGCGCCGCCGGCCTTGAGCTCGACCGGGCGGACCGCGCCCTCGGCACCCCGCCCGATGCCTATGTCGTCGCCTCCTCGGTTGAGCACACCGATATTTACCTCGTGGTTTGCGAGGAAATGCTGGTCTCGACGCCGGGCGTCGGCGGGCACGAAAACGAGCTTGTGCGGGCCGATATCACATTCCATGAAACGCAAAATGGCGGCGCCGTGTGGTCGACAGGCTCGATTGCCTGGGCCGGCAGCCTGGCGCATAACAATTACAAGAATAACGTCTCACGCATGACCAAAAACGTGCTCAAACGCTTCATGAATCCGAAGCCGTTCTAAGAAAGCGCGAAATCTCGGGAGATGAGGCCGGCCGGCGCGCCGGCCTCTTTTTTTAAGCAAATAAGCCCTTTTTCCCCTTGGGGGGAAGAGAGGCTTGTTACATTTCCCCCGCCCGGGTTCGATACTGGGCGAATTCGCGTAGCACGAAATCGAAATGGGCGTCCATTGCCGCCGCGGCGGCTTTTGGGTCATGATCGCGGATGGCCTGATAAATACGGACGTGCAGTTCGAACATGCCGTCGCGGTAATGATCGCTTTCCATTAAGCGCAAGGCCAGCAGGCGTGACGCCTTGGCCAGCGCGCCATGTAGCGTTGCCATCAAATGGGTCAGCACGGTATTGCCGGCCGCCTTGGCAATGGCGCAATGAAAACGCGCATCGGCGTGATCGCCGGTGCCGCCTGCCGCCACGTCTTGCTTGATCTCGGCAAAGATTTCGGCCAAATCCTGGATGTCCGCCGGGCTGGCATATTCGGCGGCCAGGTAGGCCGAGCGGTGCTCAAGCACGCGGCGGAGATCGAGAAGCTCATTGACCCGATCGAAATCCGTGCCGATCAGGCGTTCGAAGGAATCGCTCAGGCCATCGGTCGAGGCGGCGCGGACGAACAGCCCGCGGCGCGGCCGGATTTCGATTAGCCCTTCGCCCTCCAGGCGCTTGACCGCCTCGCGCAGCGCCGGGCGGCTGATGGCCAACTGCTCGGCCAGCACACGTTCGCTCGGCAAACGCTCACCAGGCACCCATTTGCCGCCGGAAATACCCTCGCGCAGGCGCTCAAACGCAGCCTCACCGAGGCTGCCGCGCAATGGCTGCACATCCATGACCCGCTCCTCTGATGCCATCTGGTCTGACCAGACTATGGCACCAAATGGCGGCGGTCAAGCGTGCCCGGCGGAGCTCAGGCAGCCGGGACGATCGGCAGCGAAATGTGCGACGGGTAGCGCGAATCGTGGAAAATGCGCTGGGTTGCGACCATGCCGTCGAAATAGCCGCCGTCGCGTTTCTTGCGGAACTTGTTGAGGTTGCGCTCGAATGTCGGGAAATTGGTGCTCGCCACCTCGATCCGGATGCGATGCCCCTTGGCGAAACGGATCGCCGTGCTGCCGACGCGGAAGCTGTATTCGTAAACCTCGCCCGGCTTAATGGCGCTCGGCTTTTCGCTGCCGTCGCGATGGCTCGCGCGCTGGATGGCATCGGCAATATTGATCGCCCGGCCATCTGGATAGACATCGACCAGCTTGACCGTGAAATCGGTATCGTCGGCCGAGGACGCGGCATAGAGCGTCACATCGACCGGGCCGATCACGGCGACATCCTGGGCCAGGCGGGCAGTCGAATAGACCAGCACGTCATTGCGCGTCTCGACTGGTCGCTGATCGAGCGGCCCCATCGGCGTCAAGGCGGCGATGCAGCAACTGCGCCCGCCCATGCTCTGCACCGGATAGAACGGATCATTGACGAAGATGTCGTGCTGCTCGTCGCCCGGCGCCTGACGGTTGAGGCTACCGTCACCGTTCAAGGAATTGGCGCGCCCGCCGCTGTGCATAAAGAATTTGGTGAATTTGGTGTTTTTGAACGGCCATTCATTGGACTGGCGCCACTTGTTAGCGCCCATGACGAAGACCGAAACCTTGGGCTCCTCCATGATGCCATTGTCTTCGCCGCGCAGCCAATGATCGAACCAGCGCACCATCAGCTCATCGGTGTGATTGCGCGCCTCGCGGCCGAAATCCATCTCGCCCATCGCCTGGGTCC
>CAYSDJ010000043.1:0-32850 GCA_964429775.1 uncultured Rhizobiaceae bacterium
CCACCGGTGCCCGAAACTCTATCTGGAAGTGGTACATAAGACGGGGGCTTTACAAAGGTGTCCAAGCTCAGCACCGAACTTTACGCCATCATCGGCGTCTATGATGCCGATCTTCCGGGTGTTCAGACCGAAAACATCACCATCGGCGGCTTCGGTGCGCGGGTGAAATTTTAATCCGGCACGGGTGCCGCGCGACGTATTTGATCCATATCAACTCATCTCCATTATCTGGGAGATACATTGCTCTTAAGTCTATTGATCGAGAGAGCATAGGCCAGAAATGGACCGGGACTCGAACGTCAAGCAAGATGAGTCATGCGATCTCGTGGTGTCGACGCGCGAGGGGCAGGGCGTTGATATGTGCGAAATCGTCGCGCGGGAAGACTTCTCCGACGTTACCTACCTGCTTGAAATCAGCCATCCCATGATGGCCAGGGCGGCGAAGCCCGGCCAGTTTGTCATCGTCATCCCGCACGAGCATGGCGAGCGCATTCCATTGACGATTGCCGATTTCGACCGCGCCGCTGGTACGATCACCCTGGTCATCCAGGCGGTCGGTAAAACGACCAAGGAAATGCAGCAGGACCTTAACGTTGGCTCGACACTCTTCGGTGTGGTCGGGCCGATGGGGACGCCAAGCCATATTGGCGATTCAAAAAAGGTGATCTGCGTCGGCGGCGGCCTTGGCGTGGCGCCGGTCTTTCCGCAGGCGCGCGCGTTCAAGGAGAATGGCGCCTATGTCATTGGTGTGGTCGGGTTCCGCTCCGAATCGCTTGTTTTCTGGCGGGATAAATTCGAGAGCGTCTGCGACGAGTTTATCATCTGTAGCGATGACGGCTCGGTCGGCATGAAAGGGCTGGTGACGGCCGGCATAGAGGCAGCGATCGAGAAGCATGGCGAAATCGATGAAGTCGTCGCCATCGGCCCGCCGATCATGATGAAGGCGTGCGCCGATACGACGCGCCCGCACAACATTAAAACCATGGTCAGTCTCAATCCGATCATGATCGACGGCACCGGCATGTGCGGCGGCTGCCGGGTCAAGGTCGGCGACAGGATGAAATTCGCCTGCGTTGACGGCCCCGATTTCGATGCCCACGCGGTCGATTTCGACGATCTGATGAACCGGCTGCACCGCTTCGCCGAAGACGAACGGCTGGCGGTGGAGAAATGGTCCGAGACCTGCCGGGCGGAACTGTAACGATGGCAAAGAAAAAAACCATCCGCACCATCCCGCAGGAGCGCACGCCGATCCCGGTGCAGGAGCCAGACAAGCGGGTTGAGAATTTCGATGAGGTCGCGCTTGGCTATAATCTCGACCATACGCTGAACGAGTGCGAACGATGCCTGATGTGTCCGGAGGCCGCCTGCATTCCCGGCTGCCCTGTGGCGATCGATATTCCCGGCTTCATTCAGAAAATCATCGATAAGGATTATCGCGGCGCCTACGACGTCGTCAGCGATGCCAATCTATTGCCCGCCATCTGCGGCCGCGTTTGCCCGCAGGAGGACCAGTGCGAAGGCGTTTGCCCGGTCGGCGATACGCTGGAACCGGTGGCGATCGGCCGGCTTGAGCGCTGGATCGGCGATCTGGCAATCGAGAACGGCTGGGCCAACCTGCCGCATATCGAGCCCAACAATTTCCGCGTCGGCATCGTCGGCTCGGGCCCGGCTGGCATTGCCTGTGCCGCCGATATGGCCAAGGCGGGGTGCGATGTCACCGTCTACGAGGCGTTTCATAAAGCCGGCGGTGTGCTGCGTTACGGCATCCCCGAATTCCGTCTGCCTGATGAAGTGATCGACGCCGAAATGGAGAATTTGACCAGGCTCGGCGTCAAGATCGAGTGCAACACGCTGGTCGGCCGCCTCTTTACCATCGAGCAGATGGTCGAGGAAATGGGCTATGACGGCGTCTTCATCGGCACCGGCGCCGGCACGCCGCGTTTCATGGATATTCCCGGCGAATTCCTCAACGGTGTGCTGTCGGCCAACGAACTGTTGACGCGCTGCAATCTGATGCATGCCGGCGAGTTCCCGGACTACGACACGCCGCTTCATCTCGGCCGCCGCATCGCCGTGATTGGCTCGGGCAACACGGCGATGGACGCGATGCGCGTGTGCCTCCGCCTCGGCGCCGAGAAGGTCTATTGCGTTTACCGCCGCACCAAGGACGAAAGCCCGGCGCGGGAGGAAGAGATCGAGCATGCCGAGGAGGAGGGCGTCGAGTTCCATTGGCTGACGGCGCCGACCGAGATATTGGATGACGGTGACGGCAATGCGCGCGGCATGCGCTGCATCAAAATGGAGTTGGGCGAGCCGGACGATTCCGGCAGGCGACGCCCGGTGCCGGTCGAAGACAGCGAATATGATTTCGATGTCGACATGATCGTTTATGCCATCGGCACTCAGGCCAACCCGATCATCGGCCAAACCTCCAAACTCAAACTGAACCAGTGGGGCTTTCTCGAGGTTGACGAAAATCTCGCCACCTCGATGGCCGGGGTCTATGCCGGCGGCGACATCGTCACCGGCGGCGCCACGGTAATTCTGGCCATGGGTGCCGGGCGCCAGGCGGCGCGCAGTATGAAAGCCTATTTTGGCATACGCGATTCGGGAGTGGTTTATGGCGATGCAGGTGATCGCAGCGAAGGCGCATTGTTTGGCATTGAGCCGGTCGAGAAAAATTTCACGCGGCTGCGGCTGGCTTAGAAGATTGGGCAGGAGCGGAGCATGAGCACACAACTCCTGGACAACAACGTCAACATTACAGCCGCCGATCCACCGTCCACACACCAGGCAGAAGGCCGCAACACCGCACGCGCGCGCAAGGCCGAGAGTCTCGATGAGCATATCGTTGAAATCATCAGCGATTCGGGCGAAGGCGCGCAGCGCTGCGGCCAATCCTTCGGCTCGATTGCGGCGCGCATGGGAAATGGCATCTGGACGGTTGAAATCATTCCGGCCGAGATCCAGCCGCCGGCCCGAAGTGTTGCCGGTGCCAGCGGCATTCGTATTCGCCTGGCGTCGCGGCGTGTGACCAATGGCGGCGACGAAGCCGATTTGATTGTCGCCTTCAATGAGCAGGTGCTGCTCAAGCGCGTGCGCGACCACGAGCTCAAACCCGGCTGTACCATTCTGATCGAAAGCAAATGGCGGGACGATTTGGACGCGGAGATCGCCGCTTCCTATGTCGGCACGCTCGATCAACTCATCGCCGACGGCTACAAGGTGCATGAAGTGCCGATGGCGGCGGAGTGCCTGCGCCATGTTGACGATATCAAGCGCGGCAAGAATATGTTCGCCCTCGGCCTGTTGTGCGGCATTTACAGTCTCGATCTCGAGACCGCGCGCAAGCAGGTCGCCTTCATCTTCGCCAAGAAGAGCAACGCCGTTATTGAGAGCAATATCAAACTGCTCGAAGCCGGGCGCGAATGGGCCGAAGCCAATCTCGACATGCGCTTTCAAATTCCTCCCTCCGACGTGCATGAGACGCAGATTGTCGTCAACGGCAATGTCTCGCTCGGCCTCGGCCTGATGGCCTCGGGCATGGAGGTTTGCGCCATGTACCCGATTACGCCGGCAACGTCGGCGTCGCATTATCTGAGTGACGTGTTTCACAATGTCGGCGGCGCCGTGCATCAGGCGGAGGACGAAATCGCTGCCTGCGCCTTCGCCATCGGTGCGTCCTATGCCGGCAAATGCGCCGCCACCATCACCTCCGGCCCGGGCTATGCCTTGAAGCAGGAAACCATCGGCCTCGCGGTGATGGCGGAAATTCCGCTGGTTGTCATCAATGTTCAGCGCGGCGGCCCAAGCACCGGCCTGCCGACCAAGGTGGAGCAGGGTGATTTGCTGTTCGCCTGCTTTGGCGGGCATGGCGACAATCCCAAGGTTGTCATGGCGGCGACCGATATTGAGGACTGTTTCTATTCTGTCATCACCGCGCGCAAAATCGCGGAAACCTTCAACATGGTTGTTGTCATATTGACCGATGCCAGCCTGGCCTCGGCGCAACAGCCGTTTCCACGGCCTGAGATAGACATCGAATGGCTGGCGCCGCCGATCAATCAGAATGCCGTGCCGGAAGGCGCCAGGCCGTATGATTGGGATGCGACGACCGGCCTGACCAATCGCTTCATCCCCGGCCAGCCAAACGGTATGCATTGCCTGACCGGTCTCGCCCATGACCGCATGAGCCGTGTCGCCTACGAGCCCGATATCAATGAAGAAGGCATGCGCAGCCGCAGTCTCAAGCTGGCGGCGCTGCAAAAGACGCTGAAGACGCCAACCGTATTCGGAGGCGATGAAGGCGACATGCTGATCATCGGCTGGGGCAGCACCAAGGGTCCGATCGAAGAGGCTGTTGAGCGTCTCAGCGCCGAAGGCCGCAAGGTCTCCTCAATGCACCTCAAATTTCTGCAGCCGATGGCGCCCGGCATCGCTGATGTGCTCAAGCGCTTCAAGCGGGTGTTGACGGTCGAGAGCAACTGGTCCGACAGTCTCGAGGACGAAGTCATCGACGCGGATAACCGGCGTTATTCCGAATTGGCCTGGCTGTTGCGCGCGCGCTACCTGGTCGATGTCGACTGCTGGTCCGAGGTCCGTGGTCAGCCGCTCAAGCCCGGTGTTATCGCCGCGGCGGTGCGCGACAAACTTGATGAGGAGGGCAAATGACGATGTCGACACAGCTTCCCCATTGCCTGCTCGGCATGTTCGATGACGATTTCAGCCTTGACGATTATAAGGGCGCCGAGCCGCGCTGGTGTGTCGGCTGCGGCGACAGCGCGGTTCTCGCCGCCGTTCAGCGCCTGTGCCGCGACGAACAATTGCCGCCGGAGAAAACCGTGTTCGTATCCGGCATCGGCTGCTCGAGCCGCTTTCCGCACTATATGCAGACCTACGGTTTCCATGGCCTGCACGGCCGCGCGCTGCCGGTTGCCGAGGGCATCAAATTGCATCGCCCGGACCTCCATGTCTTCGTCATCACCGGCGATGGCGATTGTTGCAGCATCGGCACGGCGCATTGGATTCACGCCATCCGCTACAATATGGATATGACCGTCTTGGTGCTGGACAATGGCATTTACGGCCTGACCAAAAACCAGGTGTCGCCAACGTCGCCTTTGGGAATGAAGAGCAACACCACGCCGCGCGGCACCAATCTCGAGCCGATCAACCCGGTCAGCGTCACGCTGGGCGTGCGCAATGCTTCGTTCGTCGCTCAGGCCGTCGATTGGATTCCCGAATTGGTGCAGAATATCGTCACCGCCGCGTTCCGTCACAAGGGCCTCTCTTTTGTCCGCGTGCTACAGCGCTGTCCCGAATTTCTCGACGGGCGCTACGATCCGTGGGTCAAGGATCCGGGCCGGATGTTACTGCTCAACCACAAGGACGGCATCCAAACCAGCCCAAGCCTGGCCAACGTTTATAGAAACCAGGAGGAACATGATCCTTCCGACCGCAACCGGGCGCGGGAAATCGCTTCGGTAAGCGATCCCATCCCGGTCGGCGTGCTCTACCGCAACCAAAATGTTTCCTGTTACGAGAACCCGCGCGGACCCGACCGGCTGTATACGCCGGACGTCGTCAAGGGTGTGCTCGAAAACGAGCTCGACCGCTTCACCATTCACGCATCCGGCGGCGGCGATGATTAGGGCGGGCCATGGATAGCAATCTCTCCGCCCTCACGGCATTTCATTTGACCGGCGAACGGCCCTCCGGCGCGCTCGATCAATTGGCGCAACCGAACCTCCGACCGGCCCTGTTCGGTCCCTATCGCGATCTCAAAAAATTGCGCTACGACTTTCCGCTGGTGCTGGTGAATGGCGATTCAGGCGCCGGGTTTGTGCGTTCCCTGAGCGACATCGTCGATGGCATTCTTCAAGACCATGCGCCCGAGGGCGTCACAGGTGAGCGTCTCCGGCAGCACTTGCTAAAGCTCGAGACGGCAGCGCGAACGCTCGTTGCCGATAACGGCGCGCGCCCCCTTGGCGAGATCTGGAGCGATGCCGAACGCAAACTGCAAAGTGAAGTGGATGCGGCGGCGCGGCAAAAGTTGGACCAAAGTCTGCGAGAGGCGCGAGATGGCCTCAGCTTTGGCGGTGAGGTGATCGACTGCGACCGGGATATGCCAACCAGGCTGATAAGCCACGCCTGGGCGGCCAGCCAACGGGTGCGGGCGAAGGGGCTAAGCGACAAGCTCGATGATCTGACCCTGAAGCTGAACGATATTCTTAAGACCGATGCGGAGCATATTGAAGCGGCAATTGAGCCTGAGAAGCTGAAACGCAATGTGGGAAAGTCATTTGAGGGTGAATTCGACTTTGGTGTGATGTCGCGCCTGCTGCAGGCCGCGCCCGGCGGCGATGCGCTGCCGGAGGCGCGCCGCCGGCGCATCAATTCGCTTCTCTCCGTCTTTAAGGCGCAGCGATTCCTGCCCTCGGCGGAACCAGGCCGTAAGGCCGGGCGCCGCAAAGCGCCCTATGCGTTCGCCTTCGACAGCTGCGAGGCTGCGCTCGAAGCCATTCAGGAACGGCTTCCCGAAATGGCGAAGCTCGTTAAGGCTCTGGCGGTGGCGGAACTCGAGATCGCCAACCGCTACGAACCGTCGAAACATGACCATTTCTTCCGCCACTTTTCCCATCGTCAGCTTCATGCCGAGGATTTCGCCCTGTTCCCGTCCTATCTTGTTTGCCTGAATGGCGAAAACGATAACCCGGCAGAGCGTTCGATGCTGTGGCAGGCGCTTTCATCCGGTTTGCCGATCAAGGTCTTGCTCCAATATGACGATGTTCTTGGCGCTGATCACCACGGCGGTGAGCGCCTGAGCGCTGACCTCAAAGGCCCGCAACTTGCGGCGATGGCTCTTGGCCTCGGCGATGTGTTTGTCCTGCAATCGAGCAGCGCATTTCTCTACCGTCTGCGTGAGTCACTCGGCAAAGGCCTGGCGAGCGATGGTCCGGCGCTCTTTAGTATCTATTCCGGAGCATCGCCGGGCGGTGCCGCGGGAAGCAACAACTCGGCGGCTATCGCACCCTATCTAAAGGCTGCCGCCGCGACCGAATCACGCGCCTTCCCGGGCTATGTCTACGATCCGCAAGCGGGCGCGGACTGGGCGTCGCGTTTTCACCTCGAAGCCAATCCGCAAGCTGAGGCCGATTGGCCGATGCGCGCCCTGCAATATGAAGATACGGGTCTGCAAAGAGATACGACCGACACCGCCTTTACCTTCATTGATTTCGCCGCCTGTGATGAGCGCTACGCCAGCCACTTTGCCCAAGTGCCGCAATCCAATTGGCACGATGGCATGATCCCGGTGCAGGATTTTCTCAACCTCGACACTGACAGCGCGGTGGCGAAAGTTCCCTATGTCTGGATGATCAATGAAGATGATGCGCTCTACCGGGCGATCGTTGAAGATTCGCTGATCGGCGCGGCGCGGCAATGCCGTGACAAATGGCGCAGCCTGCAGGAGTTTGCCGGCATCAATAATTCCCACGCCGAAGCATTGCTCGCCAGGGAACGGGAGGTTTGGCAAAAGGAGAAGGAGCAGGAATTAGAGGCGCTGCGCGGCCAAGCCGTACCGGCAGGCTGTGGTGGAGAAGCGCAAACAACGCCAACGGATCCCGAGGCGGCGACAGACTCTATTGGCGAGGCTGCCGGCGAGGCCCTCGAAGAAGCGCCCGAGGAAAAATCGTCGGATGAGCCCTATATAGAGACACCTCGCTGTACGACCTGCAATGAATGCACCGAGCTTAATGCCAGGATGTTTGCCTATAATGATGATGAACAGGCCTACATACTCGACCCCGAGGCCGGTACCTACCGCGAAATGGTGGAGGCGGCGGAAGCCTGTCAGGTCGCCATCATTCACCCCGGCAAGCCGAAAAACGCTTCCGAACCGGGCCTGAGCGACCTCGTCGCGCGCGCGGAAGAGTTCAACTGAAGCGCAAGCCGTCCCGTTTATTATTACGCAGCAAGCATCTCGGCACCGTGTCGAATTTTATGGTTTGACAAAAATCCAGATAGTGAAATTCTGAAGCGCCAATAAAAACAGCAACCGACCAGCCGAAGACAATCAATCGGCCCTCGATATCGCTGAAAATTAATGACTAAAGGCGCGCGGCATGGCTGATGCATCCGATCATCGCAACACTGTCATAGCATCCTGCCCGCTCGACTGCCCCGATAGCTGCGCCATGCTGATCGATGTAAAAGAGGGCCGTATCGTCAACACGCGCGGCAATCCGGACCATCCATTTACGCGCGGCGGCCTGTGCGTAAAGATGAACAATTTCGGCGAGCGGGTGCACAGCCCGGACCGGGTACTGTATCCATTGCGGCGCAGCGGGGCGAAGGGGAGCGGCCAGTTCGAGCGCATATCCTGGCCGGACGCGCTGGGCGAAATCAAGCGGCAATGGCGCGCCCTGATCGATGAATATGGCCCGACTGCCATCCTGCCCTATAGCTATCTTGGTGCCATGGGCGTGCTCAATGGTCTGTTCACCGGTGACGCATTTTTTAACCGCCTGGGGTCCTCCATCACCGAGCGCACTTTCTGTGGTTCGGGTGCTGCCATCGGCTATTACATGACACTCGGTGAATCATCAGGTCTGGATCCCGAAAGCTTTGCCCACGCTAAATATATCGTCATCTGGGCGTGCAACAGCATCAGCACCAATCTGCACCACTGGCCATTTATTGCCGAAGCCCAGCGCAACGGCGCCAAAGTGGTGGTGATCGACCCGGTGCGGACGCGTACCGCAAAGAAGGCCGATTGGCACCTTGCCATTCGCCCCGGTACGGACGCCGCGCTGGCGCTCGGCATGATGCAAATCATTATCGCTGAAGGTCTGGCCGATGATGATTATGTCGCGCGCTACACCTCCGGTTTTGCCGAGCTCAAGGCACGCGCCACGGAATTTCCGCCCGAGAGAGTCGCCGGGATAACTGGCCTCGACGCCAACGATATTCGCCAACTGGCGCGCGAATTCGCCGCTGCCCAGCCGGCCGCCATCCGCATTGGTATCGCCATTGAGCGCTGCCCGGGCGGCGGCCAGGCGGCGCGCGCGTTATGCAGCCTGCCGGCGCTGGTCGGCGCCTGGCGCAAGCCTGGCGGTGGCATTTTGTTCACGCCCGAATTCGCCTTTCCGATCAAATGGGACGACATCATCCGCCCCGACTGGGTGCGCCCCGGCACACGCATCGTCAATCAATGGCAACTTGGCGCCGCTCTTACCGGTGATCTCGATCCGCCGATCCGCTCGCTGATGGTCTTTAACGCCAACCCGGCGGTGACCACTGCCGAGCAGGATAAAGTCTTGGCCGGACTGGCGCGTGAAGACCTGTTTACGGTGGTGAGTGAGCAATTTTTGACCGACACGGCGCTTTATGCCGACATTGTCCTGCCGGCGACGACCCAGGCCGAGCAGTTCGAGCTGATGTATTCCTGGGGGCAGTTTTATTTTTCGGTCAACGAGCCGGCCATCGCGCCGCTCGGTGAAGCCGTGCCAAACACCGAACTGTTCCGCCGCCTCGCCGCAACATTTGATTTCGATGATGCGCAGTTTCGCACCAGCGATGAGGATATCGCCCGCCAGGCCGTCGATTGGGATGACCCAAGGATGGCCGGCATCAGTTTCGAATCCCTGCGCGAGACCGGCTTTGCCCGCCTGAACCTGGCGACGCCCGCGACCTATGCACCGCATGCCGAGGGCAATTTCACCACGCCCTCGGGAAAATGCGAATTTCACTCCGCGCTGGCGGCGCAAGGGAATATTGTATTTGGCAGTTTTCGCCAAGGCTCGGAGGAGTTTCAGCCGGGCGAGCCGCTCGATCCCGTTCCCAATTTCATCCCGCCTGCGGAATCGCCGGCCAGTGCGCCAGAGCTGGCCGAACGCTATCCACTCAACATTCTCTCGCCCAAGGCGCACGCTTTTATCAATTCGAGCTTTGCCAATTTGCCCGAGCAGATGCGCCATGCCGGCGAACAGATGTTGGTGATTCATCCCGAAGACGCGGCGGCGCGAGATATCCGCGACGGGTCCGCCGTTCGCATTCACAACCAACGGGGCGCATTCGAAGCGGCGGCGAAGGTGAGTGACGACACCAGGCCCGGCGTGGTCGTGGCGCCCATGGGCTATTGGATAACGGGCAGCCGATCGGGAAATACTGTGAACGCGGTTAATTCCGCGCGTTACGCCGATATGGGCCGGGCGCCGACCTTTTCGGATAATCTCGTCGAGGTGACGTTGATCGCTTAACGCATGCGCGATTCAGGGTTCCTGGGGCTGGTTGCGGTATTTAGTATGATCTGCGACCATGCGTATAGGTTGGGGCTCAGGCTTCGCCGTGGGCTCAGGAGAAAATTCCGGCACCAGAATAAAATTTTGGGAGCAAGAATGATGGCAGCGGGGTTAAGGAAATTACTGGGCGCGATCATTGCCGCGTTGTTTTTGGCGCTGGCCTCATCGCATGCCTCGGCGCAATCACTCGATCAAACGATGGAAGGTGCGGCGCTTGATTTATGGCGCGGATTCCAGCCGAGCGCCAAACAAACAATCGCCGTATCAACCATCAGGCCGAGCTGGCTGAATATCGATGACGCAACTTTCCGGCGCGCCAACAACGCGTTGGAGCGCGCTATTCTCCGTATCGGTCAGGGTAGAGGCCACACCCTGTTGGCGCGCACGGCATTGCATAACGTTGTCGGTGAGCTTGAGGAAAGCGGTTTGGGCCGTGACGTTGAAGCACTGCGTTTGGAACTGCTCAATGGCGCACTGGCCGATGTTCTTATTGTCGCGGATTATTATGTTGCCGATGAAGGGTTATTCATGTCGCTTCAAGCGGTGCGCATCGAGGATGCTCAAGTGTTTAGCAGTACCCGGGAATATTTATTGCCGTTCACACCGGGAGTCGTTGCAAAGAAGGATAGCGGCGCGCCGGCCAAGAAAAAGGGATTTGTCCCGGTCGCGAATACGAGTTCGCGCATCGTCGCCAGGGAGACGGATAGCTTTAGCGCGCGTGATTGTGCGGAGTGTCCGGAGATGGTCGTGCTACCCTCCGGCGGCTTTATGATGGGCTCGCCTGAGAGCGAGGAGCGGCGCAGCGGCAATGAAGGACCGGTGCGCCGGGTCTTTGTGCCGAAGCCCTTTGCGGTCAGCAAATATGAAGTAACGTTTGACGAGTGGGATGCTTGCGCCGCCGTTGGCGGTTGCAATGGCTACCGCCCGGATGACGAGGGTTGGGGGCGCGGCGCGCGGCCCGTGGTCAATGTCAGCTGGGAAGATGCCAAGCGTTATACCGAGTGGTTGAGCCGCAAGACGGGCCATGACTATCGCCTGCTCAGTGAGGCGGAATGGGAATACGCCGCACGGGCGAATACCAGCACGGTGCATCCATGGGGCGGGAGTGCGCATGAGGCTTGCGGCTACGCCAACGTTCACGACCAAACCAGCAAGAGAGAGAATAAGTTTAGTTGGGCCTCGCTCAATTGCGACGATGGCTATGCGCAAACCGCGCCGGTGGGTTCGTTCGAGGCGAATGAATTCGGCCTCTATGACATGCTCGGCAATGTGTGGGAGTGGGTGGCGGATTGCTGGAATGGAAGCTACGAGAATGCGCCGACGAACTCGACGGTGTGGCGCAAGGGCGATTGCCACCGCCACATCAGCCGCGGCGGATCGTGGGGCAACGGGCCGAAAAACCTACGCTCGGCCGGCCGTGTCAGGAGCGACGCCGGAAACCGGGGTGACAATTATGGCTTCCGTATCGCCAAGAATTTGCAGTGAGGCTATACAGTGAAGCGGTGGCCTAATACTTCTCCAACGTAAATTCATTGCCGGCATAGACCAGCCGGGCGCGGATGCCGAGATCCTCGAGCATGAGGCGGAGATTGCGGTTGAGGCGGGCCGAGCCGCTTGAGGTTTCGTACCAATATTCCTGCGTGCGCAGAGAGCTGGAAATCGTGCGTAGATGTTCGTAGCCGCGAAAGTCGGTGATGATATCTTCAATGTTGTTTAAGTCGCGCCTGGCGAATCCGCTGAACGTCAGAACATAGGCCGTGGTCAGGCCGCTACGGAAGTCGTCATCGTCCGGGCGGCGGTCTTCAATTCTGTCGCCCCGGGCTGACACCAGCCAATCGAGTTTTCGCGCCAGTACGGCGCCGAGATCGCGCGCCAAATAACGTGCTTCGGAGCCAACCCGCTCTAACTCGCAGCCCCGGTCGCAATCCGACGGGAGATTGCTCGCCGACGGCGATTCCACTTCAAAGTTATTGAGCCGCCGGCCGCTCCGGACGTTGAGCAGGCGGCCGCTGATACGCACACGCAGTTTCCGTGCGTGGCCGCGCTCCTGAATGGTCGGGTAGATGGAAAAAATCACCGCCACGTCGATCGGCACCGACTTGACCGAGCGCGCAACATCGATGATTTCCGCGTCACTCCGCCGCGTGCGCCCTTGCGTGAAATCGTCGAGCGTCACCGCAACTTCATCATAGACCCGGAAGCCCTCATTGTTCATTTCCTCGGCCAGGGTATCGAGCACGCGCTTGAATATGCGCCCGTCGCGCGCCACCGTGTCGCGGTCGGCGTCTTCGCCCATGACCAGAATATTGGGCTGATCGCCGCCGCCAAAGCGCATATTGCTGCCTTGCGCCGCGCAGCCGCCGAGCAGGGCGGCGACGATAAGGGGCATGAGTATTCGTTTCATCGCTTGTCTCCAGGTCGAATTAGGGTCTTCTCACCACCACGGGTTATGCATTGCCGAGAGCGCGAATTTCCCGTCACCCTACTTCTCTACCGTCCCGCTGCTTTCATTGACCGGTTTCAGCATGGCATCGGGATAAACCGCACAGACCGAGGCCAGGGATTCGAGGCGCCTCAGGCTCTGATGTGAAAGCGTGGCGGCCGCCTGACGCGTTGTTGCCATAACGCGCAAACCCGCACCGGCGTCGGCAGGCACCGCATTGGTCAAAGCGGCCAAGTGGTCGTTGAAATTCTCCATCGGCAAATCGAGGATGACCCGAACCGGCTCCGCCGTAGCGATGATTTCGTCGGAGACAAGCGGCGACCAGGAGCGCGCCGTCTTGTCGCCGATAAGCACGGTAACGCCGGCCATGGAAAAGAGCGCCGACAGGGATTGCGCGCCGGGGCGCACGATGCGGGCATCCGCTTCCCGGCGTATGACGGCCAAGCCATCGATCAAGGCTTTATCTTCCGCCGCCAGCGTTTCTTCGTCGAATATCAGCCCAACCTCCAGAATCCCACCGCAGGTAATCACGCGCAGGGATTGGGTGCGCTCGATATCGTCGGCGTCAACGACGTGCCAGCCATCAGGAATTTGGCCGCCGCAAGCCACCAATACAAACAGTGGCAGCACCGCCACAAAGGCCCGAAATGGATAGCACATCACCATTCGATTTTACCATCCTCGCCGATTACGCTGTCGCTATTTTCGATACGGATGCCGTCAATTGACTGAGGTTTCGACAATGTTTTTGGTTCTGGCTCAGGCTTCGGCTCAACCGGCCGCGCCGCGACCATCTGTTGCAATTTCACGATCGCCGTATCGACCTGAATTCGCGGATGACTGCGGCCATTGCGCGGATCGAGGATGCTCTGGCCGGTTTGCCGCATGGCCTCGGTCATTTCTTTTACGCTTGCCTCCGGGATAGCGGATTTGAGGGCTGCAAAAGCACCGGCAACATGTGGCGCTGACATGGAGGTGCCTGGATGGCGTTCAAACAGACCACCGGGAACCGAAGACAGAATGCCCCAATCCCGGCCGACCGGTTGTTGTGTATGGCCCGGCGCGAGGAAATCAAGATAGGGCGAGCTGTTGGAAAATTCGGCAACCGTATCGGAATAGGTCGTTGCCCCGACGCTCACAATACCGCTGAGGCAAGCCGGCTCTGACATTGAGTTTTCAAAGCCGTCATTGCCGGACGCGGCAACGACGGCAATGTCGAACATATTGTAAAATGCGATTATTCGCCGATAAGGTGAATCGTCGCAGGGACCGTCAAATCGGCCCCCGCCAAGGCTCAAATTGACGGCGGCAATTCTGTATTTGTCCCGGTTGTGAAATACCCACTCCAGGGATTGAATGATAAGGGAGTCAGGAACGATTACGCAGGCCTCCCCCGCAGGACAGTGCCCCCCTTCCATAATGACGAAAGCCTGTACGGCGACAATATCAGCGGCAGCGGCAACGCCGCTGAATGTATCGCCAGCACCAGCGACGATGCCGGCCACATGGGTGCCATGACCACACATAAACTTCGTCTTCAAGCAGGGCCGCGCCGCACCGGTGCCGATCTCCACTTCTTCGCCGGACGGGCAGGCGGAATAAAACCTTACCTGTTCGTCTTGGTATTTCCCGCTGAAGCAGGCCTCGGCGATTAGCTTGTTGTTCAGAAAGGGGTGGCTGCCATCGACACCGGAATCAATTACCGCAACGGATACGCCGCCACCGAGATGTGTGGCTTGCTCGCCGGATTGCACGCCGACGAGCGGTCCGCTGCGGCTGAGGGAGAATGTATTTTGGCCATCCTCATAGACCTGCATAACCGCATTGCTGGTGAGCAACTCTTCGAGTTGGTTGCCATTAACGCGCATCGCCATGGCGGGCGTGTAATCGAAACGCACCAGGTCATTGAAATTAGCCCAGCCGAGCCTATCCATGGCGCGGCTTTGCAGGCCATGGATATGGTTGTTGAGGTTTTGCCAGCCGCTGCTTTCAGTGATTTCCCTGAGGTCTTCGGAGGACGCATTCGCGGCCGCCAAGCCGACGATTACCCCCACACTGCCGTCGCGTTCGGCCCTGTCGCGCAACGCTTCGGCTGCGGCCGGTTCGGTGCGCAGATCGAACCCGCCTGTTGCCGATAGTTGTTGCTGCCGGGCGGGAGCAGAGGAACGGGGCGAGGCATTCCCCGTGAGAACGCTGATTTCGACCCGCCGGTTTTCGCTCGCCCGGGGGAGCAGGGGATTTTTCAACTCGTCCTCGCCATAGCCGACAACGCTGAAGCGCTCGCGGCTAAAGCCGAACCTATTTATCAGAAAATCTTTGACCGCCTGGGCGCGGCGCTCCGACAGGCCACGGTTGAATTCGGCATCGCCCGAGGCGTCCGTATGTCCGGCGATTTCAATTTTCTGGCCCTTCAATTTTTCGGAAGCCAGGGCCTCGCCGAGTGCGCGCAATTGCGCCCGTCCTTCGGGCTTTAGCTCGGCGCTTCCGAGGGCAAACGGAATGGAGAGGTCGATGGCGGGACCGCGAATGCCGCTATGGTGGGGCAGATACTCAATCGGCGCCAAGCTGCGGATAATCTCGGTGGGGTCTTTGAGATCTGTTGCGCCCGCCGTCACCGCGATCATCAGCAGGGCGCCGGATATTACAGCAAACAATGAGCGTCGGTAGGACCAGCGCAGCATCCACTATCTCCTTGGCGGTCGTGACGGGAGCCGGGCCCCCGTCACGATTACCCTTAGTCGCGGTCTTTGCGCTCGCTGAATTTTTCCACGGTGAAGGTGTTGCCGGCGTAGACAACACGCCCGTCCGATTCCATCAATTCCAGCATAAGGCGCATGTTGCGGTTAAGACGCGCCACTTCGCTGCTGCTCTCGTACCAATATTCATGGGTGCGCAGCGAGGAACTTACCGGGCGGTGGTGCTGATAGCCCTTGAAGGCGACAATATATTCCTCGATACGCGAGATTTCCCTCGCCGTGAAGCCGGTGAAAACCAGGCTATAGGCATTGGACATGCCGTAATCATCGTCGCTTTTATCGCTGAAAGACGAACCATCAGAATTTTTTGTGCCGGTCGGCGACCAATAATCGAGCTTGCGCGCCAGGACGACACCGAGATCGTGGGAAAGGGTTTTGGCATGTTTGCCGACGACTTCGATAATGCAGGGCCGGGTGCAATCGGTCGGCGCATTATCGGTGCGCGGCAGCTCGACCTCAAAATTGCCGAGACGTTGGCCGCTGTGCACATTGAGCAGGCGCCCGGTCACCCGGGTGCGGATCTTGAGGGCGTACTCGGTCTCTTTGGCGCTGGCGTAGATCGAAAAAATCACCGCGACGTCGATCGGCGGCCTTTTTACCGAGCGCGCGATATCAATAATTTCGGCATCCGTGCGCCGTACTCTTCCCTGCGAAAAGTCATCAAGCGTGACGGCGACTTCGTCATAGACGTCAAAGCCTTCGTGGTCCATTTCGCTCGCCAACGCGTCGAGCACCCGCTTGAATACGCTGCTGTTGCGCGGAATCGTGTCTTCATCGGCGTCTTCGCCCATGATCAGGATGTTGGGTTGCTCGCCGGCCATCGCCGGCGCTGTGTAACCGAAGGCAAGAACCATGACGGCGGCGGCAATGCCTAAGAATAAACGTTTCATAACCTTCTCCAATATTGATCGATGGGGTTAACGAAAAGAAGCCTTGTCTGTCCTGGTGAATGAAAGGGATAGAGCTGGTTTTCAAAATATTCCCATCGATAAGTGTATTTTTGCTCGGAGCGCAGTGGGCATTGTTAATAGTTCTACCACTAATGTTATACGCTATAATATTCTCATGCAATCGGGCCGGTCATATTACCTTCTACCCCTTGCATAATGGCCTTACGTGATAGAGCGTTCACGTCAACATGGTTCGGAAATAAAGAAATGAAACTGACTCGCGCAATCATTGCAGCCATGTGTTGGCTGGCGCTCTCTTCCGGTGCCCCGGCCGCCGCCGATGAGCTTGTCGAGAGGGCCACAATTGATGAGATTGCGGCGGAACTGGCGGCGCAGTTGAACGATAGGCCAGCACTTTTGAGTGCGGATAGTGGCCGTGCCAAGATTGCCGTTGCTCCCTTCAAGGACGAAAAACTGCCACTGGTTGCCGCCTACGGGCGTGAGTTCAATGACATTTTGGTTGCCGGCCTGCTTAAAAGCGTGGGCAAACGTTTCAAGGTCATGAGCCGCGACAGCCTGGCGGCGCTGATCAACGATATGGCCGATACCGGGCGCATACAGGCGATAGATGGCGATGCGATCACCGCTTTGCTCGCCAGCGCTCAAGTGGATGTGTTGATCGTCGGCCGGATCGAACGTATCGGCGAGCAATTGACTCTTTCCTATGAAGCGGTGAACGCAAATTCCGAAACGCTCGCCCAGGCCGCACCCAGGCGTCTGCCCTGGCGCCAGCAATATGGCCGCAATCTCGATGCGCATCTGTTCGATACCGCTGTCGCCGAGGCGGCGCGGAGATTAGCCGAGAACGCCCCTGATTTACGCATATTACGGCTTGGCGGTATCCGTTTTGAGACCAGCGGCGAAATGACCGATTTCTCGCGCTATGTTGAGGACGGTCTTTCCGTCGCCTTCAAGGCGCAATATGCGAATCTTGTGACGGGCCGGAAAATCAGCGTCAAGCGGGTAAAGCTCAGCCGCGCGCAGTTGGACGCCATGCGCGGCGTCGCGGCGCCGGGCAAGAATTTGCGCGACGAAAATCTCGGCGCCGAACAAGGCACCTATACACTCACCGGCACCTACTGGATACAAGGCCCGGTCATCGAGTTGCATCTGTCTTTAACAGCACCTGGCGGCAATTCAATCGGCTGGAAGGGCGGCGTGTTTGAATCCGACCTCGGTACCATCGCGCTCCGGCCTGATGGCAATTTCGGCACTTGGCGGCGCAAGGACGGCATCGGGCCAATCAATTTCACCCTCACCACCAGCAATGGCCGCGACCCGGTCTACCGGGTGGGTGAGAAGATGAACCTGTTGGTTCAGGCCGACCGCGATATCTGGCTGCGCTGTTACTACCTGCAGCAGGACGGCATGGTATTCCAAATCTTTCCCAACCCGTTTCAACAGGAGACAAAGATCGCCGGCGGCCAGCCGCACACCATCCCCGGCCAGCGCTTCCCGTTCGACTTCGATATTCTGCCGCCCGCCGGCAAGGAGCTGGTCAAATGCTTCGCCCTCGGCAGTGATGTCAGCAAACAATTGCCGCCCGAATTCAACCAAGATGAATTCGCACCGCTTCCCGATGACATGAAACATGAACTGCCCGGCTTGTTTCGCGGTATTCAGGGCGTCGCCATGACGGAGCAGAGCACCGTGATCAATGTGGTGGAGTGAGGGGCTAATGCGTAGGAACGCGTTCGCCGTTGTTGCCGTGGCGGCCTTTTTGCTTTGCGCGCTCTCATCCTGGGCAAACGCGGCGACAAACAAAGACGCCGTCGCCGTCATCATCGGCAACAAGGATTACACCGGCTCGGTGCCGGATGTGGATTTCGCCCACAACGACGCCGCCGCCATGAAGCGCTTTGTCGTCGAGGTGTTGGGTTTCCGCGAAGGCAACATCATCGACCTGCGCGATGCCGGTCAGGCCAGGATGGAGGCGGCGTTTGGCAATGAGCGTAGCCATGAAGGCAAGCTGTGGCGCTGGATCAAGCCGGGTAAATCCGATGTGGTGGTGTTCTATTCCGGCCATGGCGTGCCGGGGCTGAAGGACAGGCGTGGCTATTTATTGCCGGTCGATGCCGATCCCGACAGACCGGAAATCAACGGCTATCCGGTCGATTTGCTCTACGCCAACCTCGCCAAGCTGAATGCGCGCTCGGTCACTGTCTATCTCGATGCGTGTTTCTCGGGCGAGAGTCCGAAAGGCTTATTAACGCGTTCGGCCTCCAGCATTGGTCTTTCGCATGTGCCGGCAAAAAAACGAAAAGGCATTACCGTCCTCACCGCCGCGCGTGGTGATCAGCTGGCGAGCTGGGACGAAGACGCCAGGCACGGCTTGTTCACGCGCTATCTGCTTGAGGGCCTATACGGTGCGGCGGATGGCGCGGCGTACGGCGATGGCAACGGTGACGTGACCGTCGCCGAAATTCAATCCTATCTCGATGACGAGATGACCTACCAAGCGCGCCGACGCTTTGGTCGTGACCAGGAAGCCACGGTGCGCGGCAATGTCGGATTGGTCCTGGCGTCGGTGAGCCAGTCCGCTTTCGCGATTAAGAATGTGGCGGAAGAGAAGAAAACAGGTCCGGGCGCGGGCGGCAGTTTCCGCGACTGCTCGGAGTGTCCGGAGATGGTGGTGGTGCCGGCGGGCGAGTTCATGATGGGCTCGCCGGCGGACGAGATCGGACGTGGCAGCGACGAGGGCCCCATCCACCGGGTGTCGGTGCACCAACCCTTCGCGATCGGAAAGTATGAAGTTACATTCGCCGAGTGGGATGTCTGCGCGGCCGCTGGCGGTTGCAACAGCTATCGGCCCGATGATGAAAATTGGGGCCGTCGCGATCGGCCGGTGATTAATGTCAATTTTTTCGATGCCGAGGCATATGCGGAGTGGCTAAGCCGAATAACGGGTCACACTTATCGCCTGCCAAGTGAAGCGGAGTGGGAGTATGCGGCACGCGCAGGGACCGCGACGCGATATCATTTTGGCGATTTAATAAATTCAGCCCAGGCAATGTATGGTGGATATGGAAGGACCGTTTCAGTTGGTAGTTTTCCACCAAATGCTTTTGGACTCTACGATATGCATGGAAATGTGCGGGAGTGGGTCGAGGATTGCTGGAACGACAACTATGCCAACGCACCTTCAGACACAAATATTTGGCAAGCCGGCGATTGCCGTAGCCGTGTCCATCGTGGCGGCTCATGGAACAGCCCACCCGGAGGGCTGCGTTCAGCCAATCGCTATGGATTTAACCCTGCTATCCGCGACAGCAGAAACGGATTCCGAATCGTGAGGACGATGCGGTAAGACGATAACACACTATACACGGCGGCTTTCGGCGGTGAATTGGTCACGGTTCCGAAAATAGGCGCTCAATCCTCTCCATAGTCACCCATAGGCAACGCAGGCTGAAGCATGCCCGGTGGTGTTGCGCGTGATTCAGGAGAGGATTTGCCATGCACTCAGAATATCAATCGAACGCGATGACCGAGATTGCGTTGGCCCTGGCGATGGCGTTTTTCAGCATTATGGTGCTGGCGATGGTCTCGATGGGCTCGGCCATGCAGGTGCAGAGTAAGACCGCGCCAAGCCTTGCCGATGGGATTCAGCTTAACCTTCCCGCCACGGCAGCGAGCGAGGCCAGTGCGACGCGGGCTGTCGCCGCCGATGAAATGATTATTCATTGGCGCGGGCGCTTCTATGACAGCGCGCTTTCGCTCATTGATCCATCCTTGTTAGCCGCCGGCGAAGGCCGGGTTCTGGCAATTGCCCCTGATCTTTCCATAGCTGAGGCCATGGCGGTACGCGAGATGATTGCCACCGCCGATTTGGAAGTGACAGTGCTGGATGCACGCTGGCTGCAAACCCTGGAGGAACGGGACCCATGAAGTATTTTTCTCTGATTTTGGCGACATTGTTAATCGCGGCATGTAGCCTCGCCATGCTGAGCCCGGCTGAGGCATCGACACGCTCCGAGACACGCCGTCTGGTGGTCGAGGAGGCGATGAACAGCCATGTGCCGCCGTCGCTCGCCATGGCGGTGGCAAAAGTTGAAAGCGATTTTCAGCCGAAGGCGCTGAGCTCGGCCGGTGCGCGCGGTGTGATGCAGATCATGCCGGCGACGGCGATGGGCGAATATGGCGTCGGCGCCGAGGAATTGTGGGATGCGCGTCTCAATGTGCAGCTCGGCATCGATTTCCTCGAAAGCCTGATCGCGCGCTATGACGGGCGCTGGGATCTCGCCCTGTCGCACTATAATGGCGGCAGCGTGATGCGCACCCGTTCCGGCATGGAGCCGCTGCCGGCAACGCGCAAATATGTCGAGAGGGTGTTGGCCTGGCAGAAACGTTATGCCGAGCAGGCCTCGGTCTGGGCATGGGCGGAAATTTCCGACGATGACTGGCGCCCGGCGCGCACACATGTGCGGGATTTGGACCGGAGCGACGCGCGGCGCACCGAGCGGCGCCAGTCGGATGGCCGGATGGATGACTTCGGTGAAGGTTTCGGCGATGAGCTGGAAGAGCGCCGCCTGCGCATGCGCGGCTCGCTGGATGATTTCACCTCCTCCATCATTTGGCACGAAGGTTGAGACCCGTGCGCACCGGTATGGCATTGCGCATTGTGGGGGCGGTGGCCATGGCTGCCGCCCTCATCGCCGCGCTGGCGGTGCATCAGGCGCGCGCCAGTTCAGTGCCGCAGCCGGATGCAATCCGCGCCATGGTGGTCAAGGAGGCGCTCGATCTCGGCCTGCCGGTGGCGCTGGCGCTGGCGGTGGCCCACGCCGAATCGAATTTTAATCCCAGCGCGCTCAGCCATAAGGGTGCGCGCGGCGTCATGCAGATCATGCCGGCGACGGCACGCGGCGAATATGGTGTCAATGCGGAACTGCTGTGGCAGCCGCGCATCAATATCAGGCTCGGCATTCACTTTCTTCGCCGCCTGATTGCGCGCTATCATGGCCGAGTCGATCTAGCACTTTCCTATTATAATGGCGGATCGGCGGTTGGCGATTTGCCCCATGCCCGGGTCATTCCGGCGACGCGTGCCTATGTAAAACGGGTCAAGTCCCTGCATCGGCGCTATAGACAAGAAGTGTGGGCGGGAGGTTACCGCAAATGGACGCAGTTGACGCCAAACGGCACGCCTTCGAGGCGGGACTAAGCAATGCCTTGCTTGCGGCATTCCGCAATGCCGCCGAGGCCACGACGGCGGAGGGCGAGCTGATGTTTTCGCGCACTGTCTCGCGCGATCTGGCCAAGGCCGTGGCGTGCCGCAACTATTCCATGCTGGTGCTCCAGCTCTGTCATCTGATCAACATTGCCGATGCCAGCGGCGAGGAGGGCTGGGAGGCGTTCTTCTTTTCCGGCGGCCGTGCATCGGCGAGTGCCTTTCGCGGGCTGATCGGCGAACGGCTCGATGCGGGCGGTTGGCGCCGCAGCGGTTTTGATGCCACTTCGGAGGGCATTGTTGTCAGCTATGAGGATGGCCAATTCAACGTGCCGTTTTCACGTATGCCCGTTCTCTCGAGCCTGATGTATTTTCTCATGGAAACGGTTGGCTATGCCGATGCCGAGGCGGCGCTCGCGGAAATGCTGAAAAACACGGACCGGCAAAAAGCTGTGGGCGATGCCGCCAACAGAATCTCGCGCGCCCTCTATGATTATCTCGGCGATCATTTGCGTGCGGCCCAGGAGCAGGGCAAGTTCGAGCAGATCGTATCGTTCCTCAAGGCGCAGAATGGCGGTGCGGAAACCGAAATTGGCGATGCAACCGTTCTCGCCTTTTGGCGCGGCCAGACGGAAGCGGCGGGCGAAACGGATTTCAAACAATACCGCTCCGCCTTGCGTGCCTTCGTTGCCTTCGTCAAGGCGATGGAACGGGGCAAAAGCAAAGGCGCGATGGGGCGTACGGCGCCGATCGGCGAGGACCGCGATGCCGGAGAAATTTCGCCCGATATCTTGAGTGCCGCAATGGAGATGGAAGGCGAGTGGCAATCGCCCCTGCCGCTGCTCGAAGCCGAGCCGGCAAGTCATATCCGTTTCCTCAACAACCGCGAACAAAAAGATGTGTCCTTGCTCATGGAATGGGGCCCGCTCGCCATGGCCTGGCCGCTGTCCCTGTTGCGTTACGAAACATTTGGTTTCACCCAGTCCCGCCTGACCCAGGCGGCGCGTTCCGGCAGCGCTTCGGAACAGGTCTCAAAGATAGCGACCTGCGAGGACACGGAGAATTTTACCGGCCGCGTCGAACGCATCGAAAAACTTGGCGCGCATGCCTCTGAAACGCTTAAAGCCAGCGCCTGGATATTAAGCCAGGCAAATGGTGGCGAGGGTGCGGCGCATGAAGACGAAACAATTGTCGATGCCCAGATGCTGGCGGCGCGGCGAGCTTTTAAAAAACTCAACCGTCAGGGATTTTCCGATGACACCGCGTCAGACCCGGAACTTGTCGCCGGCCATAGAGCAGGCGTTGAAGTGATGCTGTCGGTTCGCGACCGCATTACATCCTGGCACGAGATGGCCGAGAAACTTGATTCACGCGCGCCCGGATTGACGGCGCAATTTGAAATGGACAAAGATTGTTTCAAGGACGGTTTCCACCGCCTTTATGGAGTAACGGCATGAACCCAAAATTCGATCCCGGCGATCAGACGGCGCTGGAACAGACGCGGCATATGTTTGATGCGTCCTATCTGTTGGAGCAATTGACGGCTTCGGATCTGCCGCCTGGCAGCGAACGCATTCCCTTTGCCAGGCTCTATGCCTATACCCAGGAAATCGAAACGGATTCAGAGATAGAAGCCGCGCTACACGAGAACGCAACTTTCCGCGCCGATTATCGCCGCCTGGTGGAGAAGCATTCCACACCCTTCATACCATTGGCGATCGCAGCGGATAGCGGCGAGACGCATGTGCGCGAGGGCATCGGCTGCCGCCTCCTGTTTGTTCCCTCCAGCGCCGAGCCAAGCCAAACTTATGTAATTGTCGAATTTACCGAGCCATCGAGCGCACCGGCATCGACGCTGTTCTTGTTTGATCGTGAAGATATGTGCCACAAGATTCCTTTGGAGGCGGCGCGCGACGGCAAGGTTCAGCTCCTGCTCGAAAACAGTTCCGACCTGCTGGCCCGCCTGATGGACAAAGATACCGAGATCCGCCGCGGCCTGTGAAAACGCGAATTTACATCGGCACGCCGGGCGGCCCGGTCCAGGTCGAGCGCATCTGGCGCGAGGAGGGCATTGCCGAATCCATGGTGTGCCTGAAGCGCACCACCGAAAAACTGCCGATCGGCGCCGGCTATGACGATTTTGTAAAACGCCCATCCGGTATTATCGAGCGCGAGTTCGGCCCGTTTGATCCCGGCGCTTTCCGCCTCGATCTGTCCGCTGCCATCAACCAGGGAAAAAGCTGGCAATTGGCCGTCTTTGCTGCCCATGCGCTGGCGCGCGAGGGACAGCTGGCCGGGCCTGGTGATGATTATCAGCGCGCCATCTGGTTGACCGGCCAGGTCGATAACGACCTCAAGGTCGGCGCGGTGGATCACGTGCCGGAAAAAATATATGGCGCGCTGCCTGAGCTTGCGGCACTGGCAAAGGCAGGCAAGCAAGTCCTGCTGTGTGTGCCCGGGGAAAACGCGCCGGCCCTGGCCAATGCAGATATCCCGCCCGGCATAAAGGCGCGGGCGATGGCCTCCGCGGCGGAGCTATTGGACGCCCTCGGTATGCCAGGGGCGCGGCGCGCGGCGGAGAAAAACCCACCTGCCACCACCCCCGGCAATGCGCATCTGTACGCCCGGGAGCGCAGGAAACGAACAATCGCGGGAATAGCGTTTCTCATACTGGGCGCTGTGGGCATCGCCGCCGGCGTGATCCTTCCGGGCGAGCTGGCGCAGGAAGAAACCGTGCCACCGGCGGCCGAAGCCGTCCAGCAAACCGCTGCCGAGAGCGCGCCGGAACCACCGCCCGCGGAAGTTATCGAGCCCAAACCTGAGCCCGAGCCTGAAACCGAAATCAAGCCCGAAGCTGAAAGTGCGGAAATTGTACCGACCACAGCTGACACTGCCCCGGCAACTGCGCCCACCGCGCCGGATATTGCCATTTTTGCGGTCCATCCGTCCGGCGCCGGCGGCTGCCCCGCCGTGCATTTCGGCGCGGACAACGGCGTGACGGCGGTAATCAAAGCCGAATCCTCGGGTGAATTCCTATCGACTGCCGCGGCCGATCTTTGCGCCATTGAATTCAGATTGGCGCCAGCACCCGGCCACCCCTATATGGCCGCAGGCATCGAAGTCATATCCGGCCGCTATGTCGAGACCGAATCCATGCCGACGGCATTGCGTGGCAGCCAGCTCATTACGGCACCGGTTACATGGCGTATTCATCTTCCACTGAGTATGAAAGGGACGCTTGAATATAAAATGCAGATTGTCTCCGACGGGCGGGAGATTTCCGGCCGCGTCTACAAGTCACTCAGAGCCGGGGATTTCATATTCGACGATCAAAGCGGCATGTTGATGCAGAATGTGCACCATACTGTCTTGCCTTGAATATACCGGAAATAAGCTAGTTCTGCGAAAATCGACTATTTAGGGCCTGGGATAAGGCGCCTGCTAAAAAAACCTCTCCCCCTTCCATAGACCCGTTCGTAACAACGGATCTATGGAGGTAGAGGGATGATCGCCTCACTGAAGCGACACAAACGGCGGCTTTCAGGCATGGCTGCCATCGGCGTCACAATGCTGGCGCTGGCTGCCTGCAATACCAACTTGCTCAACCAGCCGTCCGAGGGCGGCATCGAATTCCGCGAGGATCGCCATGCCGAGCTGACGGCGATGCGCGAATATCGCGATTGCCGCGATGAAGCGCTAGCGCTCGATACCAAGGCGCGCCAGGCCGGCTCGCCGGCGCGTTATCTTGCGAGTGCACGCATGCTGGAGGGCTGCGAGGCGGCGCTTGGGCCGGAGACGGCGCGTCTTGCCGTCGAGGAGCGCATGCGGGCTTATGCACTCTCCATTCAAAATCATTTCAAGGGCGGTGACGTTGCCGCGGCGCGCGAGAATCTCAGCAAGTTCAAGACCGCTTTTGCCGGCAAGGATCTCTACTACGCCGACGGTTCCTCGTTCACCGACAGCATGACCCTGGTGCTGGGCGAAGCGGATGATGCCGCGCTCGGCGAGTTCTCCATCGTCAATGTCAGCCCCGAGCTCAAGGCCGAGCTCAGGCGCGTGCGCTACTGGCAAACGAACTAAGGGAGGGGAGAGCCATGTCAGCTATTTCCAAATCCACCATCGGGCGTTCGTCACGCGGCCTGATCCTCGGTCTCGCGCTCAGTGTGGCGGCCACCAGCGCCGTCTCGCTGCCGGCTTTCGCCAGCGGCGGCGATCCGTCCTGGCAACCGCAGGCGAGCGAGCGTCTGGTCAAGCTGCCCGCCACCTATATCAAGCGCTCGCTCGAGCAGGATTTCACCCGCTCCGAGCTCGGCCAGGCGCTCAGGGACATCGACACGGAAATCAGCTTCAAGGCCGAGACCCTGACCGACCTTCAAGCGGCGATCGAGGCCTCGGACGGCGAAGTCCGTATGGACCTGCGCCACCAATTCCTCATTGAGAAGCGCGAATATATCGACCTGGTGACGCGCAAAATCGAATTGCGCCGCAAGGCGCTGGAGAAGAAGTCGGGCGTGCTGGAAAAGCTGATGAAACGCATGGGCCAGGAGGAGGCCAGCCTGACACCGGTACGGCGCGAACTGATTGCCAATCAGGAAGCCGCCCGGGCGCGTTTCGAAAACTCTATTTCCGGCGTTGACATGAAGCTGCTGGAAACCAGCGTTGCGCCCGAGAGCAAATATTCCCAGCAATTCGCCACCAATCTCTCGGCCATCGATTCTCTGAGCCAGGCGATTGAGGGTCACGCCATGAACCAGGCGCCGGAGATCGACGGCATGGTGGTGACGCGCGAGGGCTATGTGCGTCAGATGGTGGCCGATACCCAGGCCGAGCTTGAACTGATCGGCCAGGAAGAAACCATTCTCGGCTATATGGCGAAGCTGGTGGCGCTCGACGCCACGGCGCTTTCCGAAGAAGTCGCCGATGCCGAACTTTTCGATAGCGATATTCCGACGGGCGAAACCCTGACCAGCTCGGTCAAATTTTTCGTCGAGCAATGAGAGGAGTAACGAGCATGCGTAAGTTTATCCGTCGTTTTGGCCGGGGCAGCGTTGCCGCCTTGGCGCTCAGCGTATCGATTGGTGCGTTCGCCCTGCAGGCCGAGGCCGGCACGGTGGAGAATATGGAACGCGAACGCGCGATCCTGATCGAAACCTTGCGCTCGGCCGATCTCGAGGCGGGAGAGCGCGCCAATCAGGTCGAGATATCACGCCACCGGCTGGTGGATCTCGAACGCATGGTGCTTCGTGACGACAGCCTGAAAGGGCGCAACACGCCAACCATACGGCGCGCCTTTGCCAATTATGACCTGACCTTCATGGTCCATTCCGCCTCGGAACGGCAAATCTCGGTGATCGATACCTGGCTGGCACAGCTCGGCCTCACCACGCAAACGCTGATGAGCGCCAGCCAGGGCAGGCGCTGACATGAATATGGCGGCGCACAAATCGGGCTCAAAGGCGCTTACCTGGTTCCTCGGTGCCATCGTTATCGCTTTGGCGATTGCGGTGCTCAGCACATCGGCCGGTATCGGTGAAATTATGGACTGGGTGCACCAGGCCTTCGGTGTGACGTTCCTGCTGCTGTTTTCAGCCCTCGTTCTGTTCACGCTCTATAGCTGGCTCCGACTGCAACAAAATGGTTTGGCGGCAGAGGAGCGGAAGGTCTGGCTTGAATCCGGCATGCATGCCGCCAACGGTGTCGCCACGCTTGGCCTGACTTATACATTGCTCGGCATTTCGCTCGGCATCGCCTCGCTCTCCGAGAGCCAACTGACGCCCGATACGGTGCAAGACATCATCGGCCAACTTACCCGCCACTTCAGCATGGCCTTCCTGACCAGCGTTGTCGGCGTGCCGGCGGCGGCGGCGCTGAGAGCCATGGTCATGGTCAGCGAAAGCCGCATTGTCGCGAGGTCTACACAAAATGTGGCGCGGCCCGTACAGGAGCAAGGAAGCACATCATGAAGATTTGGATATTCAATATTCTGGTCGCCGGTGCGCTGGCCTATCTGTTTCTCGGCGAGAGCGAGCAGACGCGGGTCAAAGACGACCTCGGTTGGGCCAAGGACAAGGTCGAGACGAGTATCAGCGAGAACCGCGTGAGTGAGAAAAAACATACAGCAGCGGCCGTTGACGGAAAACCAATCGTGCCACCGTCAAAGGTAGAGCCGAATGCCGTCGCACAGACCGCCGCGAATAAGTCCCCTAAAAAAGCGACAGCGAAACCTGTGTCCGCCGTCACCGTTGAGCCGCTTGAAGCGCCTCAGCCTGCCTTGGTTGCTGAGAAAGTTTCGGGTGATGGCAAAATCGCTCGCAGTGAGCCGGCGGACACGGGCGGCGCACGGCCTCGGCAAGAAGTCGCGGAGGTTCTCCCGCCTCTCGACGACCCCGAGGTCGCGCGCCGGCGCGCAATCGTGCTCGATACGGATGAGGCTGGCGCTGATGCTGACGCTGACGCGGCTGAAGATGAATCGGCGGACGCTGATGTTCATGTCGCCGCCATGACTGCGCGCGACCGGCGTGATGCGCTCAATGCGCTCGCCATGGACATGGAGCTCATTTACGTCGACAAGGCAAGCCGCTAACCCGGTGCGGCGCCGGACCATGAATCGCCTGCTTGCCGTCGCCGCTTGTACGACCGTGGCCGCCCTTTTGCTGATGCGGCTCGTGCCGGATCTGGTTAACGGGCCCGAGAGCAAAGTTGGGCCGGCAAAGCAGCCAACAGAAATCGAGCAGACCGTTGCCGAGGCGCCGGCCGAAGAAGCGCCGGAAGGCGCTCTCCCGCTGTTGCTGCCGCCGCCACCCGCGCCGGAAGTGAAGCAAGTGACGCTGGCGCCCGAGCCCGCCCCCGAGATATCGCCCGAAGAAATCCCACCGCTTGCCGTCGTCGCAGAAGTTGCCGAGCCGGCGCCAGCGGTAAAGGAACAGGCGGAGCCTCTGGCCATAAACATCGAGCCGGTACTTGAAGCCGCGCCAACGCCCAAACCGCGCCCGGTAAGCAAACCCACCAGTGCGCGTGAGCCGGCAACCGCGGAATTAACCAAATCCACAAAAGCACAGCGCGATCCGATGCCGCGCTCGGAAGTTAGGTTTGTCGTGCCCGATCCGGCCGTTGAGGCCGAGGGGCGGGTGCTGCTGCGCATTCTCGAACATGGCTCGGGTCCGGAAATTGAAATCGCCTGGCCGGTATCGGCGATGAAGCGGCGCGCGCTCTACCGCCTGTTCGAGGCGTGCTACGGCATGGAGATCGCGCTGCTTGATTCAGGCGGGCGGCTCTATGGCCGTGCCGGGCAGGCGGGGCGGCCCTGGCAGCCAAATCTCGACCGTTATAGCGGCTTCGTCCGCCAACCCTCCGGCCGCCTTACCTCGGATGAGAAAAACAGCGTCTCGCGCATCCGCGCTTTGCATGGCGGCTTGCGCGCGGCGCGCAATGTGCGCCTCTTTCCGCGCCGCCTCGATGCTCTTCTCCTCGGTGGGCTCAAGGCGCTTATTGGCGAACGTTATTCCGAGGCCTCAGCCATCCGAGCGCATTACCGGCGTGATGGCGATAACGTGTTGGTCGAAGGTATCCGGCTCGATGGACGGCCGATTCTTGGCCGGGTCGATCTTTCGAAAGCCGGCCGGCATTGCCGCAGCGGCACTTGGTCATGAAGCCGGGCAGGCTCTGTGGCGTGGCCCTGCTGTTGCTCGCCGCTGTGCTTGGCGCTTGCACGCAGACCAATTATCGCCCCCTGAATGCGGGCACGGAAAATGAAACGCCGTTGTCGCGCGATGTCTATTACGAGGTGAGTGAGGCTTTTTATACCGATCCACCTGAGTGCGTTTTTATTTTGCCGCCAATGGATGCGGGCGTGCCAGCGGTGCTTGCCGAGCTGGTAGAGCAGGCGCTGGCACTTCGCCTCAGCCAAAAAGCCAGCCGGGTGATCGGCCCACGCGAGCGGCGCAAGGCGGAGCGGAATTTGGCGCTCGATACCCGCGCCGCCGTCGACAGGCACTATTTCGCCCGCGTCGAGCACTGCCCAGCCTATCTTGAGTGGCGCGTAACCACGGCCAGCGACAGCAATTTCCTCGTCTGGTCGCGTAAACAGATTGGCCTCCAGGTCAGGCTGGCGCGGGCAAAGGACGACTCCACCCTGTGGCAAGCCGCCCACACCACCAGCCGCTCGGACGGCGGCTTGCCGCTCTCCCTCATCTCGCTGCCCGTCGCCGCCGCCGAGGCGGCAATATTCAGTCAGGACGCGGATCAACTGCCCTCGATGATTGATGACGTGGTTCGCCGACTGGTTGTGACACTGCCCAGTATATAGTAGAATTTTATTATATATTTCTTTATAGGAATGATCGGTATTTTCCTTATAGAGGTCAAATCAATTGGAGCAACTAATGAATTGGCGAAATGCATTCGTATCCTTATTTTTTCTCGGTCTGGCGGCGCTTTTCATTGGTGCTTGTGCGCCAAAATCAATTGTTACGCTGGAGCCTTCTGAAACGACTGTCTACTCGCAATCCGACGTCAACGGTGTGATATCTGATCAGCCTTGGAACGCTGCTGTCCGAGGCAATGGAATAAGGCTGGAAACATTGGGCAACGCGCGGCTCAAGGAATTGTTCGAGCGCTCAGTGGGAGCTGTGAGACACAGTGCTCTTGCCGTTGGGTAAGAGGCAAGAAATTCTTGGGCTGTCGGACACCGCAAGCAAGAACCCCAATGCGGTCGCGGTGATTATCGGCAACCGAACTTATGACGGGCGTATTCCCGCTGTCGATTATGCCTATAACGACGCGGATGCGATTAAAAAATTCATCACCGACCGACTGGGCTACGACCCTGACAATATTATCGATTTGCGTGATGCAACAAAGGCGAAGGTTGAGGCGACCTTCGGTAATGAGCGTACCCATCAAGGCAAGCTATGGAGTTTTCTCGACACGAAGGGCGGCTCGGATGTGGTGGTCTACTATTCCGGTCATGGCGTCCCGGGCCAGAAGGATGGTAAGGGATATCTTTTGCCGACCGACGCCGATCCCGATCATCCGGAGATCAACGGCTTTCCGTTGGATACGCTCTACGCCAATCTCGCCAAGCTTGAGGCGCGCTCGATTACGGTGTTGCTCGACGCCTGCTTTAGTGGCGGCAGTCATGGCGGTTCATTGATACGCGCCGCCTCTTCCATTTTGGTGTCACCAAAGGATATTCACGCGGCCTCGGGTGGCGTGGTGGTACTGACCGCGGCCAGCGGCGATCAGCTGGCGAGCTGGGATGAGGGCGCCAAGCAGGGGCTATTCACGCGCTATTTCCTGGAAGCGGTTTATGGCGCGGCGGATGTTGACGAGGATGGCGCCGTCGACCTTGAGGAAGTCAAAACCTATCTCGACCGGACCATGACGCGCCGCGCCCGGCGCGATTTTCTGCGCGAACAGGAGGCCTGGGTGAGCGGCGCGCCAGAGACGGTGTTGGTTCGCTTGGGGCGTGAGGAATAAGTCGGCGGCGCGGCGGCGAATTTGGTTACGCACTTAATGCGCAGCCACCCCCAAAGGTAGGCTAATGGGAATTTAGCTTTGTCACGCACGGGATTTGAGAGCGCTCGATAATTGCTAGAATCTTTGATGGCTGTTGGAAGGAGTTAATGTTGATAATAACAAAAATATTCTCCCGATTATCAAACGTGTCTTGGCTACTGCAAAATTGCCGAAAAAATCCACTTCGCTATCTCGTATGTTCAACTATTCTTAAGCTGCGCTGGAGATTCCGTGACGGTGGAATTCTTATTGCCGGTGCCGAGGCCATTTACCTGTCAATCCTGGCGGATGCAGGTCGTGATCCGGAAAAGCCCATTGAATTTTACATGCAGGAATTAAGTCAGTGGCGTGAGCTTGCCGAGCATTGGGAGCGGAAGACAAGGGAATTGATTACGCCTGCTAGAACGCGCGCATTGGGCCTGGATGCTAACAATCCGTTTTGGGAACAAATCATCTCCCAAAGTGGCTCTTATATTCTTTCCTATGCACTGGTTCGTGAATTAAAGCCGAAAGTTATCGTCGAGACAGGTACTGCTTATGGCCACGGTAAGCGCTCAGCAAGGTCCTTGACGGTTAACCTCTTCGCTATGAGGCGGTCTTTCGTCGTAACGTGATCATTGGGCATGTTGGCCCTCCTCAAGTGTCCCCGCACTAGATCACATGTTGGAGTGTCAATTTGATGCCGAGTTTTTTTTATTGCGTGTGTTCCTACGCTCTGTGGCGCAGATAAACGCCTTGGCGTAGGCAATAAATGGCACCAGAACAGTCACGCGAGGCGGTTTTAGTAGCCGATCGCGGAAGCACCGGGAGCCGCTCCCTGTGACCGCCTGAGGCGGTTCCTCAGGCCAGAGCTTGGGCCGGGTTTTGCTCAAATGGTTTGCTTGCCGAGAGTCCCGGTTCGGCTATCACGGCACACAGACCGCGGAAGCGGGATTCCGTCGTCTGGATAAGGTGCAATCCGGGAGTGCTTAATCAGGTCCGCCCAAACAAAGCCGGTCCAATCAAGTCGCTGGGCCTTCGCCCCAGACCCCAAGCGGTAAAGAGGTAAAGATGCAAGAAGCAAGCTGCCGTTTCACGGCAGCGTCCTGGAAATACGAAAACCGTTGATGCTGTACCGGTTCTCGATGACGAGCCCGCTGCGGTTACAGCCTGACGCAGATCGGCAAGCGTCAGACCCTCGGCTTTAGGTAATCGAGACTCTCCTTCAGGATCAGCTTATCCAGTTCAAGATCCGCGACAATCTTCTTGAGGCGGGAGTTCTCCTTCTCAAGACCCTTGAGCTCCTGAAGCTGTGACTTGCCCATCCCGCCGTACTTCTTGCGCCAATTATAGTATGTCGCGTCACTGATGCCGGCTGACCTGCAGGCCGTCTCAACATTGCTGCCGGACGCCAGACTCAGCTCTATCTCGCGCAGCAGGTTCAATATGTCCTCATCGGAATATCGCTTCCTCGCCATCCCCGCACCTCCACATATTCTTAGAATATCGAAAAATCCGTGGAACAGTTATAGGGGGGCAGGTCAGTCGCGGCGGCAAACAACATGCCCTCCCTCTTACGCGCGTGCAGCACGCGTTGCCTGAGGCGGTGCAAGGATAAAGCGCGCGCTTGGCTCGCCCATCTACCAAGCCCTTCTTCGCAGGTAAAGAGGAAGAGCTTTTCACGGGTGGCGAATGGGTTGCCAGATGGTTCAACTAGGTGGCGAGTACGCTTTGG
>CAYSDJ010000044.1:0-32800 GCA_964429775.1 uncultured Rhizobiaceae bacterium
CTCAGGGCATCGGCTCCAACCACGCGCTCAACATCATCCAATTCATCGGCAAGCACAATAAGCGCAATCCCGACAAGGCGATGGTATTCCTCAACCATTCGGCGGTAACGACGGCGTTCACCAACGAATTGTGCTCGTTCTGGCATTTCCGCTTCGACGCCAATGTGGACATGAAAGTCGCCGGCCTGGTGACGCAGATGGGCCGCGATGCGAGCATCAAGAAGGTCTACATGCTGAACCAGAACTACGCCTACGGGAAAAGCTTCCAAGCGGCGGCCAATATGCTGATGAAGGAGCGCACGCCCAGCGTCGAGATCGTCGGCGACGAGCTGATCGTGCCGTTCGGCAAGGTGCAGGACTTCACGCCGTTCATCGCCAAGATCAAGGCGTCGGGCGCGGACACGGTGCTGACCGGCAATTGGGGCCCCGATCTGGTGCGCCTGATCAAATTCTCCGCCGGCGCCAACCTGCCGGTGCAGTTCTACACCATCTATGGCGGGCTGACCTCCTCGGTCGCTGGTTACGGCGCCGATGCGCACAAGGTCACGCTCAAGCAGGTCAACGAATATCACGAAAATCACGACGGTCTCGCCGCCGATGCGCTGGCCTTCGGTAACCTTTATTTGGATAAATACAAGGACACTTGGTATTCGGACCGCTATCGCTGGCTGGTCAGCATGCTGGCGGCCGCTATCGACAAGGCGGGCACCGACGATCCGATCGCGGTCGGCAAGGCGCTCGAAGGCCTGACTTTCCCGGGTCCGCTCGGCGAAGTCGAGATGCGTGCATCCGATCATCAAATTCAGATGCCGCTTATGGTCAGCAGCCTGACGCGTGAATATAAAATGCCGATCATGTACAAGGGCAACGATTTCAAGATCGCCTTTGTGACCGACGGCGTGATCAGCCGGGAGGACACCACGCTGCCGACGACTTGCAACATGCAGCGGCCTTAACGCCGATCCAGCTTAAGTCCTAAACAACCGGTCCTCCGCCGCGCCGCGTGCGCGGCGGGGGGCCGGAAGCTTTTCGCGTCAGCGCCGCCGGTGCGCCGGGTAGTAATTTGGAAGTTTTTGTCTTTTCGCTCTTCAACGGCGTCCTTTACGGGATGCTGCTGTTCCTGTTGGCGAGCGGCCTTACCCTGATCTTCAGTATGATGGGCGTGCTGAACTTCGCCCATGCCAGTTTTTTCATGCTGGGCGCCTATTTCGCCTATCAAATCAGCGAACCGCTCGGCTTTTGGCCGGCGCTGATCTTCGCCCCCATTCTGGTCGGCCTGCTCGGCGCCGCGGTCGAACGCTGGGCGCTCCGGCCGGTGCACCGCTTCGGCCATGTGGCGGAGCTCCTGTTCACCTTCGGCCTCGCCTTCCTCATCGAGGAGGTGGTGCAGATGGTGTGGGGCAAGGTGCCGGTGCCCTATGACGTGCCGGGGAGCCTCAACGTCACCGCCTTCGCCTGGCAGGGGCTCGATTATTCCGCCTATCGCCTGTTCATGCTGGTGATTTCGGTCGGCATCTTCGTCGCCCTCTTCTTCGGCCTGACACGGACGCGGATCGGCCTCATCATCCGCGCCTCGCTCACCCATCCCCACATGGTCGCCGCCCTCGGCCATGACGTGCCGAGAGTCTTCATGTGGACTTTTGGCGTCGGCTGCGCGCTCGCCGGCGTCGCCGGGGTGATCGGCGGCAATGTGCTCGGCACCGAGCCCGGCATGGCGATCCAGCTCGGGCCAATCGTCTTCGTTGTGATTGTTGTTGGCGGGCTCGGCTCGCTCGGCGGCGCGCTTCTGGCCTCGCTCTTGATCGGCATCCTCGACAATTTGGCGATCTCCTATGATTTCTCGCTCTTTCCGATCTTCTCGTTCCTCGGCGTTGAGCGGGATGCGGAGGGAATCATGGCCGATCTCGTTAGTATCACCACCGGCTCCATCGCGCCCTTGGTGCCCTATCTGCTGCTCGTCCTCATGTTGATCCTGAGGCCACGCGGCTTGTTCGGGACGCGCGACGTATGACCGCGCCCCTCGCCAGACAGTCTGGCATCGGCGCGCTCATGGTGGCGATCATCATCGTGCTGCCGCTGATCATCGATTCCTCATTCGCGCTCACGGTGATGAGCCAGATCGGTGTCGCCATCATTTTCGCTCTCGCCTTCAACATGCTGCTCGGCCAGGGCGGCATGCTCTCCTTCGGCCATGCGGTCTATTTCGGCCTTGCCGGCTTCGCCACCGCGCATGTGCTGAACGGCATGCACAGCGGCGGATTCCCCTATATCCCGGTGACGGTCATCCCGCTCGTCGGCGGCATTGCCGGACTCTTTTTCGGCATCCTGATCGGCTTCGTCTCGACACGCCGCGCCGGCACCGCATTCGCCATGATCTCGCTCGGCTTCGCCGAGCTGGCGACAGGCCTCACCCTCATCCTCGTCTTCTTTTTCGGCGGCGAGGAGGGCGTGCAGACCGACCGCTGGGTGCGCGAGGAATGGTTCGGCATTACATATGGGCAGGACATACAAGTGTATTACCTGATCGCCGCCTGGTGTGTGCTCGCCGGCATCGCCATGTTCGCGCTCACCCGCACGCCGTTCGGCCGCATGTCGAACGCCGTACGCGACAATCCCGAGAGGGTGCAGTTCATCGGCTACAGCACCCACCGGGTGCGTTGGCTCGCCTTCATGCTCTCCTCCTTCTTTGCCGGTCTCGCCGGTGCGCTGCATGCCGTCCGGGTCGAGCATGTCGGTTTCGAGACGGTCGGGCTCGGACAGTCGGCGGTCATTCTCATCATGGTCTATATCGGCGGCACCGGTCATTTCGCCGGGCCAATTCTCGGCGCCATTCTGATCACGCTCTTGAACGCCTATCTCAGCGACATCTCGCACGCCTGGTTCCTCTATCTCGGCCTCATCTTCGTCATTATTGTGATGTTCGCGCCGGGCGGGCTGGCCGGCCTGATCATGATGCACGATCCGATCCGCCGCGCCGGTACGCGTCTCCTCGCCACGCTCGTGCCGTCCTACGGCGCGGCGCTCGGCGCCAGCCTGGTGGCGCTTATCGGCGTCATCGGCTTGATCGAGATGGTCTATTTCCTCAGCACCGGCGTGACGGTGGAGACGACCACCACGCTCTACGGCATCGCCATCGACACGGTGGATTTCTGGCCCTGGCTGGTATGCGCGGCGCTCGGCGCGGCGGGCGGCTATGGCTGCAAGCTGACCTATCCGCGCATGGCCGAATCCTATAGCAATGCTATTCACGAGGCGCGCGCGAGGATGGCGCGATGACGGCGGCGGTCGAATTCAGGGACGTGCGCAAATCCTTCGGCCCGACCGAGGTGATCCGCGGCGTCGATCTCACCATCGACGCGGGCGAAATCCACGCCGTGATCGGCCCCAACGGCGCCGGCAAATCGACCCTCTTCAACCTCGCCACCGGGCGCTATCACGTCAGCCGTGGGCGCATCGCGCTCAATGGCGAAGACATCACCAACCGCGCGCCGCACAATATCTACCGCAAGGGGCTCAGCCGCAGCTTCCAGGTAACCAATATCTTTGCGCGCATGAGCGTGTTCGAGAATGTGCGCTGTGGCGTGCTGTGGAATCTCGGCTACCGCTACAAGTTCTGGCAATTCGTCAACCGCCGGCGCGATCTCACCGAGCGCACCGAGGAGATTCTCGAGCAGACCGGCCTGACGACAAGGCGGGGCGTGCCGGCCGGGCTCCTTTCCTATTCCGACCAGCGTGCGCTCGAGATCGCCATCACCATCGCCGGCGGCGCCGGTGTGGTGCTGTTGGATGAGCCGACTTCGGGCATGAGCCGGGCCGAGACCGAGCAGGCGGTGGCGCTGATCCGCAAGATTTCAGAGACGCGCACCATGGTTATCGTCGAGCATGACATGGGCGTGGTGTTCGACCTCGCCGACCGCATCTCGGTCTTGGTCTATGGCCAGGTGATCGCCACCGGCGCGCCGGAGGAGATTCGCGCCAACGCCAGCGTGCAGGAAGCCTATCTCGGCACGGAGGCGTCCTGACATGCTCGAAGTGCGCGGCCTTCACGCCTATTACGGCAAGAGCCACATCCTGCAAGGCATCGACCTTACGGTCGGCGAAGGCGAGATCGTGAGCCTCTTGGGGCGGAACGGCGTCGGCCGATCGACCACCCTGAAGGCGATCATCGGCGAAGTCGCGCCCCAGGGCTCGATCACCTTCAAGGGCGAGGAGATCGCCGGACGCAAGAGCCATGTGATCGCGCGCATGGGCATCGGCTATGTGCCCGAGAACCGCGACATCTTCCCGGAACTGACGGTTCGCCAGAACCTCATTCTCGGCCAGAAATCGGCGCGGCCATCCGGGCGCTGGACGATCGACGGCGCTTTCGATCTCTTCCCCAATCTGCGCGAGCGTGCCGATATCGCCGCCGGCGTCCTCTCCGGCGGCGAGCAGCAGATGCTCACCATCTGCCGCACCATGATGGGCGATCCCGAACTGGTGATGATCGACGAGCCGACCGAAGGCCTCGCGCCGCAGATCGTCGAGCGGGTGGGGCGGCTGATCGAGGAAATCGCGGCGCGCGGCGTCGCCATCCTCCTGGTCGAGCAAAAACTTACCATCGCGCTGCATATCTCGGCTCGTATCTATGTGATGGGCCATGGCCGCATCGTCTTCGAGGGCGGACCGGAGGATTTGCGCGACAATGCGGATGTGCGCAAGGAGTGGCTCGAGGTATAGCGCGCCTTTGTTTGGCGCGGGCCGGCTATTCGTTGCCGTCCGCCAGGGCGGCCACTATTTGGCGGTGGAAATGATGCAGTGCCGATTCTGAAAACCAGGAATTCGCGGCGTCGGCAACATAGCGCCCCTGGTCATAACCCAGGCTGGCCAAACCGCGCTGCACACTTTCGACCAGCGCAATATCTTCCTGATTAAATGTCTCGGCGAAAAGCGATATGACCGCCTCCAGTTCCGGACTCTCCAAATTCGGCGGGCAGTAGATATCGGCACGCTCCAAGCAGCGCCCGGGACCATCGGGGCTCATGCGCAGCACAATCAATTGCGGGCTGCCGGGCAGGCTGAGGAGGCAGAGATTGGGCCATAGGGTCCAGGTAAGGTAAGGCTCGTCACCTGTTGTCTCAAAGCCGGGGAATCCCGGACGCGCCGTTTTCCGGTAGAATCCGTATCGTTTTCCCTGCTGGGAAGAAGCGTCCTCTGGCTTATAGAGGCTGGCCAGCTCCGGGTGGGCGACGGGAATGTGGTAGCCTTCCAAAAAATTATCGACGACAGTTTTCCAGTTGGCTGCGATTTCAAAATCGAAGCGGCGATATTTAGCATAGCCTGGCATCTCCGGCAGATGGCCCAAAATCGTCGCTTCAAACTGCGCCAGCTCGCCATCTTGCGGCGTGGCTTTAGGATCGAAATTGATGAATATAAGCCCGGCGACCAGCGCAAGCTGGATTGGTTTCAGCGAAAAATTGGCAAGATCGAAATCGCTCATGTCGCCAGTCAAGCGGGCCGCCTCGAGGGATCCATCAAGGCCGTAGCACCAGGCATGATAGGGGCAAATTATGCGCCGCTTGAGCTGGCCCTGGCCGGAAAGAAGAAGATGGCCGCGGTGCTGGCACACATTATAGAAGGCGCGGATGTCGCCTTCTTGGCCGCGCACGACCAGAATGGGCTGCCCGGCCAGATCCTCGGTCAGGTAGCTGCCGGCGTCTGGCAGATCGGAGACATGACCGGCGTATAGCCAGGAGCGCTGAAAAATCTTGCGCATTTCCTGCGCATGGATATCGGGATCGAGATAGAAACGCGACGGCAGGGTATAAGACCGTTGCGCAACTTCGGTGAAGGCGCCTCTCTCGCCGGAAACCGGCCCGGATGTCATGGCTCACTCCAATGTCCGTGCTGCGGTTCGGCCCTCAGACACTGGGAAACGCATAATCCTTGAGCTGATCGCGCAGATTGAGTTTTGACACCTTGCCCGTCGCCGTGTGCGGCAGTTCTTCGAGCGTCACCATATCGTCGGGCAGCCACCATTTGGCGACCTTGTCGGCGAGGAAGGCGTTGATGTCTTCGAGGGTTGGCGTCTCGCCTTCGGCGGCGACCACCACCAACAGCGGGCGTTCGTCCCATTTTGGGTGCGGCATGCCAACGACGGCGCATTCCTGGATGGCGGGATGGGCCATGGCGGCGTTTTCGAGATCGATCGAGCTGATCCACTCGCCGGCCGATTTGATGACGTCCTTGCTGCGGTCGACGATCTGCATGATGCCGTTTTCATCGAGCGTACAAACATCGCCGGTGCGGAACCAGCCATCCTCGGTGAAGGACTGGGCCGTCGCTTCTGCATCGTTGAAATAGGCGCTCGCCGTCCACGGGCCACGTATCATCAATTCGCCGAAGGCTTCGCCGTCTTCCGGCAGCGCCTGGTCGTCGTCATCCACGATCTTTTTTTCGACGCCATAAATCGCCCGGCCCTGGGTACTTTTGACCACCCAGCGCTCGGCCTCGGGCAAGTCCCGCATCGATTTCAACAAACAGCCATTGGTGCCGATCGGACTCACTTCCGTCATGCCCCAGGCATGGTGAACCTCGATATCGAATTCTTCTTCATAAGCCTGGATCATCGAGGTTGGAAAGGCCGAGCCACCGACGAGCAGCTGCCCGAGCGCTTGCGGCTTGCGTTCGCGCTTGCGCATCTCGGCCAACAGCATCATCCAAATGGTCGGCACACCGGCGGTGACGGTGACCTTCTCATCGTCGAGCAGTTCGAAGATCATATCGCCTTCGTAGCGCGGCCCGGGCAACACCAGCTTGGCGCCGGACATGGCGCAACAATAGGGGATGCCCCAGGCATTGACGTGGAACATCGGCACCACGGCGAGATAGGTCGAATGGCTTGAAATCCCGGGCCCTTCGGCGAGACAGGCGGCGAAGGTGTGCAGCACGGTCGAACGATGGCTATAGAGCACGCCTTTGGGGTTGCCGGTGGTGCCCGAGGTGTAGCACAGCGACGAAGCGGTCAGCTCGTCGAACGCCGGCCATTCGTAATCGCCGTCTTCGGCGGCCAACAGCTCCTCATAGCAGAGCGCATTCTCAAGTTTGGTTTCCGGCATATGCTCCTTGTCGGTCATCACCACATAGCCCGCGACCTTGGGCATATGCTCAGCCAGCGCTTCCAGGAGCGGCACAAAGGTCAGATCGATAAAGAGATATTTATCCTCGGCGTGATTGACGACATAAATGAGCTGCTCGTGAAAGAGGCGCGGATTGATGGTGTGGCAGACGGCACCCATGCCGGAGACGCCGAAATAGAGCTCGAAATGGCGGTAGCCGTTCCAGGCGATGGTGGCGATGCGATCACCCTGGCTGACGCCGAGCCGTTCCAGCGCCTGGGCCAACTGTTTTGAGCGCTTGTGTGCATCAGCTAAGGTATAGCGGTGGATCGGCCCCTCGACCGAGCGCGAGACAATTTCAGATTTTGCGTGATAACGCGCGCCGAATTCCAACAGCGAAGAAATCAGAAGCGGCTGGTCCATCATCAGGCCGTGCATGCGCGTCTCCCCCCAATCACTAATTATTTCCCGCAATAATTTAGCCCTTGGCGTAACCGAGCGCCACCAGGGATTGCGTGATCTCGTCGAGCGCCGCCGGATCGTCGATGGTGGCCGGCACCTTGTGATCTTCGCTGTCGGCGATTTTCTGCATGGTGCCGCGCAGGATCTTGCCCGAGCGCGTCTTCGGCAGGGCGCCAACCACGGCAGCCGTCTTGAACGCCGCCACGGGGCCGATGCGCTCGCGCACCATGGCGACGGTTTCCGCGATAATTTCCTCATGCGGGCGGGTGACGCCGCTATTGAGCACCAGGAAGCCGAGCGGCAACTGGCCCTTCAGCGTATCGGCCACACCGATCACGGCACACTCCGCCACATCAGCATGCGCCGCCAGCACTTCCTCCATGCCGCCGGTCGAGAGCCGGTGGCCGGCGACATTGATGATGTCGTCGGTACGCGCCATGACATAGACATAGCCGTCTTCATCGATATAGCCGGCATCGGCGGTTTTGTAATAGCCGGGAAATTCCGCCAGATAGGCCGTGACGAAACGTTCTTTCGCATGCCAGAGCGACGGGAAGGTGCCGGGCGGCAGCGGTAGTTTGATCACCAGCGCGCCGATTTCACCGGCTTCCACCTCGTTGCTGTTTTCGTCGACGACGCGCACATCCATGCCGGGCACCGGCTAGGTCGGCGAGCCCTCCTTGACCGGCAATTGCTCGATGCCGACGCAATTGGCGCAGATCGACCAGCCGGTCTCGGTCTGCCACCAGTGATCGATCACCGGCACGCCGAGCTTGTCCTCGGCCCAATGCAGCGTGTCCGGATCGGTGCGCTCGCCGGCCAGGAACAGCGTGCGGAAATTGGAAAGGTCGTAATTGCCGATCAGGCTGCCGTCCGGATCGTCGCGCTTGATGGCGCGAAACGCCGTGGGTGCTGTAAACATTGCCGCGACCTTGTGGTCCGAGATTACCCGCCAAAATGCGCCGGCGTCGGGCGTGCCGACAGGCTTGCCTTCATAGAGGATGCTGGTGTTGCCGTGCAGAAGCGGCGCATAGACGATATAGGAATGGCCAACCACCCAGCCGACGTCCGAAGCGGCCCAAAAGGCCTCGCCGGGCTCGACGCCATAAATGTTTTTCATCGTCCAATTGAGCGCCACCGCATGGCCTCCATTATCGCGCACCACGCCCTTGGGCTGACCGGTGGTGCCGGAGGTGTAGAGGATATAGAGCGGGTCGGTCGCCGCCACTGGCACGCAATCATGCGGCTTGGCGGCGGCGGTTGCCTGGCGCCAATCGACATCGCGGCCCTCTATCATGCCGGCGGTTTCCTCGGGCCGCTGCAGGATGAGGCAGTTTTCCGGCTTATGCCCGGCAAGCTCAATCGCTTCGTCGAGCAGCGGCTTATAGGCGATCACGCGCGCGCCCTCGATGCCGCAACTGGCCGAAACGATAACGCGCGGCGCACAATCATCGATGCGCACGGCAAGCTCGTTGGCGGCAAAACCGCCGAATACCACCGAGTGCACAGCGCCGAGGCGGGCGCAGGCGAGCATGGCTATCGCCGCTTCGGCCACCATCGGCATATAGATGATCACCCGGTCGCCATGGCCAACGCCGAGCGCCGCCAAGGCGCCGGCAAAGAGCGCGGTCTCATCGCGCAGTTCGCGGTAGGTGAAAGTGGTAACGCTGTCGGTCACCGGCGAATCATGCACCAGCGCCAGTTGATCGGCGCGGCCGTTCTCGACATGGCGGTCGAGCGCGTTGTGGCAGGTATTGAGCCTGCCGCCCGCAAACCAGCGGTAAAACGGGATATCGCTGTCATCCAGGACTTTGTCCCATTTTTTGTCCCATTCGAGCGCTTCGGCGGCCTCGGCCCAAAAGCCTTCCGGGTCGGCCAGCGCGCGCGCATATTCTTGTTCAAAGTTATCGGCCATGTTGTTCTCTCTCCCGTTCACGGAAATTTTTTCGGCATTGGACCGGACAAATAGCAAATTACCAAAAAATAACGTAGAACAACCACAATTCAGTTCTGCCAATCGAGGAAATAATGGAAATTTGCGCACTCGGCGAACGTCCGCCACTCGGAGAAATTCCCGAAAAAATGCATGCCTTCGCCGTTCGCCAGGACCGCTTCGGCGAGCCCAAGCAAGCCTGGCAGCGCGAGATCATCGATACGCCGGAGATCGGGCCCAAGGATGTGCTGATCTACGTCATGGCCACCGGTATCAATTACAACAATGTCTGGGCCGGTCTTGGCCGCCCGGTCGATGTTATCGCGGATCGGCAGAAAAAGGGCGAGCCGGAGGATTTTCACGCCGGCGGCAGCGATTGCTCGGGCATTGTCTGGGCGGTTGGTTCAGAAGTGACCAACGTCAAAATCGGCGACGAAGTGGTGGTGCATAGCGGCTGGTGGGAGCCCGACGACCCGTGGGTGCTGTCGGGCAAAGACCCGATGCTGGCCGAAAGCACGCGCATTTGGGGCTATCAAACCAATTATGGCAGCTATTGCCAGTTCGCTCGCGCGCAATCGCATCAATGCCAGCCGAAACCGAAGCATCTCAGCTGGGAGGAAGCGGGCTGCTATCTGCTCTGCGCCTCGACCGCCTATCGCATGCTGATGGGCTGGGAGCCGAACATCATCGAAGAAGGCAATCACGTGCTGGTGTGGGGCGCGGCCGGCGGGCTCGGCAGCCTGGCGTTGCAGATCGTCGCGGCCAAGGGCGGCAAAGCGATTGCCGTGATTTCGGATGAGGACAAACGGCAATTCTGCCTCGACCGTGGCGCCGTTGGTGTCATCAACCGCAATGATTTTTCCCATTGGGGCGTGATGCCCGACGTCAACAGCAAGGAATGGGGCGCCTGGTTCAAGGGCGCGCGCGATTTCGGCAAGGCGTTCTGGGAGGCGGCCGGGGCCAAGGTCAGCCCCGAGATCGTGTTCGAGCATCCCGGCGAGACCACCCTGCCGACGTCGAATTTCCTCTGCGCGACGGGCGGCATGGTCGTCATCTGCGCCGGCACCACGGGTTATAATGTCACGCTCGATTTGCGTTTCCATTGGATGCGCCAGAAGCGCTTTCAGGGCAGCCATCTCTCCAACGATGTGCAGGCCGAGGCAGTGAACGACATGGTGATGGCGAAAGAGATCGATCCATGCCTGTCGGAGACTTACAGCTTCGATGAAATCGGCCATGCCCATCAGCTCATGTATGAAAACCGCCACCCCTACGGCAATATGGCGGCGCTGGTGAACGCCACCGAGAAGGGGCAAGGCGCGAGCTAAAGGATAATAAAATGACGGGTTTGAAAGCCGGCGTCATCGGCGTCGGATGGTTTGGCGAAATCCATTGCAGTGTGATTGCCGGCGTGCCGGGCATGGAGCTTGTGGCGTTGGCGGATCGTGACGAAACACGCCTGGCCGAGGTCGGCAAACAACATGGTGTGAACGCGCTACATGCCGACTATCGCGATCTCCTGGCCGATCCCGCTATCGATCTGGTGCATATCGTCACGCGCTGGGACAGCCATGCCGAGATCGCCATCGCAGCGCTTGCCGCCGGCAAGCACGTGCTAATGGAAAAACCGATGGCGCCGACGGTGGCCGAGTGCCAACAAATCTGCGATGCCGCCGAGGCCGCTGAAACCTATCTCATGGTCGGCCATGTCTGCCGCTTCAACCCGCGCTGCATCGCCGCCAAGCGCGAGATCGACGCCGGCAATATCGGCCATGTGGTATCGCTCAATGGCCGGCGCAACGTGCCCGCCGCCTGGGCCGTGGGCGCGCTTGATAAGGTCAATCCGATCTCCGATACCGGCATTCACGATACCGATCTGATGATGTGGTTCTCCGACGCGCGCGTCGTCAGCGTTTACGCCCAGACCGTGCGGGTCAACAAATATGCCTATCCCGACATGTTTCAAATCATGTACCGCTTCGACAATGGCGCCAGCGCGATCTATGAAAGCGCCTGGCTGATGCCGGAATCCGCGCCTTTCATGATCGATGAGCGCATGTCGATCATCGGCTCGAAAGGTTTCGTCCAGGTGCAGGATACCTTTCCCAATCTCGGCCTGTGCAACGCCGACGGTTTCACCGGCCCGGACACCACCTATTGGCCGCGCATTGGCGGCGTGACCGGCGGCGCGCTGGCCGAAGAAGTGATGTATTTCGCCGGCTGCGTGGCGAACGGCATCACCCCCAGCGTGATTACGCCGGAACAGTCCATGGCCGCCATGGAGACCGTGCTGGCGGCTCAGCAATCCGCCGAAAGCGGCGAGATCGTTCGGCTGGACTAGCTCTCCATCTTCACCGGCGCGCCGGCAAGAAAGGGTTCCATCTCCGTCTCGCCGCGTAGCGCTTCGGCGCTGCGCCGCGCCCGCTTGGCGATGCGCTCGGCGTCAAAGCCAAGCTGCGCCATGCCGATACTGGCATCAAACACCTCGGTGTAATGCGAGATCCGTTCGTCATCAAGGCGAAAGCGGCCGATGCCGGTAAACACCACACGTGTGCCTTCACGGCCGGCAATCTTCGAGGTGTAGCCGAAACGATAGCGCGCATAGCCGATGGCGCCGCTCATCGCCGGCTCGTACATTTGCCAGATGAAATCCTCGGCATCGCGGCGGAAATAATTATCGATCATGCCGGCGATGGCGCCGCGCCCGGTGAAGGTGCCGTAGAAGCCATCATGATAGACGCCGTCCTCGGTAAATAGTTGCGCGAGCTCCGCACCGCCGGTGCAGGCGGCGTCGCAAAATCGTCTGGTCAGATCAGCAAAATCCATCTTGTACCTTTCCTAAACGGCAACCCGCTCACGCATATAGGGTGCGGCCTCGGGCACCTCCGTATCGAACTCCCGCGCATAGCGATGGCCGGCATAGATGGCGTGAGCCACAGTCGCCGGCGCCAGGGCATCGCCGATGCGGGTAAGGCTTTGCCAGGGCGCGTCCGCGCCGCCCCGCAGCGCCTGCAAATCCTGCCACAGGACATCGTTCGAGATGCGCGACGTGACCAGCACCACCGACGCCGCCTCCCATGCCGATTCATCACCGGTGTAAACGCAGGCGTGGCGCACGCCATGCTCCAATGAAACCAACTGCCGGGCGGTCTGAACGCTGACGCCCGCTTGTATAATACGGCGTTGAATGGCGGGCTGTTCGAGAGTGTTCTCGGTCCATGGCGAGACCATGGGGGCCGGCGTCATCAGGCAGACGGTGTATCCCTCTCCCGCCAATTTCTCGGCGATCAGGCCGGCCATGATATAGCGCTCGTCATCATAGACCAGGACCGGACCCTTGCCCGGCATCTTTCCGGCCATAATATCGTCTGGCGTGAAGATCGCCGGCCCTCGATCGGAGGTCGGCAGCCCGGCGCGATGCAGCCGCCCGCTACCGTCGCGCCGCCACTTTGCCCCCGTCGCCAGCACGATGTGGCGCGCCCCGAAAGCAATGACCTGTTCGGCGTCGAGGTCGCTCGCCAGATAGGTTTCCACATTGGGTAATTTGTTAAAGGCGGATAGGCGGTGCTCGACGACGCGCTGATAGGAAGCCATGCCGGGCAGGCGCGATTCATTCAGGATGCGTCCGCCGAATGCCTCACCGGCTTCCGCCAGAGTGACGGCATAGCCGCGCTGGCCAAGTGCACGGGCACATTCGAGCCCGGCCGGGCCGCCGCCGACGATCAACACACTGTCTTCGGATACGCTCTTGGCAATGCGCTCGGGATGCCAGCCCTTGCGCCACTCCTCGCCCATGGTCGGGTTTTGCGTGCAGCGGATGCGGCTATGGGTCATATCGCCCGAGACGCAGATATTGCAGCCGATGCATTCGCGGATGTCCTCGATCCGGCCCTCTTCGATCTTTTTCGGCAGAAACGGGTCGGCGATCGACGGCCGCGCCGCACCGATGAAATCGAGCCTGCCCTTGGCGATCAGTGACGCCATGTGATCCGGCGAGGTATAGCGCCCGACGCCGACCACCGGCTTCGTGGTGAGGGATTTGACGAAGGCGGTAAAACGTTCCTGATAGCCTTCCTCGGCAAAGCGCGCGGTTTGCGAATCATTGTCCCAATCGCTGACATTGACGTCCCAGAGATCGGGCAGCTCGGCCAGCATGGCGATGACTTCCGGCGCCTCGCCATCCGCTTCCATGCCGTCGGCGCCGCGCAACTCATCGACGGCGAAACGAACCGCAACGGCGCAGCTGTCGCCGACCGCGTCTTTGGTGTCTTCGATTAGTTCGCGCAGCAGGCGGGCGCGATTTTCCAGCGAGCCGCCATATTGATCGCTGCGTTTGTTGTAGCGCGACAGGAGAAAATGCTGGGCGATCGAGAGATCATGGCCGGCATAGACATAGACGATATCGTAGCCGGCGCGCTTGGCCAGGAGCGCCGATTGGCGGTGACTGGCACGGACGGCGCGGATATCGCTCAAATCCATGGCCCGCGCCTGCAAGGTCGCGGGCACAATGAGAGGCTGGGCCGTGGGCGCCAGCGCCACCTCGCGGCTGTCCATGTTCTTGCAGGCAAGACCTTGCTGGCAGAGCTCAATCGCGGCGAGAGCGCCATGCGCGTGCACCGCATCGACCATGCGGGCGTGATAGGGGATATCGCCGGTGTCCCACAATTTGCCCTCGACACCGGGCGAGAAATCCGTGAGGTGGTCGATCGACACTTCCTCGGTCGAGACCACGGCCCAGCCGCCTTCCGCCTTGACGCCGCGCATCGCCGCCATGCCGCGCGGGTGCTGATCGCCCATACCGTTGCAATGGGGCACCTGATAAAAGCGGTTGCGCGCCGTGAGGGGGCCGATTTTTACCGGCTCAAAGAGAATATCAAAAACCGGATCGCGCGCGCTCATGTCTTGTCCTTTGCTTTACTTGCTTTCTTGGGCGCCCCGCCCAAGCTATTGTGCCCAGCCTGAACGACAGGCCGGGAAAGAGACTAGCGGATGAGCGAGAGCGGATTAATTTATTTATTGTGGAGCGATCTGGTTGGCATGACGCGGACGCGCGGCGTACCGCTCAGGGATTTCGACAGCCGGCTCGAAAGCGGCTTGGGCTGGGCCAATGCCGGCCAGGCGATGACGCCGTTTGAGCATCTTGCCGACAATCCCTGGGGGCCGGTTGATGAAGTGCGCCAGATCCCCGATGCCGAGACGCGCTTCACCATACCGGCCTCGGGCGAGCATCCGGCGATTCATGCCGTGCTGTGCGATTCGCGCCCCGCACCCGGTGAGGATTGGAGCGCCTGCGTCAGAAGTTTCTGCCGCAAAGCCATCGCCGACCTCAAGGCGGAAACCGGACTCGACCTGATCTCCGCCTTCGAGCTTGAGTTTCTCCTGCACAGCCCGGATTTTATTCCCGAGGCGCCGTTTTCATTCACCGCCGCTCGTGCTCAGCATAGTTTCCTGACCGACCTCGAAGAAATGCTGAGCGCCGCGGGCGTGGCGCCGGAAACGGTCGAGCCCGAATATGGCCGCGGCCAGTATGAGATAAGCTGTTCGCCGCGCGGCGCCTTGAAGGCGGCCGATGCAGCGCTGATCTCGTGCGAGATCACGCGCGAAGCGGCGCGCCGCCATGGTGTGCGCGCCAGCTTTTCGCCCAAGCCGACGCCCGAGCATGTCGGCAATGGCAGCCACATTCATCTCAGTTTGGCCAATACGGAGGGCCGCAATGTCACCTATGACGGCGCCCATCCGCTCCGCCTCAGCGAGACGGCGGCAAAATTCTGCGCTGGAATTCTCGAACATTTCGATGCCCTGCTGGCGATCACCGCGCCCTCGCCGGTATCCTATCACCGCCTCGGCCCGCACCATTGGAGCACCGGCTATCGCTGTATCGGCTGGCAAAACCGCGAGGCGGCGATCCGCGTCATGCCGGGCATCTCACGCGATCCGGAGAAAGCGGCGAAAGGCTTCAATCTCGAAATCCGCGCCTCCGACTGCACCGCCTCGCCCTATCTCGCCGTCGGCGTCCTCGCCCGCGCCGGGCTTGAGGGCATCCGCAAAAACCTAAGCCTGCCCGGACCGGCCGAAATCGACCCCGCCGATATGAGCGAGGAAGCGCGCCTCGAAGCCGGTATCACGCCGCTACCGGACAGCCTCGATGCGGCGCTCGAAGCATTCAAAGCGGATGAGGTGGTGCGCGGCTGGTTCTCTGACGAGCTATATGACAGCTTTATGAGCGTCAAAAGCTGGGAGGCCGATTACGCCCGCAGCACCGCGCCGGAGCATATCTTCGCGCGTTACCGCCGCACCTATTAACTCAACCCACCTCGACCAGCATGCCGCCATCGATCGGCAGGATGTGGCCGGTGATGAAGCTCGATTTATCCGAACAGAGCCAAACAACCGCATCGGCCACTTCTTCCGGCTTGCCGACGCGTTGCATGGGCACGCCGGAGGCCGCTTTTTCGGCATCGCCCTTCCAGTCTCTGAGCAGCATCGGCGTCATAATCGGTCCGGGCGCGATGGCGTTGATGCGGATATTGCCCGCCGCATGTTCGAGAGCAGCGCTTTTGGTCAGACCGCCAATCGCGTGCTTGCCGGCGATATAGGGCGAGCGTCCGGGATAGGCACCCAGGCCCCAGGTCGAACTGGCATTGACGATCGCGCCGCCGCCCGATTCGAGCATGGCACGGATTTCGTATTTCATGCTGCGATAGGTGCCGCCGACAATCACGTCCAAGGTCTTGGCAACCTCGGCCATATCGAGCTCGTGTACCGGCCCGGCAACGCCCAGGATGCCGGCGCTGTTATAGGCGATGTCGAGGCCACCGAAGCGCGCCACGGTTTGGCGCACCATTTCGGCCACAGCGTCTTCGTCCGTCACGTCCGTGCGGCAAAATTCGGCCGCGCCGCCGCTCTCCTGAATTTCAGTGGCCAGCGCCAAGCCGGCTTCCGCATCGATATCGGCCAGCATCAGCACTGCGCCCTCGCGCGCCATGGCGCGCGCGCTGGCTGTACCAAGACCCGAGGCGGCGCCGGTCACGATGGCGATTTTGCCTTCCAGCATCATCATTCCGTTCCTCCGGGCAATTTAAGCCGCGCCGTCATCCGGCGACACCACCAGATCCTGTTGTGCCAGCAGCAGATGATTGTTCATGCAGGCAACGGCGGCCTCCGGGTCGCGCCGGCGAATGGCGTCGAACACATCGCGGTGGTGGCTATTATATTGGCGCATGCGCTCGGGCGTAAGAATGGCGCCTTTGATCGATTCCCAGAGGTCATGCGTGCGCACATGATTGATCTGGCCATACATGGTGATCATCAGCGGGTTGCGTGTGCCCTCGGCGATACGCAGGTGAAAGATTTTGTCCCAATGCGAGAATAGTTCCTCGTCTTCTGCCGCCTCGGTGTTTTTCAACGCCTCCTCGAGGCCGGCGATATCGCGCGCCGTCATGTTGCGCGAAGCGAGGCGCACCATTTGCGGCTCAAGCGCCAAGCGTACCTCAAGCAATTGCAGCGGGCTGGTGATCTCGGCCACGTCTTCGCGCTCCGGCCCACCCTGTTCCGCCGGATAACTCACATAGCTGCCGCTGCCTCTTTTGCGGCTCAGCAAATCGCCCTGTTCGAGGAGCCTGAGTGCCTCACGCACCGTACCGCGCGAGACCGCATTGTCTTCCGCCAATTGGCGCTCGGAGGGCAGCCTTTGGCCGTCCTGAAAGGCGCCGCGCAGTATTTGCTCTCTCAGGCGGGTCGCCAATTTTGCCGGGGCGCCGCCGCCCTCGGCTTTTTGCGCGTCTCTTGCGATGTCAATCAATTGGTAGGACCAAAATGAGGGTTATTTGACTTGCAAACGGGACCGGCAAACGGTTTAATCCTGACAAAATAAATGGCCATCTCATAGAATACGGGCGTTGCGGTGATTAATTCAATGACAAATATATGCAGTTGTTTAGACCAATATAATAATTGGTACAAGAAACCATTGAGCCGCCGATGATTCCCGCCCATGCCAAATATCTCATCGTCGGCGCCGGCATTCATGGCCTGAGCACCGCCTATCACCTCGCCACAGCGCTGAAAGCCTCGGGCAAAGGCAGCGGCGAGGACATTCTGGTAATCGACAAGGGCAGCATTGCCGCCGGCGCATCCGGCATCGCCTGCGGCGTGATCCGCAACAATTACTTCCAGCCGGCGATGCGCGAGCTGATGGCGGCATGCGTCGACGTTTGGGAGAGCGACCCGGAAGCCTATCATTTCCACAATGTCGGCTATATGCAGATCAGCCCGGAATCAATGCGCTCGGACGTGGCCCAGATCGCCGCCGAGCAGCAGGCGATCGGCTATGAATCGGAATTCATCGAGGGCGAAGAGGCGTGCAAAAAATATATGCGCACCATCTTCAGCGATTGGCAGGCCGAAGGCATCACTTCGATCCTTCATGAGAAGCGCGGCGGCTATGCCAACAACACGGCCTCGCTCTATGGCCTGGCCGATAAGGCCGAGGCCGCCGGCGTGCGTATCATGTCAGGCACCGAAGTCACCGAACTGGTAAGCGGCAGCAATTCCGGCGCCATCACGGCGGTCGAGACCAATAAGGGCCGCATCACGGTGGATGAAATCATCCTCGCCGCCGGCCCGTGGGTGCCGCGCCTCTGGGACATGCTTGAGCTGCCCAATTTTATCGATGTCAAAGGCTCCGACGGCAACATACACAGCGATGTGCCGATGTGGGTCTATTGGTGCCTGCAGGAAGGTACGCTTGGCGTCGAACCCGGTTTTGGCATGGCCGATGACGGCGCGATGCCACCGGTTATTCATGTCGACTGCAATGAGCCGCTGCGCTCGGACGTCGACGGCCGCGTGCTGAGCGACGACATGTGGGGCATCTATTACAAGCCGGATTTCAATTTCGGTGGTATCCAGGGTGGTGCCGCGCCCTATCTGGTGAAAACGCCGGCGGCGGATGTCGCGGTCGATCCTTACGGCGCCGATTCGCCGGAGTTCATCGTCGACGATCTCTTTGCCGAAACCTGGTGCTCGGCCCTCGCCTTCTGCCAGAAGCGCTATCAAGGACAGATCGGCAAATGGCGCAAGGAGCCGTCCGGCGGCATCGGCGCTTTTACCGCCGACAGCTTTCCGGTGTTCGACCGTTTCCGCGAGAACTGCTACGTCATTGCCGATTCCAACCATGGCTACAAAATGCTCGCGGTCGGCAAGCTGGTGGCGGAAGACATTCTCGGCAGCCCAAGCGCTCTGTTGGAGCCTTTCCGCTTCTCGCGCTTTGCCGAAGGCAAGCTGCATCCCGTATCGAACAGCCCATTCCCTTGGAGCTAATGTCGGAGGAGTTAATATGACGGATCTCGAAACCCATGTCGCGCAGGACGGCCGTGATGAAATGGTCCGCCAGGTTCGCCACAAGATCGACGAGCTTGGCATCACCTATATCTATTATCAGTTTGTCTCGGTCACCGGGCGGATCGTCGGCAAGGGCATCCCGGCGGATCATTGGGAGCAGACCGCGGCGCGCGGCTTTCAGCTCGTCTATGGCTCGACCGCCAATCTCTATACCGACCGCGCCGGCGAATATATCGGTTATGGGCCGGAAGCCTCCGAGCTGGTCGGTATTCCCGATCCCGAAACCTTTGTACAACTGCCGTGGGACAAGCGGGTGGGGCGCGTCTTTTGCACCTGCTTCCGTAATCGCGAGGAAGCGGTCAATCCGGGCGGTCACTTAACCTCCGACTGCCGCGGCAATCTGCGCCTCATTCATAACGAATTCGAAGGCAAGCATAACCTCCGCATGCGCTCCGGCGCCGAGCCCGAAATGATGTGGCTGAAACGCGGTGAGGACGGCAATTCGGATGGCGGCGTGACCAAGCCAAACTGCTATCACATCGATCAGTTCGAGGAGCTGCGCCCAATCTTCATGCGCGTCATCGAATACAGCCAGGCGATGGGCCTCGATATGATCCAGGGCGACCATGAAGACGCGCCGGGCCAGCTTGAGCTCAATTTCATGTTCGACGATGCGCTCCGCACCGCCGACCGGCTCACCACCTACCGCCAAATCTGCGCCCAAGTAGCGCGCGAGAACAATCTCATCGCCTGCTTCATGACCAAACCCTTCGTCGGCGTCTCGGCAAGCGGCTGTCACCACAATATTTCGCTGTGGCGCGGCGGCGATGATCAGATGAACGATCTCCATCAATCGCCGCCGGCGGGGATGGACGGTGTCTTCACCTACACCAAGGGCGGCGAGAACCTGTTCATGCCCGATCCGGCCATCGACGAGCGCAAGCCCGGCCCAATCGGGCTCAACTGCATCGCCGGGGTGATGGAACATATTATGGCCCTGACCGCGATCGGTTCCTCGACCGTCAATTCCTACCGCCGGCTTTGGGATACCGGCTTCTGGGCGCCGGTGTTCGCCGATTGGGGTTATCAGAACCGCACCTGCGGCCTGCGCATCTCGGCGCCGGGCCGGTTTGAATACCGCTCGGTCGATTCGATGGTGAACCCCTATCTGCTCGCCGCTGGCGTCTTAAAGGCGTTCGATGACGGTATCAGCCGCGATCTCGATCCGGGCGAGCCGGAAGAGCGCAACATTTATCAAGCGATGGAAGCCGGCAAGGAAGTGACGCGCCTGCCGATGACGCTCGGCGAAGCGCTCGACGCGCTGGCAGCGGATGAGGTCATCAAAAGCGCCATGCCGGAAGAAATGTACAAGGTCTATGAGCATTACAAGCGCGACGAATGGGCGCGCTACAACGCCACTGTGACCGAGTGGGATTTGGAAAACTACATGGATTGCTTGCCCTAGGGAGTACCGAAAATATGTGTGGCATTGCGGGATTAATTCATCGCGACGGGAGCGCGGATATCGGCGGCGAAATGACGTCGATGTTGCAGGCGCTCAAGCATCGCGGCCCCGATTCAAGCGGCTTCGCGCTTTATGGCGAGCCGCGCAACGACGACTACATGTTGCGCTTCAAGGTGGCGGAACAGGAAGAGATGGCGCATGGCTTCGATATCCATGCCGAAGTGAAGAAGCGCAAAGCCATTGTCGATGAGCGCATTCAAAGCTCGGGCGCTTCCATCGTCGAAGAGGAAGACGCGACCGAATATGCCTTCCGCTACCGTGTCCGCTTTGCCAATGGCGGTGCCGACGATCAGGCCAAGCTGAAGCGCTTCGCCGATTATATCGAGGATATCGAAGGCGCTGAGATTCTCTCCATGGGCCGAGGCCTCGAGTTGGTCAAGGATCTCGGCGATGCCACCCGGGTGAGCGATCAATATCACCTTGGCAGCTTCAAGGGCACGCACGCCATCGGCCACACCCGCATGGCGACCGAATCGGATGTCGATATCCGCTCGGCCCACCCCTATTGGGCCTATCCGTTTTCCGATATCGCCGTGGTGCACAACGGCCAGCTGACAAATTATTGGGGCTTCCGCCGCGAATTGGAACGGCGCGGCCATCGCTTCATGTCCAATTGCGATTCGGAACTGATCGCGGTTTATCTCGCCGACCGCATGGCCGACGGCATGAAACTAAAAGACGCGATGGAGCTTTCGGTGAGCGAATTGGATGGCGTCTTCACTTATCTGGTTGCCACCGCCGACAGCCTCGGTATGGCCAAGGACACCATGGCGGCAAAACCGATGGTGCTTTACGAGAGCGACACCTTTGTCGGCGTCGCTTCAGAGGAAGTCGCGATCCGCAGCGTCTTCCGCGATGAAATCGATACCTGGGATCCGTATGAAGGGGAGGTCATGGTATGGCAGAAGTAGACGGGCAGCATAAATCCCACGGCATGGGCTTGCATGAAGAGCAGCTCACGGGACGCACCCAGCAAATATTCTTTTCACCCGAGGAAGGCGATAATTTCCTTTATCCCGAGAGCTTTGAAGTCGATCTCGCCAACAAGGCCGAGTTCGATGCCGGCGAGATGGAAATCAGCGCCATTAACCTTAAAATCCGCGAACTGATGCAGGCGGGCCATGGCCATATCGTGGTCAAGAACCCGCTCGCCAAACATTCGCTCGGCGTTGGCATTCTCAATCGCCTCAAGCTCGAATTCGAAGGCAGTCTCGGTTATTTCGGCTGCGGCCTGATCGACGGCCCCAATGTCACCGTGCATGGCCGGGTCGGCTGGTCGTTCGCCGAGAACATGATGGCCGGCGTCGTAGTGGTCGAGAAAAATGCCGGCTCGACCTTTGGCGCCGCGATCCGCGGCGGCGACCTGGTGTGTAAGGGCGATGTCGGCTCGCGTACCGGCATCGACCAGAAGGGCGGCACCATTATTGTCGGCGGGCGCGCGGGCGCCTTCTCCGGTTTCATGATGCAGCGCGGCCGCATGATCATCCTCGGCGACGCCGGCATCAATCTCGGCGATTCAATGTATGACGGCACCATCTATGTCGGCGGCAAGATCGAATCCCTCGGCGTCGATGCGGTGCCGGCGGAGATCACCGAGCTTGAAGCCCAGTGGCTCGAGCGCAAGCTCTCGGCGCACGGCCTCAGCGCACCGGATGGCGTGCGGGCTTTGCAAAAGATTGTCGCCGGCAAGCAGCTCTGGAATTACGACAATCTCGAGCCCACCGAAAAGAAAATCGTGCTCTAGGGAACAGGAATATGACCTTCAGACGCAACCGCGAAGAGCGGAATAAATCCATCCTCGGCGAAAGCTTTATTTTCACCCCCGATGTGATCGACGATATCCATATCAAGGCGGAGCTCGGCCGCTATCGCATGCGCGGCCTCTCGCTGTTCAAGAAAATCCCGTCGTGGGATGATCTCACCTTCATGCCGGGCACGCTCACGCGTTTCGTCATCGAGGGCTACCGCGAGAAATGCGAAACCCGCACCATCATCGGCCCGCGCGCCAAGCGGCCGCTCGACCTCGATATCCCGATCTACATCACCGGAATGAGTTTTGGCGCTTTATCTTACGAAGCGAAAACCGCACTCGCGCGGGGCGCGACCATGGCCGGCACCGCCACCTGCTCCGGCGAAGGCGGCATGATCCCGGATGAGCGGCGTTATTCGGAGAAGTGGTTCTATCAATGTATCCAATCGCGCTACGGCTTCAATCCGCATCATCTCCGTCTTGCCGATGGTTGTGAATTTTTCATCGGCCAGGGCTGTAAGGTCGGCCTCGGCGGCCATCTGATGGGACAGAAGGTAACCGACCAGGTGGCCGAAATGCGCTCGCTGCCGGCCGGTATCGATCAGCGCTCTCCGGCGCGCCATCCCGATTGGCTCGGGCCGGACGATCTCGCGCTCAAGATCGAGGAAATCCGCGAAGCCACCAATGGCGAAATTCCGATTCAGCTCAAGCTCGGCGCGGCGCGCGTCTATGATGACGTGCGCATGGCGGCGAAAACCAATCCGGACAGCATCTATATGGACGGCATGGAAGGCTCGACCGGCGCCGGTCCGCATCTCGCCACCGAGGAAACCGGCGTGCCCGGCATCGCCGCCATCCGCCAGGCCAGGAAGGCGCTCGACGATGTCGGCATGTCCGGCAAGATCACGCTGATCTATGCCGGCGGCATCCGCAACGGCACCGATGTGGCCAAGGCGATTGCGCTCGGCGCCGATGCCGTGGCGATCGGCCATTCGGCGATGATGGCGCTCAATTGCAACAAGGACATTCCGGAAGCCGACTATGAAGGCGAGATGGGCGTCGAAGCGGGCTATTGCTATCACTGCCATACCGGGCGCTGCCCGGTCGGCGTGGCGACACAGGACCCGGAATTGCGCAAGCGCCTCGATCCGGACGAAGCGGCGGAGCGGGTCTACAACTTCCTCCACACGCTGACGCTCGAGTGCCAGATGATGGCGCGCGCCTGCGGCAAGACGGATGTCCATTCCCTCGAGCCCGAGGATTTAGCGGCGCTCACCATGGAAGCCTCCGCGCTGGCCATGGTGCCGCTTGCCGGTTCGCAATATACCGTCGGCCAGCCCGACATGACGCGTTATTAGGAGACGGCCATGAGCGAGAACAATCAAGACGTCGATCATTTCATCAAATCCAGCGGCCTCGATTCCGAACGCGAAAAGGAAATCGGCCAGCACATCGGCTATCGCTACGATGTCAATCTGCTGCCGGACTATTCCCTGCTCACGCCGTTCCTCAAGAAATATATGGAAACCATGGGCTGGGACGATCTCAACTGGCTCGAGGATATCCATCTCGGCTATGAGGAAAACCGCCCGGCGGTGTTCGACCGCAACATCAATGGCTGGGTTTCCGTGCCGGAGGATCTGGAATTGCCTGACAATCAGCAGGAGCGCGATATGATTGCGCGTGAATTGCTGATTAAGTTCCAGATGTCGCCGCGCCATCCAATGATTGACTTAAACAAGGCCTACCGTAAATTCTGATCGGCCATTCGGTTCCATCGCAAGAAATGTCGTCCCCATGCCGTTCGGACTGTTAAAATACGGCCTCTCGTCGGGCTATCCCGGCAAGCGCTTCCTCGCCGCCCGGCCGGAGCTGAAATCGAATTATGACGTCGTCATCATTGGCGGCGGCGGGCACGGCCTGGCAACCGCCTATCACCTGGCGCGCTATCACGGCATCCGCAATGTGGCGGTGTTCGAGAAGGGCTATATCGGCGGCGGCAATACGGGCCGCAACACGGCGATCATCCGCTCCAACTATCTCACCCCGGAAGGCGTGGCGTTCTACGAGGAATCGGTTTCCCTCTACCGCCAGTTAAGCCAGGAGCTCGATTACAACATTCTCTATTCCGAGCGCGGCCATTTTACCCTGGCGCACACCGATTCAGCCATGCGCACCTCGCGTTGGCGGGCTGAAGTGAACAAACATCTCGGCGTCGATTCCGAGCTCGTCTACCGCGACGATCTGGCGCGCCTGATCCCGCAGCTCAACCTCTCGGAAGACGTGCGCTTTCCCATTTTGGGCGCGCTCTATCATCCGCCCGGCGCCATCGCGCGCCATGACGGCGTGGCCTGGGGCTATGCCGGACGCGCCGCCGAGATGGGCGTCGAAATTCACCAGGACACGACCGTCACCGATATCGAAGTAACGGACGGAAAGGTCACCGGCGTCGTCACCGATAGAGGCCGTGTCTCCTGCGGCAAGGCGGTGCAGGCGGTTGCCGGCGCGAGCTCGGTGATCGCAGATATGGCCGGCCTGAAACTACCAATCCGCACCATCCCGTTGCAGGCCTGCGTCTCGCAGCCGCACAAGCCGATCCTCGATCCGATCATCGTTTCCGGCAGCCTGCATGTTTACATCTCGCAGAGCGACCGCGGCGAATTCGTCATGGGCGGCTCGACCGATCCCTATCCGCGCTACCAGACCACCTCATCGCTCGATTTCATCGAAGGCCTGATGAGCCATGTGCTCGAGCTGCTGCCGCACCTCGCCGAAGTGCAGGTCATGCGGCAATGGGCCGGGATGACCGATATGACACCCGATTTCGCCCCGATCATGGGCGAGACCGGGGTGGAAAATTATTACATCGACGCCGGCTGGGGCACCTGGGGCTTTAAGGCGACACCGGTCTGCGGCAAGCGCATGGCCGAGATGGTGGCGACGGGGCGCGTGCCGTCGCTGATTGCGCCGTTCCGCCTGTCACGCTTCGAGAATTTCGATCAGGTCGGCGAAAAAGGCGCCGCCTCGGTGGGGCATTGATATGAAACTGATGAATTGCCCCCTGAACGGCGTGCGCAACATCCAGGAATTCGCCCATGGCGGCGAAGTGGTCGAACAGCCCGACCCCAATCGCTGCAGCGACGCCGAGTGGGCCGAATTTGTTTTCATGGAAGCCAACACCGCCGGCGTGGTGCGCGAATGGTGGTGCCATGTGGCGACCGCCTATTGGTTCATCGCCGAGCGCGATACGGTCAAGGACGAGATCATCCGCACTTATGATGCGAGTGAGCTGTTTAAAGACCGCGTCGAATTCAGCCGCCCCGAAGCGCCGAAAGAAGAGGCATGACGATGGAACGCCTCAGCGCACCCATGGGCAGCCGCATCGACCGTACGGAACGCGTCTCCTTCCGCTTCGAGGGCCAGCAATATAGCGGCTATCGCGGCGATAGCATCGCCAGCGCGCTCTATGCCAACGGCGTCACCTTGCTGTCGCGCTCATTCAAATATCATCGCCCGCGCGGCGTGCTTTCGATGTGCGGTCATGATTCCAATTCCATGGTGCAGATCGGCAAACAGCCCAATCGCCTGGCCGACCGGGTGGCAATCGAGGCGGGCCTCGACATCATGGGGCAGAACTATTGGGGCTCGCTGGAAAAAGACCGCCTCGCCCTCCTTCGCTATCTCGCCCGTTTCATGCCGGTCGGCTTTTATTACAAAGCCTTTTATAAGCCGCGTTGGGCATGGCCGCTGTGGGCCAAGCTGATCCGCCGCGTTGCCGGGCTGGGTGTTGTCTCGCTCGATACGCCGCATGGCTATTACGACAAAGAATATCTCTTCACCGATGTCACCGTGATCGGCGCCGGGCCGGCCGGTTTGGCGGCGGCGCTTGAAGCGGCCGAGGCCGGCGCGAAAGTATTGCTGGTCGACGAAAATCCCGAGCTTGGCGGCGCGCTCACCTATGCGCGCTTCGACGGCGCCGGTGAGGCGGGCGAGAACACCCGCGCCGATCTCGTCGCCAAAGTGAGCGCGCACGAGCGCATCCAAGTGATGACCGACACTGCCTGCACCGGCTGGTATGCCGACAACTGGCTGCCGCTGATCAAGGACAACCGGCTCTATAAGCTGCGCGCCGGTTCGCTGGTGGTGGCGAGCGGCTGTTACGAGCAGCCATTGATCTTCCACAATAACGATCTGCCCGGCATCATGCTGGGCTCCGCCGCGCAGCGCCTGATCCGCCTCTATGGCATCAAACCCGGCAACCGCGCCGTGGTGGCGACGGCCAACCAGGACGGTTATGGCGTGGCGCTCGACCTGTTGGATGCCGGCATGGAAGTGGCCTGCGTCGTCGATGTTCGGCCCGACCCGCCGGAAGAGGAAATGAGTACGGCGGTGATGCGCCGCCATGTGCCGATCCTGGCCGGCGCGACGTTGCGTGAAGCGGTGCCATCGGCCGGCGGCCTCGGCGTGCGCGCGGTCAAAATCGCCCGCCTCGAAAGCGCGACCAAGGCAGCCAGGCGCTATGACAGCTTCGCCTGCGACGTAATCGCCATGTCGGGCTCTTATGTGCCGGCGGCGGCAATGCTGCATCAAGCCGGCGGGCGGGTCAGCTTCGCCGCCGATAATGGCGGCTTCAGCGTGCATGATTTGCCGGCCCGTCTCAGCGCCGCCGGATCGGTCGGCGGAACCAACGCGCTCGAAAACGTGCTCAGCGAAGGTGCTACTGCCGGGCGCGCGGCGGCAAGCGATGCCGGTTTTTCCGTCTCGGCGGCAAGTGAGCCGCCTGTGGTAGCGGAAGCGGCCGCTTCCGCCTGGCCGATCATCATCCACCCCAAGGGCAAGGATTTCGTCGATTTCGATGAGGACCTGCAAAGCCACGATATCGAAAACGCATTGACCGAGGGCTATCAGCATATCCAGCTGTTGAAGCGCTTCACCACCAACGGCATGGGGCCGTCGCAAGGGCGCCACGCCACATTGCCGGCGATTCGCCTTGCCGCGCGGCGCACCGGCGCCGGCCTGGATGAGACCGGCTCGACCACCTCGCGCCCGCCGATCGGCCCCCTGACCATGGCCCATCTCGCCGGGCGCAGCTTCGAGCCGGTGCGCTATACGGCGATGCATTACCGCCATGTCGAGCGCGGCGCCAGCAAGATGCCGGCCGGCGCCTGGATGCGGCCCGAATATTACGGCGCGGCGCGTACACGTGACGACAACATCGCCGCCGAAGTGGTGAACGTGCGCCAAAATGTCGGCATGATCGATGTCTCGACGCTCGGCGGTTTGGAAATACGCGGCCCCGACGCGGCGGAATTCCTTAACCGCATGTACACCTTCGCCTATCTCAAGCAGCCGGTGGGGCGCGCGCGCTATGTGCTGATGACCGATGAGTCCGGCGTGATCGTCGATGACGGTGTTGCCTGCCGCATGCATGACGATCATTTTTACGTCACCGCGACCACGTCCGGCGTCGATGGCGTCTACCGCACAATGCTTTGGTACAATGTGCAGTGGCGCCTGAAAGTCGATATTACCCATGTTTCGGGGTCATATGCCGGGGTCAATATCGCCGGCCCGAACAGCCGCGAGGTGTTGCAAAAACTGTGCGACGATGTCGATCTCTCGCCCGAGGCCTTTCCCTATATGGGAGTGAGACGCGGCACAGTGGCGGGCATTCCAGCACTGTTCCTGCGCGTCGGCTTCGTCGGCGAGCTTGGTTATGAGCTGCATGTGCCGGCGAGCCAGGGCGAAGCGCTGTGGGATGCGCTGATGGAAGCGGGCAACGAGGCCGGCATCCAGCCGTTCGGCGTCGAGGCCCAGCGCCTCCTGCGTTTGGAAAAGGGTCATATCATCATCAGCCAGGATACCGACGGGCTGACCACGCCGCATGAAGCCGATATGGGCTGGGCGATCGCCAACAAAAAGCCCTTTTACGTTGGCATGCGTTCGGTTGCCATCCAGGATTCGGTTGGCCTGAAGCGGAAACTGGTTGGCTTCGAACTGGCCGACAGCACAGGCAAGAAACCGAAGGAGTGCCATCTGGTCATTCGCGCCGGTAGCATCACCGGCCGGGTAACTTCGATCGCGCAGTCACCGACGCTGAACAAGGTGATTGGCCTTGCTTATGTTGCGCCCGATCAGGCTGAACCGGGAACAGAAATCGACATCAAGATCGATGATGGCGAGATGGTTCAGGCCGTTGTGGTCAAGCTGCCATTCTACGATCCCGACGGCGCGCGGCAGGAGATGTAGGCATGACGATATTGCCGCAAGATTTCGCCCGCCGCAGTTTTCTCTACCGCGAACTGGAAAGCGCTGGTGCCACGTTCGGCGAGGTCAACGGCGCCGCCATGGCCATGGCCTTTGGCGATGACGCGGCGGCGGAAGCGTCTCAGGCGCGCAGCCTCGGGCTCTCCGACCTCTCGGTCTTGCCGCGCACCGGCTACAAGGGCTGGAACATGGCCCCCTGGCTGCAAGGCCAAGGCGCGGAACTGGCCGGTGAAAGCAATATTGTCTCGCCGCAAACCGACGGCACGCGCATTGCCCGCCTCGCGCCGGGCGAAGCGCTATTGCTCGGCGACGATCAGGGCAGCGCTGGGCTGATCGAAAAAATGGATGGCGCCTGGTCGATGGAAAGTGCCGATGGCTGCTTCCAGGTGCCGCGCGCCGATACCAATTTCTGGCTGGCGCTGAGCGGCGAACATACGCCGGCGCTGTTCGCCAAGATATGCGCCGTCGACCTCCGCCCCGATGCCGCACCGCCGCACCGGGTGGTGCAAACCAATGTGGCGCGCCTCAACGCCATCATCATTCGCCGCGATATTGCCGAGGTCCCGGTTTTCGACCTCCTCAGCGACATCGCCTCCGCCGTTTATCTGTGGCGCGCGCTTCTCGACGCCATGGATGAGTTCGGCGGCAAACCGGTTGGCCTTACGGCCCTTAGAACATTGAAATAAAGGAATCAGACAAATGGCGCCGAGCACACAACACGCACAGCCCAAGAGCGATATCGATATCGCCCGCGTTGCCGACAAAGAGGCCATTCTGGATATCGGCCAAAAGCGCCTCGGCATCGCGCCCGAGCACCTTGTGCCGTACGGCCATGACAAGGCGAAAATCTCGCTCGATTATATTTCCTCGCTTGAGGAAAACCCCAACAGCAAGCTGATCCTGGTCACCGCGATCTCGCCAACGCCGGCGGGCGAAGGCAAGACGACGACGACGGTCGGCCTCGGCGATGGCCTCAACCGCATCGGCAAGGATGCGCTGATCTGTCTGCGCGAACCAAGCCTCGGGCCGTGCTTCGGCCTCAAGGGCGGCGCGGCCGGCGGCGGCTATGCCCAGGTGGTGCCGATGGAGGAAATCAACCTCCACTTCACCGGCGATTTTCATGCCATCGGGGCGGCCAACAATCTGCTCGCCGCGATGGTCGATAATCATATCTATTGGGGCAATGAAGCGGAGATCGATCCGCGCCGGGTGAGCTGGCGCCGCGTCGTCGATATGAACGACCGCGCGCTGCGCTCGATCGTCTCGTCCTTGGGCGGCGTCGCCAACGGCTTCCCGCGCGAGGATGGTTTCGACATTACGGTCGCCTCCGAAGTGATGGCGATTTTTTGTCTCGCCCGCGACCTTGAGGATTTGCGCTCGCGCCTCGGCAATATCGTGGTCGGCTATAAGCGCGACCGCACGCCTGTCCGTGCCCGCGAGGTTTCGGCCGAGGGCGCGATGACGACTCTGCTGAAAGACGCGCTCGCGCCCAATCTGGTGCAGACGCTTGAGAACAATCCGGCGTTGGTGCATGGCGGGCCGTTCGCCAATATCGCGCATGGCTGCAATTCGGTAATCGCCACCCGGGCGGCAATGAAGATTTCCGATTATGTTGTCACCGAGGCCGGCTTCGGCGCCGATCTCGGAGCCGAGAAATTCCTCGATATCAAATGCCGCAAGGCCGGCCTCGCGCCCGATTGCGTTGTGCTGGTGGCAACGATTCGCGCGCTTAAGATGCATGGCGGCGTGGCCAAGGAAGATCTTGGCAAAGAGAATTTGGAAGCGCTTGGGGTGGGCATGGCCAATCTCGAACGCCATCTCGGTAATATCGGCAAATATGGCGTGCCGGTCGTGGTCGCCGTCAACCGCTTCTCGGCCGATACCGAGGCCGAGCGCAATCTGGTGATCGAACGCTGCAAGGCGCTTGGTGCCGTGGCGGTGGAGAGCGATCATTGGGCCTCGGGCGGCGAGGGCGCGGAAGATTTGGCGCGCCAGGTGGTCGAGACCATCGACAGCCAGCCGTCCAACTTCAAAACGCTTTATGAAGACGATATGCCGCTTTGGGACAAGGTGCGCACCGTGGCGCAGGAGATTTACGGCGCCGACGACATCATCGCCGACAAGAAAGTGCGCGGCCAGTTCAAGGATTTGCAGGATGGCGGCTTCGGCCATTTCCCGGTCTGTATCGCCAAGACGCAATACAGCTTCTCGACCGACCCCAACCTCAAGGGCGCGCCCTCGGACCATGTCGTGCCGATCCGCGAAGTGCGGGTTTCCGCCGGGGCGGAATTCCTCGTCGTCGTCTGCGGCGATATCATGACCATGCCCGGCCTGCCCAGGAAGCCGGCGGCCAACGCCATCAATGTTGACGAAAGCGGGAATATCGTCGGACTATTCTAATATGGATTTGATCTTACGCGGCGCAACGCTCCCGGATGGGCGGACCGGCATCGATATTGCCATCGAAGGCGGCAAGATTGCCGCCCTTGAGGCGAATATTGATGCAGCCGCGGCGCGCGAGATCGACGTGACGGGGCGGCTGGTCACGCCGCCCTTTATCGATTCCCATTTTCATATGGACGCCACCCTCACCTATGGCTATCCGCGTTACAATGAAAGTGGCACGCTGCTTGAAGGGATTGAGCTGTGGCGCGATCTCAAACCCAGCCTCAGTCATGACTGGTATATCGAGCGCGCGCTCGAATATTGCGACTGGGCGGTCGGGCGCGGCCTTCTTGCCATCCGCAGCCATGTCGATACCACCGACCCGACGCTCGGCGCCGTCGCCGCCCTGGTCGAAGTGCGCGAGCAGGTAAAAGATTATATCGATCTGCAACTGGTCGCCTTCCCGCAGGACGGTTATCTGCGCTCGCCGATCGGGGTAGAAAATTTGGCCAAAGCCCTGGATATGGGCGTCGATGTAGTCGGCGGCATTCCGCATTTCGAGCGCACCATGGACGAAGGCGCCGAATCGGTGCGCCAACTTTGTACCGTGGCAGCAGAGCGCGGCCTTCGCATCGACATGCATTGTGACGAGACAGACGATCCCCATTCGCGCCATATCGAAACGCTGGCCCAAGAGACGGTGCGCCTCGGGCTCGAAGGCCGCGTCACCGGCTCGCATCTCTCTTCCATGCATTCGATGGACAATTACTATGTCAGCAAGCTGATCCCGCTGATGATTGAGGCCGATATTCAGGTCGTTGCCAACCCGACGGCCAACATGCTGCTGATGGGCCGGCACGATACTTATCCCAAGCGGCGCGGCATGACGCGGGTGAAGGAGCTGATGGCGGCGGGGCTGAATGTCTCGTTCGGCCAGGATTCGGTGATGGATCCGTGGGGCTCGCTCAACACCGGCGATGTCCTCGATGCCGCGCATATGGCGGTGCATGCCGGCCACCTGTCGGGCCGCGACGAAATCATCTCCTGTTTCCGCGCTGTGACGGAAAACCCGGCCCGCGCCATGGGCCTGGAAGGCTACGGCCTGGAGGCCGGCTGCAATGCCGACCTGGTTGTTCTGCAAGCCGCCGATCCGGTCGAGGCGGTGCGCCTCCGCCCGGTGCGTCTTTATGTCATGCGGCGCGGCAACATCATCGCTGAAAGCGTACCGGAAGAAGCCAAGCTCAACCTCCCCGGCCGACCCGGCACAACGGATTTCACCCGTCAAACACGCCCACCCAAGTAATCAATCTCTAATCCCGTAATGCTTACGCCGCGTGCGGCAAAGAACGGCGAGGATGAGGCCCGGCACAACGGCGATTGCCCAGGCCGGGGCGCGTAAGATCGGCACGATGATCTCGCCCCATAGCCAGGGCGAGATGTTTTTTTCGATCAGCGCGCCAAAACCGACCAGGCTGTTGCCGTGAATGCTCGCCCAAAGTTCGCCGCCGGCAATCAGCGCATAGCCATCGCCCGAAATCGCGCCGTAAATTTCATAAGCGAACAGCCCGAGCGCCGCGAGCAGAAACAGGCTGGCAATAATGCGGCAGACAATCATCGCGCCATGCTAACAAAATAGCAGCAATTGCATGCCATTATCTTGCGAAGCGGCGCAAAATTGCTATGTTGCGCGGGAGCTGGAGGGGTGGCCGAGTGGTTTAAGGCGCACGCTTGGAAAGCGTGTGTGCGTTAACGCGTACCGCGGGTTCGAATCCCGCCCCCTCCGCCAACTACCGTTATGTATCAGTTAGTTACATATAGCTTATAAGATTTGCCCACGCATTTGCCCCCACTCGAAATGCTATGTAGGGCGCGTTGGGGGCATATTGCTCTGTCTCAGCGACGGGGCCGAAGACCGACCGTACGAGGCCCCTTTCGACTAGTCGCAAGTTTCCAGACGCTCGTGGAGAGACTTCTCTGTCCTGGGATTCCACCCAGCCGGCCAAGCGCCTCCTCCGAGCCCAAGTAGGGCCGAAGATCAA
>CAYSDJ010000045.1:0-31584 GCA_964429775.1 uncultured Rhizobiaceae bacterium
ATTGCCGTGGTTTACGATTCAACCACCGACATCTTCACCGTCACCAATCTCAACACAGGCCGCAGCGCTGAATCCGGGGTGGTTGCGTCGGCGCCGGCGGCGGGCGAGACCAGCGATGTCGTCATCGAGGAATTCGGCCTCACCCTTCAGCTCAATTCGAGTTTTTCGACCTCGACCGATATTACCGCCAACAACACATTCCAGGTGAGCGGCAGCGCCAGCAATCAGGTCGATCTGGCATTGCGTATCGGTACGAGCATCGGCGCCGTCGATGAAATATCGGTCGACGTGCAGCGCATTCGCGTCGCGACCCTGGCAACCAATTTACAGCATGATGATTTGCTGACCAGCGCCAGCGCGGTCAACGCGGCGGACAGCGTCAAAACCGCGCAGGAAACAATCGACAGTTTTCAGAACGCGACGCGGGCGGGCCTCAACCGGATCAGCCGCGCCTTGGATGGTATTGAAAACACGGTCAGCAATTACGAGGCGGCGAAGGCCGATTTGATCGATATTGCCGATGGCACGGCACAGCAATTGCTGCATCAACTGGTCGCCGAGAATGTCAATTCCGTGCTGAATTCGACCGACGATGCGTCTGATGCGCTGGCTCGGTTTTCCACGGGCGGGGGCTCGGCGGCTCTCGCAGGAAACTCCGCGATTCTCTCCGGCGGCACGTCGAACCTGCTCAGCACCATTCAAACGCCGAAAAAATAACGCTCCAGAATATTTTCGTAGATATCGGCCAGGGCATCCAGTTCGGCCAGCTCGATATGCTCGTCGATTTTGTGCATGGTGGCGCCGATCAGGCCGAATTCGGCGACGGCGCAGTGATCCTTGATAAAGCGCGCATCCGAGGTGCCGCCGGTGGTGCTGAGCTCGGGCACCCGCCCTGTGGCCGCTTCGACGGCGCTGGAGATCAGCGTGCTGAGTTCTCCCGGCGGGGTGAGGAATGCCTCGCCGGTGACGTGGATATCGAGCTCGTATTCGCCGCCCACCGCGTCGAACTGTTCGTGTAACCACGCCCGAAGACTGTCCGAATCATGGCCGTCATTGAAGCGGATGTTAAACGCCGCCTGCGCCTTGGCCGGTGTCACATTGCTCGCTTCATTGCCGACATCGATGGTGGTGATCTGGATATTGCTCGGCTGGAAATGCGCGTTGCCGTCATCGAGGCGCGCGCCCGTGAGGCGGCTCAACATGGCCACCAGGCGCGGCAGGGGATTGTCGGCGAGTGCGGGATAGGCGGCGTGGCCCTGCGTGCCAAAGACGGTGAGGCGCGCGTTCAGGCTGCCGCGCCGGCCGATCTTGATCATATCGCCGAGGCGCTCCGGATTGGTCGGCTCGCCGACCAGGCAGAGATCGATCTGCTCGTTATTTGTCTCCAGCCATTCGAGCAGCGCGCGCGTGCCGTTGATCGCCGGGCCCTCCTCGTCGCCGGTGATGAGCAGGCTGATCGAGCCATCCATGTTATCGGGATGACGGCCGAGAAAACGCGCGCTGGCGGCGACGAAGGCGGCGATCGCGCCCTTCATGTCGCTGGCGCCGCGGCCGAACAGTTTGCCGTCGCGCACTTCGGCGGAAAAGGGATCGTCGCTCCAGCCGCTTCTATCGCCGGCCGGCACCACGTCGGTGTGCCCGGCAAAGCAGAAATTGGGCACGGTCGTGCCAAGGCGCGCATAGAGGTTGTCGATTGGTGCACTTGCCGGATTGTCGCCCGTGACCCGGTGGCAGGTGAAGCCGAGTTCTTCGAGCGCCGCCTGGAGCACATCGAGCGCACCGGCGTCCTCGGGCGTTACCGACGGGCAGCGGATCAATGCGCGGGCCAGCTCCAACGGTTGGTCGAGCCCCGGCATGGCCGATCAGCTCCTCAGGAGTTCGTTGATCGAGGTCTTGCTGCGTGTTTGCGCATCCACCCGTTTGACGATCACGGCGCAGTAGAGGCTCGGCCCCGGCGTGCCGTCGGCGAGGGGTTGCCCGGCGGTACTGCCCGGCACCACGACCGAATAGGCCGGCACGCGGCCATAATGAACTTCGCCGTTGGCACGGTCGATAATGCGGGTTGAAGCGCCAAGATAAACGCCCATGCTGAGCACCGAGCCCTGCTCGACAATCACACCCTCGGCCACTTCGCTGCGCGCACCGATAAAGCAATCATCCTCGATGATCACCGGATTGGCCTGCAGGGGCTCCAACACGCCGCCGATGCCGGCGCCGCCCGAGATATGGCAATTGGCACCGATCTGGGCGCAACTGCCGACGGTGGCCCAGGTATCGACCATGGTGCCCTCGGCCACATAGGCACCGAGATTGACGAAACACGGCATCAACACCACGCCGGGCGCAATATGGGCGGAGTGGCGCACAATTGCGCCGGGAACGGCGCGGAACCCGGCGGCGCGGAAATGCTCCTCGCTCCAGCCGGCGAATTTCGACGGCACTTTGTCGAACCACGGCGTCTCTTCGCCCGGGCCGCCGGCAATGGCGATCATATCGTTGAGACGAAACGACAGCAGCACCGCCTTTTTGAGCCATTGGTTGACCGTCCAGTCGCCGTCATGCTTCTCGCACACGCGAAGTTCGCCCGAATCGAGCGCATCCAGGGCGGATTCGACCGCCTGGCGCTCCTCGCCGGCGCTCTCCGGGGTCAGGGCATCGCGTTCTTCCCACGCCTGCTCGACAATGTTCTTTGCTTGTTCCGTATCCACCGTTCTCACTCCAAATTTCGCGCCTAAAGTAGCGCTGCGCGGCTGCCTGTCAATGTTATCAGCACGTTATAGCTTGATTGGTTCAGCCCTCCTTGAGGGCTTCGTCGAGCCAGGCGACCAAATCCGTGGTCTCATAGTCGGGTTTGGCGTCTTCATTGCCGGGTAAGACCCAATTCTCATCGCCGCGAACCCAAACGGTGGTCATGCCGAGATCGGCGGCCGGCACCAGATTGCGCGCGATATCCTCGAAAAATATGGTGCTTTCCGGCGTCACATCGTGACGCTCAATGAGGATATCGTAGGCCGGCGGAAAGGGCTTGGGCACATAATTTGCCGCGGCAATATCGTATATATGCTCGAAATGATGGGCCACGCCGAGACGCGCCAGAATCTTGCGGCTATAGGGGATATCGGCATTGGTGAAGATCAATTTCCGCCCCGGAAGCGCGCTCAGCGCCGCATCCAGCCCAGTGCGCGGCTCCAGCGATGAAAAGTCGATATCGTGGACATATTCGAGGAATCCCTCGGGCGCCATATCATGCTCGTCCATCAGGCCGCGCAAGGTCGTGCCATGCTCGCGGAAATAGGATTTCTGGATTTTCCGCGCCTCAACGCTGTCCACATCAAATAGTTGAGCAATATACTCGCCAATTCGCACATCTATCTGGTCGAAAAGGCGGCTGGTCGCCGAATAAAGCGTATTATCGAGGTCAAACAGCCATGTATCGATATGGCTGAGGTCGGCGCGTCGCGGGCTTAAGGGCTGTGTCATGGCTGTCCTTATATTTCACCGCGCTCAGCGCCGCAATCTATGGTGCGTGAAGAAAGCATTTCTTAAGCGTCCACGGCATAAAATTCAGCCATTCGTAGAACAAAACATCTTGCGCCGGGAAGGACGAATGCAGAGAGAGATTTCCATGGTGGCTGCCAGGCGATGGGCGGCGGCGCACATCCTTGAATTCAGGGTCGAATCCTGAGATGGCGACGCTTGTCCAAAGCAAACGTCAGGCGCGCGAATATGGCGGTGTGAAAGCCGGCCTCACCGAAGCGCTCGATTATGTCGGCGCCGAAATGGCGGCGCATTATCCCGGCTCGCTCCTCCTCGTCGATGCCGAGGCGCATGCCGAGGCAATCAACAAGCAGGCCGAGCCGCTGGTTGAAATTCTCAACGGATCGCAGCACAGCTATCTGATTGCCTTGATTGCCCGCACGGCGGAAGCCAAAACGGCGCAATCCGATTTCTTCGTCACCGGCGATCAGCGCACCACCATCACCATCGAATTGACCGTCATTCCCTTGTCGGGGGCCAATAGTTTTCTCGTGCTTGGCCGTGATATCACGCTTGAGAAAAACCTGCGCGAGGCCCTGGTCGAATCGCGCAAGCGCTACAAAGAGCTGATCGAATGCTCGAGCGATTTTGTCTGGGAAGCCGATAGCCATGGCCGTTTTGCCTTCGTCACCTCGCTCGGCGCGCTTGGCTATACCTCCGACATGCTGATCGGGCGGAGCGCGCGCTCGATGGTTGACCGGCGCAACCCGGTGCCGGAGCCGTTTCCGTTCGAGACCCGCCAGCCGATCGACCGGGCCGAGGTCTGGCTGCGCGATTCGTCCGGCGAGCCGGCCTGCCTGCTGGTCTCGTCCGTGCCGATGTTTTCGCAAGACCAGGAGCATCTCGGCGCGCGCGGTGTGTGCCGCGATGTGACGGAAGAGCGCCGGCGCGATGAGGCGCTGGCCAAGATTCGCGTGCGCGAGGCCATGTTTGCAACCATGGTACGGACCATTCGCGACGAGGAAGACCCCGAGCGCATGCTGAATACGGCGGCGCGCGTTCTGGCCGAGGGCTTCTCCGCCCTGGCTTGTGTGATCCTTCGTGCTGACCGTGACGGCGCGCCTTCCGAAGGCGCCAGCTTCGGACAAATGCCGGGCGGTTCTTTGGCGCATTTGCTGGATGAGCTTGAAAGCGGCGTCTCGGATGTCGAGCTAACACCTGCCTCCGATGAGGTTCGCGCGATGGCCTGTCCAACGCATTATCAGGGCCAGCGCAATGGCGTTATCTGTATCTCGCGCGCCGATCGGCGGCGCTGGTCGACCGACGAACGGGCGCTGTTGGCCGGCGTGGCGGAACGGGTTGGCATCGCCATTCAGCAGGCCGATGCCAAGGAAGAACTGATTGCGCTGTCGCGCACCGACAGCCTCACGGGCCTCTACAACCGGCGCGCTTTCGTTGAATCGGTCGAGCAAATTATGGCGGCGCGGTCTAAGTCGGGCCACCGCGCGGCGCTGATTTATGTCGACCTCAATAATTTCAAGAGCGTCAACGATACCTTTGGCCATATTCAAGGTGACGCGGCGTTAAAGGCGGCGGCACAGCTCATGGCCGATAGTGCTCAAGCAGATGATCTCGTGGGCCGCATTGGCGGCGATGAATTCGCCCTCTGGCTGGAAGTTGAAAATGAAGCCGAGGCCGAGAAGCGCGCAGCGGATTTGGCCGAGCTGTCACACGGTCTCAGTGAATTTTCCAAGGATTTGCCGGCGCCGTTCGGCATGGCAATCGGCATCGCACTGTTCGAGCCGGATACGGATGAAGAGATCGATGAATTGTTGGCACGCGCCGATCACGCCATGTATGCGGCCAAGCGCGATGCGGAGCAGGAATTTGTTCTGGCGCCGCCGGCAGATGGGGCGGCGCTGCAAATGGCAGGTAATATCGAAACGGAGCGGAGCGATGGCGCAGTTCGGTGAAAGAATGGCCCAGATGGGCGAGCGGGTGATGAAGCCGTTTGCCTCCAAGCCCGGCCAACAGATTGAATATGACGACGCCAAACGCGCCGCCTCTTCGGCCAAAGCGCCGGTGCGCCTCGACCTCGCCAAGCGCAAGGATGTGCAACCCGAAGTTCTCTATTATTTGGCGGAAGATGATGAAGCCAGCGTCCGTGTCGCGGTGGCCGAAAACGAAGCAACCCCGCGCCAGGCCGATGCCCTGTTGGTCAATGATGTCGATGACGATGTGCGCATCTCCCTGGCGCGCAAGATTGCCCGGCTTGCGCCCGACCTGAATGCCGAGGCGCAGGGCTGGTTGCAGGAATTGACCCTGAAGATACTCGATGATCTGTCGCGCGACGAGCTGCCGCGCGTGCGTACCATCATCGCCGAGGAAATCAGGCATCTCGACAATCTCCCGCATGAGCTGGTCAAGCGCATGGCGCAGGATGCCGAGCTCACGGTGTGCGCACCGATTCTCGAATATTCGCCCATGCTCAAAGACGATGATTTGCTCGAAATAATGGCTTTGGGCCCCGTAAAGGGGGCGCTCTCAGCGATCTCGGCGCGCAAAAATTTGCCGCCCGAACCCTCCGATGTGATCTCCAAAAGCGGCGATGCGGACGCCATCGCCCAGCTTCTCGCCAATTCGAGCGCGCAGGTGCGGGAAGAAACGCTGGACCGCATTATCGACGACGCGCCGCAGCAGCCGAGCTGGCATGATCCGCTCGTCAATCGCGATGATCTCTCGCACCGCGCGCTCAAACGCATCGCGCTGTTCGTCACTTCGTCCTTGCTCTCCGTGCTGGAGCAGCGCTACGACCTGGAAAGCGGCACCGCTATCGAAATCACCGACGCGGTCGATGAACGCTTGAGCGCCGATGGTCTCAATGAAACAGGATTGCCCGTATACCGTGCCAGCGATCTCTATGCCGAGGGCAAGCTCAATGACGAGGAAGTCATGACCGCAATCGCGCGCGGCGACCGGGGATTTCTCATCGAGGGCCTGGCCTTGAAAACCGGATATCCGGCTGAGGCGGTGGAGCAGGTGCTGTCCTCCCAGAGCCCGAGAATGCTTGTGGCGCTGTGCTGGAAGGCGGGATTGGCGATGCGTACCGCATTTCAGGCGCAATTAAAGATCGCACATATTCCCTCCGGCGATCTTATTAGCGCGCGGGAAGGCATTCATTATCCCTTCGATGGCGCGGAGATGCGTGAAATCCTGCGCTTTCTATCGGACTAGACTATCACCGCCGGAGCAGCCGCCTGAGAAAATCCGCCGATAAAAATTCCTGCCGAATGGCTCGTGCATCCACAACATGTTGTGATATAAGCCGGCCATGAGCGCACATGTTGACCCTAAAAATATCCGCCCCGTGGCTTTTTCCGAGGCTCTCGGCGAGCGCTATCTCGCCTATGCGCTTTCCACCATCACCTCGCGTTCGTTGCCGGATGTGCGCGACGGCCTGAAGCCGGTTCAGCGCCGGCTGCTCTTTGCCATGCGCGAGCTCAAGCTCGATCCCGCCGCCGGCTACAAGAAATGCGCCCGCGTGGTCGGCGATGTGATCGGCAAATATCACCCGCATGGCGATGTTGCCGTCTATGACGCCATGGTGCGCCTGGCGCAGAGCTTTGCCGTGCGTTGGCCGCTCGTTGAAGGGCACGGCAATTTCGGCAATATCGATGGCGATAATGCCGCCGCCATGCGTTACACAGAGGCGCGCCTGACCGAAGTCGCGGCGGCGCTCCTGGAAGGCATCGGCGAGGACGCGGTCGAATTCCGCGATACCTATGACGGCGAAGAGCTTGAACCCATCGTCCTGCCGGCGGCCTTCCCCAATCTGCTCGCCAATGGCGCCAACGGTATCGCGGTCGGTCTCGCGACCAGCATTCCGCCGCACAATGCCGGCGAGCTGTGCGACGCCTTGCTCGTACTGCTCAAGAATTCACGCTCGGCCCTGGAGGATCTGACCGCCTGCGTGCCGGGGCCGGATTTTCCCACCGGCGGCGTTCTCGTCGAGGATCCGGCATTGATCGCCGAGGCCTATGCCACCGGGCGCGGCGGCTTTCGCGTGCGCGCGCGCTGGCACACAGAGAAGGTCGGGCGCGGGCAATATCAGATTGTCGTTACCGAGATTCCCTATCAGGTGCAGAAGGCGCGCCTGGTCGAGCGCATCGCCGATCTGCTGCAGGCACGGAAATTTGCCCTTCTGGCCGATGTGCGTGACGAATCGGCCGATGATGTCCGCCTCGTGCTCGAGCCGCGCAGCCGCACCGTCGATCCCGAAATGCTGATGGAGACCATGTTCCGCCAGACAGAGCTCGAGACCCGGGTGTCGCTCAACATGAATGTGCTCGACGCCGCCGGCGTGCCCGGCGTGATGAATTTGAAGCAGGTTCTGCGCGCCTTTCTCGACCACCGTTTCGATGTGCTGCTGCGCCGCACCGCGCACCGCCTTGAACAAATCGCCCACCGGCTTGAAGTGCTGGGTGGCTACCTTATCGCCTATCTCAATCTCGACGAAGTGATCCGCATCATTCGCGAGGAAGATGAGCCGCGCAAGGTAATGATGAAGCGCTTCAAGATCAGCGAGGTGCAGGCCGAAGCCATTCTCAATATGCGCCTCAGGGCTTTGCGCAAACTCGAAGAGATCGAAATCCGTAATGAATTCGACGCTCTCAGCAAAGAGCAGACCGCGCTTAAGAAACTGCAAGGCAGCAAGGACCGGCAGAAAACCGTATTGGGCAAGGAAATCGCCGAGATGAAGAAGCGCTTCGGCCCGGCGACCGAGCTTGGCCGGCGGCGCACCGAAATCGGTGTGCCGCCCGAGCCGCTCGAGGTGCCGACCGAGGCCCTGGTCGAACGCGAGCCGGTGACGGTGATTTGCTCCGCCAAGGGTTGGATCCGTGCCGCCAAAGGCCATCTCGAGGAAGGGGCGGCGGTCAAATACAAGGAAGGTGACCGCGAGCGCTTCCGCTTCCACGCCGAGACGACCGACAAGCTGGTGATGTTCGCCACCAATGGCCGCTTCTACACGCTCTCCTGCGACAAACTGCCGGGCGGACGCGGCCTCGGCGAGCCGGTCCGCCTCATGGTCGATCTCGCCAATGACCAGGATGTGGTGGCGCTTTTCGTTCACCGCGCCGGCCAGCGCCTGTTTGTCGCCTCATCGGACGGGCGGGGTTTTATCGTCGAGGAAGACGGCGTGCTGGCGGAAAAGCGTACCGGCAAACAGGTTCTCAATCCGGGCAAGCAAGCCGAGGCCTCAATCTGCGTTCCCGCCGAAGGCGATTGCGTCGCCGTGGTTGGTGAAAACCGCCGCCTGCTATTGTTTCCGGCAGCCGAATTGCCGGTCATGGCGCGCGGCCGTGGCGTCATTCTGCAACGTTACAAGGATGGCGGCCTGAGCGATGCCAAGATGTTCAACAAGGCCGATGGGCTAAGCTGGAGAACCGGCGCCGGCGTGCGCAACGAAGGCGATTGCCCGGAATGGCACGGCAAACGCGCCCAGGCCGGTCGCGTTGCGCCTCGGGGCTTTCCCAAAGGCAATAATTTCGGCTAGTTTCCCTGGCTATTGAAAATCCGAGACAAACGAGGCCAGCGAATGAGCGCCGACAATGCTGAACAAAATTTAGCCACCGAAATACGCCATGACTGGCGCGCCGAAGAGGTTCGCGCGCTCTATGATTTGCCGTTCAACGATCTGATCTTCCGCGCCCAGACGGTGCACCGCGCCCAATTCGACCCCAACCAGGTTCAGATGTCGACGCTGCTCAGCATCAAGACCGGCGGCTGCCCCGAGGATTGCGCCTATTGCCCGCAAAGCGCCCACCATGAGGCGGCGGTCGAGGCGGAGCGCCTGATGCAGGTTGAGGCGGTATTGGCCGAAGCGCGCCAGGCCAAGGCGGCGGGCGCGACGCGCTATTGCATGGGCGCGGCGTGGCGCAGCCCGAAAGAGCGCGATCTCGAAACCGTGTGCCGCATGGTCGAAGGCGTGCGCGATCTCGGTATGGAATCCTGCGTCACCCTCGGCATGCTAAGCGCCGCCCAGGCCGAGCGCCTGGCCGAGGCCGGCCTCGACTATTACAACCACAATCTCGATACCTCGGCGGAATTTTACGGCGAGATCATCACCACGCGGAATTATCAGGACAGGCTGGATACGCTGGAGAGCGTGCGCGCCGCCGGCATCAATGTGTGCTGCGGCGGCATTGTCGGCATGGGAGAGGGGCGCGCTGACCGGGCCGAGCTGCTGCGAACCCTGGCCAATTTAGAGCAACACCCGGAGAGCGTGCCGATCAATATGCTGGTTCAGGTCGAAGGCACGCCGCTCAACGGTACCGAGCCGCTCGATGGCCTTGAATTCGTGCGCTCGGTCGCCGTCGCCCGCATCCTGATGCCGCGCTCCATGGTCCGCCTGTCGGCCGGGCGCGAGCTGATGAGCGACGAGACCCAGGCGCTGTGCTTCCTCGCCGGCGCCAATTCGATATTCCTTGGTGACAAACTGCTGACCACAGCCAATCCCCTGCCAAACAGCGATGCCGCTCTCTTTGACAAACTCGGCGTCGAAGCGATGCCGGCTTAGCGCAGATCATGATCTGCTCTAATTATCCGATCTAGCCGAACACGATTTTCGGCAGCCAGGTGACGAGGCCGGGGAACAGGCCGATGATGGCGAGGCCGACAAGCTGGATGATGACGAACGGCACCACGCCGCGATAGATATGCCCGGTGGTGACTTTCGGCGGCGCCACGCCGCGCAAATAGAATAGCGCGAAGCCGAAGGGTGGCGTCAGGAACGAAGTTTGCAAATTGACCGCCATCATGACGCCGAGCCAGATCGGGTTGATGTCCATCTGCAGCAAGACCGGCGCGATGATCGGCACGACGACGAAAGTGATCTCGATAAAATCGAGAAAGAAGCCGAGCAGGAACATGATCAGCATGACGATCAGCATGGCGCCGATAACGCCGCCCGGAACATCGGAAAGCAGGGCATGCACCATGTCGTCGCCGCCGAGGCCGCGGAAGACGAGGGAGAACAGCGCGGCACCAATCAGAATGACGAATATCATGGCGCTGATCTGCATCGTCGAGCGCCCGACTTCGTGCAGAATTCCGCTGCGGTAGATGCGCAGCAGACTGGCGATTGTGCCCCAGGCAAGAATGGCGGCAAGCACATAGGCGCCGTAGATAGCGGCCTGGTCCGCGCCGCCGATTTCATCCCGGCTCACCCGGAGATCGAACAGTCCGGATAAAATGAGCATGCCGATCAACGACAGGCCGGCGGCGTACATCGGAATGCCGCGCTTCTCATCGAGCCTGAGCCCGGCCAACAGAATAGCGCCCACGGAGCCGACAGCGGCGGCCTCGGTCGGTGTCGCGACCCCGGCCAGAATCGAACCCAACACCGCGACGATCAGCACGACGGGCGGGATCAGCGCGTGGCCGATACTGCGCCACACCTCAAATCCGCGCTCATGTTCATATTCGGCAGGATCGATGGCGGGGGATGATTTCGGCCGCACCCAGGCGGTGACGATCTGATAGAGCATATAGAGCCCAACCAATACCAGGCCGGGCAGCAAGGCGCCGGCAAAGAGATCGCCGACCGATACCGGATCGGGCGACCAGTTGCCGATCTCGCGCTGGGCATCGACATAGGCGTTGGAAATCTGCTCGCCGAGAATAACCAAAACGATGGAGGGCGGAATGATCTGGCCGAGCGTGCCGGAGGCGCAAATCATGCCGCTCGCCAGTTTGGGATCATAGCCGCGTCGGAGCATGGTGGGCAGCGATATCAGCCCCATCGTCACCACCGTCGCGCCGACAATGCCGGTCGAGGCGGCGAGCAGCATGCCGACGACAAGGACCGATATGCCGAGTCCGCCGCGCAAGCGGCCAAACAGGCGGCCCATGGATTCGAGCATCTCCTCGGCCACCTTGGAGCGCTCGAGCATCACCCCCATAAAAATAAAGAGCGGCACGGCGAGGAGAACCTCGTTCCACATGGCGGTGCCGAAAATGCGCTGCGGCATGGCGCGCACGAAGGAAATATCGAAAGCGCCAAAAGCATAGGAAAAGAGGGCAAATAGAAGTGCCGCGCCGGAAAGCGTGAAGGCCACCGGAAAACCCGCCAACAGGCAGGCGAAGGTGACGACAAACATCGATATGACGAGAGCTTCAGCCATTATGCCTGGGCGCCATCTTCGGATTGTTCATCGTCTGGCGCGTTTCCGGTAAGGATGAGGAACGAGCGCGTGGCGAGAGAAATTCCCTGTAGGGCGATCAGTAGGACGAACAGCAAGATCAGCGATTTCAGTGCGAAGACGGCGGGAATGCCGCTGGTTTCCTTGGAGCCCTCCCAGGATCCCCAGGACTGCCCGACATAAGGCAAGGCCGCCCAGGCAATGATCGCGCAGACGGGCAGAAGAAAAAATATCGCGCCGAACAGATCGACCAGCGCTTTGTGCCGGCGCGAGGCGGTGCGGTAAAAAATATCGACGCGCACATGGCCGCCATGCAACAGCGTGTAACCCGCGCCGCACAGGAACAGCGCGGCATGCAGATATATGACGCCTTCCTGCATTAGGATCGAGCCGATGCCGAACACATAGCGCATGACGACGACAGTGAATTGCAGCAGCACCATGGCGAAGGCAAACCACGCCGCGCCGCGGCCAATATATTCGTTCAGTTGGTCGATAGCGCGCGAAAAGGCGGCGAGTTTATTCACGCCGCCTCTCCACGTTCTGTGTTTTTGACAGTCTTAAGCGAAATCGATAGGCCCTCAATCAAACTTGAAGGGGAGCAGGCGTGCCTGCCAGAACGCCTGGTCGGATTTCTTGGCATAGCTGATCGATTTTGTCCGGAAGTCGATGAAACTGTCATAGACCCGTTGTGTCAGGGCATCGCTGGTAGCCACTTCCGCCGCCACCTTGCCCGAAGCATCACCCAAGGCATTGAGCAACTCGTTCGGGGTGCGGCGCACTTCGACATTATGTTTGTTGACCAAAGTATCGAGCGCATCGCCATTGCGGGCGTTGAATTCGGCCAATGTGACGTCATTGTCCGCCGCCATGCAGGAGGCAATAAGGCTTTGCTGGCCGGCATCAAGACTGTCCCAAACGCCCTTGTTCATACCGCAAGAAAGCGCTGTGCCGGGCTCATGGAAGCCGGGCCAATAGTAATATTTGGCGACCTTGTAGAAACCGAAGGCGAGATCGTTCCACGGCCCGACCCATTCCGTCGCGTCAATCGTGCCGGCCTGGAGCGCCGGGAAAATTTCGCCGCCCGGCAACGACACGGCGGCGGCGCCGACGCGGCGCAGAACCTCGCCGCCGAGGCCCGGCATGCGCATCTTCAATCCCTTAAAATCTTCGAGACTGTTGATTTCCTTGTTGAACCAGCCACCCCATTGCACGCCGGTATTGCCGGCCAGGAACGGTTTGATGTTGAAGCCGGCGCCGAGCTCGTCCCAGAGCTCCTGCCCGCCGGCATGATAGATCCAGGCATTCATTTCGGATGCGGTCAGGCCGAAGGGTACGGTGGCAAAGAAATTGAACGCTTTGGATTTGCCCTGCCAATAATATTCGGCGCCATGATAGAGATCGGCCGTGCCTTGGCTGACGGCGTCGAAAGATTCAAACGGCGGCACCAACTCACCCGCGGCATAAACCTTGACGCTGAGACTGCCGCCGCTGCCGTCGGTGATGCGTTTGGCCAGGCGTTCGGCGGTGGTGCCGAGACCGGGGAAATTCTTCGGCCATGTCGTGACCATTTTCAACTCGCGCTTGCCTTGCGCGACGGCCGGCGCGGAAAGGGATGATGCCGCAACCGCGGCGCCGGCGCCAGCGACTGCGGCACCTTTCAGAAAGGATCTGCGTTTGATCAACTTACTCATGGCGTGAACCTCCTGCTAAATGAATGGCGCATTTGATGGCGCGCCTTGGTTATTGCCGCAAGACTATCGCCGCTTTGGCATGATTGGCAATATCAGACGGCCCGACTGCGGTTATGGCATCTGCCGCCATGAACCGGCGGTAAGCATCTGTAGGGGGCGGAATCGCGCTTTGTAGGCCATTTTTACGCTCTCCCCGATCCAAAACCCAAGATAGAGATATTTTTTATTGGTTTCCCGGCAATTTTGCGCGAGCCACAAAATCATCTCGCTGCCGAGGCTTCTTTTGCCGGCGGCGGGATCGAAAAACGTATAGACGGCGGATAGCGAATCGCCGAGCGAGTCATAAAGGCACACCGCCATCAGGCTGTCGTCGGCGGCGCGAAATTCGGCCAGCTTCGTGGTGACAAAACTCTCCTCGACCAGGGTGCGGTAATCCTCGTAATCCATATCCGCCATTTCGCCGTCGCCATGCCGTCCCTCCTGATAGCGCCGGAAAAGGTCGAAATGATCGGGCCGGGCGAGGGCGGGCAAAATAGTGACGGCGAGGTCGCTATTCTGGCCGCGCACGCGGCGCAGCGACTTGCCCGGTTTGAAGTCAGTGATATTGATGCGTACCGGTACACAGGCGCGGCAGGCCGGGCAGGCATGGCGATAGGCAATCGCGCCGCTGCGCCGGTATCCGGCACGGATCAGCGGCTCATATCTGCGCGCCGCATCGCCATCGGCCAATTCCGCAACGATCTTGCGTTCCTGGTTGGGCGGCAGATAGGGGCAGAGCTGCGGCCGGGTGGCGAAAAGGAAATCAAGCTGGCCGGCAGCCAGGCTCTGCCTTTTCTTATCCTCGCCGGGATCGCGGGTGACGGGTTTGGGAAATGTCATGGCGTTGAGTATAACCCGGCGCGCGCCTCACCAAAGCCCGTAATACCAGGGTGCGAAAAGCGAGAATCCAACCCACAGCAAAAGAATCAGCGGTGTGCCGGCGCGGATAAAATCGATGAAGCGGTAACGCCCCGGTGTCATGACCAGAAGATTCGTCACATAGCCGATCGGCGAGGCAAAGGAGCAATTGGCGGCGAGGATAACGGCGATCACGAATATCAAAGGATCGACGCCGAGACCGAGAGCGATATTGATGCCGATCGGGGTAAACAGCACAGCGCAGGCATTGTTGCTCAGCACATTGGTGAACGCCGCGACGAGGAGGAAAAAAGCCGATAGCATGACGGCGGCGCCGGCGCCGTCGAGCGCGCTGACCAGGCCATCAGCGATATAGGCGCCGCCGCCGGTCGCGCTCAGCGCAGCGTTCAAGGCCAATGCCGCGCCGCCAACCAGAATGATCTGGCGGTCAATGGCGCGCGCTGCCTGGCGCACATTGAGCGTGCCCGAAAACACCATCAGCGCGGCGCCGGCAACGGCGGCGGCGACGATCGGCAGCACGCCGCTCGCGGCGATGGCGACCACGGCCAGGAAAATCAGGCTGGCGCGGCGCGCGTGATCGTATGACGGCATCTCACTTTCCGACCATTCCATCAGCACGACATCGCGGTTGGCGCGCAGGCGCCGGACATCGCGGCTGTGGCCCGACACCAGCAAAACATCGCCGGGCTGGAGGCGGACTTCATGCATATGCGCCCGGGTCATGCGTGAGCGGCGCTGAATGCCGAGGACATGAACGCTGTTCGCCGCCGGGAAAGCGGATTGTTCGATCGGCAATCCGAGCAGGCGCGAGCCGGGCGAGACCATCGCCTCGGCGACCACCCGGCCGCCGCGCGCGTCACTGCCGGCTTGCGCTTCGGGGGCGGCCTCGCCGCCGGCCGCCGGGTCGCCCTCGGCCGCCGAGGTCGGGCGGATTTGCAGCCCGCTTGAGCGCGATACCGCATCGACCAATGCCTTGCGGGTTGCCGCCACGATCACCACATCGCCGGGTTCGAGCGCGATATCCTCAAACGGCGCGCGGGCTTGCACGGCGCCGCGCTGCACCATCAGCACCGTCATATTGCGCAGCGCCGGAAACATACCGGCGACCGCGGTGATACCGATCAGGGGCGAATCCGGCTCGACCGTGAATTGGGCGATGAATTGCTTGCCGCTGCTGGTCGCCGGCTCGTCCTCATCGGTCGCACGTTTGGGCATCAGGCGCGGCGCGATAAAAATGACGTAGGGAAATCCCAGCCCGGCCAGCACCAGACCGGGAATGGCGAAATCGAAGAAGCCGAGCGGCGCCATGCCCAACTCCTGGGCGGTACCGGCGACGAGCAGGTTCGTGCTCGAGCCGATCAGTGTCACCATACCGCCCAAGATGGTGCAATAGCTGAGCGGCATCATGATGCGGCTGGCGGTGTGGCCGAGGCGGTCCGCGAGGGAGGCGAGAACCGGAATGAACATGACCACCACGGGCGTGTTGTTGAGCGCCGCACTAATGGTCAAAGCGGTCAGCAGGCTCACCGCGATCGCCGGCGCCGGGCGGCCGCGCGCGGCGCGATAGATCATTTGGCTAATCATTTCCAAGGCGCCGGCGCGCACCATGCCCTGGCCGACAATCAGCAGCGCAACGACAGTGATGATCGCCGGATTGCCGAATCCCTTCAGCAAACCGACCGCATCGAGCCCCTCGCGGCCGTCTGTGCCCTGCAGCGGTGCAATGTGAAACAGCACCAGAAGCGCCGCCACCAGGCCGATAGAGGTCAATTCCAACGGCAGGCGCGGATGCGCATAGGCGATGATGGTAAGCCCGGCAAGCGCCAGGGTTATCCACATTAGTAGAAAGGGGTCGACGGCGATCATAGCGCGCCATCATGGTAGACGGCTGCGTCAAAGCCAAGCGGAAGTGGCTTTGGAAATCTACACTTGGTGTATTTAATTAAAGCCGCTGGAAAAGGTCGCTGTCGATGATTTCACCGTCATCGTAGGGCTCTATTTCTTCCACGGGGGGCGTTTCCGCCTCGGCTTCAGGCTCTTCCGCCTTTATGCTTTCGACGGGTTTTTCCGCCGGCTCGATTTTCTCAATCTTTTCAACTTTCTCGGCTTTCTCAACTTTCTCAGCTTTCTCGGCTTTCTCGGCTTTCGGCGCGTCCTCTACAGGCGCGCTTGGCGCTACCGTTTCATTGTCCGGCGCTTCGAACGGGTCGCTGAAGCTCGATTTACCCGCTGTGCTGGCCGGCGGTGAATTTGCCGGCGCCAAGAGCGGAGACTGGCGCGGCTTCAAATTGTTGTTTTTATAGCCGGAGTAGGGATCTTTGCGCTTGCCGGCCGGCGTCCGGCTCAGCTTTACCGCTGGTGGATTTTCGCGCAGCAGGAGAATGCTGATTCGCCGATTGGACGGGTCTTCCGGATCTGCCTTGTTGAGCGGATCGGTGGCCGCCTTGCCGATCACGGTGGCCAGGCGGTCTTCCGGCAATCCGGCTTCGATCAGGGCGCGCCGGCTGGCGTGGGCGCGATCGGTCGAGAGCTCCCAATTACTGTAGCCGGAATCGGCGTGGTAGGGCGTCGCGTCGGTATGGCCGACAATGGCGATTTTATTCGGCAGTTTTTTGATCGATTCGACGATTTTGCCCATGATCTCGTTGGTCCGTTCCATCATCTCGGCGCTGCCGAGTGGGAACATCTCAACTTTATGGCTGTCGAGGATTTGGATGCGCATGCCCGCGCCGATCTGCTCGATTTTCAAATTATCGCGGTACTGCCGGAGTTTGGGATCCTTGTCGATGAGCTTTTTAAGGGCGGCCTCGGTTTTGCCGAAGCGCTGCTGCTCGCGCTTGGCAAATTGCCGCGCGCTGTTGCGCGAATCGGCGCCGTAACGCGAATCCGCGGCGCGGCGCGCGTTATTGGCGTAGCGCGAGTCATTGGCGTAGCGCGAGTCATTGGCATTGCGCCCGGCGCCCGCGCCTTCCGTGCCATCCTTGCCGCGTCCGCCTGTGCCGCCATCCTTCGCGCCCTGTCCCTTCTTGGGGCCGGCCACATTGGAGGTGCCGAGTTCGTCCTTGGGGCCGCTTTTCTTCTTGGCGCGGGCGAGGAACTCGCCCTTGGCGTTTTTGGCGTCGTTTTTCTCTACCGTACCGAGGTGGCTGCCGCCGCCCTGTTTTAAATCATGCGCGTCGAGCGTTCCCATATGGCTGCCGGTCGCGCCCTCGAATTCATGCTCCGATACCGGGCCGCTCATCGAGAATTCGCCCTCGCCATCCTCCGATTCCTCATCGGCGTTGCCGAGCACTGGCGTGCGCACGCCGAGGATCAAGCCGGGCCGGGCCGTATTGGACGCCATCGCGCCTTCGCTATCGATCGTGCGCCCGCCGAGCACACCGCCGGCGCCGCTGGTGGATTTACTCACACTGGCCGGGGCGAAATAGTTTGAAATGGCGGTGCGTTGGTCTTCCGTCGTCGCGTTGAGCAGCCACATGAGCAGGAAAAACGCCATCATCGCGGTGACGAAATCCGCATAGGCAATCTTCCAGGCACCGCCATGGGCGTGTTCGTGCGCCTTCTTTTTGACCCTCTTGATGAAGATCAGTTCATTGACATTGGTCGCCATATCGGTGGCCTACGCCGCGGGCAGTTCGGCGACCGCCTCTTCAACATCGTAGAAGCTGGGACGCTCATGGGCGAACAGGGTCTTGCGCGCGAACTCCACGCTGACGGCCGGCGCATAGCCCTGCATATAGGCCATCAGTCCGGCCTTCATGCAGACAAAATATTTGGTGTCGGTGTTGGAGCGGCCTTTCAGTGCCGCCGCCATGGGGCCAACGAAGCCGTAAGACAATAAGACGCCGAGAAAAGTGCCAACAAGCGCCGCGCCGATGAGATGACCGAGCACCTCGGGTGGCTCGGTAATTGAGCCCATGGTATGAATGACGCCGAGCACGGCGGCGACAATTCCCAGTGCCGGCATGCCTTCCGCGACCTTATTGATGGCTTCTGAGATTTCGAGTTGGTCGTTGTGGTGGGTCTCGATCTCCTCATCCATCAGGGCTTCCATTTCATGCGCCTTGTCCGAGCCCAAAGTCATCAGGCGGATATAGTCGCACAGGAAGGTGACGGCGGTTTCATCATTGTAGAATTTGGGAAATTGCTGAAACAGGTCACTTTCCTGCGGATTTTCAACATGCTGTTCGAGCGCCAGCATGCCTTTCATCTGCACCAGTTTGAAAACGGCATAGAGCAGGGTAAGCAATTCGAGAAAGCTGGCCTTGTTGTGGCGCGGCGCTTTCAACAATCCTATCGAAGCCTTGATGGATGATTTAATGACCGTTTTGGGATTGGCAATAATGAAGGCGCCGACCGACGCACCGATAATAATGATAAATTCGACCGGTTGGATCAGAATCTCAATATGGCCGCCCATCATGATGAAGCCGCCAATGACGCATACTATGACTGTCAGGCCGCCAATGATTAACAGCATTGAGTTTCACTCCGCTAAGAACATTCCGGCGCACGGGCGCCGGTTTCGAATGCTTGATTTTGCGCGAGCAGGGTGAAAAAACGGTTAACCACGAAATAGAGAGTTTATGGCGGCGCAACGCGTTATGCGGCGCCGTTAACCTTTAGCTAACCTTCAGCGCGGCGAAAGACGCAGCGTTCCGATGCTTGCGGACTCGATTTGCGCCCTGTTCATCAACAATGGGACATATTTGCCGTCGCGCCACATTTCGGCGAAATCCCGATAGTGGGACGAAAGCGGGTTGCCTGATTGGCCGGTATTCTGGATGAAAAGCGACTGTCCAAGCGGGTCCAGGTCATATATGGCGCGATAGGCCGGGCCATGATTTTGCGCAAACGGCTTCTCCTCGTCGCGTATGGTAAATCCCGCCGCGTTGACCGTATTGCGCGCGCCGCCATTGGCCAGGCGAACCTCAAACAGCGGCCCGAGCCCCGGCACGCGGCCCAAGACCTCATGGTCGCTATAGGCGTAATGGGCTTCGCCCCAGGCCCAACCATCGATATTGTCGCCATAGCGCTCGGCCAGATATTGCAGCGCCCGCTCCAGTGCCCTGCCGGCTGCCCAGGCGCAATCCTCCACTGCGGCGGTGGCGCTATCGTCGCACCAGGAACTGCCCGGTTTTAGCGCCCCGGAAATGGCTGATTCGCGAATTGACCAATAATCATTGAACGTGGCGCCGAGTTCGTCGGCGAACAGGGTGCGCATCAGCTCGCGCAGCCAGGCCATATAAATCAACGGCTCCGCATCTTCCGCCGTCATGACGTGGTTCCACGCGGTGAGCCGGTTCAAGGCCGCGTGCGCGGCGTCGCTGCCGGGCGGCGTAATTTCAAGCAGCTCTGGCAGCAGGGCCTGCGCCCCGCGCGAGGTGGTGTCCGCCTGGATCGCGGCGAAGCTCTCGGCGCTGTGCGACGAGGCGCCTGACAACAGTGCTGCGATACGTTTTGCCCGGTGCGGCGGCGACCAGTCGCGGCTGATAAAATAGGGGTAATTCGGCCCAACGACCTTATTGTTGGCCGTGATAATCCGGCCCGAGCGCGGATTGAACAGGCGGGGCAGCGCGCCGGTCGGGATCCATCCGATCCAGTCGTGCTCGCCGGTCCAGCCGGTCGCCGGCATCCAACCGTTGCCGTTGCGCCGGATCGGCACCCGGCCGGGCGCGAAATAGCCGATATTGCCGTGGATATCGGCAAACACGATATTTTGCTGCGGCGCGTGAAAATCGCGCAGTGCCGCGGTAAAGCCGTCCCAATCCTCGGCCTCGCCGATGCGCGTTGCCGCCTGGGCGCTGAGATCATCATCGCTGAGCGCCGTCCAGGCGAAGGCGATCACATGTCCGGCACGGAGAAATTCGCCGCTGCCGCCGATGATATCGGAAACAACCGGGCCATGGCGCGTCTCGCGCACGGTGAATGTCTCGTCGTTGCCATCCTTGACGCCGATGGTTTCCTCGCGCGTCTCGAACGGCGCACTGCCGTTTGGGACGAGATAGCGCTCCGGATCGTCCGGATGCAGGCGTTCGATAAACAAATCCTGCACGTCCGGGTTGGTATTGGTGAAGCCCCAGGCAAAGTTCGCAGTGCGGCCGAGAACCGGCATCGGTAGGCCGGGCAGGGTGGCGCCGGCAACGTCGAGGCCCGGCGCGCTCATATGCGCCAGATACCATAGGCTCGGGATTTGCAGGCCCAAATGCGGGTCGTTGGCGAGCAACGTGCTGCCGCTCGCGGTATGCTCTCCAGCCAACACCCAATTGTTCGAGCCAAGACCCTCTGGCGGGCGCGGTGGGAATATTGCCGCCAGCGCCGCCCATGGTAAGTCGGTCGGCGCCGCGTCGCTGTGCAGGACAGCCGGGCCGTCCTCGGGATAATCGGGCCACAATTCGCCAATCTGCCCGGCGCTTAAATTCTGTGCCATGCGGGCGCGCAGTGCCTCATCGAGCGCGTTGCCGCCGAGATCCCACGCCATCATTTTCATCCAGGCGATACTGTCCGCCGGCTGCCACGGCTCAGGTTCGTGCCCGAGCAGGAGAAATTCCGGCGGCAGCGGGCCGCCGCGTGTGGCCAGGAAGGCGTTCACGCCGGCGGTATAGGCTTGATAGACCGCCTGAACGTCGGGCGCCAAATTGGCGAAATTGCGTTCGGCCGAACGATGGACGCCAAGCGTGCGCAGGAAGCGGTCGATCTTGAGCGTGTCCTCGCCGAACAGCTCCGACAAGCGCCCGGCGCCGACGCGGCGCTGGAATTCCATTTGCCAGAGGCGGTCCTGGGCGTGGACGAAGCCCATGGCGAATACCGCATCATTGACGGATTCGGCATAGATATGCGGGATCGCATGATCGTCGCGGATAACCTCGACGTCACGCTGGAGGCCGGCCAATTGGATGTCGCCATTGAGCTCGGGCAGCGAGCCGCGCGCCCATAAATATCCGCCGATCAAGACCAGAATGACGAGCAAAATGAGGCCGCTCAGGCCACCCAGCGGCCACCACCAGCGAAACCCCCGGCGCGGCTTTTGCAGGCCGTATCCCCCCTTGCGCTTGCGTCTTCTGGCCATATCAGGCTGTCACTCCTTGAGGTTGGCGAGAATATCGGCGCGGTGCTGATCGAGGTCGGGCGCGGGTTGGCGGCGGGGCGGGTCGTCGAACGCCGATAGCTTGATCGGGTTGCCCGCCATGCGGAGGGAGCCAACCTCCGGGTCATTCGTTTCGATCACCATGTTGCGCGCCGCGATCTGCGGGTCGGCCAGCACTTGAGCGACGTTGTTGATTGGCGCGCACGGCACGCCCGCCTTGGCGAGCAGATCCAGCCAATGTTCGGTCGCTTGCCGTTTCAGGCGCTGCTCCATCTCCACCTTCAGTTCCTCGACATGCTCGCCGCGCGCATCATTGTCCTTGAAACGGGCTTCATTGGCCAGATCGGGGCATTCCAGGGCGCTGCACAGGGTGGCGAACAAAGCGTCGTTGCCGGCGGCGATGATGACATGACCGTCACCGGTCTCATAACTTTGAAACGGCACGATAGTTGGGTGGCGCGCGCCGAGCGGGCCGGGCACTTCGCCGGTGGCGAAATAGCGCGCCAGGGCGTTCTCCAGAATGGCGAGCTGGCAGTCGAGCATGGCGACGTCGATCTTCATGCCCTTGCCGCAGGTGTTGCGGTGATGCAGCGCGCTCGAGACGCCGATCGACGTAAACAGGCCGGCGGTGATATCGCCGATCGAAGTGCCGACGCGGGTCGGCGGTCCGCCGGGATGGCCGGTCAGGCTCATCACCCCACCCAGCCCCTGAACAACCATGTCGTAGGCCGGCCGTTCGGCATAGGGGCCGGTATGGCCGAAACCCGAACAGGCGGCATAGATCAGTTTGGGATAGCGCGGATGCAGGCTCTCCCAGCCATAGCCGAGGCGTTCCATGGTGCCGCCTCGGTAATTCTCGACCAGCACATCGGCATCCTCCAACAGCGCCTCGAAAGTGGCGCGGTCGGCGTCGTCCTTAAGATTGAGGGCCAGGCTTTCCTTGCCGCGGTTGATCGACATGAAATAGGCCGATTTGCCCTCGAAAAAGGGGCCGAAGGCGCGCGCATCGTCGCCCTTTTCCGGCACCTCCACCTTGATCACGCGGGCGCCGAGATCGGCCAATACCATGGTGCAATAGGGTCCGGCGAGGACGCGCGTCAGGTCGATAACCGTAATGCCGTTGAGGGGGCCTGGAACCGTCATATGAAATTCGCATCCTTGCTGCTTTAGAAATCCTGGCCGGGATGATACACGCTATTCGCCATTCTGGAACGCCCGTGCTCGGAGGAATTTAATGACCATGCGTAAGGCCCATATTCAAATCTCGGATCGCTATGCCGAGCGGCTGGGTGGATTTCGCCGCCTCGCCTATACCGAGTGGGGCGAAGCGGACAATCCCAGCGTCGCGGTGTGTGTCCACGGCATGACCCGCAATGGCCGCGATTTCGATGCCCTGGCCGAGGCGCTCAGCGCTAGCCACCGGGTGCTCAGCATCGATCTCGCCGGGCGCGGCCAAAGCGATTGGCTGCGCGAGATGGCAGGCTATTCGCCGGCCACTTATTTGGCCGATATCCGCACCCTGCTGGCGTCGCTGAAATTGACCGAGGTCGATTGGATCGGCACCTCGCTCGGCGGCTCGCTCGGCATGATGATCGCCGGCGATGAAGATGCGGTGACGCGCGGCCTGATCCGCCGTCTGGTGCTCAACGATATCGGCCCGTTTGTGCCGGCGAGCGGCATGGAGCCGATTGCCGAGCGCGTTGGCCGGGCGCCGGATTTCGACGATCTGGAAACGGCGGAAGCCTATCAGAAACAGGTCTGCGCCGAATGGGGTGCGCTCAGCGACGAAACCTGGATGCATCTCACCCTGCATAGTCTCAGGCCCAAGGATGGCGGCGGCTTTGCCTATCATCACGACCCGGCAATTGGCGATGCGCTGCGCGCGCTCGGGCCGATGCGGGATATCGAACTCTGGCCGTGGTGGCGCCGTATCGAATGCCCGCTGCTGGTGCTGCGCGGCGCCGAATCGAACATTCTCCGCGCTGATACCGCAGCCGAGATGAAAGCCGACGGCGCCGAGCTAATCGAATATCCCGGCATCGGCCACACGCCGTCGATTATGGTCGATGACCAGATCGAGGCGGTTACGGGCTGGTTGCGCGCTTAACCGTTCAGCGTCTTTGCCGCGCGGATGGCGGCGTAGGTGAGGATGCCGTCGGCGCCGGCGCGTTTGAAGCCGAGGAGCGATTCCATGATGGCGCGTTCGCCGTCGAGCCAGCCGCGCTCGCCCGCCGCCATCAGCATCGCGTATTCGCCCGACACCTGATAGACGTAAGTCGGCAACGAAAAGCTCTCTTTCACGCGCCGGACGATGTCGAGATAGGGCATGCCGGGCTTGACCATCACCATATCGGCGCCTTCCTCGATATCGAGGGCAACCTCGCGCAGCGCCTCGTCGCTGTTGGCCGGGTCCATCTGGTAGGTGCGCTTGTCGCCCTGGCCGAGCGAGGTGGCCGAGCCGACCGCGTCGCGGAACGGGCCGTAGAACACGCTGGCATATTTGGCGGCATAGGAGAGCAGCAGCGTCTCCTCATGGCCGGCGTTGTCGAGCGCCTGGCGCAGCGCGCCGATGCGGCCATCCATCATGTCGGACGGTGCGATCACGTCGCAGCCCGCTTCGACTTGGTTGAGCGCCTGGCGGCATAAGACCTCGACCGTCTCGTCATTGACGACGTAATTGTCGCGCACCAGGCCGTCCTGGCCGTGGCTGGTGTAAGGATCGAGCGCCACATCGCAGACCACGCCCATTTCCGGCACCGCGTTTTTCACCGCGCGCACCGCCTCGCACACCAGATTGCCCGGATTAAGCGCTTCGTCGCCATCCGGGGTTTTCAGTTCGGGCGGTGTTTGCGGGAACACGGCGAGGGCCGGAATGCCGAGGTCGAAGGCCTCGCGCGCGCGCTCGGCCAGCACATCGGCCGAGACCCGCTCGACGCCCGGCATCGAGGATACGGGCTCCGCCTCGCCCTTGCCGGGGCGGACGAACACGGTCCAGATCAGATCGGCCGGCGTCAGCACATTCTCCGCCACCAAGCGGCGCGACCATTCAAAGCGCCGATTGCGCCTGAGCCGCGTTGACGGGTAGCGGCCGAAAGTTCCGGGTAGATTGGCCATGGTTTCTCCTCGCTGCCTGTTAGACCGCGTCCAGCGCCTGGCTGAGATCGGCCAGGATGTCGTCGATATGCTCAACCCCAATCGACAGCCGCACATATCCTTCCGGTGCACCACTCGCGGCCAGCTCGTCGGGTTCGAGTTGGGAGTGGGTGGTGCTGGCCGGGTGAATGGCGAGGCTGCGCACGTCGCCGATATTGGCGACATGATAAAACATATCGAGCGAATCGATAAATTTCTGCCCCGCCGCCATGCCGCCCGGCAGTTCGAAGCCGACCAGCCCGCCATGGCCGCCCTTGAGATAGGTGTCGGCGCGGCGGCGCGCTTCGCCGCTCATAACGCCCGGAAAGATGACGCGCGACACCTTGTCGTGACCGCTCAGGAATTCCGCCACCCGGGCCGCGTTCTCGCAATGCCGTTCCATGCGCAGCGGCAAGGTTTCCAGGCCGGTTAGGAAGAGAAAGGCGTTGAACGGGCTCATCGCCTGGCCCATGTCGCGCAGCATCGTCACGCGCAGCTTGATGATATAGGCGATCGGCCCGAGCGGCTTGACCGCTTCCGTCCATACCGCGCCGTGATAGCTCGGGTCGGGTTGATTAAGCAGGGGGAAGCGGTCTTTGTGGGCTTCCCAGTCGAAGCTGCCGGAATCGATGACGATGCCGCCGATCGAATTGCCGTGTCCGCCGATATATTTGGTGCAGGACGAAGCGATAATGGCGGCGCCGTGGTCGAACGGCCGGCACAGGCCGTGCGCCGCGGTATTGTCCATGATCAGCGGTACGCCGATTTCGCGCCCGATGGCGGCAACTTCAGCAATCGGAAAGACTTCGAGCTTCGGATTGGGCAGGGTCTCGGCGTAATAGGCGCGCGTCCGGTCATCCGTCATGCGGCGGAAATTTTCCGGATCTTCCGGGTCGGCGAAGCGCACTTCGATGCCCATGGTGGAGAGCGTATTGGCGAAAAGATTCCAGGTGCCGCCATAGAGATCGGTCGAGCTGACCACATTGTCGCCGGCGGCGGCGATGTTCTGGATCGCCATGGCCGAAGCGGCCTGCCCAGAGGAAACGGCGAGCGCCGCAACGCCGCCTTCGAGCGCTGCCAATCGCTTCTCCAACACGTCGCAGGTCGGATTCATAATGCGCGTGTAGATATTGCCGAGCTCCTTGAGCGCGAACAGGTTGGCGGCGTGTTCCGTGCTGTCGAACTGGTAGGAGGTGGTTTGATAGATCGGCACGGCAACCGCACCCGTGGTGGGATCGTTGCGGTGCCCGGCATGCAATACGATGGTTTCGGCGTTTGTGCTCTCGATGCTCATTGCGTTTCTCTCCGCATTATTATTGTGACTCACATAACTATAAGGTCCGACCCACCCCAGACAACCGGTTTTGCTGCCTACGAACAAGGCAAGGTAGTCAACTCCTATTAACCAAATTTAGTTAAGCTTTACGCCATGTGCGGGATTTCGGGTGTGTGGGATCATAACGGCGCGGCCGTGGCGCGGGCGGTATTGGAGGATATGAATCACCTCCTGGCCCACCGCGGCCCCGATGGCAGTGGCGTCCATCAGAATGGCGCGCTTGGTCTCGGACACACCCGTCTTGCCATTCTCGACATCGGGACGGGCGGCCATCAGCCTATGTCCTATGGCGAAGGCCGCTGGTGGCTCACCTTCAACGGCGAAATTTACAATTTTCTCGAACTGCGCGAGGAACTTATCGGCCTCGGCCATCGTTTCGAAAGCGAGAGCGATAGCGAAGTGCTGCTCGCCGCCTTCGCGCAATGGGGTCCGGAGTGTCAGACACGCTTCAATGGCATGTGGGCCTTCGCCATTTGGGATGCCGAGGAACGCGAGCTGTTTCTCTCGCGCGACCGCTTTGGCGTAAAGCCGCTTTTTTGGCATTTCGACGGCCGCCGTTTTGCCTTCGCCTCGGAAATGAAAGCATTTCTGGCTGTGCCGGATTTTGCCGCGCGTTTCGACAATCGCGCCGTGGCCACGGCCATCATGCACACCATACCTTTCGAAGGCACGCACCATGGATTGCTGGAAGGGGTGATGCGCCTTCCGCCCGGCCATTGTATGACCGTCCGTTTGGGGCAAGCGCCCAAACACCGGCGCTGGTGGCGGACGCTCGATCATCTGCCCGATCCGCCGCTTGGCCTCGGGCGTCAAATCGAGCACTTCAAAGAACTGCTTTTCGATGCCTGCAAACTGCGCATGCGAAGCGATGTGCCGCTTGCCACCTGTTTAAGCGGCGGTCTCGATTCGAGCGCGGTTCATGGCGTGATCGCTCACCTCAATAATGATGGCGGCAATTTCGCGCGCCGACCCAATGATTGGCAGACGGCTTTTTTTCTCGGCAGTGGTGGCGGCAACGCCGATGAGGAGCGCGCCTGCGCCGAGGCAGTGGTGGATTTCGCCGGCACGAAGGGCGTCTACAAGGCCGCCGACGCGGACGACGCGTTACATCAACTCGACGATATTATGTTCGCCCTCGAGGAAATCGGGCCGCTTCCGGTCGGTCAGTGGTTGCTGTATCGCGAGTTGCGACGATACGGCATGGTTGTATCCCTCGATGGCCATGGCGCCGACGAACTGACGGCGGGTTATCGTCATTTCCCCAATCACGCGATGATCGAAGCGGTCGAGAAATTGCGTAATTTGAAAGCCGCCTCCGATGCCATGGGGGCGGAGGGCATCGATGAGGGATTGGCGCCTCTTTTGGCTGAATTGCCGGCCGTTGCACCTTTCAACCCGGTCCCGCAACCGACACCCCTGGCCGAGGCATTCCGCGCCCAACCCTATGCCCTCGAATGCCCGATTTGGGCCGAGGATGGGCCCGATTTGGCGGACCGTGACCGTCTCACGCGGCAAATCTACTTTGAAACCCACGAGGGCCGCATGCCCTGGATCCTGCGGGAGTTCGACCGCGCCTCAATGGCCAACGGCGTTGAATCGCGTGCACCGTTTCTGGATTGGCGCCTGATGGCCTATGCATTCGCCCTTCCGATCGAATGCAAAATTCGGAATGGCTCGGCCAAATATATTCTGCGAGAGGCCGTGAGCGGCATTTTGCCCGAGACAGTGCGTACGCGGCGCAAAAAGCTGGGCTTTCCCATCGAGACGTACCGCTGGCTGGCCGGGCCGCTCAAGGATTACGCGCTTGATACGATCAACAGTGAAGCCTTTCTGCACTCGCCTGTATGGGATGGCCCGCGGATGCGCGATATCGCGGAGCGCGCCCTGCTCGAAAATAATATGCGCGGCATCAAGGTTACTTGGCCGTTTATTCATGCCACACGCCTGTCCGGCCTCTTTGCCGAGTACCAACCGAAAAGCAAACCCACCGCCCTTGCCGGATAGTTGAACAGGCTCTTTCGCGCGCCTTGGCGGGCCGGTAAAGTGCGCGCCATGGAATTTGAACTGAACCCCGAGCAATCCGCCTTTCAGGCAACGGCGCGCGAATTCGCCGCCAATGAATTTGCTCCCCACGCTGCCCAATGGGACCGCGACAAGATTTTTCCGATCGAGGCTCTGCGGAAAGCTGCGGCGCTCGGTTTCGGTGGTATTTATGTGGCCGAGGATGTCGGCGGCTCGGACCTCAAGCGTCTTGATGCGGCGCTGATATTCGAGGCTCTTGCAGCAGCGTGTGCCTCCACCTCGGCTTATCTCTCGATCCATAATATGGCCTGTTGGATGGTCGATGCCTTCGGAAACGATGCGCAGCGCAGGCGTTGGCTGCCGGGCTTGAGCGCAATGGAGTTGATGGCGAGCTATTGCCTGACCGAGCCGGGCTCGGGGTCGGACGCCGCCGCGCTCAAGACGCGGGCGGTGCGCGATGGCGATGATTATGTGCTGAACGGATCGAAAGCGTTCATATCCGGCGCCGGCTCGACCGACCTTTACGTCACCATGGTGCGCACCGGCGAAGACGGGCCGCGCGGCATCTCTTGCCTGGCCATCGAAAAAGACTCGCCGGGCCTCAGTTTCGGCGCTCAGGAAAACAAGCTCGGCTGGCACAGCCAGCCGACGGCAATGGTCAATTTCGAAGATTGCCGCGTGCCGCTGGCAAACCGCATCGGCGAAGAGGGCGAGGGCTTCCGCATCGCCATGGCCGGGCTCGATGGCGGGCGCATCAATATCGCCGCCTGCTCTCTCGGCGCGGCCTCAGCCAGCATGGGAATCGCGCGCGAACATGTTCTCGTGCGCGAGCAGTTCGGCCGCAAGCTGGCCGATTTTCAGGCGCTGCAATTCAAGCTTGCCGATATGGCGACCGAGCTGGAAGCGGCGCGCCTGATGATCTACAACGCGGCAGCCAAATTGGACGCCAAAGCGCCCGACGCCACCCAGGCCTGCGCCATGGCCAAGCGCTTCGCCACCGATGCCGGCTTTGACGTTTGTAACGATGCCTTGCAGCTCCTGGGCGGCTACGGTTATTTGATGGACCACCCGGTCGAGCGCCATCTGCGCGATCTGCGGGTGCACCAGATTCTGGAAGGCACCAATGAGATCATGCGCGTCATCATCGCGCGCGGATTGTTGAACGAGTAGAGAGGACGTAAGTGACTGAGGAGAACAACAGCGCGGCGGACGGCGAAATTATCTATGCCCGCCAGGGCGGGCTCGTCAATGTGACCCTGAACCGGCCCAAGGCGCTCAATGCACTGACCCAACCAATGGCCATCGCCCTCGATGACTGGCTGCGTATATGGCAGGACGATCCGGCGGTGAAGGCCGTGGCAATACAGGGTGCGGCGCGCGAGGACGGCCGGGTGCCGTTCTGCTCGGGCGGCGATATCCGCTTTCTGCACGAACAGCAGAACGACCCGCACAAGCAATTCGCCATCACCTTTTATGAGCAGGAATACCGCCTGAATACGCTCGTCTTCCGTTTCCCCAAGCCCTATGTCGCCTTGATCGACGGCGTGGTGATGGGCGGCGGCGTCGGTATCTCCTTTCATGGCTCGCACCGGGTGATGAGCGAGAACGCGCTCTTTGCCATGCCGGAAACCGGCATCGGCCTTTTCCCCGATGTCGGCGCGACCTATTTTCTGCCGCGCTGCCCGGGGCGGATGGGGCTTTATATGGGCCTGACCGGTGCGCGCATCGGCGTTGCCGACGCCCTCTATCTTGGCCTTGCCACCCATCATGTGCCGAGCGCGCGCATGGCCGAATTCGATGCCGCCCTTGGCGCCGCCGACCTTTCGGGCGATGCCGCGCGCGCCATCGACGCTGTGCTGGCCGGCTTTACCGCCGATCCCGGCGCGGCACCTCTGGCGGCGCGCCAGGATGAGGTCGACCGCTGTTTCGCCGCTGATTCGGTCGAAGCGATTCTCGACAATTTGGCGGCGGAGGGAACGGACTGGGCCAATGAGGCCCGCGCCACGCTGCTGGAGAAATCGCCGACCAGTCTCAAGATCACTTTCCGCCAACTGACGCAGCATACGGATCTCGATTTCGAGGCGGCGATGGAGGTCGAGTACCGCATGGCGATCCGCTGTAATTTTTCCACCGAGTTTTACGAAGGCATCCGCGCCCAGATCATCGATAAGGACCGCCAGCCCAAATGGCAACCGGCGCGGCTTGAGGATGTCGGCGAGGATCTCATCGCGAGCTATTTCCGAACGCCCGACAGCGGCGACATGACGTTTGAATAGGAGAGAGAAAAATGGCTGAAATCGGCTTTATCGGCGCCGGCAATATGGGCGGGCCGATGCTCGCCAATCTGATCAAGGCGGGTCATGCGGTGAGCGTCTTCGATCTGTCCGAGGCAGCGCTCGATGCGGCGCGGGAAGCCGGCGCCACGGTGGTGGAATCGCCGGGCGATGCGGCGGCGGGCCGCGATGCGGTGATTACCATGCTGCCGGCCGGCGCCCATGTGCGCGCGGTTTATATGGATGACGGTGGCGTGCTCGAGCGCGCCGGCGAGGGTACGCTGCTGATCGATTGCTCGACCATCGACGTCACCACCGCGCGCGAGGTTTCCGAGGCGGCCGAGGCGCTTGGCCTGGAAATGCTCGACGCGCCGGTTTCGGGCGGCGTCGCCGGGGCGGCAGCGGGTGCGCTGACATTCATGGTCGGCGGCACGGAAGGCGCCTTTGCCCGGGCCGAGCCGGTGTTGGAGCCGATGGCCAAGGCGGTGGTTCATGCCGGCCCGTCCGGCAACGGCCAGGCGGCCAAGGTGTGCAACAATATGATGCTCGCCGCCAGCATGATCGTCACCTCGGAAGCGTTTTGTCTTGCCGACCGGTTGGGGCTCGATCGTCAAACCATGTTCGATATCGTCTCGACCGCGACCGGCCAGTGCTGGGCACTGACCAGCTATTGCCCGGTGCCGGGCCCGGTGCCGGCCTCGCCGGCCAACCGCGATTATCAGCCCGGCTTCACGGCGGCAATGATGAACAAGGACCTCAAGCTCGCCCAGCAGGCGGCGGAGGCGGCTGGTGCCGCGACACCGATCGGCGCCGAGGCGGCGCGGCTCTATGACGAGTTCTGCGCTTCCGGCAACGAGGCGCTCGATTTCTCCGGCATTTTCAAGCTGGTCGAAAAGGGGCGCTAGTTTTCGTTGAACAGGGAGAACTGACCGTCGTTCAGCGCCTCGTCGGCAACCAAGCTGCCGTCACCCCGTATGTGCATCAGTTCAAGCCCTTCGGCGCCAAGCGGCGGACCCAGTAGTTTTTTGCGGTGACAGCGCATCGGGTCTTCCTCGGCGCAGAGCATGGCCGTCCGGCCCTTTGCCGCCAGTGATGACAGTTCGGCGATACGCGCGCGAAATTCGGGTGCGTCTGCATTTTTGTCACCTTTGCCGCCCAATTCCTTGCCGAACCAAAGATAAATAATACCCGCCGCTTTCAGTGATTCGTGCAAGGGCGCGCGGTTGAAGTGCGGCAGGCGGCGCGAGGCGGGCCACGAACGCACATCGACGACCGTCCCGATATGGTGGCCGGTCAACAGGCCGACGAAGGCCTCGATGGCATGATTTGAGTGGCCGATGGTGTAGAGAACGGGCGCGCTGCTCATGGCGCTATCATAAACTGTGATCACAGGCCTTCCCAGCCGCTCTTATCGGCGCTAAATTTACCGTCTTCAATCTGGAGG